>DAMDKS010000007.1:0-143582 GCA_032085455.1 Oceanobacillus sp.
AAGTCAACATCGGCTCGTCCCTCACCGTGTTTCCTTTATCTCATTGCGAAGCACTACAGTTTGTACGTTGCTGAACGGGCGCTTGCGCTTTTGTTCATCCGATTTCGTAAAGCTAGTGTATCATCTAGTCAAAAATAGAATAAATGCTTGGTTGCTTATTCAGGCTTTAGCATATTAGCCCTGCCAATTGGTATAGACTTTCAACAAATTTCTGTACCAAAAGGCAGGCTTTTTATTGCCACGAGTAAATACTGCTATCCACATTTTTCTGCTGCTATTCATCTAATTAACTTTCCCCCCCATCTCTCCGAGTGAAATAGTATAAAAAATGCTTGAAATCGTTTATTTCATTTCATGATTTATTGCAATATACTTGGTGTAAGCGATTACCGGTAGCGTTATACTTTTGAATTCATATTCTTTCGTATGCCTTTGAAAGGGGATACAGTCTTTTTGTAGAAAGGAGTTTACTATTGGAAAATAATACATTTCACATTGAACTGTTTTCAAGTGGAAATATATCAAAATTAGTTTTAAAAAATGATCCAAGTCAAATGAATTGGGTTATTGATACTAATTATCTTAAACAAGCAAACTATGATGCTGCAGATAAGTTATTTGGCAGCTTTTCAATAAAGGTCAATGATAAAACACACTACAGTCAAGAAATGGAGGCAGATGTCCGCTTTTCGGAAAATCTGGCAATGGTAGTTTATTTATTTGAAACAGTAGAAGTGAATTTTATTTATGATTTAAGTCAGTCAGAGGATGCTTTATTTTGGACAATCTCATTAAAAAACCGAACGAATAGGAAGCTGCATATCTCTCATTTTACTGTCTGGACCCCATTTGCTTATGTTATGTACCGTATCAATGATTTAGCAATGCAGACCAAACATTCAGCAGCTGTTTTTCCATCGATATCGAAGGGTTTCACAAAACTGGCATGCGTAAGAAGAAGCAATGAGGCTCCACATCTTGGGGTCTATCAGATTAAGGGTGAAACAAAATCAATTGGCACCTATTGTGATTATAAGAATCGCTTTTTTGAAAACGTTTCTCCTTCCCTGGACGGGATTTTATTTCATCAGTTTGTCTTTGCAGGGGGTTATCCCGCTGACTTTGAAAACGCTGATTGGATCTATTCTAAAGACGGGTTTTCTATGAAAGCAGATGAAAGCAAGGAATGGCAGTTTGTCTTTGAACCGTTTAATGACCAGGATAATTTCTATCAAATTAGCCAAAAGTATGAACATCCTATTTATTCTAGTGATCCGCTTGCAATTATCAATGAGCCTTATCATTTCTCTGTAAGTTTATCTTCCAATGTGTTTTTGGATGAAGCGTGGGTTGATTTTAAAGACTCTGAAGAGGGATTAAAAACGAAAGATATAGTCTCAAAAATACAAAGGAATGGTAACGATTACGAAGGAACTATCATCTTTAAAACTCCTGGTGAGCATAAGCTTTCTCTGAAACTAAGTAATGGAAAAGCAGACAATTTCATCATTAACGTAATGGAGCCAATGCAGCAAATATTAGCAGAACGTGCAGACTATATCAGCAATATTCTCTACCAGGGTGCTGATGCAGACATACCTTATTCTTATTTTCCGGTTTCGAATCAGGGAGAGTCACTGGGTAAACTCAGTTTTGTTCTAAAAAAGAATTTGTTGGAAAAAACAAACAAGAGCCAGGTACGGAAAGTCGAAGAGAGCTGTATGAATTACATTCGGCCGAAATGGTTTGTAAATGGAGATTTTACAAAACCAGCAAATCTTTATGGTGATTTCTACCGCTGTATGGATTTTGAATATATTGGACATGTTTTTTATCTCTTGTCGCAATTTGATGACGAAATTTTGCAATATAATACTTCAGATACGTATTTAAAATGGGCAGCAGATGTTTTTTGTTTACGTGTAAATCCAAATTTGCATGAAACGGAACGCGGAAAAGAAGAAGCGCAAATGCTTGGCACATATTTCTTATATATAAATGATTTGTTGAAAGACTTGAAAGTTCGAGATTTGCAGGAAAAATATAATGAAATCAATGAATTATGGACAAGCATTGCAGAAAAGGTTGCCAAAGACAGTGTTACGTACAAAGCTGCTGTCACGGAGCATTTTTATGATAATGCGGGATTCGGTCCTGCCGCAGGTGCATTAGCTGGTTCAAATCAAAAAGAAGCGGCAAAAAGATATGGTGAATTATTAATTGCCAATACAGGATTTTCTAATGATTTTCGAGCACAGAACCCAGATCGCTGGTGGGAAGCACTTTCCTATATGGTACATTCCTTGTGGGGTGGTTTGACGGCTGCAGGAACGTTGAAAGCATATGAAGCACTTCAGGATACTCGCTACCTTAAAGCGGCTTATCGTGCTACAGTCGGTATTTTATATTGTTACGATACGAATGCGAAGGCAGTAGATAAACGATTAAATAAAGGGGAAGCTGCATCTACCTACAGTGTAGCAGGACCACATCTAAATCGACCTGATTTATCACGAAACCGCTTTGGGCAATCGACATTTTATCGGGATGGAGGAATTTTTGCCAAGCTGTTCAGCAAAAAGGAAGAAACCTCTGACTGGGATATGGGGGAAGAGCTCGTTGCATATCTAGATGGGTTTGGTAAAAAAACTTACTTATACAAAGAAGATAATAAAGTAAAAATAGTGAACGGCTCTATTGAAGAGACTGAAAAAGGTCTGTTGATTCATAGTTATGCTGCCTATCCTTCCGAGTATCATTTTTATGATGCGGATGCACATTTCATTTCAGAGGATGGCGAAATCGTCAGTGAAATACTTTATGTGGACGGACGTTTCATCAAAGTTTAAAACAGGAAAGAGGGATACAATGGAATCATTGAAGCAGGAGCATGATGCTGAAGAAAAGCCAAATAACGAAAAAATGCCATTAAAAAGAGTTTTGGCTTATGCCAGTACGGATACGGCTGGAAATTTGCTTTACGTTACATTAACCAGTTTCATTATGTACTTCTATACCGATGTATTGGGAATATCCGTTGCAGCTGCTGGGTTTATTTTACTCGTTGCAAGGTTTGTTGATGCGCTGGATGCACCTATATGGGGAATCATTATTGACCATACGCACACCAAATGGGGACAAAGTCGGCCGTATTGGTTATGGCTCGCAGTACCTTTTGGTATAGCTGTTTTCCTTGCATTTCAAGCTCCAGATATTTCAGATGGAGCTAAAAATATTTATGCTTTGGTTACTTATATTTTGGCAGGGATCATTTATACAGGGATAAGTGCATCCATGTCATCTGCACTCCCTAACTTGACTTACAATTCCAATGAGCGGGTTAAACTGAATTCATGGAGAAGTAATGGGGGAATGATTGGGTATTTAGTAGCTGCCTCATTTACACTCCCATTAGTTGACTTCTTAGGAAGAGGCGATGAAAAAGTAGGTTTTAGTGCAACCGTTGCGATTTTTGCAGTCATTGCTATATTCCTTTTGATTTTTGCCTTCAAAGGAACAAAGGAAATTAGCACAGCAAAATCCGAAAATTCCCTTTCTATCAGAGAGAGCTTTCGGGCCGCAAAAAGAAATTGGCCATGGTTGATCTTAGTTACAGTATTTATTTTATATTGGGTTGCGAATACCGCAAGAACATCAACAGTTATATACTATGCGGAGTACAACCTTGGATTTAAAAACCTGGCATCGATTTTAAATGGGCTTGTTGTTTTCCAGATGGTTTCCATTACAGTTCTTCCATTTATTGTGAAACGTATTATTAAATCGCACACGCAAATTATCGGCTTAACATTAGCTACAATTGGTCAATTAATTATTGGATTTACAGGCGATAATGTAACTGTTATTATTATTGGCTGGATTATTGCATCACTCGGAACTGGTATTGCCGTTACTTTACCGTTTGCGATGCTTTCCGATACGGTTGATTATGGAGAATGGAAAAATGGTATTAGAGCTAGTGGATTCTTAACCGCAGTTGGTATTTCATTCTGTATTAAGCTGGGCTCAGGATTGGGAAGCTTTATTCCTTCCCTTATTCTAGATGCTGCAGGATATATTGCCAATACGGAGCAAACGCCAGCAGCATTAGCAGCGATTAAATTCAGTTTCACCTGGCTGCCAGCGATATTCTTTGCGATGGCTGCCCTAATCATGTTTCTTTATATTAAATATGAGAAAAACGAGGAAAATATTAAACAAGAATTGCGGGAAAGGCATGCATAGTAAAAAAACAAGGTATCTTGCACTATTGTGGAGATACCTTGTTTTTATCCTGCATTAATTTGGCAGTATGACCTCTACTTCAATAATTCGAGGGAAAGCCGAAAATTGTATATGGGGGTAACTGCCAGTAAATCCCAGATTGGTTCAACTAATATTCAGTGGGGGGGGGAAAACCTCACTGAATGAAGTTCACTTTATTATAGAAAATTAGTTTTTTGTTTCCATATGTTTTTTCCGATATTGTAATGGTGAGATATCAAATCGTTGTTTAAAGAGCCTGGAAAAGTAAGGAACCCATTTATAACCGCAGAGCTCTGCGATTTCCTGAATTGGATAATCTGTCTTTACCAAAAAATTTCTTGCTTGCATCAAGCGGTATTCTTTTAGATAATCCATTGGAGTATACCCGTAATATTGCTTTAAATATTTAGCGATGGTATTTTCATGTAAATTGAACTTTTTTACCAGGTCTTCATTCGTAAGTTCTTCCTGATAGTGCTCACGAATGAATTGCTCCACTTTCTCAGCAATAACCACACTCGTATCTTTTGCACGGTCTTGTCCATCCAGAAGATTTAACAGGAAGAAAAACTGCTGCTGTGTATCCCAAAATGTAAGATCTGCATTTTCCTTCATTGTACCCTCCAGTAAACTTTCGATATTTTTATAGATTTCTTTTGTATCAACAAGTGCACTTTTTTTCGAAAGATGAATCGTATGATAACTATTATGAAAATGCAGGGAAGGAATAGAGATATTCGATTCCAATTGCTGTGCCTGACCACTCTGCATATAATTTCCTGTTGTATAAAAGTGAATCCAGTAAAATTTCGTTGTTTCATCTGTCGGTTTAATTGGATAATGATGCTGATTTGGCAATAGAATCAGCATTTCATTTTTCCGAACAACGTAATCCTTTCCTTCTTCTCCTAGATAAAGTGTCCCTTCCTTTACAAAAATCATATTGAAATACTCCAAATGTGTCCTATCAGGGTGTAAAGCACCTTCCTGGTATTCCGTTAAATTCCCTTCTATAAAAATAGGAAATGGAGGAATCGCAATTGATATAACTAATTCATCATTCATGCTATCGTACTCCTTCATCAGCGAAGCCAGATTACCTTTTATTTTATCATTCGGCTGGAAAGGTGTCACTTACTCAAGTATCCCCGTTTTTAAAAATAAAATCAAACGGCTGAAATGCCTGCCAAAAGGGTATGATGAAATGATAGACTACATACAAGCACCAATTAAACTTCTCTAAAAGGAGGTATACCCATTGAACAAATCAATCCTTAAAAAACTGCAAGATGGTTTCATGATTCTTCGTTTAATTGCGGTCATATCGTCAAGCATTGTTACGATTATATCAGGCTTACTTCCACTTTATTTACATACCTCGATAACTGCTGGCGAATTCTTTCTTATGTTCTTTTTTTTAAGCATTGCTGCTATTGTTGTTCATGGCTTATTAACCCATTTATTTAATGACTATGCTGACTTTCTTACAGGGACAGATGAACATAGTCCGGCCATTTTATCCGGTGGCAGCCGGGTTATTCAAAAAGGTATTATGCAGCCTGACCTCGTTTGGAAAATTGGAAAATGGCTGGCGCTCAGTTTATTGGGCATTGCTGTTGTTGTTGCAATTATTGGCAGATATGAGCTGACCATTTTAATTATAATTGGTGTTTGGTCTGCTGTTTCTTATTCATTGCCACCCCTGCGCTTAAGCTATCGTCCTTTTATTGGAGAATGGTTCAGTTTATTTCCGGCAATTTTCCTTTTAGGCGTTGCAGCTCCATGGATTATTTTAGATTCTATACCATTATGGGCCTATCAGAATGCTGTAATCAATGCTTTCGTCTGTATGGGTTGGGTCATGGTGCACCATATACCTGATGTAGAAGCAGACAGGCAAGCTGTACCGAAAAAACGGACGAGTGTTGTCTGGTTTGTGGAGAGGTTTGGAATGGAATTCGCACGTGTTCCAGCATTCCTCTATTTTCTCTTTGCTGGACTTTGCGCAATTTGGGTTGGAACAGAAAGGTGGATGACCGCTCTAGTTATCGCTGTTTTTCTGCTATATGCATTGTTTTTAATTGTGAAAATGAACCCAAGAGATTTCAAGCAGGTTACTAACGTTGAAAAGCTGCTTCTTCTGCTGGCAATAATAATTGCAATTGTGTTAGGACTCTATTTTTAAAAGAATATCCCGCAAACATTCCGCTTGAAGACCAAAATGCTTCAAGCGTTTTTCCTATTCCTAAATTCTTTTCTAATCTCCGCTTGATTACAGATATGCATTTAACAATATTAAAATTATTTCATTAATTTTTGTTTTTGTTCCACATAGAGGAACTGGTCAGTTTCATCTCTTAAAATTTTCCTATAATATAAATGGCAAGATAACTTAAAAGACTTGATCTTTAGACAAAATGACAATACAAGTATGGAAATGATGAATGCATTTCCAAAAGACATAGGGAGGAACATTCATGCAAATCACTGAAGGATCTTCAAAGATAAAACCAATTGATTGCTTCCATTATATTAATGGAGCATTTGTCCAATCGAAAGTTGAAAAAACTTTTGAAAATATGAATCCAGCAACGAAGGAAGTATTGGGAACTGTACAAATTGGGGGAAAGGAAGAGGTTGATCAGGCGGTAATAGCGGCTAGAGCAGCACTTAAGGGAGAATGGGGCAGCATGCCTTTAAAGAAACGTTCGCAAATTATCCGCAAAATAGGAGATCTTATTATGGAGAGATTGCCTGAACTTGCAGCGCTTGAGTCATTAGATACTGGAAAACCGCTTTGGCTGTCAAAAAGTGTAGATATTGACCGAGCGGCAAATAACTTTCATTTCTTTGCTGATTATGTCACAACTTCGGGCAATGAATCTTTTCAGCAAGATGATATAGCGATTCACTATTCGGTACGTAAACCAGTTGGGGTAGTTGGTCTCATTAACCCATGGAATCTTCCATTATTGCTATTAACCTGGAAACTCGCCCCAGCTCTTGCAATGGGGAATACGGTTGTAATGAAACCTTCAGAGGTCACCCCGATGACAGCCACAGTGCTAGTGGAGATTTGCAAAGAAGCTGGAGTGCCAGATGGAGTGGTGAACCTAGTTCATGGTCTAGGTGAAACGGGGGCCGCAATTACTTCGCATGAGGATGTCGATGCCATTGCTTTTACGGGCGAAACGGTGACAGGTACTGCGATTATGAAAGCTGCAGCACCTACATTAAAAAAATTATCCTTTGAGCTTGGGGGAAAGAATCCGAATATTATCTTTGCAGATGCAGATTTAGATGAAGCAATTGAAACAACTTTAAAATCCAGCTTTATTAATCAAGGAGAAGTATGTCTCTGCGGATCCCGTATTTATGTACAGCGTGGAATTTACGATGCATTTTTAGAAAGATTTGCTGAGAAAGCGAAAGAATTGAAGGTTGGCGATCCATTTGATCCAGAAACAAAGATTGGAGCAATGGTTAGTGAAGAGCATTTCAATAAAGTTGTCAGCTATTTAGATATCGCAAAGGAAGAGGGAGGCGCCTTCCTTACAGGGGGAAATATATTATATGAAGAAAAGGGATATTATATCGAGCCTACCATCATTACTGGTCTTGAAAAAACCTCGCGCTGTGTTCGTGAAGAAATCTTTGGTCCAGTAGTAACGGTACTTCCGTTTGATACAGAGAAGGAAGTGCTTGAACAGGTAAATGATACACATTATGGCTTAAGTGCAAGTATCTGGACAACGGATGTAAAGCGGGCCGCACGATTCTCAGCTCAGATTGAGGCAGGAATGGTTTGGGTAAATACGTGGTTCCTGCGGGATTTACGGACACCTTTTGGCGGGATGAAGCACAGTGGACTTGGCCGGGAAGGCGGCACGCACAGTTTGGATTTCTATACAGAGCTGACGAATGTGACATTGAAACTTTAGGAGGGTGATTATGAAAACAGTGCAGTCTTCGAAAATAGAACGTCTTGTAAAACATTTAAAAAGTGCTTGGGATAATGAAAAAGGGGTCAAGCCTATAACCGCACTGAATCCCAAACTTACCATAGATGAAGCGTATGAAGTGCAACTGTATACGATTCAGGAATATATAGAAGAAGGGCAGTATATCACGGGAAAGAAAATTGGACTTACTTCAAAAGCAATGCAGGATCTGCTTGGTGTGGATGAACCAGATTATGGGCATCTTACAAATAAAATGGAAATTGAGAATGGTGGAAGCATTTCCTATAAACAAGTACTTCAGCCAAGAGTGGAAGGAGAAATTGCTTTTATTCTAAAGAAGGATTTAGTAGGTCCAAATGTTACGCCATTTGATGTCGTTCAGGCTACATATGCGATTGTCCCAGCCCTGGAAATCGTTGATAGCCGGATAAAAGATTGGAAAATTACACTTGAGGATACTGTAGGAGATAACGCATCATCTGGTCTGTATCTGCTCGGAGGAAAACCAAGAAAAATTACCGATGTAGATATTAAACATATTGGTATGGCGCTTTACAAAAATGAAGAACTGCAAAATACGGGTGTAGGTGCAGCGGCGTTAGGTGATCCGGCGAAGTGTGTGGCCTGGCTTGCAAATAAGCTTTCAACATACGGAATTTCCCTAAAAGCTGGAGAAATTATCTTATCAGGCGCACTATCAGCAGCAATAGACGCAGAACCGGGAGATTATTTCCGTGCCAAATTTGCAGATTTAGGTGAAGTGAGCGTGCACTTTACAGAATAAACAGGAGGGATGGAAATGCGCAAGGTAAAGGCAGGAATTATTGGTTCCGGAAATATCGGCTCCGATCTTATGATAAAACTAAAAAAGTCAGAGACGCTGGAGCTAACTACGATGATGGGCATTGATGCTTCATCAAGGGGAATGCAGCATGCAAGAAAGCTTGGTCTTACCGTATTTGATAACGGCATCGATGGTTTATTGGATAATCCAGATCTTGTTGATATTATCTTTGATGCCACGAGTGCCGGTGCCCATATTTACAATGCGAAGGTTGCCAAGATATTGGGAAAGCAAATGCTTGACCTGACACCTGCAGCAATTGGACCGTTTGTAGTTCCAACAGTTAATTTACAAGAAAATCAGGAAGCAGAGAATATAAACTTAATTACATGCGGCGGTCAAGCAACGATTCCAATTATTCATGCGATTCATCAAGCAGCACCAGTTGAATATGCCGAAATTATTGCCACCATTTCAAGCAAAAGTGCTGGTCCGGGAACACGTGCAAATATTGATGAGTTCACAGAAACTACTGCAAAAGGAATAGAAAAGGTTGGCGGTGCAAAGAAAGGGAAGGCAATCATTATTTTAAATCCAGCTGAACCACCAATTATGATGCGTGACACAATCCATGTAATTGTAGAAGATGGAACAATGAATGAAGAAAAAATAACTGCTTCGATTAAAAAAATGGCTGAAAGCGTGCAAGCTTATGTACCGGGATATCAATTGCGTACAGAGCCAATTTTTGAAGAAAACAAGATTACTATTTTCTTAGAGATTGCAGGGGCAGGACATTATCTGCCAAAATATGCTGGCAATCTTGATATTATGACCTCTGCCGCTGTAAAAGTTGCAGAAGAGTTTGCAAAAAATCGTTTGAAAACAAATCCAGTTAATTAGGAAGAAAGGAGGGCAAATCTCGTGTCAGAATTAAAAATTACGGAAGTTGCATTACGGGATGGAAGTCACGCAATGAGTCATCAATATACAGTTGAACAAGTGATAAAAGTCGTAAAAGAATTAAATGCGGCAAAGATTCCTTATATAGAAGTCGCTCATGGTGATGGGCTGGGTGGCTCTTCCCTTCAATATGGTTTATCAAAAACCGATGAATTAAAATTGATTGAGGCAGCGGTTGAGCATGCTGATTTTTCAAAGATTGCGGTGCTGCTGCTTCCCGGAATTGGAACGATTGAAGATTTGAAAATGGCGCATCAAATTGGTGCGAAAATGGTGCGTGTCGCTACACATGTGACGGAAGCGGATGTTTCTAAACAGCATCTGGAAACCGCAAAAGCTTTAGGAATGGAAACAGTTGGCTTTCTCATGATGAGTCATATGGCTTCTGTTGAAAAATTAGTAGAACAGGCAACCTTGATGGAAAGCTATGGTGCAGATACCGTTTATGTAGTGGATTCTGCAGGAGCAATGCTGCCGCAGCAAGTGACAGAGAAAATTAGCGCTTTACGTCAAGCTTTAAAAGTAAATGTCGGCTTCCATGCCCATAATAATTTATCCTTGGCAATGGGAAACACGCTTGCTGCAATTGAACATGGGGCAACGCGAATTGATGGCAGTGTTCGCTGTTTAGGAGCGGGTGCTGGGAATACACAGACAGAAGTGCTCATTGCTGTACTCGAAAAGATGGGAATCGATACAGGAATTGATTTATATAGAATGATGGACCTCGCTGAAAATATCATTGCATCCATTTTGCCACGAACGCAGGAGATTACGAAGGATAGTTTAACAATGGGCTATGCTGGTGTATATTCAAGCTTTAGATTGCATGCGGATCGCGCAGCACGAAGGTTCAATCTGGATTCCCGAGATATTTTAATTGAGCTTGGCAAGCGAAATATTGTTGGCGGCCAGGAGGATATGATTATTGACGTTGCAGCAGAGCTGGCAAGGCAAAATCATGTCACAATATAACAACCTAGATTAGTGAAAGAGAATACGATAAGGAGGGGGAAGATGGATAAGAAACTGGTAAAAGCGCTTGCCAATTATACACATCATGCAGAAAAAGAAAAGAGAGAAATTGCAAAGATTACAAGAGAATTATATCCTGAACTGACAATTGCAGATGCCTATCTTGTTCAAGAAGAATTAGTAAGACAAAAGCTTACGGAAGGTAAAAAAATTGCGGGTCCAAAAATGGGGATAACGAGTGAAGCAAAAATGAAGCAAATGGGTGTCGATGATCCCATTTATGGCTATGTGTTTGATGATATGATTGTAAACGAAGGTGATGCGATTTCGCTTGATGCGTATATCCATCCAAAAGTAGAACCAGAAATTGGGTTTATCTTATCGAAAGACCTGAAAGGACCTGGTGTAACACAACTTGATGTGCTTTGTGCAACGGAATATGTTTTTCCAGCGATGGAGATTATTGATAGCCGCTATGAAAACTTTGACTTCACTCTTCCAGATGTCATTGCGGACAATACATCAGCAGCAGGCGCAGTTTTTGGCACAAGTTTAAATAGACCAGATAACTTGGAGCTGGATGTCGTTGGTGTCACATTATCGATTAATGGAGAGATTCAGGCGTTAGGGGCAGGGGCAGCGGTATTGGGACATCCGGCAAACTCAATTGCAAAACTAGCAAACATGTTAAGTGAAAAGGGAGAAAAGGTAAAAGCAGGCGAGCCAATTTTAACTGGTGGTCTCACGGCAGCAGTGAAATTATCCCGTGGTGACTATGTCAGTGCAAAATATGGGGGATTGGGGGACGTTTCCTTCTTTGCTCGCTAGCTTTTAACTTAAACAAAAGCCAGTGGGTAATATGTGATAGAAAATTATACGGGAAGGGAGTGATGTATTTGCCGCTTATTCAAATTCAAATTATTGAAGGCAGACCGAAAGAAAAAATTAATGCATTATTAAAAAATGTTACAGAAACAGTCAGTGAAACACTTGATGCACCAAAGGAAAATGTCCGTGTTGTTGTCACAGAAGTACCGAAAACACATTGGGGAATTGGTGGGAAGAGCGCGAAAGATTTAGGGCGATAGGAAGCCTGGGAAGAAAAGGCTTCCTGCCCACTCAAATACCTCATGCATGAAAGCGTTATCAATTAATAATTATTATAAATATAGGGAGGAAGTTATGATGATTAATGAATTAAAAAAGTTTGATGTTGCACAATTAGCTCATGTGGAAATCTTTACCCCAGATCCAGACGGAACATTATGGTTTTTTAAAGAATTGCTTGGAATGACGGAAGTGGCACGGGAAGGACAGTCTGCTTATTTACGTTCATATGAGGATTTCTACCATCATTCGCTTAAGGTGACAGAAAGAAAAGAAGCAGGTGTGGGGCATGTAAGCTGGAGAGCAAGCTCAAAAAGTGCATTGGAAAGACGTGCAGCAACGCTAGAAAAATCCGGAGCAGGCTTAGGCTGGATAGATGGAGATCTTGGACATGGTGCAGCCTATCAATTCGTTACCCCTGACAATCATAAAATGGAGATTCTTTGGGACGTGGATTACTTTAAATGTCCGGAAAGTGAAGCAACGGAGTTGAAAAACCGCCCGCAAAAGCGCCCAATTAAAGGAGTTCCCGTTCGCCGTATTGACCATGTAAATTTGCTTTCCAGCAATGTAACAGCAAACAAGAATTTTATGATGGATGAGCTTGGATTTAAATTGAGAGAACATGTTGTAAAAAGTGATGACTCCGAAATTGGTTCATGGTTAAGTGTCAGTCCTTTAGTACATGAACTTGCATTCATGGGTGACCAGGGAACATCTGAAAAAGGGCTTGGACGACTGCATCATGTTGCATTCTGGTATGGATTCCCACAACATTTACATGATCTGTCGGAAATATTAACGGAACATGATATTCCAATTGAAGCTGGACCATTAAAGCATGGGGTTTCACAAGCGATGTGTATGTATGTTTTTGAACCAGGCGGAAACCGTGTAGAATTATTTGGCGATAGTGGTTATTTAATTTTTGATCCAGATTGGAAACCAGTGCGCTGGGAAGAGCATGAAGTGGAAAAAGCGATTATCCATTACGGAGCGCCACTGCCAGATAGCTATTTTAAACAAGGGACACCAAGTGTAAAAGCACCAATTATTTCCTGATTGAACAGAGACTCCTTCCAGGCGCGGAAGGGGTCTTTTAATTGGTTTAATCTTATTATTATATATGCTGGCAGTAAGCACTGTATATTGTGCCGCGTTCAAGCAATCTGTAAACGTTTTTCCTAACCGAGAAACCGTTTATCATAACCTAAACGCTCTGAAGCCTCTTCACCTGCTTGTATTACTTTTCTGGCAATCTCAGGTATTTTATAATCTTTCATGCGTTGTACCGGTCCCACAACATTAATCGCAGCAACTACTTTTCCTGTATAATCTCGAATGGGTGCGGAAACAGAACGCACACCCATTTTTAATTCTTCTATACTAACAGCGTAGCCTTTTTTTCGTATATCCGCTAAATGTCTTCTTAGTTTGTCAGGATCTGTGATCGTTTTATTCGTATAAACTTGTAATCCTTTGGAAATGACCTCTTCCACAAGCTTTCCTTTATCGTACGCCAGCAAGACCTTACCAGAACTAGTACAATAAGCAGGATTTTTCCTTCCAAGATGGGTGAGAATCCGTATGGGATGATTGCATTCTTCTTTATGGATATAAATTGTATCCAGCCCATCCAGAATCGATAAATGTGCTGTTTCTCCCGTTTTAATTACCAATTCATTCATAACTGGAGATGCCTCATTATGAATTTCCAGTTCATTCGTTAAAATGCCCCCAAGTGTTAATACAGCTAACCCCAGCCGATATTCCCCTGTTTTCTTATCTTTCACAACAAAACCTTCATGTGCAAGTGTTGTAAGCAAACGGCTGACAGTACTCTTGGCTAGTCCAAGTGATTGCGCTAAGTCGCTTACTCTTTGGGTTGGCTCAAATATAGAAAAGCTTTTTAAGATACGCAAGGCGTTTGTAACCGAAGAGAGCAGCTTTGGATTATTCGATTGCTTCGGCATTGGAATCCCCCTTTTGAGTGATGGCTATCTTATATATCATTATAGCTTTAAGAAGATATAAAGTGAAACTTCGTTCAGTGGGGGCTTTTCTCCATTGAAACAACCATGGCTATGCTGCGCATCGCCACCAACTACCATGAAAATGAATTTCTAAACGAAATAGAAGTATTAATTTAGTAAAACACGGATATAGTAAACATGGATATAGTTAATAACAATTCGACCAGGCTGATAACATTCTGGTGGATCCAAAAGAAGAGGAGGAATCCCCTGTCGACACTTAGTCAAAACAATCGCATCTTTTCTTTTCAAAAAAGAATCATGAAACGTAGATGAAGGCAAGTATGCTACAGCCAATTTAATTTTAAAAATCGCTTATAACATCCTTAAAACAGGAGAACTATTTTAAGAACTCGGTCGAAAATACGTAGGGGAAAAACAACAAACCAAAGAATTAAAGATGGTAGAATACCTTAAAAGGAAAGGATACAAAACCATATCAGCTAATCAAGAGATAGCTTAAGGTCTGCATAAAATATGAAGTATCAATTTTACTTTCTCAAAAAGTCGAATTTGAGAGGGTTACTTTCCTATTGTCTTTTTAGGGCAATTTTCATAAGTGTTTTCATACAAATAGTACACTGCAATAAAATGGAAGAAATGATTGCTGTAACTGTGAAAAACAATGGCTGTCATTTTCCTTGAATTTCACTATAACAACCGTATAAACGTTGGTAAAGGGCTATTCACAGTATGTTCATTATATCGTTAATCTACTGTGACATCTATTACTAGAAATTCAATGATTTTTTATTAGACTTAAAGTATATAGGATAAACATCTTATGTTTAAAAAATCTTAGAAGGAGGTTTATTTATGAAAGCTAATGCACTGATATTTCTTATTTGTTTCATCCTTGCATTTGGTGGTGGTTTCTTAATTTGGGGAATGGGTGATTCTGCCCAAGACACAGATACAAAAGTTGATACTGCTGCTCCCGAAGAAACAGAGCAGGATGAGGCAACCGAGGATGATGCTGAAGGAGAAACCACATCGGCAGATGCTGAACCACTTGCTCAAAATAACTGCTTAAGCTGCCATGCTGTTGAATCTTTAAATGCAGAAGGTGGTACTACCGGTCCTGATCTTTCTAACGCGTACAATAATGTTGAAAGTAAACATGGCAAACCACTAGAGGAATTTTTAAAAGAGCCTACATCAGCCGTAATGTCAACTGTAATTGAAGGCAACCCATTAACAGACGAAGAGATTGAAAGCATTGTTGAAGCACTAAGCATAGCAGCAGAAAATAATTAAAGAGGTGAAAAGCATGTCAAAAAATAAAATTATCTCTGGGGTTTTAGGGATTGCGGCAGGTTTGTTAGTTGCATTTATCTTTTTTGCTGATTTCGGCCAAAATCAAACGGAGAATGCTGAAGATAATCGCTCAAAGGCGGAAAAAGTCTTTGTTCCTTATGGAGAACTTGATGATTATTATTTACTTTCTTCAGGTGGGCACTCTGGACAGCTTTTTGTGTACGGAGTTCCTTCAATGAGAAAAATAAGAACGGTGCCTGTATTTACCCCAGATCCAGCAACAGGCTATGGATATGATGAGGAAACGAAAGAAATGCTAGGCGGATTTACATGGGGAGACTTCCATCATCCAGCTGTTTCTGAAACCGAGGGAGACTATGATGGAGAATTTCTATTTGCAAATGATGTAGCAAACAACAGGGTGGCTGCAGTTGACTTATCAAACTTCCATACTGCAGATATTTTAAAGCTGCCAAACATGGGTGGACCTCATGCGGGTGTATTCGTAACTGAAAACACAGAATATATAGCCCTTCCAACAAGATTTGCCCGCCCAATCGGTGGGGAATATGCAGAACTTGATAACTATGCTGAAGAATATAAAGGTGTTGTATCCATGGTAACATTTGATCGTGATGAAAAGGAATTTGATCTTGATTACCAAATCGTACTTCCTCCATGGTCTTATGATTTATCAGACGCTGGTAAGAAGATGTCACATGATTGGATTGTAATGACAACATATAATACAGAATTTGCTACAACGAATATGGAAATAAACGCTTCACAAAATGATCGTGATTATATTGTAATGATTAATTGGGTAAAGCTTGCAGAAGAAGTTGCAGATGGAAATTATAACGATGTAAATGGAGAAAAAATGATTGATCCCCGAGATGTAGAAGGGGCAATTTTTGCAATACCTGTTGCTAAATCGCCGCACGGTGTTGATGTTACACCAGATGGTACACGTTTTATCGCTGCAGGGAAATTGGCACCTCTGATGACCGTATTTTCTTTTGAAGCAGCATTTGATGCAATTGAAAATGAAAATTTTGCCGATGAGAAATTTGATATTCCGATCTTGCCTTACGAAGATGTAATGGAAAGGGAAGTAGACCCTCCTGGAGCGCTTGGACCATTGCATACTCAATTTGATGACCGTGGAAATGCATATAACACGATGTTTATTTCATCAGAAGTTGTGAAGTGGGAGATTGAAACAGGCGAAGTTATCGATCGTCTTCCTGCTTATTATGCACCTGGACACGCAACGACAGCTGGAGGAGATACCGTAAATCCAGATGGAAATTGGATGATAGCAGGTAATAAGCTTTCTAAAGATAACTTTTTAGGAGTTGGACCATCTCACCCTGAATCGATTGATCTATATGATATTTCTGGTGAGAAAATGGAGCATATTATGGCAGTGCCAGTTGACCCTGAACCACACTATTCGCAAATTGTTAAGGCAGATGTCATTAATCCAATTAAGATCTATGAAAAAGATGAAGATAGAGAGAACTCAGTTTGGAATCAAGAGGATGCACATGTAGAGAGAGATGGAAATGAAGTTCATGTATATGGCATCGCTATGCGTTCTAAGTTTATCTTTGATGCGAAGGCGGATAGACCAGATGCGGTTACGGTTCAAGAGGGAGATCATGTATATTTTCATATGACGAATATCGACCTTGATCAAGATATTACACATGGCTTTGGTATTATCGATTATGACTTAAACTTTGAAGTTCAACCAGGACAAACAAGCACCTTGGAATTTACTGCGGATAAAGCAGGTACATTCCCTATTTATTGTACAAATTTCTGTTCTGCCCTTCATCAAGAGATGAATGGTTATCTTTTGGTTGAACCAGCAGAATAAGCATCAAGTATAAAGGGTGGTGCTTGTCACCATCCTTTTACTCCGAATGAACTGGCAGTAAGATCCCCACCTCAAGAATTTGAGGTGAAAAGTAGGGGGACAACTGCCAGTACATTCCCGATTGGTTCAATAACATGCAGTGGGGGGGATGAAAAAAACCCACTGAATGATGTTTTACTTTACCTAGGAGATGAGCGCATGAAAAAGGATTTATCCAAAACATCAATGTTTATCATACTAATTGCATCAGCTCTAATGATTGTCTCGATATTTCTGCCATGGTGGCATATGGATTTTTATGCACCGCAATATCCAGAAGGATTAGATATTATTGTTACTCCAACAGAAGTGAAAGGCGATATTGAGACGATTAATAATTTAAACCATTATATTGGAATGGGTGAGTTTAGTACAGAATCCTTTCCAGAATTACAATATATGATTTACATTATTATTGCTTTAGCAGTAATTTTTGCTATTGCTGGTCTTTTTAGAAGTAAGAAATTACTCTATGTTGCGATTGGAATATATATGATTTTTGGAGCGCTTGGAATCTGGGATATGTACCGCTGGCTTCATGCATATGGTACAGATTTAGATCCAAGGGCACCTATTGACTTAGAACCGTTTACCCCACCGATTATTGGTGAAAATACAATTGCTAATTTTGTTACTTTTAGTAAGTTTTCCAGTGGAGCGCTTATTTTAGCCATTGTATTCTTTTTATTAATTTTCCCATTATGGAAGGATAGAAAAAGATAATGCGAAAACAGACTGCACTTTCAGTAATAATGGTATTCGTTATCTTCATCAGTATGTATTTCTTTGTACCACAAGCTTTTGCTGAGAGTAATGAGCTGCAGCAGCTAATTGATGAAACTCCTGAAGGGGGGACATTAGAATTAGAAGGTATAACCTATAACGGAAATATAGAAATAACAAAACCTATAACGATCATTGGACAAGATGATACACATATCAAAGGAGATGGAACAGCATCTGTAATAGAAGTTAAAGCTGAATCGGTCACCTTAGATCATCTTCATGTATCGAATAGCGGCATGGACCAAAGTTCTGAGGAGGAATATACAGGAATTCGTGTGATGGCAAATAATACCATGATTCAGAATGTAACTATTACAGATGTATTCCACGGCATTTATCTTACGCGCGCTGATCATACGGGAATAGATAATACGACGATTATTGGACATGTAACGGAATCCTTGTCTGAACAGGGGAATGGGATTCATATCGTTCGCTCCGCAAATAACAATATTACAAACAACAATATAGAAAATACACGTGATGGCATTTATGTTGAATATGCAAATGGCAATGAAATCATTAATAATACAGTACAAGATGCGCGGTACGGTTTGCACTATATGTATTCGGACTATAATAATTTTTATGACAACCACTTTATCGGTAATGTCGGTGGAGCAGCTATTATGCATTCGGATCACATTATTATTGAGAACAATAGTTTTTCATATAACCAAGGCTCTCGTGCCTTCGGGTTACTTGTTCAAACAAGTAACCATGTTGAAATGAGAAACAATGATTTTCATTTAAATCATCGTGGACTTTATTTAGAAATGTCATCGAATAACAGAATTGAATCGAATAGTTTCTTTAAAAATCAAATCGGTATTGAATTATGGACCTCTTCTACAGCGCATACTTTTATAAAAAATTCTTTTAGACAAAATCAAATGGATGTGATGACAGTAGGTGGAGAATCGTTTAACAATTGGTTTGAAGCAGGAGTCGGAAACTATTGGGATACCCCTATGCTGGATTTGGATGATGATGGTATTGCAGATGCACCATATGAGTCTACGTCAGCGATAGCAAGTTTAGTGGAGGAAAATGAATTGACTTACTTGTTCTTGCATTCACCTGCTATAAATATGTATGAAACCTTAAATAGAGTGACAAGTAACCAAAGGGTAATGGCCGATGATCACTATCCATTAATCAGTGCGAAAAATACAAATTCAAATACCATCTATGTCTGGATTGGTTTAGTACTATTAATTGGGGTATTCACCACTATGTACTACCTTAGAAAAAGGAGAAATGCATGATGCCATATATTTGGAAAGAATTTCTAGAGCAAATACGAGGAAAAGGATTATGGTTAGGCTTAGCAATTATGGTGCTAACCTCGCTCTTTTTAATATCAGAAGCACGTTTTTTCCCAAGTGAATTAAGTTTTCAGGCACTTCTCCTATCCATCTATGACATGAATATTTATTTAATTCCACTGTTTGCGTTATTTTTGACATCATTATCCATTTATCAGGAAAAAGAACTTAAAACCGATATGATTTTATTAACGAAAAAGGAATCCTATTTTAGTTTTCTCTTGAATAAGACAGTAGCAGTACAGACTGTGATTATACTTGCCTTCTATATCGCCTGTATTATCTTAGCGATATTTATGAAAGTATTTGTTGGTTTTGACTTACGAAGCTTTCTTATATTTTTGCTTGTACTTGGGATATTATTGATTATCTTTAATCAAATTGGAATTTTCCTTGGCTCGATTGTCAGGTCGAAAATGCAGCTGGTAGGGGCTAATATACTTACCTGGTTCTTTTTAGTATTTCTCCTTGACCTCATCTTTCTATATGTTTTACCTGCGATTGATTATCATAATGTAAAACTGTTTGGATGGTTCTACTTTATGGATCCATTACATACCTTACGATTTTTACTGGAAACAGAACTTGGACTTTTTAGCCTAAGTAATTTATCTGCACTTATGCGGGAGTTTGTAGTTATAAGTCCATGGGGTCTATTATTTATCAATGCAGTTGGGTGGCCTGTTCTATTCTTTGTCTGTGCCGTATTTGCGAGAAGGGCTGGTGATAGCCATGATTGAAATAAATGATCTTACACAACGCTATTTCAACAAGGAAGTACTAAGTAATGTAAATTTAAAAGTTGACCGGCATGAACGCTGTGCACTTGTAGGAAGGAATGGAGCGGGAAAATCAACGCTTATCCGTACCACGCTCGGTTTGCAGCCATATAAGAAAGGGATAGTTTTGCTTGGAGGACAATCTAACAAGAAAGGCAGATGGAAAGATATTGTCTCTTATTTACCTGAAAAGTTTCTTCTATATCCCAATCTGACGGGAATAGAAAATATGGAATTCTTTGCAGCGATAGATAGTAAGAAAGTGGATCAAAAGAGAATAAAGGAAATGTTAAAATTAGTTTCCCTTTGGGGCGACCATGAAAAATATACTCGTGAATATTCGAAAGGGATGCTGCAGCGTTTGGGACTAGCCGTCATGCTTTATTTCGATAGTGAGATAATTATTCTTGATGAACCAACAAGCGGTCTCGACCCAATGGGACGAAATCAAATACTGCACATCATCAATAGTCTAGAGAATAAAACAATTTTAATGGCATCCCATTACTTTGAAGAAATAGAGAAGGTTTGTACACATGTTGCATATATCAAAGATGGAAAAGTCACGAAACATACTGTTGATGAATTTATTCATGATCATCTGAAGGAGGATGAATTTTTATGAAAAAGGTTTTAGCTGTGCTTATGTTTGTTTCATTATTTATTGCAGGTTGTGGAGGAACAAGTCCTCATTTTTCTGTGGAGAACACACCCAGCTATGTAGATGGCGAAGAAACCGAAATCATTGTACATGCAGATGAAGACGGGGAAGCTGTATCAGGTATCACTTTAAAAGGCAGTTTAGAAATGGCAAGAATGGATCACGGTGTAATTGAGACAGTATTCACTGATAATGGAGATGGAACTTACACCGCGTTAGTCGAACTGCCAATGAGCGGCGAGTGGATTATAACACTTGATGCTGAACATGATGGAAGCACATATGAGGAAACAATTACCTTTGATGTAAATGAAGGATGATATTTATGAAAAATAAATGGATGATGCTGAGTCTGGGCCTCAGCATATTACTAGTACTTGCAGCATGTTCAAGTGCTCATGTAGACGATGTCCAAGATGGAAAAGATATCGAGCAGAATGAAGACAGAGAGGAAGGGGAGAAAGCTTCTAATGCGCAAAACGATGCAGTTGTCATGATTGAAGACCATATATTCGATGAAGCCGATCTTGCCTTTTATACATTTATTGAAAAAGTTAAAATCGAAATAGATCGAGCTGATGAATTACTGGAATTAACTGGTGAAAAGGCAACGGAGCGTCAGGCTTATTGGGACGAACAGCTAAATTATTTAGATAATGTAAACGTTCAGCTGCAAAATATGATCGAGCTTTATGCGATGCGGCTGCTTGCCGAGGAAAAGCATTATGATGTACCAGTTGAAAAATTAAATACAGCTATTGATGAATTTAAAGAAAAAGCGATGGATATCGATACAGTACAAGACATGATTCTGGAATACGGTGAAAAAAAGTTCAATCGTAATATACAGGATTATATGCGCAGTGCACTGCTGCGCGATCGTGTTGTGAATGACTTAATGGAAGTATTGAAGGAAGAAAACCCTGGAATGGATGATGCTGAAATAGATTATTTGCTTGAACAGCGGTATGAGGAATTATTTATTGAGCAAATGAATGATTTGGAGCTGGAAATGTATATTCAGTAGGTGTCCAGGTTTCATTATTTTTACCGAGAGAATGCTCTCTCGGTCTATTTTTTGTTTTATTCTTTTTACTGAAGATGCTTGTTATATAAAGTTTATCCTTATTTTGAGCATATATCTTAGTTTAATCTATATTTTCTTTTATGTCTTAAGTACATAAAAGTTGGCTGTTCAGTACATAGCTAAATGAGCGAAATTCAGCTACTTTATTTGCAGTGTTGTAGAGACAACGATTTAAAGCTTTTCAAATATGGATACAACAGATAAAAACAAAGTTACCTTGGTTAACATATTTATAAGATAGTTCTCTATTGTAAAATAAGCGGAAAAGTAGAGACTGGGATATACTATTAAAACATGTATCAAGCATTAGAACTTGCTTAGAACTATTTTTTATGGAATTATTTACGTGTTCTAATCTTGGGGTGTCGTTTTCGGCGGTATATTTTTTAATTTTAATTCATTTTAATTTTCTCTTTGCACCCAACGGACATTCAAGTGAAAAGCAAATTGGATTTCAGAAATCCGAAGACTGGCTTTACATCATTTTTACGTTTTTCGTAAGTTTCACTAGTTTTCTTATCCGAAAGCTTCTCTCTAACATACGCCTTTTAACCTTTCCACTTCCTGATGTAGATTTTGCAGTCTTTCCTTTCTTTTGCTTTTGTACATAAATTGCGGAGTTGAACATCATCATTCTCTTCATAAATGTCGCATCATAATTTAGTTTAGAGTAACTATTACAGTCTCTAAAGATTTCCATATTTTTTTGATATTTTTGTTTGTGTGTTATAAAATTCTTAAATCGAGTACGTACTTATTTTATTTCGCACGAACGCAGCTGTTTTCGTTGAGTTCCAACGTCACTTGCTTTATTCTTTTGTCGTATTCCGCCACCTTTTCATTCGGTTTTTCTATAATTCTTTCCTTTTCCTCGATGGACAGTTCCTCTTTAACGGTTTAACAAAGAATAATCGGTATTTTTGATATAAGGTATAAAAAATCTAAAAAATCTGAAATGGGTTATACTTTTATTCGGATAATACAATAAAATATAATAAAATGGTTTTAAAATTAAAAATTAAATACATTATTAATTTAGAAGTTTATGAAAAAGTATACCAGTTAATAAATACCTTAAAAATTAGGTCTAAACATAATATACAAGGAGACGATAGATAGTATCTATTAAGGCTTTTCAATCTCCGTGATTGGAAAGTCTGATTTATAAATTTATCCAAATAATATATATTTTTTTACACTAGTGTTGCATTAATTAATCCAGAAAGCTAAATGATATTTTTACTAGGACGATTCTTTTTTTTTGCTGGACTTGCTCTACCTATGGTAACTCTTCCTGCTATGATATCCGACGCGGTGGACTATGGGGAGTGGAAGAGTGAAATACGTAATGAGGTATTATTGTTTGGATCCGAAACGATGGGAATGAAGTTTGACAAGGGAGTTGGTGCTAAATAATCATGCTGTTTAGTAGTACGCATAATGAGAAACTAAGAAATGAAATGAGGATTTAAACATGAAAATGAGTGATGGTTCAGGATATTTTGTTAAAAGGGTGGTAGAGGATACTTATCTGATAGGATCTGATACAGGTGAAAATGGCGCTGATTGGGGAAGAAGCTCGGAATTTGGCTCGCCGACAGGCAATTCATGGTTGATTAAAGGAAAAGATAAGGCTATTTTGATTGATTCAGCGGCGCCTGTGGCAGGGTTAAGAGCATTTGTTGAAAAAGTAGCCGGAGTTCCCGTTCTACTAGTTCTTTCTCATGCACACCCAGATCATATTTATCGTTTAAAGGAATTTGATGAGTTTTGTATCCATCTAGAAGATGAAGGTATGCTCAATGGAGAATATGGATTTCCTATTTATGAAGGGATTCCTGATACTATCCATTACTTGGATGATGGTGATGTTTTGGATATTGGAAATGGGCATGTTATAGAAATATATCATGTTCCAGGGCATACAGACGGGAGCATTTTATTACTGGATAAGAAAAGTAAAACTCTATTCAGTAGTGACACGATAGCGAGACGTTTACTATACGGTCTTGGCAAGTGGATTCCACTAGATTTGTTTATTCATGATTTACAAAGAATAAAAAAATTGGAATTTGATAAGATTTATTCCTGCCATGATCGGTCTGCGCTTTCAAAAAGTTTTATTGATTTCATGATTGATGGATTAAAAATGTTGCCACAAGTGCGAAAAACAGTTAATTTTATCGGAATAGAATTTATACATTTAATCAGAGGAAATGAGAAAGAAGAAACCTATTTTGATTTTGTTGTACCGGTAAATAAAAAAGAAAAATGTATAGAGTCACTTAAAAAAATTGAAAAATTGACAGATTAATATATAAAAGTCTTTCCCATGTTATTGCTCTTAAACTAAGTTTGAGGGCAATATTTTTAAAACCCAGACTAATATTATTTATCATTTAGATTAATTGTTATTGTTTGTACAATGATTTGATGCTTTTTTATCATGCCTACTGAAAAGGATATAAAATATTTATGAATAGAATGAATATGATTCTTATTATAGATACGTTGAGGGAAGGTTGGCTGAAGGAGACTATCACCATGTATCAATAACTGTTTAATATAATTATAAAAATTATATTTTTCATTGAATAATACCATAATAAAACCATGTAATTATATAAGATATTAATTAGCGGGTATTGTAAGCGATTTCTTGCTAATCTATTAAAAGGGGGATCTAATAAATGTCAAATCAGTTAATTCAGAAAAGAGACGAGTTAGAACAGCAAAGCGCTTCAGCAATAAAAGAACTGAAAATGAAAGAGAAAGTATCTTATGGTTTTGGTGGAGTTGCTCTAAATTTATTATATGGAACTGCAGGCGGTTTCATTATGTATTTCTATACTGAAATTGCAGGTATTGCTGTAGCGGTTGTTGGTGTGTTTTTAATGATTGCTAGGTTATTGGATGGTGTATCAGATATCGTAATGGGGTTTGTTGTAGATAAAACGAAATCAAAACATGGAAGAGCACGTCCATGGCTCTTATGGCTCGCTGTCCCTTTTGGATTGTCCGTTGCTCTCCTATTTACTTCTCCGGAATTTGGAACAAACGGAAAAATTATTTATGCATTTTTAACTTATGTGTTTGCAACAGTAATCATTTACACAGCAGTCGGGGTACCTCATGCAACAATGATAAGTACGTTGACTCAAAATCAGCTTCAGCGGGGTCATCTTGCAGTCTCAAAAACAGTTTTCAACTCTATGTCGGGAATTCTGATTGGTATAGTTACTTTGCCGATTATCGCCATGTATGGTGGAGGTAAGCAAGGCTGGTTTTTAATGGCTGTCACATATGGGGTCGTTTCTATATTAATTTTACTAATAGTTTTTAAAAACACGAAAGAAAGGTCAACAGAAGTAAGAACTAAAGTAGAGAATGAAACGACAGTACCATTAATGGAAAGTTTAAAAGCTTTAATGAAAAATAAATATTGGCTAATTATTATAGGTATTGCACTATTAGTGTCGTTTATGAGCGGATTAAATGCTAGCATTATTTATTATGCAGAATATATATTGGGGAATACTGAATTAGTGGGGATAATGAATGCTGCTTCGGGATTACCGATGATTCTCTCTCTTATTCTTGTAGTTCCATTGATGAAGAAAATGACTAAAAGAAATCTTGCAATTACTGGTTTCGCTATGACAACATTAGGAGCAGCTGTTATGCTAATCAATCCGGAAAGTTTGACTATTGTTCTAGTAGGTAGGGTGATTTCCGGTTTAGCATTGCCTCTGGTTGTTGCTCCAGTGAGCGCAATGATAGCGGATACCGTGGAATATGGCGAATGGAAAACTGGAGTACGTAATGAAGGCACATTATTTGCTGCAGAATCAATGGGTATGAAGGTTGGACTGGGGTTAGGAGGAATGGTGTTAGGCTGGGTTATGGCATGGGCAGGATATGTCGGTGGTCAAGCGACACAATCTCCGGAAGTCCTTTCCGCTATTAAATTTGCTAATATTCATATGGTAATTATCATTGCCATCGTTGCTATTGTACTCTTGTCATTCTATAAATTAGATAAAGAGTATCCAAAAATATTAGAGGAACTTAATGCTAGAAAAAACAGTTAGGTAAAGGTGGTTAATTGAATAAACAGTAGAATAATCATTACATGAAAAGGTGATACCATTTGCAAATATATAATCTAAAAACATTACATCAGAGAAATCCTATAGGAATTGATCGAAATCCGTATTTTTCCTGGATGATGAAAAGCGATTTGAAAAATACCATGCAGGAGTCGTACCGAATTGTAGTAAAGGACAAGGAGCAAATTGTCTGGGATACAAAGATGGTAAGAAGTGAGAAGCAATCGTTTATCGAATACAAAGGAGCACCACTTCAAAGTTGTACAGTCTACACCTTGGAAGTTATGGTTTGGGATAATTACGGAAACAAGGACAGTGCACAGGCCAGATTTGAAACCGCATTTCTTAAAAGAAATCAGTGGAAAGCAAAATGGGTAGAAAGCACAATCCCAAGAAATGAAAGTAAGGAATACCTATATGGAACTCAACCCCCTGCAGTCCTGTTTTCCAGAGAATTCAATTTGAAAGGAATAATTAAAAGCGCACGCTTGTATGCAACTTCTTATGGGGTGTATCGACCGATGATCAATGACAAACGTCTTGATGATAGGGAATTTGCTCCGGAACACACAGTATATAGGGATGTTCTATATTACCAGACATATGATGTGGGTGAAATGCTGAAAAGAGGTAAAAATGAACTCACCATGTATGTTGGGGATGGTTGGTACTTGGGTCCACATTCTCAACCGATAATGGATGATTTTCATGGAATTCCGGCAGTGTTGTTCGAGTTGGAAATTCATTATGAAAATGGCTCTAGAGAAACCATTTATTCTAATGGGTTAGAGACATGCTGTACTGGTCCAGTATTATTTTCTGATGTTTTCCGGGGAGAAAAGTTGGATGAGACCATTCATTTTGGAGAACAAAAACCAGTGAGAATTACGGATTATGGGTATGAGCAGCTGGTAGCTCAACCAATGTTACCGGTTCGTCCGATGAAATTATTACCTGCAGCTGAAGTGTATAAATCACCTAAAGGAGATTGCATCGTAGACTTCGGACAGCTAATAAGTGGACGTGCACGGATATATATCGATGTTCCAATGGGCACGGAAATAGCTTTTGAATATTTTGAGGTCCCTGATAAAGAGGGAAACTATTTTAACTCTATGTATGCGGAACAGAAAGATATTTTTGTCTCCAATGGTAAACCGTGTGAATATGAGGCATTGTTCACATACCACGGTTTTAGGTATATCCGTGTTTCAGGGCTTGAACATGTCAAGAAAAGTGATTTTACAGCAATTCTTCTCACAACAGAGAAGGAGAATCTTGGTACATTTGAATGTTCAGATGAACGGATGAATCGTTTATATAAAAACGTACGTTGGTCTCAAGCGAATAATATGCTTTCCATACCGACGGATTGTCCAGCAAGGGAAAAAGCTGGTTTTACAGGAGATATTTTAATTTATGCTAAGACCGCATTAATCAATGAAAATGTCACTCCGTTTTTGACCAGTTATTTGTATAATTTGAAAAAAAATCAAACAGAAGATGGAGTCGTTCCAATTGTCGTCCCATTTAATCGAACGTATGAAAAGCTAATGAATACAGTTATTAAAGAATTCGGCGATACTTCGATTACGGGGGTTGCTGGATGGAGTGATGCAGCTGTCATGGTACCGTATTGGATGTATCAAATCACAGGAAATACGTTGATATTGAAAGAACATTATGAAACGATGAAACGCTGGTGCGATTATGTTATTCGTACGGCAAAAGAAAAACGTGGAAATAACAGCCTTCCAAGAGAAATCGATCAATATCTCTGGAATACAGGGTTTCACTTTGGCGAATGGAAAATACCGAGCGAGCTTGAAGATTCCCCAGGATTTGAAACATCTATGGAGTCTGCTATCTATATCGCTCCAATTTTCGGATATCAATCTGTCTTTCATTTGGGTAAGATAGCTAGAATCATTGGAAAAGAAGAGGCAGCAGATTATTATGAAGACACGGCCGGAAAAATGAAACATGCTATTCATAAAGGACTTATGAAGGATGGGGGGATGCCAAAGGAATTAATGGGGGCGTATGTTCTCGCAATCGCAATGGATCTCGTTCCGGTGAATTATGAAAAGACTTTTGCTGAAAAGTTGATAGCGATGCTGGAAGCAAATGGTGACCGATTGGATACTGGATTCCTTGCAACGCCGTATTTATTAGATGCTCTAGTGAAAATTGACAGGAAAGACCTTGCAATCAATTTACTCTGGCAAGATAAGCAGCCATCTTGGCTATTCCAGGTAGATATGGGGGCGACGGCAATTTGGGAGAGTTGGTACAGTCTGGCGGAAGACGGTACACCGAAAATTACCAGCTATGATCACTATGCTTTTGGTTGTGTAGATGATTGGATTTTCCGTAATATAGCAGGTATTAATTTGGAAAAGCCTGGCTTTAAACATATTCGTATAGAACCATATTTGGATGAGAATCTTTCATGGTGTAAAAGAACGTTCGAAAGTGAATATGGTGTTGTTTCTGTCCATTGGACGAAAGATAAGTTAGCCGTCCATATTCCTTGTAACACAACGGCTTCAATTGTCTGGAAAGGTAAAGAAATGGAAGTAGGCAGTGGGGAATGGGAGGTAGTCTAATGACACAGCTGATTGATAAAACAATGCAAAAATATGTTGATACTGGAGAAATGCTAGGCGGAATATTATATGTGCATAAAAATGGTAAATTGCTGTTTAAAAATAAATGGGGATATTCTGATATTGAGCAAACGACACCAATAAGCTATGACACCATTTTCAGAATAGCCTCCATGTCGAAAGTATTGACAGCTGCCGGAATTTTAAAACTTCAAGAACAGGATAAAATTGGATTGGATGATGAAGCATCTAAGTATCTTCCTGAATTCGCAAACATCCAAGTAGTTGAGGATGAACGCTTTGAAGGAATTGAAAATGTACACAAATATCTAATCACTGGTGAAAGGGCACCCGTGGATGGAGTGAAAACAGTACCCTCAGAGCGAGAATTTACTATAAGAGATTTGTTAACACATTCATCTGGCCTTGAAATGGGGATTTATGGTATGTTGAGCCGAATGAGAATCGCGGATAAGGATGACACATTGGAAAAAAGGATGGAGAAATTCAGTAAACTTGCTCTTGATTTTCAACCGGGAACAAATACAGGATATTCACCATTAGGAAGTTTTGACATGCTCGCAAGAATTATTGAGGTTATTAGTGGGCAATCGTTTGATGAATATATGAGAAAAGAAATTTTTGAACCATTAGAAATGGTAGACGCTACGTTTCACTTGACAGATGAACAAAAAGAAAGACTTATTCCTCTCCATAAACCCGAAGGTGGGAAAATATCGGATGTCTCTGGTACGCTAGAAGATATAAATGGAATTGCTGGAATTGGACCAAATTACATGTCTGCATCTGGCGGTATCTATTGTACTGTAGAAGATTATGACCATTTTACGCAAATGCTGTTGAATCATGGATTATATAAAGACACTCGGATATTAAAGACGGAAACAGTAAAGATGATTCATGAGGAACGGGCATACAAACACTTGGAGCCGGAGCAGGGAATGGAATGGGGATTGGGTGTTCAGATACGTCAAAATCCGAAAGTAGCAAATAGTTTTGCTAGTCCGGGGACGTACGGATGGAGTGGCGCATTCGGTACCCATTTCCTTGTCAGTCCGAATGAAAATTTGGCGGCAACCTTTGCTATGAATCGAGCTGATATTGGTGGTTCTGGTTCATATATCAGCGCTAAGGTGGAAGAGTTGGTGTTTAGTATTTGGGGAGAAATTTACTAAACAGAAAAGAGGAGAATCTAATTGAAGATAACGGAAAATACAAAGTTAAGTCAAATATTCAATATCTCGCTGCTCAAAGAAGTAAGACCATACTTAATAGGAAATGGGAATATGGTATTGCAAGGGAAGGATAACTTTTCATTAATAGATCTAAACGAAGAACAACCGACTTGGTATGCTGGTGACATGGCATATGGACTAAATAGGCTACTCGAAATTGCTGAGAGAAATGATACTTTCCTTTGGCAAGTATATTCTGACGAGGAGGTAAAGGAAGAACAAGATAAAAAAGATGTACAATTGTTTCATTTTCCAGGAAAGAAAGAAGGTCCGTTTGTAATCCTTCTAGCAGGAGGAGCATATGGGGCGGTCTGTTCTATGGTGGAAGCATTTCCGATAGCAGCAAAATTAAATGAAATGGGAATTACCGCATTTTGTCTGAATTATCGCACTGCTCAGCTTGGACTCTTGCCAAAACCAATTGATGATTTGGCTGCAGCACTCCATTTTATTGGAAAACATAAAAAAGCTTTCCATGTTAACCCTAAAGAATATGTTGTAGGCGGTTTTTCAGCTGGTGGGCATACTGCAGCTATGTGGGGTACCAAAGAGATGGGATATCGTAAATATGAACTTCCAGCTCCAGATATGTTGTTATTAGGATACCCATTAATTACCACGGAAAGTTTGTCTGAAACCGTTCCGGAGCAAGTCCGTAATTTACTTTTAAAGGGTATGTTTGGCGAGTCCTATACTGAAGAAAAAATCCGTAGTTATCATGTCGACCATCAGGTGGATGCTGATTATCCTGCTGTCTATATTGTACATAGTAAGGATGATGATACGGTTATACATCAAGATACACTGAAATTTGTGGGTGAATTAGAAAAATTTGGTGTTACCAATCATTTTGAACGAGCTGATACAGCTGGGCATGGATTCGGACTTGGTTCGGCTACGGAAATAGTTGGATGGATCGAGCGAGCGATGGGGTTCTTAAAGGAAAGCAAGGAGTCTTCATATTTATCACCAGTCTGGATGGATATATCCCACTTGGAAAAGACAAAAGATATAGAAGAAAAATGTAAGATAGAATATGTGGAAAATAGATTGAAAAAAATGTTTCCAAAAGAAGACTTGAAAGTTACTTTAGTTGAAGTCAATGAAAGTGGAAACTTCGACAATCCACTGGGACAATTCCTTCCACCACCATTCGCCGAGGCTTTTAAAATTAAAAATATGCCACCATACTGTGATATACGCGTGGAGCGCAAGACTGGGAAACATACAGAGGAAATTATCATTTGGTCTCCTCTTGCCTGGAATGATAGATTTATGGGAACAGCTGGTGGAGGAAATCGGACAGGAGGATTAGCTAGCATTACACAACTAGATAATACGAATCGTGGCATTTCCGTTCCAGTTGCAGTCAGTAATGGGTTTACTGCCGCCACTACTAACGGAGGAATTAATGTTCCTGGAGATCAAGAATGGGGACTTGATTCGAAAACACATGAACTGGATTGGGAGTTAATTCGTAATTGGACGAATCGCAGTACCCATTGGATGACAGTAATTGGAAAGGCTGCAGCAGAAATTTTACATGGAAGAGTGCCGAAATACTCTTATATGAATGGTGGATCTGGAGGAGGAAGGCAGTCGATGGTGGAAGTCCAACAGTATCCAAAAGACTATGATGGTATATGGGCTTCTTGTCCTGCTATAAATTGGTCTAAGTTTCTACCTGTTGCACTTTGGCCAATTGCAGTGATGAATGAATATAATAATATAATCTCTCCAGAGAAAATGGAAAGCTTCCGATTGGCTGTTCATGAGAAATACGGTGGTAGTGAAGCGTATTACCGGATTACAAAACGAGTAGATATCGACCCATATGATTTAGTCGGAAAAGAGACAGAAGATGGGAAGATAACGGAGACAGATGCTAAAGTAATGAAATTGATCTGGGATGGACCAACGAAATCTGAAGGTGAAAGATTATGGTATTTTTTCAGACCAGGTGGGACGTTTTGGAATAAGGAAGGTCTTCCGGTAAATGCGATGTATTATGTAAAAGATGAAGCAGATAAGTTTCAACCCAAAATATTTCCTTTAGCTATTTCTTACGCGAAATGGGTCATGCGAGACCCCGAATTGGATATCAGCAATATTTCAATAGATGAGTTTATCCGATTATTTGAAAAGAGCGCCAAAGACTTTTCAGAAACGGATACAAATGAAGTCAATTTAAAAGAATTTCAAGAAGAAGGTGGCAAAATTTTAATTGACCATGGAACGGATGATCCATTAATTCCAGTAGACGGAACTATAGATTATTATGAGCGATTGATAGAATTTATAGGAAACAAGGAAGAAACAAAAACTTTTTGCCGCCTATTTATAAACCCAGGAGATGGTCATGGAAACTGTTATTCGAATGGACCTGGGATGACTGTAACAGAAGGTATGATTGCTTTGATGAATTGGGTGGAAAAAGGAATTGCTCCAGAAAAAGCTGAAGGAATCCTAGTTGATAACAAAACAAAAAAACTAATCCGAGAAAATGTATTAACGGTAGTTTAAGTAAAAAAGAGAGGTGAATATTATGTATCATTCTATCAGGCCAGGAAAACTGTGGCTCGATACGGAAGGAAAACGGATCCAGGCACATGGTGGATCTGTGATGTATTTGGATGGGCTGTATTACTGGTATGGGGAAAATAAAGAAAAAACAACTGGAGAGGATGATACTTGGCATTGGGGTGTAAGATGCTATACATCCAAAGATTTATATAATTGGGAAGATAAAGGTATTATTATTCCGCCTGAGTATGATAATCCAATATCACCTTTACACCCTACTTCCAAGATGGACCGTCCACATATTATTTACAATAACGAAACGAAGAAGTTCATTTGTTGGGTGAAAATAATGCATGATGATGGCAGGCAAACAGCTACTATCCTGACTGCAAGTAATTTTTTAGGACCATATACAAAGATAAGAGAAGGGATTCGACCATTAAATATGAATGCTGGAGATTTTGATTTGATAGTAGCTCCTGATGGAAAAGCATACAATTTCTTCGGACGTGTACATCATGAAATAATTTGCGCTGACTTAACCACCGACTATTTGGATGTGACCGGATATTACAGCACTCATTTTCCTCGTGTTGCACCACCATATGCGCGCGAAGCTCCGGCATATTTCTATCGTAATGGCAAGCATTATATTGTAACTTCTGGTACAACGGGCTATTTACCAAATCCGTCTGAAATAGCTATTGCCGATACTTGGCATGGACCATATAGAATGTTGGGAAATCTGCATCCTAAAGATAAATCCCAAACTTCATATCATTCCCAAATATCCTCTGTCTTTAAAGTGGAAGGGAAAAGAGATTTGTATATTGCAGTTGCTGACAGATGGATGCCACGGCATATGGATTTGGAATATGAATTTTATCGGGATCTGTTTAAGCAAGCATTTGATCCGGAATCAGACGGTCAAATTGAATTGGATGAAAATACGAAGAGTGCTGTTTTGGATAAGAATACATCAGTTGCTGATTACGTCTGGTTGCCTTTCAAGTTTGACGGAGAAATGGCTTACTTGGAATGGCAGAATGAGTGGGGAATTGAAGATTTTGAATGATTGACAAACGGTTGGAATGAATAGAAGTTTATCAGTTTTAAATGAGCATGGGGACTTAATAAAAGTTTTTTCTGAAAGGAGAATCGTTGCCACCCATGCCCATCTGATTAATCTTGTTTTTGCATGCCTATTTATTTTTTCTAAATTGATGAGGAGTTTTATCAGTATGTTTTTTAAAAACCTTTGTAAAATAACTTTGATCTGTATAGTTGAGCATTGCAGTAATTTCCGATATTGAATGATTTGTCAATGTTAAGAGTTGTTTTGCTTCTTCAATCTTTGCTATCTGGAGTAATTCACTGAAGGACGACCCTGTTTCCTTTTTGATCAATGCCGATAAGTAGTTTGGATGCAGGTAAACTAGATTTGCGATGTCATATAGAGTGATCGGTTCGTAAATATGGTCATAAATATAGTTTCGGCAAAAACTAACAGTATTTGAATTTTCTTCAATATTGTTTTTCTTTACCCGTTCTGCGAATTCACTGAAGGCACTCATGACTAACTTTCGAATTTTTTTTGAAGAAGTCTCTTCTTCAGTTTTTTGAATATAGTGATCTGCTAGAGATAAAGCGATTTCTGAATGTAACCCCCCCTCTATGGCAGCATAAGAAGCCAAAGAGATACCTGAAATGGCAAGATTTTTCGAGTTTCTCAAGTAACCTTTTTTAGATACTATACCTATTTCTCTTTTGTTTGTCGTACTTTGATATTCAGCAAGTCTGTTTGTTCTTCCTTCTCTTATAGACTTAAGTAATAGTAATTCTGCTTGGATATTGTGGTGTAATTGAAGGTTTTGTCGTGATTCGATCAAAAAAGACTCGGATTCGTTGTAGATACTTTCCATATTATATGTTTCATAGCTGGTAGTAATGATTTTGGAAGTATCTAGTTCTTCTCGATGTATCATAAAATAGAGCAACTTACAGATGGTAAGCAGTTTAACGTTCTCAAGTATCGGCAGAGCCCGGTAGTATGATAATATATTTTCTTTATTCGCAAAAGGATTAATATCATTTATAAGGTTTAAAATTTGTTCATCTGCAAATATGCCAAACATGGAAGGTCCAATTATGATTATTTTATTATCTAACTCTTTATCGTGAAAAGAGAAGTAGATAAAGTTTTCAATAAAGTTTGTAGTCAAAATTGCGGGAGATTCGCAGTTCTGTCTATGATAATAGAGTTGTTCAAATAATTCATCTTTTGAATTGTAAAAAGGATTGAGATTAAAATTCGATTTTTTTTCATATAAAATTACATGTTCTGTGTCTAATAAAAAAATCGGAATTTCAAAGATTTCATTGATTAGCTCACAAACGGTGATTAGTTTTTGCATGGATAATTAACACCTCGATATGTAATAGTTGCTATCTGAAAATAATTATATATTTATTGAAATAATACCATGAGTGCAAATGAATAACAAAAATGAAAGAAGAAAGAACATTTATTTAAATGGAGGATATCTAATAATGAAACTAAAAAATTTAAAAATAGAGTATCGTGAGAATCCAATTGGTTTGGATGTGAGGAAGCCTAGATTTTCTTGGACAATGTTATCAAATGAAAAAAACGTAGTACAAACAGCATATAGAATTATTATATCTTACAATAACTGTGAAGTATGGGATTCTGGGAAACAGGAGAATGATTCTTCCGTTTTAATTGAATACAATGGTCCGGAGTTAAAAGAATCTACTGTGTATCAGGTTATCATTGAGGCGTGGGATAACTGGGGAAACCAAGCGGCTATTCAGGGTAGCTTTGAAACAGGTCTAATAAATGGGGAAAATTTTAGTGCTGATTGGATTACGCATAACTTGTCAAAGGAAGAAACCGCTTGTCCAATTTTTATGAAAGACTTCCAAGTGAAAAAAGAAATTGAAAAAGTGAGAATTTATGCGACAGCACTTGGTATATACGAAATTAAAATCAATGGAAAAAAAGCAGGGGATACATATTTTTCTCCAGGATGGACGAATTATAATAAGCGGCTCCAATATCAAACATATAAGGCTGATGATATGTTTACGGAACATAATCAGATTGAGATTACTGTAGGAAATGGCTGGTACAAAGGAATTATTGGTTTTGATCCAAAGGGAAACCATTACGGAGATAGGGTTGCTGTTCTTGCTGAAATTCATATTACTTACAAAGATGGGACAGCGGAACTGATTAAAACAGACGAAAGCTGGGAAGTTACGACAGGTTCAATACGAAGCAGTGAATTTTATATGGGTGAAATAATTGATAGCTGCTATACAGGAGAAAAAGTATCAAAAGCGATTTCTTTTTCATTTGATAAAGATAAGATTATCGCACAGGAAAGTGAAGCTGTAACAATCAATGAGAGATTGTCAGCTAAAGAATTTATTACTACTCCAAATGGAGAAAAGGTCATAGATTTTGGTCAGAATTTAACAGGTTTTGTAGAATTGAAAGTAAAAGGAGAAAAGGGACAGAAAATTACAATCCGCTTTGCTGAGACTCTTGACAAAGAAGGAAACTTTTATACGGAAAACCTACGTCACGCGAAATCAGTGGATGAATTTATTTGTAATGGAAAAGGTCAGGTATTTCGTCCGCATTTTACCTTCCACGGGTTTCGCTACATCGCGATAGATGGTCTTGAGGACATTTTTCCAAAAGATTTCACGGCATGCGTATTACATACTGATATGAATAAAACGATTACGTTTAATACTTCCAATGAATTGGTAAATCAATTGCATAGTAATGTTCTTTGGAGTCAAAAAGGGAACTTTCTTGATATTCCAACTGATTGCCCGCAGAGAGATGAAAGGCTTGGTTGGACAGGAGATGCTCAAGTGTTTTCTGGAACTGCCAGTTATAACTATAATGTTGCTCTATTTTTTACGAAATGGCTACATGACTTAGCAACAGAGCAAACGAAGGAATATGGTGTTCCTCATATTATTCCAAATGTAATCCCAAATGTTGAAGGGGCAGCGGTATGGAGTGATGCTGCAACCATCATTCCATGGGTGATTTATCAATCCTACGGTGATATACGCATACTGGAAGAACAATATGACAGTATGAAAGGCTGGGTTGATTTTATCAATTCTCGTTGTGGAGATAACGGATTGTGGCAAACAGGTTTTCAATATGGGGATTGGCTTGCGCTTGATGGAGAATCCAACCTTTCAGACAAAATAGGAGGGACCGATAGATACCTTGTGGCCAATGCATATTATGCATATTCTACAGATATTGTAAGAAAAACTGCTAAAATTCTTAATAGAGCCGATGATAAAGTGTATTATGGCAAGTTATATGATAATATCAAACAAGCTTTTAATCGGGAGTATATAACTGAGTCTGGAAGACTTGTTAGTGAAACACAGACAGCATGTGTGTTAGCCCTGCATTTTAATTTAGTGGAAGAGAAGCATAGAGAAAGCATCACTAAAATATTAGAAGAAAATATTTTTAAACATAACAATCACCTTACTACTGGTTTTGTAGGAACTCCTTATTTATGTCATGTACTATCCGATAATAATTTACATGATTTGGCAGGTAAAGTTTTTTTACAAGAGGATTATCCATCCTGGCTCTATGCTGTTAAAAAAGGAGCAACAACTATTTGGGAACGCTGGAATTCGATATTGCCTAATGGAGACTTTGACGAATCAGGGATGAACTCCCTTAACCATTATGCTTACGGTTCTATTGCAGAATGGCTTTACAAGAGAGTTGCAGGAATTAATCCGCTGGAACCAGGATTCAAAAAGATTTTAATAAAGCCACAATTTGTTAGAGATATGGACTCATTAGAAGCTACCTTTGCATCAGTATATGGAGATATTCATATTTCTTACAATTTCAAGGGAGTGAATGTGGAAGTAAATGTAGAAATCCCAGCTAATACGACTGCAATTATAGAGCTTCCTGATAAAAAGGAACCTATTGAGGTAGGATCAGGGTTTTATCATTTTGAATATATATCCAAAATTGATTTTGATATGGAATGCTTTTCTATGGGTTCAACTTTTAAAGAGATATTAGATCATCCTTTATCAGATCAAATAATTAAGGAGCATGCACCGGATTTACTTAACCATCCACTTCTTCAAAACAGACCAGATATGCCAATCCGTAGATTAGTGACTGCTTATCCTGGTTTATCTGAAGAACCATTTATATTGATTATTGATGTACTAAACGATTCTCTAAAATCAAAATCTACAAGCCTGTAACATCTGATTAATTAATCAACTGCTGCATTGGTTAGAGATGGTATATCAGAAAGAAGAAAAGTTAAATGAACAATTACTTAATTTAATAGGGATTTAGTAATTACTACTAATATACAAAAAATTTTTTCTTACATAATGCACATTGCGTTCATTATGTAATAAGAAAAACAAAAGAGGGGTGGGGGTTAGTATGGTAAAAGATGCTCATTAATGTAAAAGAATACGAGAAAAACTGTTCAAAACATAATTATGGGAGGGTTTTAATTGGTACAGAATCGATGGAATGACGGTAAAGATAGGTTCCAAACGGGCTTAGAGGAACTAATATATAGGTCGAACTTATTAGGTGAGGACCGTTCTGTTGCTAACTGGGGTGGCGGAAATACATCAGCAAAAACAATAGAGACAAACTTTAAGGGAAATGAAATTGAAGTAATGTGGGTGAAAGGAAGCGGATCGGATCTTGCAACCATGAACTCTGAAAACTTTACAGGATTAAATCTAGAAGATATTAAACCATTGCTGGAAAAAGATAATATGACAGATGAGGAAATGGTCGATTATTTAGAGCATTGTATGATTGATGCTAAACATCCCCGCTCTTCAATTGAGACTTTGTTGCATGCATTCTTGCCATTCAAACATGTAGACCATACACATCCTGACTCTATTATTAGCATTGCTTGCGCCGATAATGGGCGGGAAGTAGCTAAAAAGATTTATGGTGATCGCTTTGTATGGGTACCATATATACGACCTGGTTTTAAGCTTTCTAAAATGATAGCAGAAGGGGTTCAAAACAATCCAAGTGTAGACTTGGTGATTATGGAAAAACATGGTCTCGTAACTTGGGGAAATACTTCAAAGGAATGCTATGATAAAACGATTTCCATAATCCAAGAAGCAGAAGATTATATCGAAGCTAAAGCTGAGGGTAAAGTTCCTTTTGGTGGGACGAAATATGATTCGTTAACTAAAAGTGAAAGAGAAAATATTCTTAGTCGAGTCTTACCTGTGCTTCGAGGGAAAGTTAGCACTAATAAAAAGATGGTTGTTACAAATGATGGGAGTAAAGAAATTCTTGATTTTGTAAATAGTGAGGATGCAAAGAAGTTATGCCAAATTGGCGCAGCATGTCCGGATCACCTTGTTCACACAAAACGAACTCCATTATATATAGATTGGGATCCAGCCAGTAAGGATGTTGATAGATTAATCAAATCTATTCAAGATGGTATTTCTTCATTTAAGCAAGAATATATTTTTTATTTTGAAAGAAATAAATTAGAAGGGGATAGGATGGTTGAGGCTGTGCCTCGTGTTGTGTTGATTCCAGGCATAGGAATGGTGAATACGGGAAAAAGTTGGATAAATGCAAAAGTGAGCGAATCACTATATCGTCGTGCAATTTCTGTAATGTGGGGAGCAACAACACTCGGTAATTTTGTTTCTCTTAATGAAGCTGAGTCTTTCGCCATCGAGTATTGGCCACTTGAACTGTATAAATTAAGTTTAGTATTACCGGAGGCAGAATTTTCTAGACAAATTGCATTTGTTACAGGTGGAGCTGGTGGAATTGGCAGTGCAACGTGTAAACGGCTTTTGGCAGAAGGAGCACATGTTGTTATAGCTGATATCGATTTAAAAGGTGCCCAAGATCTTGCAGATGAAATCAATGTAAAATATGGTGAAAATCGTGCACTAGCAATTAAAATGGATGTAACGAAAGAAGAAGAAGTGAAAGCAGCCATTCGATCTTCTGTACTAAAATATGGAGGATTGGATATTATCGTAAATAATGCAGGACTAGCAAGTTCAAGTCCATTTGAGGAAACAACACTCGATCAATGGAATTTAAACATCAATATACTAGTAACTGGTTATTTTCTTGTTGCAAGAGAAGCATTTATTTTAATGAAAGAACAACATATTGGTGGCAGCATGGTGTTTGTTGGTTCGAAAAACTCCATTTACGCAGGTAAGAATGCCGCTGCTTATAGTACTGCAAAAGCTGCTGAAGTACATTTAGCACGAACTATTGCTGCAGATGGAGGACAATACAATATTCGAGTAAACACGGTATTACCTGATGCAGTTATTCGTGGTTCTAAAATATGGGATTCAAACTGGAAAGAAGAAAGAGCATCTTCATACGGTATTGAAACAAATGATTTGGAAAAACATTACCGAGAACGGACAATCTTAAATGTTAATATTCTGCCTGATGATATTGCAGAGTCTATTGCATTTTTATCATCCTCAAAAGCATCTAAAACAACTGGATGTATGATAACCGTTGATGGAGGGGTTGCTGCTGCTTTCACTAGATAAAAAGCGTCTATTATAAAATGATAGTGGGGAGTTGACAGCAAATGAAGGTTTCTTTTTTTATTACCTGTATGTGTGATATTATGACGCCAAAAGGATGACACAGGCAGCAGAAAGAATTCATCAGGAGAATATAGAAGGAAATTCGGTATCATCATGTGTTTCATTTGTGACAGGTCCCAGTAATAGTGCAGATATTGAAATGAAATTAATTGTAGGGGTGCATGGGCCAGTTGCAGCAACGTATATAGTGGTGAAGGAGTAAGCCATATTTTCCGCGACCTTATTGTGATATGCATTTAGAATATATGGAGTATTAATATCTTAAGTTTAAGACAGAAGCACTTTAATAAAACGAAGCTTACAAAAAAGAAATAAGTTGCATTTTTAGCTTATTTATTTTTGTTTACATTTGAAATACAATATATATTGTTGTTTTACTTTTGTTTACGTTGACTTTCTGTGAAAATAGCGTTATCATAAAGATGTAGTTAAAGTGTATTTGTGTAAACGGTTCGTTATTAAGTTAAAAAAGCTGAATGGAGAACGTCATAATACGTTTCCTATGGAGGTGATAGTATGCAGACGTGCAGTTTGGCAGTAGATATTGGTGCTTCAAGCGGCAGGTTAATTGCTGGCTATTTAAAAGATGACGAGATGATTCTTAAAGAAGTACATCGGTTTGAGAATAAAATTATTGAGAAAAATAATTACTTTTGCTGGGATATAAACAAATTATTCAATGAAATAAAAATCGGAATTCATCAAGCAAAAGCGCAAGGCTTTAACCCGGAAAGTATCGGGATTGATACGTGGGCAGTTGATTTCGTTCTTTTAGATGAAAATGATGCATGTTTAACAGATGCTGTTTCTTATCGGGATCCGCGAACGGACGGGATGATGGAAGAGGTTTTTTCCGTCATTAGTAAAGAACGATTATATTTGGAAACTGGCATTCAATTTCAAAAGTTCAATACTATTTACCAGTTATATTATTTAAAGAAAAATTATCCTGAGGTGTTAGCAAAGGCAAAAACATTTTTGATGATTCCAGATTACTTGAACTTCTTATTAACTGGTGAAAAGGTAAATGAATATACAAACGCAACATCAACACAATTAGTAAATGCTTTCACAAAAAAATGGGATAAAGAACTAATTACATTGCTTGGTATCCCAACGGAAATCTTTCAGGAAATTTTGCCTCCAAAGACATCTGTCGGGGATTTAAGACCAGAACTTGAAGCAGAGTTTGGATGCAATATGCAGGTTATTCTCCCTGCAACTCATGATACCGGATCGGCAGTTCTTGCTGTACCGGAGCAAGAGGGGACGATCTATATCAGTTCTGGAACATGGTCGTTAATTGGTGTAGAAAATAATTTCCCAATCTGTGTCATGAAAGCATTTGATTATAACTTTACAAATGAAGGCGGCATGGACTATCAATTCCGATTTCTTAAGAATATTATGGGACTTTGGATGATCCAGGAAGTAAAAAGGAATTATCAGGATCAATATTCTTTTGCTGATTTTGCAAAAATGGCAAATCACGAAATAGACTTTCATTCCACGGTAAATGTAGATGAGGACAGGTTCCTGAAGCCAGACAATATGATAGAAGAAATTCAAAATTATTGTAAGGAAACAGATCAGGCAATTCCAGAAAAACCAGGAGAAATTGCAAAATGCGTCTTTGATAGTCTGGCAACAAGCTATCAAAATGCCATTGCGGAAATTGAAGAAATTTATGAAAAAGACTTTCTGAAAATCAATGTAATTGGTGGCGGCTCAAAAAATGAGATGCTGAATCAATTGATTGCGGATACGACAGGAAAAGAAGTAATTGCTGGACCAACAGAGGCGACAGCAATAGGAAACATCGCAGTACAGCTTATCGCTTTAAATAAAATAGAAGATTTAGCGCAAGCAAGAAATATCATAAAAAATTCCTTCGAGTTAAAAGCATTTAGGAAAAAATTAAAAGTGGAGGGCTAAACAATGACTGTTAAAGCAAACTACGAATCTGCAAAGGAAAAATATGAAAAATGGGGTATTGATGTTGATAAAGTACTGGAGGATTTAAAAAAGGTTCCAATATCTGTTCATTGCTGGCAAGGAGATGATATTGGCGGCTTTGAAGTCAATCAGCAGGAGTTATCTGGCGGGATTGATGTAACTGGAAATTATCCTGGTAAAGCAACCACACCAGAGGAATTAAGAAGCGACATGGAAAAAGCTTTTTCATTAATCCCTGGAAAGCATCGTGCAAACCTGCATGCAATTTATGCTGAAACAGATGGAGAAGTAGTGGATAGAGATGAGATTGAGCCAAAGCATTTTGAAAACTGGCTGAACTGGGCAAAAGAGCATGACCTTGGATTAGATTTTAACCCAACATTTTTTTCTCATCCAAAATCAGAGGATGGTTTAACACTAGCACATCCAGATAAGGAAATAAGGGACTTCTGGATTCGTCATGGAATTGCCAGTCGTAAAATTGCGGAGCACTTCGGGAAAGAGCTTGGTACTTCAACGCTTACCAATATCTGGATTCCAGATGGCTATAAAGATATTCCTAGTGATCGCCTTACTCCGAGAAAACGATTAAAAAATTCATTGGATGAGATCTTTGCAGTTGAAATCGATGAAAAATATAATGTGGATGCTATAGAAAGTAAGCTGTTTGGAATTGGTTCAGAGGCATATGTTGTCGGTTCCCATGAATTTTATATGGGCTATGCTCTGAAAAATAATAAGCTCTGCTTACTGGATTCAGGACATTACCATCCAACAGAAGTGATTTCAAATAAAATATCTTCCATGCTTTTATACAGTGATGAATTGGCATTGCATGTATCCAGACCTGTTCGCTGGGACAGTGATCATGTTATAACTTTTGATGATGAACTGCGTGAAATTGGTTTAGAAATTGTTCGAAATGATGCACTGGACAAAGTAAGAATAGGCCTTGACTTTTTTGATGCAAGTATTAACCGTGTGGCAGCCTGGACAATTGGAACTCGGAATATGATTAAAGCATTATTGTCTGCCATGCTGTCACCAAATGATTATTTGAAGCAATTACAGGAAGATGGTAATTTCACAGACAGACTCGCTTTAATGGAGGAGTTAAAAACATATCCATTCGGAGCAATCTGGGATTACTACTGTGAACAAATGGGTGTCCCAGTCGGCGAAGCTTGGCTGGATGAAGTAAAACAGTACGAGGAAGAAGTACTTTCAAAAAGAAGTTAGTTTTGAAGAGTTGAAATGAAGGGAAGATGGATAATGAAAATGGCTGAAGAAATAAAACACCCATCCATTTTAAATGCGCCTTTTGTAAAAGATATGATGGATACAACTTCAGATATGTGGAAGCTTGGCTGGGATGAATTGAATGGTGGTAATATCAGCTGTCTTTTGACAGAGGAAGAGGTATCTCCATATCTTAATGTAGATCATGTATTACGTACAGTAGCTCTAGACTTTCCTGTAGAAGAGCTTGCTGGTAAGTATTTTCTCGTTACAGGCTCAGGAAAGTATTTTAGAAATGTTATAAAAAGTCCCCAAGAATGTCTGGCATTGCTGCGTGTTTCAAAAGACGGGAAACATGTGGAAATACTTTGGGGGTTAAGCGATGGAGGACTGCCTACAAGTGAACTGCCATCTCATTTTATGAGTCATATTGAACGGTTGAAGCAGGATCCAGAGCACCGTGTCATCCTTCATACGCATACAACCAATTTGATTGCCATGACATTTACGCATGAACTAAATGAAGTGAGCTTTACAAGAACATTATGGCAAATGTGTACAGAATGTCTCGTTGTTTTCCCAGAAGGTGTAGGAATTTTACCTTGGATGGTGCCAGGGACATCTGAGATTGGCAGAGCAACGGCTGATAAAATGAATGAATTTCGTCTAGTTATCTGGCCGCATCATGGAATCTTTGGTGCTGGAAAATCAATTGACGAGGCTTTTGGTCTAGTGGAAACAGTGGAGAAGGCAGCAAATGTATATAATTTAGTTCATGCGCATACAGGCGGGGCAAAGCAGATGATTACGGATTCTGAACTGCGCGATCTGGCAAAACGCTTTAATGTCAATCCGCCTGAAAAATATTTTTTATAAAGCTAGCTTAAAGTATATTTTAGTAAAGTGATAAACCGCGTGAGGTCAGATGCTTTAAATTTTGACTTCGCGCGGTTCTGTTGTCTAATTTGCTGAATTGTTAACAAGGAAGTATTGTTATTGTATATGAAAACAATACATTCAAAAATGAACAAAAAAATGGTATGCTTAAACAAAAAGATGGGTTTTGAAGCAAAGAGGGGTGTATCTTATGTTAGTGGCAGAACGGCAGAGTAAAATTGTAGAAATCGTAAACAAACAAAAAAGCATTCGTGTATCTGAACTGAGTAAGTTATTTTCAGTAACAGAAGAAACAATTCGCAGGGATCTGGAAAAGCTTGAGAAGGATAAAAAGCTTGAAAGGAGCCATGGCGGAGCGGTAAGTATTACTCCAAGTGATTCGCTTGAGATCCCGTACTCAGAGCGCGAAATTATGAATGTAGCAGAAAAACAGCAAATTGCACTTGAGTCAATTAAGCATGTAAATGAAGGTGACAAAATTATCCTTGATGCAAGTACAACTGCATGGTATATGGCGAAAACACTGCCAAATATTCCTTTAACCGTAATGACAAATTCGATTAAGGTTGCAATGGAATTAAGCAGCAAAAACAATATAAATGTGATTTCAACGGGCGGAACACTTTTAGCGAAGTCTCTATCTTATGTTGGCCCGCTCGCGGAAGAAGCTTTCAACAGTTATCACTTTGATAAAGCCTTTATATCCTGTAAAGGAATTCACATAGAGCGTGGTTTAAGTGAGTCTGACGAGCAGCAGGCCCGTGTGAAAACAAGAATGATGGACAGTGCGGACAGGATTTATATAATGGTGGATTATAGTAAGTTTGGACTGTTGGCTTTTTCTAAGATTGGCAATTTGAATCGTGTCAGTTATGTTGTTACAGATAGTAAGGCAGATGAAGGAATAGTGAGGAGCTTGAAAGATAAAAGTGTTGAGGTTGTGAAGGTATAGTGTGCCCTCAACACTCAAGCTTTTAGTTAAGTACTTGATGGTTGATTCGCAGTATTTTATCGTTATCAGAAAATTATAGCGCGCATCGCATCATTAGCCCTGCGCACCAAGTTTGGAATCTGTGTATGAAATGTTTGTATCCACGCATCAAACCTCTGTATCCGCACATCAACAGGGATTGACCGCGCATAAATGCCAGTTTGCCGAGCGTACTTAAGGCAGATGCACGGGGTGGGTCGTTTCATACGCGTTGATTCAGACTTGACGCAAGGGTGGCGGGAGGTAGAGAGGACTGAGAGGATGGATGCCCGCGCGGGTTCGACAAAAGTGCGCGCGTCAAAGCGGGATGGCCGCGCATCAAGGTTGCTTCCCCGCGCACGAAACGCTATTAGCCGCGCATCAACCCCGAGTGTGCGCGGGTAACAGTGTTTCGTGCGCGGGCAACGCCGATTCATGCGCGGCAAACCAACTTTGACGCGCGCCTTTTTGTCGAATCCGCGCGCCCGCCGCCAGCCACGCAGGCCACTGAGAACACTTCACGAATGAAATTCCCAGAATCCACCAAAAAATCTCCCAGCACTTCCTCCCTTTATCACCACAGTTCATTTCATGTAACTTTTTTACCAGAGATCCCCTCACCTCTATTGACCTTTACGTTAACGTTAATGCTATACTTTTAATTGTAAGAAAATTTTAAATTAAAGGTGATGGGCATGAAGGCAGTAAAGACCTATTCGATTGCAGAGCTTGCTGAAGAGTTTGGCACGACTACTCGGGCAATTCGCTATTATGAAGAACTTGGCTTATTAAAGCCTGAACGGACGGAAGGCGGGCAACGTGTTTTCACAAATAAGGAACGCGGCAGAATGAAACTGATCTTTCGCGGAAAAAAATACAACTTTCAGCTGGATGAAATCCGTGAAATGATACAGCTCTTTGATCTTGACCGAACGGGAAAAAAACAGCTTGAGCGGACAATCGAATATGGCGAGGAGAAGATCGCGGAGGTGACGAACCGGATTGAAGAATTGATGCAAATACGTTCAGAGATGGAAGAACTGCTTGATGAATTTCAAAATAAATTAAATGAATTGGAGTGTGAAAGGAAATGAATATCCCTAATTTACTTCGCGTCATGTCGAGAAAATATCCCAATCATGAAGGGATTGTAACACCGTCTGAACGAATCACCTACAGCGGATGGAATAAGGAGGTTAATCGATTTGCCCATAGCTTACAGCATTTAGGTGTTAAAAAGGGTGATAAAGTTGTTTTGCATTTGCCAAATACGAAGGAATTTCTGATTTCCTATATAGCTGCACAACGCCTTGGAGCTTTAGCTGTGCCGATTAATGCGAAATTGGTAGACCGGGAGATTACGTATATTCTGAAACATAGTGATGCTTCCGTATTTATCACCCACGTATTACTTTTCGAGCAAGTTCGGGACTTGCCTGAAAATATGCAAGACATTCTGTTTATTAAAACTGGCCCAGAGGAGGATGATTGGCTATCTTTTGAAAGTCTTATTCAAGACGGCTCACCAGCAGAAATTGAATGTCATTTAACAGAGGATGATGAAGCATCGATTCTTTACACATCTGGTACAACGGGCAATCCCAAGGGGGTCATCTTTACATATCGCAGCATCCTTACTGTTGCGATAACCATTTGTGTGGAAATGGAGCTAAAGCCTGAGAGCAGAGTACTTCATATTATGCCGCTTAGTCATTCAGCACCATTGCATCTATTCATGATAGCGGGTCTCTACGTTGGAGCGACGCATGTAGTTGTACCAACCTTTACACCAGATTTATTGCTGGAGGCCGTATCCAAGGAAAAAACAACACATTTCTTTGGTGCGCCAATCGCCTATCTAGCAACATCCAGACATCCGGAAATTCAAAATTATGACCTATCCTCAATGAAATATTGGGTATATGGTGGCGCCCCACTTTCTAAAGAAGAGGTCATCCATGTAAAAAGTAAATTTGCCACTGACCGCCTAATTTGTGTGTATGGCGCCACGGAAGCGGGACCGAATGGAACACTGCTCGGTTTTGAAAATCATGAATTAAAAGCAGGAAGCATTGGAAACCGCGGGGCACTTCATTGTGAAATCCGTATCGTTGATGAAGATGGGAAAGACGTGCAACAGGGAGAAATTGGCGAGATTATTTTACGGGGCGAAGGAAATATGAAGGGATACTATAAAGATGAAGAGCAGACGAATGCTGTTCTAAGAGGTGACTGGCTATACACTGGAGATATGGCTAGACAAGATGAAGATGGTTACTATTGGGTTATTGACCGGAAAAAAGATATTATCATTTCTGGAGGAGTTAATATTTATCCCAAGGAAATCGAAAATCTTCTTATTACGCATTCGAAAATTTCTGATGTTGCTGTCGTTGGCGTGCCCAATCCAGACTGGGGAGAAACGGTAAAAGCCTATGTTGTTCTTGATGAAGAAATGGATGACTTAGAGAAAGAATGTGTCGCATTTTTAAAAGGGAATATTGCAGACTACAAGATACCAAAAATTTACGAAAAAATGGAAGCGCTTCCCCGTAATGCAACTGGCAAGCTATTAAAATATCAATTAAGGAAGCAGGTTACAAGTTAAATGTATCACACCATGTTTCAACACAACTTAGGAGGCAAGAAAATGCTGGATGTAAAAGAAAAGCAGGATACAATCAATTTTTACAAAGCAGACCCCAATTTACAGCGATTATTAAAGGATTCTCTGCCAAATCACTTTTTTGAGTGGGCTGATGGAGTGTTAAAAAGCTACGGGTCATTGTGTACTGATGCCATTGATAAAAGAGCAGTCCATACTGATCGGGAGGGTGAACCCAGGCTGATTCGTTATGACAAAATGGGGAATGAAGTTTCACATGTCTGGTTAAATGAAGGATATAAAAATTCAGTGAAGGAAACGTACAATACCGGAATTGTCGGGTTTGTTCATAAGGATATTCCAAGCTTAGGACATAAAGGAAACTATGTATATTCCTATGCATTAAAATATTTACTCTCTCATAGTGAGCCTGGACTCGCCTGCCCAGTCACCCTGACAAAAGCGACTGCCTATTTAATCGATCACTATGCTTCAGCAGAACTGAAAGAAAAATTTTTGCCGCATGTTGTTTCGACTGGGGATGTTGAACTCTATGAGGGAGCTACATTCCTGACAGAAAGACAGGGCGGGTCAGACGTTGGTGCAAATGAAGTGGAAGCTGTTTGGAAAGACGAGGCATACTCGATTACAGGTGAAAAATATTTTGCAAGCAATGCTGGTGCTTGCGGTGTAGCAATGGTTCTGGCAAGAGTGAAGGGGGCAGCTGAGGGAACAAAAGGTTTAAGTCTTTTCCTTGTTCCATGGGAAGAAAATCGTGCAGCTGGCAAGCTTCGGATTCGCCGATTGAAGGATAAGCTAGGCGTGCGGGCAGTGCCTTCTGCAGAGATTGAATTTGAAAATGCTGCTGGTTATTTAGTAGGAGATGAGAATAAAGGCTTTTACTATATGATTGAAGCGTTGAATTTATCGCGTGTCTCTAATGCGGTAGCTTCACTTGGAATCATGCGCCGGGCTTATTTAGAAGCGAGGATTTATGTAACGGAACGCGATGCATTTGGGAAAGCTTTAGTTGATTATCCTATGATTCAGACCACATTGAGTAAAATGGCTGCAAAGCAAGAGGTCGAGATGAATGCGATGTTTCGTGTAATTAAGCTGATGGATAAAGTGATGGGACTGGATACAAAAGATACAGTAACGGATAAAGAAAAAGCTTTATTTCGTTTGTACGTAGCAGTAATGAAAAAGGAAACAGCCGAGCAAGCCGTGCACTTTGCGCATGAAGCAATTGAGCTGCATGGTGGAAATGGCTATATTGAAGACTTTGTCACGCCAAGACTACTGCGCGATGCCCAGGTTTTGACGGTGTGGGAAGGGACTGCAAATATACTTGGTCTTGAAGTCTTGCGTCTGATTGAAAAATATGAGATTGAGAAGATTTTTGCAGAAGAAATGGCAGAGCGGCTTACAAAAGCAACGGCGGGGGATAAGCTGGAGAAAAAAATTGCTTCTTGGATAGATGTGGTCATAGATGAAGTAGAGAATCTAGTTGAGCGTGTAGATGGCATTAAGAAGCTGTCTAATGAGCTGCAGACTTATTATGCAAAAGATATTGCGAAGCGGATTACCGAGATATATGAAAGTGTTGCAGCAATTGAAGAAGCCGCAAAAGATAGCAGGCAGGCTGCGGTTGCAGAGGTTTATTTGAAGAATGTGTGGGGTGATTGCTCTTTAGAGGAAAAGCCGGTCGAGCTGAGGAGGTTTAGGGAAATTGTTCGCTGATAGAATGAACTTTTGAAGACTGGTGTTTTGCTTATTGGGAATAAAGCTTCAGCGGGTAACTTCATTAAATGTTTATCCTAAAAGAATATGCCCGTGTCGAATTTATCACAGCCACTTGGGATTTGAAAATAAAATCCCAAGTGGCTGGCTGTATTACTGTCAATGAATATACAAATAATGATTAATTAAGTTTTTTTCTGCCTAAAATTAAACTGCTGCATCCAGCCAATAATACTAAAAATCCAGATGCGGCTTTAGAAGACCTTGAGAATACACTTGCAGGTTTAGTGAAAAAAGAAACAGAAACACCAAAAGAAGATGCTGACTCAGACGATAAAGCAAAGGATGACAAAGGTAATGTGCTTCCTAAAACTGCTACTTCATCATTTAATATGATGCTTATTAAGCTATTTTTTAGAGGTTATCTGAAAATTTATTCTAAGATATTACCTGTTGGGAAGTCTATCAAATAGAAAATGGACAGTCAAGCGTTTTTGTAAAATTAAAAATTGCTGCAACCCCTTGGTGTGACAGACTTTCTCCCTATTAATATAATTCCTGGATATTAAGAACTGTCTCCGAAAATGTCTATTCATTTTCTTTAATTATTTCCTCCTAGTCATTCAATTCCGACTAATTTCACTTTCTTCTCGAAAAAAGATAAAAAAGAGGTAAAAAAGAAATGAAGAAGCAGAATTGATAGATTGTGACTTAACATTTTTAACAAAGAATTACCTTCATTATTTTGCGAATAGCAATGTAATGCATTACAATTATATTTAAAATATGTATATTGAAGTTCTTTTCAGTCTAGAAAATAAATAGAACCGATTAAAAGAATTCAGAGTAAATTCAAAATAAAAAAGGTCTGATTGGAGGAAGAGGTATGGGTATATCAAAATGGGATTTGTACGCTTTATCAATAGTGAAAAACAAAAAAATTGAGAATGTCGAAGTTGAATAACACATAAAAACAGCTCAAGGAATCCTGTTGAAGCAGAAAAATTGGGAAAATCAGGGACAGACGCTCTATCCCCAAAAAAGGAGAGGATCAGCATGATAATGGATGAGGAATATGATGCAGATTTACAGGAGAGTCTTCAAAGAACGCTGGATGCATTTTATGAGTATTTATCTGAAAAGCAAGGTCTGAAAGAGGAAACGGTCAATCGGCATATGGGTCGAATCTCATTTTTTGGACAAAATTATTTACGTAATTATGTTGGAGATAGTATAGAAGACTTTCATTCTGATCAAATTATCGACTTTCTGGGAGATTTCTATATTCGAAAAGTGCTTAATAGCACGGAAAGAGATGTCGGTCCTTACTTAACTACCTTTAAAAAGTTTGCGAAGTTTTTAAAGGAAAACGAGAACTTGGATAGAGCTGAACTCGATGAAATTAATATGGTATGCAAACAGAGGGACTACTTCAAACATCGGTTTAAAACCTATTTCGCATCTGACGACATTGAAGCATGGTATTTTGATAACGATTTATATCAATATTTGGATGATATGGAGAGTGCCGATCAATCAGAAGAAGAGGATACAATAGACATTGACTTAGAGCTGGTTGATTTATTAGAAGAGAGGGATTTTGAAACGCCGATAGCTGTACGAGCATTTTCCGCATTCCTTGAAAAAATTCAAAATGAGAAAAGTGTGAAGCTGACAAGCAGCAGACAGCATATTACACGAAGGTTTTGGCAGGAATTAGCACAAGCAGCAGATTTAGATGTTTTCACAAAACCTACATTGAATCAAGAGGATATCGGTTTATTTCATTTTTTCTTTTTAGCTGGAAAACACTATAGATTATTTCGAATAAATGGGAATAAACTGGAACCCACAGATCTTCTGGAAGTATATCAGCAAAAGTTAACGGATAAAGATCAATATTCGCTATTGATTGACGCACTTTGGAATCAGCTTTACTGGAGAGAAGTGCAACCATCGAATGTGGGTGGGCGTATTGAAATTACACAATCAAAACGAGCAAATGTTGCAGCACTTCTCTCACAATATCCCGTAGAAAAGGAAGTTAAGCTTAGAGAAGATCCGCTGGGGCTGAAGCTTGCGTATGAAACAGTATTCGGTGGAGTAACAGACCATTTTTTAAAGTATATCATGCCAATTATGGAATACTTTGGTTTGTTCCAGCTAAAGCTTTGGTTTAGTGATGATGACGAGCAGAGATATATTGGGATTGATTCAATAACAATCAATTCATTTGGCATATTTATTTTTAATCAGCTAAAGAAAATGGGAAACGATTTACCAGAAGGCGCACTTGTGAATCCCATGTCAGAGATGATAATGCAGCTCGGATTGAATACAACCCCAGTCATCAAAGAGAAAAAAGTCGGACGCAATGATCCATGCCCATGTGGAAGCGGAAAGAAATATAAGAAATGCTGTATGTAGCCAGGTAACAGAATGAAAGTCTGCGAGAGTGGTGACACACGGGTCAGATGGTTTGAATCACCCATTTTCAATAGGAAAGCATGCAACTATGTTAGAAAACTTTGCTGTCTTCAATCTTTTCGGTGGCAGCCATCGCTTGGCTTTATGCTTTCTTTTATCCCAAAAGGAAAGGCGGGGGGCTTACACTTTTTTAGTGTAGCCCAGCGCCTTCTTTCTTATTAGCTATGGTTTCTTCCCAGCATCTATTACTCTTCGTTTATTTAAATGCATATTTATGCTTTTGTACGATATTCTGTGTTGTGGCTTTTTAGTGTCTTATCGCTCCCAAATAAGAAATGCTTTTCCATACTTGGAGAGAATCTTGAATTTATTGTTTCAATGCCAACAGCTTCTGCAACTTCTCTAAGCATTGCAGGTGAAGCACCACAACATAAACCAATATAATTAATACCAATTTTCTGTGCTGCTTTTGCCCATTCCGCTAATTCAAAACGATTATGATAAAGCGGATCAAGTGCAGTTGGGAAAGTTGTTTCTGTTGGTAAATGGCAGCTGCATCCTGTATCAGGTAAATTAAAGAATGTTGGATTTTCTTCTGTTGTACGGTATGGAATTGGAAGCGCACCAACATAACCCTCTACATTATTACGTATATCTGCTAAGTATGGATGCATGGTATCAGGTCCTCGGAAACAGTTCAAACCAACAACTAAAGCCCCCTTTTCAGAGAGAATTTTACAAGATTCATCTACTGTGTAGCCATCTCTTAAAATATTCTCTGCAAATAAAGCTAAAGTAATTACTGCAGGGATGCCTTGTTTTTGGATTTCTTCTAAGGCAATGAATGCTTCTTCATGATAGTAAAATGTTTCACCAACAATATAGTCAACACCTTCTTCCTTACACCACTTCACCATTTCCGCAAACATACTCCTCACTTCTTCTTTTGAAGCAGGATCTGCCGGATCGAAAATATTGGTATTAGAAATATTTCCCGCAACAAGTGCCTCTTCAGTTGGATGTTCCTTGGCTACCTCTTTTGCTAAACGAATAGCATTTCTATTTAGCGGTTCCAATAAATCCTCTTTTCCAATAATACGAAGCTTCTCACGATGTCCATTGTACGTGAATGCTAAGATTACATCAGACCCAGCATTCATAAAATCCCGATATGTTTGTTTAAGCGCTTCGGGATTCTCAAGTGCCACTTCAGGTACAAATGACCCTGCCTGTAAATACCCTCTTCGTTCCAATTCGAATAAGTAACCTTCACCAACGATAACAGTTCCATCTTTCAGTCTTTGTTCTAAAGTACGTTTCATCTCTACTCCTCCAGTATTTTATATTTGGTAAAAATAAAAACCCTCTTCTTGACTATAAGAAGAGGGTTAAATCTTTGATTCGTTTCTCTTCTTATCTTCAAGCATGACGCTTCTGGAATTGGCACAGTGCTTAAAATAAGCCTGTTGCCGAGGTTTCATTGGGCCAGTCCCTCAACCTCTCTGGATAAGAAAATTGCTTATTTAATTTTTGTTAAATTCATACTACATAAATTATATATAACTGTCAAGATTAAATTGAAATATTGTTTTATATCTTGCTGGTTCAGCTTTTTATAAAATGCAGGATTTATTACTGTGTTAAAATTATTTTTACAGTACATGGAGGTATACAATAAAAGAAAATAGCAGAAATTCATTTTGTTAGAAAAAGCTTTAAATCAGAAGGAACTTTGTTATAATTAATATAGTCTAAATGTCATAATTTTCATTAGGTCTATAAAACTACTTTCCTTTACATAAAAATCATCAAGTTAACCGTTAAAAAGGAATAGTAAATATAACAAAGGAGAATGTTCAATGTTAGAATGTCCAAGTTGTAACCACCAGCAGAATTCAGGGAAGTTCTGCGGTGTATGTGGCACAGAGATGCAGCCGCAAAATGCTGCCGAAAGCCCACAACAGCAGTCCGGCAGAGCAGAGGAGTCACCACAAACAAATATTGAGCCATTAGAAGTACAAGTTAATCCGCAGGCAGGAGCAGAAGTAAATCAAGCGGCAGCTGCGATGGAAGGAAATGCACAACCAACTGGAGATATCGTTAAAGAAGGGTTAAACAATTACTGGTCTTATTTTGTATCTTTATTAAAAAACCCTGCACGCGCATTTCAATCTGATAAAAATCAATTGACGAATAGCTTAATCAATATTGGGTTATTTGCATTATTTTTCTCATTGAGTATTTATTTTCTTGGAAACTCATTAATAAAAACTTTTGGCGGACGCTGGTATAGTGAGTCACTTCCGTTCTTTAGCATTGTGCCTAAACTTCTATTCTTTGCACTTATTTTAATTGCGATTACATTCGGAAGTGCTTTTGTGATAACAAAACTCGCGAAAAGCCAGGAATCATTTAAAGAGATTGTCGCTCAATACGGCTCCCTCTATGTACCCTTCGTGACATTAAATTTAGTTGCTGTACTTGGAGGGTTGATAGGCTCTAATCAATTAACCTTATTTACATTAGCTATTTCGAGTGTACTGGTTTTTTCTTATATTCCTGTTTTATTTGTCTATGAGAAAGCGTCAAAGATCAATCCAAATGGACAAAAGGTTTATTATGGTCTGGCAACAATTCTATTAATCGTCTTTATCTCCTTTTTACTCGGTGATGCAATTTTACTGGACTTTTTCGAACAAATTGAAGAACTGCTTTATCTTATGCAATAAAAGATTTGTAAAGCAGCCCATAATAGTGATGTGAGTGTTGCTGTGGTGGCGTCGATATATATAAAAAGCAGAAATTAATGACGTGAAATTGAATTAGGTCTATAAAAATGGGTGTCTGGCATGAAATGTTGCCGGGCACTTTTTTCTGTAGTTAATGTTTTTCCAAAAAGAATATTTTTTATGAAAAAGTATTAAACAAATCAAAAGTACTGTCGATATAAATATTAGAACAGCAGAAAAGATGCAAAGCTATGGCCATTCATCCTATACATAGGTGGAAATTTCAGCTGTGAATCATTTCGGGTGTTCAAAATTAAGAAGATAGTAATTCCACAGGAAGTGGAGTTATTATAGATCAGCAAGATCACAAGGATGCGGCTTGTTAGAAAACAAACACATGGAGGTATGGAAAATGATTATTAATCACAATATTTCAGCTCTTAACGCAAATCGTCAATTAGGAGCAAACCAAGGTGCAGTACAAAACTCACTAGAAAAACTTTCTTCAGGTCTTCGTATCAACAAAGCTGGAGATGACGCAGCAGGTCTTGCAATTTCTGAGAAAATGCGTGGACAAATTAGAGGTCTTGAAATGGCATCTAAGAACGCTCAAGATGGCATTTCTCTAATCCAAACAGCGGAAGGCGCGCTTAACGAAACACATTCAATTCTTCAAAGAATGCGCGAACTAGCTGTACAGAGTGCTAATGATACAAATACAGATGCAGACCGTGCAGAACTTCAAAAAGAAGCTAACCAATTAGCAGAAGAACTTACTCGAATTGCTGATAACACAGAATTTAACACACAGAATTTATTAGGTGGAGACTTCAAGGCTACATTCCATATTGGTGCAAACGAAAGCCAAAAGCTTGGTATAGATATTGCGGACATGGGTGCAAAAGCACTTGGAGTTGAAGGTGAATTAAAAGAGGAAACTGATGCAACAGTTAAAATTGGTGACCAAGAAATTCAAAATCTAACAGTCCTTAAAAATGGTGATGCAGTAGTTGCTGTTGAAATTGAAGGCAGTTACTATAAACTTAGTGACTTAGAAGTAGTTACTGGAAGTTTTGTAGTTAATTCTGAAGCAACAGAATTTGAACGGGATAAAGATAAAGATTATACTCCAGGACCTGGAACAGAAACCATCGATGGTGAAGAATTCGAAGGAACAGTACTAAGAGATGAAAATAATGAGATTGTAGCAGTTGAAATTGATAATAAATTTTATGCTATTGATGATGTTTCATACAATGAAGCGTCCCTAGGAGCTAAGGATGATGCAGTCCCAGTTGAGTTAAAGGGTGGTCAAGTATACGGAAGTGTAGACATTTCTACACAGAGCGGGGCCGATAAAGCAATATCTACTTTCCAAAGTGCTATCGATACCGTATCGGCAGAGCGTTCTAAACTAGGTGCTGTTCAAAATCGTTTAGAACACACAATTAATAACTTGGGTGCATCTGCTGAGAACTTAACTGCTGCAGAATCACGTATCCGTGACGTTGACATGGCGAAAGAAATGATGGAATTCACTAAGAATAACATCCTTTCACAAGCAGCACAATCAATGTTAGCGCAAGCTAACCAGATGCCTCAAGGTGTTTTACAGTTATTACAATAATTATAGATTTGAAAGGGACTCTAGCTTTGGCTGAGTCCCTTTTACATAATAGTGTTAGAATAATGGAGGGAATGTTTTGTCACTTGAGGATGTAATTAATCAAAAATACAAGTTAGATTTATTAATCTTCCAGAAGAATAAATTGATTCTATCACTGGTATTTACAATCCAAATGATTGGTTATTTAGTTAGAAAACCCAAATTATCTTAGTATTTCAGTAGGGGATGAAAAAGGAAATTCAATACCACACAAATAACTTAAGAATGGAACAATTACTCTAGTTCTATACGCACCCCAATAAAACTCCTCACCCCATTGCCCCCAGACTGCAAATTCGATTACAATGGTTATAGAAATAATCTTTAATAAATTTACTAACGCTTACCAGATAAATTCCACTTAATTCTGAAAGGAGCAGCTAATCATGGACCTATCAAACGATGAAAAACTAGCAATTTTAAGAGCGGCAGATGAATTAATTGCCCAGGGCGGAAGAAACTTGCTTTCGAAAATACTAAAGGGTTCGCGCGAGAAAAAGGTATTGGAGCTTAAACTGGATCAATCACCTGTCTATGGTTATTTTCATTCGGTAACAATTGCTGAAATTACGGAAAAGATAGATTGGATGATTGAACATGATTTTCTTGATATAAGCTATTCAGGGAAGCTGCCGATGATTGTATACACAGATAGGGGCTGGCAAATTGAAGCGGACCAGATGGCTGATGAGTTACTAAAAGAATGGGACAGAGTACTGATGGAAGGTGCGCCGATACCAGATATGGAATACCTGAAAGATCGGAATCGTCACATGATTTTCTTGTTTCTTGATAAAATCAGAGAAACAGGAGAGGCCAAATATATTCCTCTGCTTGAAGCATGGAAAAAGGTAGATTATAAAAAGGTGCGTGCAAGAATAAATACGACAATTCGTTCTATTGAAGAGAACGCTCCAATTGATTTAGAGGCAGTAGCGCAACGGGAAGCGGAAATCGAGGAAGCATTGAAGGGGGAAGAACCTCAAGATTTCCTATTGGAATGCTGGGAATGTGGGAATCGTTTTACATTCACAATTGGAGAACAGAAATTTTTTAGGGAAATGGGATTCGATCTCCCAAAAAGATGTCAGAAGTGCAGAGACAAGCGGAGATTCGAGTATGATTAAGTAACTTTTGCAATGGCGAAGAGTAGGGAGCTTGGATAATAAAAGAAATATCACACCACTTTACTGCAATACCGTTAATCATCGTAGTGAGAATTATAATTGTCATACTCAAGAAAAATAAGTAACCGTCTTTCAGGTCATAGGTGAAGGCGGTTACTTATTGGAACAATATATAATCAATATGCTTATGCAAAATGGGAAATTAGTTAATTACTCTTCTTTTAAAAACGCTCCATAAAAATATGACTCAAATCAATTTTCAATTCAGGGAAAATGCCCACAGTTATGCTATCTCCTTGTTCATAAATTCCTGTTTGCTTGAAGGAATTCTCCTGCAGTTGATAAACTTCAACAAACATATTTGCCGGGTCAACTATCCAATATTCCTTCACCCCTGTTTTCTCATAACTTTTGAATTTAATCCTGCGGTCGTTGCGAGCGGATGCGGGAGATAATACTTCAATGACTAAATCCGGAGCGCCAACAATATTCTTATCTTTTATTTTGTTTCGATCACATGCGATACATAAATCAGGCTGCACCCAATCAAAAATATTTTCTTCTTTTGTTGTTTCTGTTGCAAAGAGGCAAACATCCATTGGTGCTGAAAAACCAATACATTTTTTCCTCGAAGAAACATCTTAAATTTCTGCCGTTAATTCAGCAACGACATCCTGATGCTTTGGCGTAGGAGAAAGTGACATATTGAGAATCACACCGCCAATGACTTCATAGGTTTCATCTTTCTCTAAAACATAGTCAGCATAGGAATGTTTTTTATTATCCCATGTCATATCCACTGCACCGCTCCTTCCAAAGCTTTTTGAAAATGCTGATTGCTTTAGCCTATTGTTAAGCGCAGTATACAATGGATTATAATGCCTTTCAAGAATAAAGAAAAGCAAACAATATAATGAGAAAGTGATGCCTTCAATGGGCGGTCGGATGATGCTGTCTTTATGCAAATTCCTTTTACATTAATGATTTCCAAAAAGCCACAAATCAATGAGATTGATAAAAAATTATAATTTGTTACAGATACGGGTACTAGAAAACAGCTTTTATATCTTGCACCTTACTTCATAAAAATAAAAAATGTAGTTGACAGTTTTATTAATTTTGATTACAATAGTTTTCAATTCGTAAAATCTTAAAATAATTTATTCTATACAATTAAATATGCAAACTCTCTTATTAAGAGTGGTGGAGGGAATAGGCCCGATGAAACCCGGCAACCTGCAGTTGGCTAAGCTGCAAAGGTGCTAAATCCTACAGTTTTTAGAATCTGAAAGATAAGAGGAGGAATTTTAGAACCCTCTTCTTAATTTAGGAAGGGGGTTTTTTAGATGAATTAATCTATGAAAAAGTGGAGAGTTTACAATTAAATCTGACTATACATATCAGAAAAATAATGTTTAAATAATTTGAAATTCAAACTAAAAATAAGTGCAGGAGGAATTAGACATGAGAAAGTCGATTGCATGTATCGCAGTTATTCTTGGGGCAGTATTCATTATAACGGCTTGTGGCTCTGCCAAGGGGGAGGGGAAGGATGCATTAGATAAAGTGGTATTGGATTATGCATATTATTCCCCGACAAGCCTGGCGTTGAAAGAATTTAGTTGGGCAGAGGAAGTGTTCGAGGAAGAAGGGATTGAAGTGGAATGGGTGCTTAGTCATGGAAGTAATAAAGCACTTGAATTCTTAAACTCGAGTAGTGTGGATTTTGGTTCAGCGGCTGGAGCAGCAGCGCTAATTGCGAAATCAAATGGCTCGGCAATCGAGTCTGTCTATATTTTTTCAAAACCAGAATGGACGGCGCTTGTTGCAGCTGGTGATTCTGATATTACATCTGTAGAACAGCTGGAAGGAAAGAAAGTCGCTGCCACACTAGGAACAGACCCCTATATATTCCTGTTGCGTTCGTTACAGGAAGCTGGTCTGTCATCACAGGATTTGGAAATTGTGAATTTACAGCATGCGGATGGGGCAAATGCTCTATTAACTGGTCAAGTCGACGCGTGGGCAGGGTTAGATCCACATATGGCAAAAGTTGAAGTCGATTCAGGTGCGAATTTATTTTTACGGGACCATGATAAAAATACGTATGGCACATTAAATGTCCGCTCTGAATTTGCAGAACAACACCCAAAAGTTGTGGAGAAAGTAATTGAAGTTTATGAAAAGGCAAGAGAATGGGTGATTGAAAATCCAGAAGAAGCTGCGGAAATCTTAGCACGAGAAGCGGAGATGGATTTAGAAGTAGCGAAGAAGAGTTTGGAGCGAAATGATTTTTCAGATCCTATTCCTGGAGAAAAGCAGGCGGAAGCACTTAACGCAGCAGGTGAAGTGCTGCAAGCGGAGAATGTCATCCAGGAAAATAGTGATGTTAAGGAATTAGTAGACGAATTGCTTGTTGAACATTTTTCCAAAAATGTTATCGAATGAGATAGGGGGAAGGGCATGTCGGTCAAAACAGATGTAAATGAACGATTTGAAGTAAGGGAAAAGAAAGCAATGAAACTCAATTTGGAGTGGAAAAAAGGAAAAGGCTTCGCACTTGGTCTGATTATTCCAGCTGTTCTGTTGATTAGCTGGGAAGCAGCTGTACGTTACAGTCTGCTTGATGCATATGTTTTCCCTGCTCCAACGATGATTGTCCAAAAAATTATAGAAATGGCAAATGAAGGGGTGCTTTGGGGACATATAGGAATTACTTTTTATCGTGTCGCTGCTGGTTTTCTAATTGGAACAGCTGCCGCAGTCATCATTGGGTCGGTCGTCGGTTATTTTAAATGGTTTGAACAATTGATGGATCCATTAATTCAAGCATTTCGCTCAATTCCCTCTCTAGCCTGGGTGCCGCTATTCATTCTATGGATGGGAATTGGAGAGGCTTCTAAAGTAGCGTTAATTGCAGTTGGAGTCTTTTTCCCTATTTATTTGAATATCGTTTCAGGAATTCAAGGGGTAGACCGAAAGCTCATTGAAGTCGGGAAAATTCATCATTTTACACCGCTGCAAACAGTTCGTCGCATTATTTTTCCAGCATCATTGCCATCTTTTCTTGTTGGGCTGCGCAGCGGGGTAGGATTAGGTTGGATGTTCGTTGTTGCTTCCGAATTAATGGGGGCAAGTCAGGGACTGGGATATTTACTCGTCGTCGGTCAAAATACGTATTCCCCGGAATTGATTATCGCGAGCATTCTCTTATTTGCGCTATTAGGAAAAACAACAGATTTTCTATTGAAAACATTAGAAGTCCGTGCATTAAAATGGCAGGATAATTTACAAAACCAGCTCTAGTGGAGGGATGCATCATGTTAAAGGTAGACCACGCATCAAGAACATTCAATAACGGACTGGCAGGATTTCAAAATCTGTCATTTACCGTTCAGGAAGGCGAAACGGTTGGAATCTTAGGAACAAGCGGATGTGGGAAAAGTACATTATTACGAGTGTTATCCGGTCTGGATGAGGGATTTGAAGGAGAAATTGAGGTTGCAGGGCTAGGTGAGCAACCGATTGGCATGATCTTCCAAGAACCGAGACTGATGCCTTGGCTAATGGTGAAGGAAAATATTTTATTTGGTGTGAAAGATTCGAAACGCGTGGATGTGCAGGAGTATTTGCAGTTAGTTGGATTATCTGATTTTGGCAATCATTATCCAAAAGATTTATCGGGTGGAATGGCACAGCGAACGGCCATTGCCCGCGCACTAATCGGGCAGCCGAGTGTCTTATTATTGGACGAACCATTGAGTGCACTCGATGCTTTTACCAAGATGCAGCTGCAAGATTTATTATTAGAGATTCAGGCGGTTCGCTCAACAACGATGATTATTGTGACACATGATATTGATGAGGCACTTTATTTATGTGACCGGATATTGATTCTAGGTGGTCAGCCCGGAACATTAGCGGCAGAGCTGTCTGTTGCAGAAACGCGACCTCGTAATCGTGGTGATCTAAGTTTAGCAGCGAAAAAAGCTGAAATTCTAGATGTATTGCATATCGAATAGGAGGTATCAAATATGAGAAAAGAAGTAATTGAGCCATATGAGGGAGCCTATAATATAACAGCTGATTTGCCTGTTAGAGAGGCTTTCTCCTGGAAGGAAATCGAGAAAACATTCAGCTGGTCGGACACGGGCAAGGTGAATATGGCGTATGAGTGTGTTGATCGCCATGTAGCGGCGGGATTTGGAGAAAAGATTGCACTTCATTATTTTGGAAATGATGAGGAATATACGTTGACCTACCGCGAATTAAAGGAAAAATCGGATCTTTGGGCAACGGTTTTAAAAAATAAGGGGGTGAAAAAAGGAGATTTTGTCTTTGTCTTTTTAGAAAGGCATCCCGATTGTCATATTGCAATGCTTGCAGCAATTAAGCTTGGTGCGATTGTCGGACCACTGTTTGAAGCATTTATGAAGGATGCGGTAAAAGAGCGGGTTGCTGACTGTGAGGGAGTCTATCTGATTGCGTCACCAGATTTGATTAAGCGCGTTCCCCGTGGAGAATTGCCTTCCCTGCAAACTGTATGGATTACGGCAGAGCCGGAGCAATGTAAAGATGATGAAATTTCACTCTATGCAGAAGCACGAGCGACTGAAGCCGAGGACGACATTATCGAATGGGTAGATTTAGAGCATGGGCTTAATATTCACTATACTAGTGGTTCGACTGGCCGTCCGAAAGGGATTATCCATGCGCACCGGGCCATGATTCAGCAATATATCACAGGCAGATGGGTATTAGATTTAAAAGAAGAAGATGTATATTGGTGCACAGCGCATCCTGGTTGGGTGACTGGAACAGTATACGGGGTATTTGCCCCACTTTTAAATCGGGCAACGATTGTTATTCATGGTGGCCGATTTGATGCGGATGCATGGTATTCCGTTTTAGAAAAATCTGGCGTCACGGTTTGGTATAGTGCTCCGACAGCTTTTAGAATGTTGATGGCAAAAGGAGATGAAAAGCTAGCAAACTATGATTTATCTAAGATCCGTCATATCTTAAGTGTTGGTGAGCCGCTAAATCCACAAGTCATTCGCTGGGGGATAAAAACATTATCTCGACGTATCCATGATACCTGGTGGATGACAGAGACGGGGGCACAGCTTATTGTCAATTTACCAACAGAAAAAATCGTCCCTGGATCAATGGGGAGACCTTTTCCAGGGATTGAAGCAGCAATTTTAGATGATGATGGCAACGTACTTCCAGCTGGTGTGGTCGGTCATTTAGCATTAAAAGCAGATTGGCCGGCGATCATGCGCGAAGTCTGGAAAGAACCTGCAAAATATGAAACGTACTTTCCATTTGAAGGCTGGTATGTATCGGGTGACTTGGCGACAATGGATGACAAGGGCTATTTCTTTTTTCAAGGAAGAAGTGACGATATGATTAACTCTTCCGGTGAACGAATCGGTCCATTTGAAGTGGAAAGTAAGCTGATGGAGCACCCGTCCGTTGCGGAGGTTGGTGTTATAGGTAAGCCAGATGCGGTCAGGGGAGAAGTTGTAAAAGCGTTTATTGTTTTGAAAAGTAATTATAAGGAAAGCGAAGCCCTACTGCAAGAACTCCGGCAATTTGTCCGCAATGGTTTGGCAGCACATGCAGCACCAAGGGAAATTGAATGTATCGAAGAATTGCCGAAAACACCAATCAGCGGAAAGATTTTGCGACGGAAATTAAAGGCAAGAGAGCTTGAAAAACAGGAGTTTCATACATTTGTAAAGTAATTTATTCAAAATGTAAGTTAAACATAATAATAGGGAGGAATTTCAAAATGAGTAAGGAAACAGTAGCTGTAAATAAGGAAGCATTGTACCAAAGATCTTATTTTAATCGTCTTGGTGAGTTAGGTGACCTTGTACCGGACACGTATAAAGCGTTCACGCAGTTTAATAAGGCGGCTTTGTCAGAAGGAAAATTATCCAGAAAGCTGAAAGAACTTATTGCAATTGCTGTTGCTCATACAACAGGCTGCCCGTATTGCATCGAGGTCCATGTGCAGGCAGGGAAAACGGAAAATGTAACGAAAGAAGAATTGTCTGAAGCCGTCCTTGTAGCGACAGCATTAAAAGCAGGATCTGCAATTGCCCACGGGGTAAATGCACTGAATGCTTATGATGAAGTAAAGGATGAGGAACTTTATAAAGCATCGTATTTTCGTCGGTTAAAGGAATTTTCTGAGTTAAATGGTGATATATTTAAAACGTTTTTAGATTTTGATGAGGAGGCACTAAAGGACAATATATTAAGTGTAAAAGAAAAGGAACTGATTGCAGTAGCTGTTGCCCAATTTCATCATGGAGCAAAGGTTAGTAAAGACAGCTGCTGAGGTTGAGAAAATCCGTAATTCTGCAAAGCTGTGGACGCTTGCTCATGAGGCGATTTTAACGGATGCGAAAGTGGGGCAAAAGGAGCATGAAGTAGCTGCAATCTTTGAATATGAAGCAAGAAAGCATGGCGGGGATGGCTTAGTTTGGTTCCATCGCTGGGATGCGAGCCTACCTGGTGGTGGAATCATTGCCTCTGGTGATAATGCCTGGCATATTTCTGGTCATGCAATGACAGTCACTGGTACAGGCATGAGCCAAGCACTTCCATGGGGTGCTTCCAATCGGCGTTTGCAGCATGGCGATCTGCTGGTAGCCGATTATGGTATAGCAAAGGAAGGCTATCACAGTGATATGGCGCGAACCTATGCAGTAGGCAAAGCGACGAATAAGCAAAAGGATCTATGGGATAAATTAGTTGATTTGCATTTTCAAGTCATCAATCAAGTACGCCCCGGAGTTACAGGAGCTGAATTATATGCATTTGCGCTACAGCTTGCAAGGAAAATGAACTTAGAAGAAAACTTTATGGGAATCGCGGAAAATCGCGGAGCATATATCGGTCATTCGATTGGTTTAGAACTGGATGAATTCCCTGTCATTGGGCCAAAAGCAACAGCACCTCTGAAAGAAAATACAATTATTACCTTGGAGCCAAAGTTTATGGTGCCTGGATTAGGATCGGTCATGGTAGAAGATGATATTTTAATCACACCAGAAGGCTATGAAATTATTGGGGAGGTGGGGCACGAGCTATATGAAATCTCCTAATGCTGATGATATAATACGCATAAATAAAAGAAGATTAGGAGAAGTGTCAGCGATGTTTAAAGAAGTGAAGAAAAAGAAAAGATTCGAAGAAATTATTGACCAAATAAAGGATCTCCTGCTGCGAAAGGAATTAAAAGTTGGTCAGAAGCTTCCAAACGAGATAGAGCTATCAGAGTCAATGGGAGTAAGCCGCTCTTCCTTACGGGAAGCTCTAAAAGTATTAAGTGCTTTAGGGATTATTGAATCGAAGTCTGGTGAAGGAACCGTTATTAAACAGGCACAGCCAGAAAATTTATCAGAAATCATGGCATTGATTGCTGTATCAGGTGGTATGGATACCCTTGAATTATTTGAGGCGAGAATAGCATTAGAGACTGCAACAATCAGAATAGTAGCCAATCGGCGGACAGATGCCGATTTACAAAGAATCGAAGGTATTTTAATAGAAATGGATCAGCAATATGATGTGACGAATGAAGAAATTAAATCAACGTTCGACTTTTTATTCCATAAGTCGATTGTAGAGGCATCCGGCAATAAAATGCTAATCATTATTATTGGTGTTATTTCCAATTTACTGCGGGAGCAAATAAAAACAACCAGAACGGAGTTAGCTAGTTCCCCAGAAGTGCTTCGCCGATTTCAAAAGGAGCATTGGGAAATCTTTTATGCGATTAAAAATAAGAATCCGAATGAAGCGAGCCGTCTCATGGATGCCCATCTAAGCAATGCGCAAATACAGCTGGATTTAATAAAGAGATAACGTTCATTACAAGGAGGTGATTGCTTGCATGCTTTAACGGAACACTTTGAGAAAAAAGATGATGTCACATTGGGAAGGTTTCTAAAAGAGGTAGAAAATCAAACAGAAAAAAGCATCGACATTCTTAAAGAAAGCTATATTCGTAACGGCAATGCGCATATTATCGGAATTACTGGTCCTCCAGGATCAGGAAAAAGCACGCTTGTCAGTAAAATCTGCAAGGTATTATCTGAACAGAATGTAGCGATTGGCGTCGTATGTGTTGATCCGACAAGTCCATTTACAAGTGGTGCATTATTAGGAGACCGAATTCGCATGCAAGAGCTTGCAAAATTGCCAAATGTTTTTATCAAAAGCTTAGCAACACGGGGAAATTTAGGCGGATTAGCAGCTTCGACTGCAGATATTGTGAATGTGATGGACGCTTATGGAAAAGATGTCATCCTGGTGGAAACGGTTGGAGTAGGTCAGGTGGAATTTGAAGTGATGAAGATTGCGGATACTGTCGTGCTCGTTAATGTTCCGGGTCTGGGAGACTCTTTACAAACATACAAGAGCGGAATTATGGAAGTGGCCGATCTTTTTGTAATTAATCAAGCAGATCGGCCAGGGGCAGATGAGAGTATCAAAGATTTAAAGATGATGATAAGAGAGCTGGGTCATCCTGACTGGAAGCGGCCAGTAGTAAAGACAATAGCCACCGAAGAAGAGGGAATCGAGCGTTTAATTAAAAAAATGAACCAGCATAAAATATATTTAGTAGAATCAAAACTTTGGAAAAGTAAAAGAGCGGACAGAAATATTTCAAAATTAAAAACGATGGTTCTTCATCAGCTTACAGATGAAACAGATGCAATTATTCATTCCAAGAAAGAATGGAGCGGAAAAATTGAAGCGATTAAAAAAGGTGAGCTTGATCCAATTACTGTTTCCTATGAGATTGTGCATCATTTGCTAGGAAAATAATTTTTTGTGGAGGGAAGGGTTATGGCTAAAAATACGACAGAACAGAAAAATGCACTATTTAATGAGGAAGTCATTCAGGAAATAAAATCACAAAAAGAAAGATGGGAAGCAGAAACATTAAAGGATAAAACGGTTGAAGAACAATATTATTCTGATTCTGGCATTCCAATCGATTTACTTTATACACCTGAAGATATGAAAGATATTGATTATATGAAAGATATTGGGCTTTCTGGAGAAGCTCCTTTTGTCAGAGGTGTCTATCCGAACATGTATCGCGGCAGGCTGTTTACGGTTCGGCAAATTGCTGGATATGGAACCCCTGAAGATACGAATGAACGTTTTAAATTTTTACTGAAAAATGGTGCAACAGGGACGAGTGTGGTTCTTGATTTACCTACAATCCGTGGTTATGACTCAGATGATCCGGAAGGGGAAGGGCATGTTGGTGCAGCGGGAGTGGCAATTGATTCCCTGGAAGATATTGAAGCATTATATGAAGGCATTCCAATTGATGAAATTTCGAGCAATATCGTAACACATCTGCCAAGTACGACGGTAGTAGTTATGGCGATGTTTGTGGCGATGGCTGAAAAGAAAGGTATTCCGTTAGAAAAGCTTTCTGGAACAAATCAAAATGATTTCCTGATGGAAACGACAATTGGCAGCTCGCTCGAAGTATTGCCTCCAAAGGCCTCGTTCCGCTTACAATGTGACGCAATTGAATATGCAAGCAAGAATTTGCCCAGATGGAATCCTGTCAGTTATAACGGTTATAACCTGAGAGAGGCCGGCACAACCGCAGTGCAGGAAGTAGCGTGTGCGATTGCCAATGCGATTGCCACTACAGAAGAGCTGTTAAGAAGGGGAAATAAAGTGGATGATTTTGCTAAAAGGCTATCCTTCTTCTGGAATTTATTCAATGATTTCTTTGAAGAAATTGCGAAATGCAGAGCATCAAGGCTCGTTTGGCATGATGTTATGAAAAACCGCTTTCAGGCACAGGAGCATAAATCGCAATTGATGCGTTTCCATGTACAGACAGCCGGAATTACTTTAACCAAAGTAGAACCACTGAATAATATTGCACGATCAGCCATTCAAGGGCTTGCGGCAGTATTGGGAGGAGCGCAGTCACTTCATATTGATTCCTATGATGAGGCATATTCTGCGCCAACAGAAGAATCGGCACTTATTTCAATTAGAACCCAGCAAATTATTCAAGCAGAGACAAATGTCGTAAATACTGTTGACCCACTGGCAGGATCTTATTTTGTAGAGAACCTTACACAGGAAATGGCACAGCGTATTCGTGATTATATTGATGAAATTGAGTCAAAAGGCGGTTTAGTAGCTGTTGTTGAATCAGGCTGGCTGCATCGGGAAATCTCTGATTTTGCTTATGAAAATCAAAAAGATATCGAAAGCGGCAAATATAAAATTGTTGGCTTGAATTACTTCCCATCTGAACAAAACAAAACGGATGTAGAAGTTTTCCGCTATCCTGAGGATGCTGAAAATAAACAAAGAGATAAATTGAAGAAGCTGCGAGAAAGAAGAGATAATGACAAAGTAAAAGAGCGATTAAATGTATTAAGAGAAAAATGCCATGAAGATGCCAATTTAATGCCATATATAAAAGAAGCTGTGCTTGCTTATGCAACATTAGGAGAAATTGAAGAAGTGTTTCGTGAAGAATTCGGACTTTGGCAGTTTCCATTAGCTTGATAAATGATGAAGAGGGAGGCATCAATATGCAGATTAAAGTAGTGATGGCTAAGCTTGGATTGGATATTCACTGGCGCGGTGCGCTTGTTGTTTCAAGAATGCTCCGTGATGAAGGGATGGAAGTTGTATTTCTTGGGAATCAATTTCCAGAACAAATTGTTGATACTGCAATCCAGGAGGGTGCCGATGTAATTGGATTAAGCACGCTTGGAGGAAATCACCTGACATTAGGACCAAAAGTTGTGGAAATTGCACGGAAAAAAGGAATTGGTGATGCAGTAATTATCATGGGCGGTGTTATTCCCGAGGAGGATATTCCTGCTTTAAATGAAGCTGGTATTGAAGAAGTATTTGGTCCAGAGTCACGGATCGAAGCGATTGCAGCATCCATTAGAGAAAAAGTAAAAAGTAGAACAGTTTAAACAAAGCAAAAAATGTCTGTTTGGTCTATTTGTTGATTCAATGCAAAATCATTAACTGGAGGGATAGTATGTTAAAAAGTGCTAAAATAAAGCAATGGCCACCTAAATATGACAAAGAATATATCCCAGACGAAGATGAGAAATATTGGTTTCGAGATATCGAGACTGCTTCAAAAGAAGAGCTTGACGACTTAATTCTGTTTAAAATTAAAAATGTATTGCATTATGCCTATGAAAATTCCGGATTTTATCAAAGAAAATGGGGAAAGGCTGGCTTTCATCCCAATGATGTGAGCAGCTTGAAAGACTTTGAACAGGTGCCGATTACAACGAAAGAAGAGATTAGGGAAGACATGGAGCAATATGCTCCATTTGGTTCTAATGTTTGTATTCCCCGTTCTGAAGTACACCGAATTCAGGGGACTTCTGGAACGACAGGGAAGCCTACTGTCTTTTCTTTCGGCAAGGAAGATTGGGAGAGAATCGCGGAGCAGCATGCAAGAATTATGTGGAGTTTTGGCGTGCGTCCAAGTGATCTCGTATTTATCGGCTCCCCGCTCAGCTTATATATTGGAAGCTGGGGAGCACTCATTGGAGCGGAACGGCTAGGAGCGCAGACTTTTCCTTTTGGGGCAGGGCAAGCTGGGCAAACAGAAAAAGCAATCTCGTGGCTGCACGAGGTGAAACCAACCGTATTTTATGGTACACCATCCTATGCTCTCTATCTGGCAGAAAAAGCAAAAGCCCTAGGAATAGATCCAAAAGAGTTTGGTTTTAGAATTCTATTTTTCTCTGGCGAACCTGGTGCAGGAATTCCCTCAACAAAAAAGAAAATTGAGGATACATTTGGCGGCATTTGCATTGATTCTGGCACCATGGCAGAGGTAACACCATGGATGAGCAATACGGAGTGTGAGCATCGTCAAGGTGTGCATTTATGGCAGGATGTTGTCTATACAGAAGTACTGGATAAGGACACAAAGGAGCTTGTCCCATACGGCGGGGAAGGTGTACCGGTTTACACACCTTTAGAAAGGACCTCTCAGCCCGTCATCCGTTATTGGTCAGGAGACTTAACGACTTGGACAGATGAGCCTTGTGCTTGTGGCCGTGTATATCCACGATTGCCAAGAGGAATTTATGGGCGCATTGATGATATGGTAACTGTTCGTGGAGTAAATGTTTATGCTAGTCTAGTAGAAAATGTAATTAGAAAAATAGACGGAATCAGTAATGAATTTGTCATGATTGTATCTCGGGAAAATATAATGGATGAGGTTACCGTCCAATGTGAAACAACAGGTGCCCGGAAGGATGAGGAGCTGATCATGCAAATTTCTGCTGATTTGAAAAAGGAAACAGGAGTGAAAATACATGTCGAATTGCTCCCGCTCGGTTCACTAGAAAGAACACAATTTAAAGCAAAACGAGTGATTGATCAACGGCAATTTAAATAAAGCTTCTGTAAAGATGGGAGTGTAAAGCGATGAAACTAAATGAAAAAGCAGCTCTGATTACGGGTGGAGCCAATGGGATTGGCAAGCTTACAGCTAAGCGGTTTTTACAAGCAGGTGCTAAGGTAATAATCAGTGATATAAATGAAGATGCAGGTGAAAATGCAGTAAATGAGCTGAAGGAATATGGTGAAATTGTCTTTTTTCAAGCGAATGTTGCAAACGAAGCAGAGGTAAATGAAATGGTCCAGCAGGCTATTCAAACGTTTAGTAAAATAGATATATTAGTTAATAATGCTGGAATCACCATTGATGGCTTTCTTACAAAAATGCAGACAACAGATTGGGAAAAGGTCCTCGGTGTTAACTTAACGGGTGTATTTCAATGTACAAAAGCCGTTGCTCCATATATGATGGAAAGAAATACAGGTGTTATACTCAATGCTTCCTCTGTAGTGGGGATTTATGGTAATATTGGGCAAACAAACTATGCGGCAACAAAGTCAGGTGTAATTGGGATGACGAAAAGCTGGGCGAAGGAATTTGGTCCCAAAGGAATTAGAGTAAATGCTGTTGCCCCAGGCTTTATCGTAACCGATATGACAGCGAAAATGCCCCAGAAAATTTTAGACAGGATGGAAGACAAGACACCATTGCGCAAGCTTGGAAAGCCAGAGGATATTGCGTCTGCCTATCTATTCTTAGCGTCAGATGAAGCGAGTTATATCAATGGAACAATTTTAAATGTGGATGGTGGACTTGTGATGTAAAATAGATAGGTGCTGCTTTAAGATTCAAAATCTTGAATACTTATTTCGTTTTATAGACATGGTGTAGTTTACTTAAAAAGGAACCTGGTGTGAATCCAGGACTGCCCTCGCAACTGTATGTGCTGATGAAATGAGAAAACCACTGTGCAAAATGGCTGAGAGGCATTTGCATGGGAAGGCTCAGAAGTAAAATGAAGCACAAGTCAGGAGACTTGCCCTGTTTATATATATGTTCACGCTCTACGGGGGTGGAGTAGAGAACAGTACGATACTTATATTTTTATGAAATATTGTGCTGCTTCTGGGGTCCACCTTTAATAAGAGTATTCAAATATTAAAGGCAGGTAAATGCTAATGATTTTAAAAGATAAAGTAACTTTAAGCAAAGCTAAAAATAATCAGGTATGCATGGATGAACTGTTAAGAACAGAGGATGCTGAGAAGTTTATTAAATATGTAATTAAAACCTATACAAAAAATCCTGCTTCTTTTATGCTGCAGAACAAAGTAGAATGGGAGGACTTGTATCAGGCTTGTTTAATAGGCTTATATAATGGAATAAAGAAACTGGAACTAGAACGCAATCCTAAGGAATGGGTTCGATTTTTATATTTACATATTCAAGGTGAGATTCGAAATTTTGCTCGCTCCAATCAGTCTAATTCAATTGTCATTAGTCAGCGAATCAGACAGCTTTACCCTAAATATATCTATTTCTATCACTCCTTCAGAGATACATATGGAAAGGATCCAACGATTCCTGATACAATGGAAGCGTTCAGGCTTTCGCGTAATGAAGCCTTTGATTTAGTTTATGGGATGCAGGAATTAGTAGGCTTTTTTCAGGAAACGGGAGAAATAAAGAAAGAATTGATCATGGGATCCTTTGAAAACGTAGAAAAAGAGGTAATCAACAAACTGCTTATCCAAGATTATATGTTTGCTTTAAATGATAAAGAGCGAAAGGTTATCTATATGTATTATTTTCTAGGGTTTAATAAAACAGAAATTGCCCAGAGAATTGGCTGCGGGAATTCGACAGTACAGCGTCATATTGGCAATGCTTTTAATAAGATCAGAAAGTTAAACCACACGGTATGACTCCTTTAGGAATATAATGAATTTGAATGATATAGCTTTGTCCCAATAGTTTAATCGAAATGAATCATTTTGTAATTCCCCTGATAAATATGCCGTTCTTATCTACCTGGTACATGCATAATCTGTTATCAGGTGGTGGTAATGATGATTTTTGAAATTTACGATGTAGCGTTGATTCCACTGATAGTAGGTTTAGTTCAGGTACTGAAAACGACGGGATTGAAAAGAAAATTCCTTCCCTTTGCAGCATTGATTTTCGGCTTAGCTGGCGGGATTTTTTATATCTGTCCTGGTGATATTAAAAGCGGCATCATTGTTGGGTTGATGCTCGGTTTGTCGTCAAGCGGTTTATATAGTGGGACGAAAAATACATTTGAGAAGCAAGATGAATGTGATTCCTAGTAATGAGTACTCCTATAGACTTGGAAATATGGCGATAAAGCGAGTCGAATGATTGACATAAACCATTACACATCTATTCTGGGAAGAAGAACTCTGCAATAAAATGGAGTTCTTTTTCTCTGTATAGAAGTGAACTTTTTTTGTAAAGCAATCCAATACAATTTCCAATCATCCTTGAACAATCACCTGTTAACCTTCATAATGAAGACAACAACCATAATTAGAGGTGATTTCAGGTGAAAAATGTCGGAAGAAATGACCCTTGTCCATGTGGAAGCGGAAAAAAGTATAAAAAATGTCATGGTGCGTCAAATGTAATTGAGATTACCCCAACCCGTTATAACATAGAATTACAAGAATTGCATATGGGGTTAGTTGAATTTGCCATGAACGAGTATGAGTTTGCAATAAAAAATGCTATGGAAGACCTCGTACAGCCAGACTTATATGACGATATGGAGCACATGCATGTATTTATGGAGGGATTAATGAGTTGGATCATATTGTATGAGCCAATTATTGGAGAGCAAACGATATTTGAGTTTTACTATAATATCCATAAAAATAAAGTGAAAAATGAACGTGTCAAAAGAACTTTTTCCGAATGGGGAAAGGCAGCTCCGTCTATCTACAAAGTTTCTTCTGCAACAGCTGAATGGGTAACTGTAAAAGATGTTCGAACAGATGAAACATATAAGGTATCTAAATATGAGGAAGACATTTATAAGGAAGGTAATTTACTGACTGGAATATTAATTCCGTATATACAAGAGTACGATTTCCTTGGTAGCGCACTTGAACTGCTTCATATAGATGAAAAGATAATCAACCTAGCAGAGCAGTTAAATAATGAGGAAATGACAAAACACTATCCAGATATTTTATCTAGGGTAATTACGTTGGAAATAGAGCCATTCGATCTGGAATGGGATAACCCTCTTCATGAAATCGTGATTGATTTATTTGTGCAGCATGGTGAGGAAAAATATGAAGATGAAAATATTCTCTCGGTTGGTTTGTACATTTGGAGTATGTTTACGATGGAAGAAAATCCTGTAATAAAAAAGCCGCAAGCCTACGCAGCGGCCCTTGATTATGTCATCCAACATGAAGTACTGATGGATCCATTCCAATCACAGAAGGATTTGGCTGAAGAGTATAATGTAAGTGCAACAACGATATCAAAGCATTTTCGAAAGATAATTAGCGTAGTAGGTCAGCAATTGGAAACAATTATTTCCAAGGCTATGGCTGAAATGGAAGATACAGATGAAGAATTTGCTGAATCATTTTCAGCATTAAAGGAACTAGCGGAGAATCTTTCTGAGTTTATGGAAGAACAAGAATTTGAAAGCGAGGAAGAAGCAGAACAGTTTCTGGACGATTTGCTGCGAAATCAGAATATTTTAGAGGAAGCTCCCATTTCGCCACGTGATAGGGCACAAGATAAACTAAACGAAGCACAAAAGGAAAAAGGCGCAAAACGCAAAAGATTAATTAAAGAAGCACTGGATATTTATCCGAATAGCCCGGATGCATACCTGCTGCTGGGACGATATGCAAATATAGATAATGAAAGATATCAGTACTTTCATCAGGCAGTTATTGCAGGGGAAAAGGATCTAGGGGAAGCGTTTTTTCGGAAAAATAAAGGTCATTTCTGGATGATCCCAGAAACGAAGCCCTATATGCGAGCAAAAGCTGCATTTGCACTATTCCAATATCACTTTGGAGATAAAACAGCGGCAATAGAAGACTTTCAAGAAATGCTGGAGTTAAATCCGAATGATAATCAAGGAATGAGAGAATATTTATTACATGCTTATATAGAAGAAGGTAACTTTGATGATGCGAAAGCTTTAATTAATCGCTACGAGCATGATGTCAGTGCTAGTTTTATGTTTAATCATGCATTACTTAATTTTTACTGTGAAGGGCTGACCGCAAAAACAAAATCTTTATTGAAAAAAGCCAATCAGCAGAATCCTTATGTAAGGGATTATCTAATTGGGAAAAATGTAGTACCGGAATTTAAAAATTGGCAATTTAGTATAGGAGATAATGGGGAAGCTGTTAATTATGTACAGGAAAATATCCAACTTTGGAAAGAAGCTGCCTCTTTGCTAACAGAATTAGGTAAGTGATAAAGTGGGACAATCAGGGACTTTTCCCTGTCGTCCCACTATTTCAGTCTTTTAAGGAGCGATCAAGTATGGCTAAGAAAAAAGTATCCAACTACCGGAAAGATGCAAAATCTTTAATCGTTGAGGTGAAAGAATCGGAAGAATTACTCTCCTTTTTATTAAATGTCATGTCTAATAGAAGCAGAAATTCGGTAAAGTCCATCTTGGCAAGAGGGCAAGTAACGGTTGATGATCATATAGAGACAAAATATAATTACAGGTTGAAACCCGGGCATACCGTTACGATTTTAAAAAATAGAGCAGCAATTAAACAAAATGTGTTAATTGGAATGCATATTCTTTATGAAGATGAAGATATTATTGTCATTAATAAAGCAGTTGGATTATTATCGATTGCTACGGACAAGGAAAAGAAGCAGACCGCACTTCATCAATTAATGGAGTATGTGAAAAAAGAAAATCCTGAAAACAGGGTTTTTGTTGTACATCGCTTGGATAAAGATACCTCTGGTGTGATGATGTTTGCTAAGAGTGAGCAGGTGAAACGGAAACTGCAGGATAACTGGAGAGAAATAATTAAAGAACGGACCTATGCGGCATTGGTTGAAGGGAAGGTTTCCAAGAAAAATGGCTATATCACTTCCTGGCTGCGTGAGACAAAGACACATATGATGTACTCCAGTCAAACGCCTAATGATGGATTACATGCAAAGACATGTTATAAATTGATTCAAGGCAATGCAGCGTTTTCTTTATTAGAAGTAGAGCTTGAAACAGGTCGAAAAAATCAAATTCGTGTCCATATGCAGGATCTTGGGCACCCAGTTGTTGGTGATAAAAAGTATGGTTCAAAGCAGTATAATGCAATTGGCAGACTTGGCTTACATGCAAAAATATTAGCTTTTAAGCACCCGACAACGAATAAAATCATGTCATTTAAAGCAGATGTTCCAGCATCATTCTTTAGTAAATCAAAATAAATTGGGGCAGCTTGAAGCTGCCCCGAAATGGAAAAGGGGTTCAGTCCGCAATCGTCCCTTTTCGTTTTTCATTTTCCGATATGATATAGGCGCAGGCTGCATCGCCAGTGATGTTGATTGATGTTCGCAGCATATCAAGTAAGCGGTCGATACCAATAATTAAGGCGATTCCTTCAACAGGAAGTCCGACTTGAGAAAGCACCATCGCGAGCATAATGAGACCGACACCAGGTACACCAGCCGTACCAATACTTGCCAAGGTTGCGGTTAGAATAATCATAATAATAGCAGTGAAGTTAAGGTCAATTGCATAAACCTGTGCAATAAATACTGCGGCTACAGCCTGCATAATTGCTGTTCCATCCATATTAATGGTTGCTCCAAGCGGCTGCACAAAGCTGCTGATACTTTTACTTACCCCAAGGTTCTCCTGTGCAGCTTTCATAGAAATTGGTAAAGTTGCATTTGAACTGGAAGTACTGAATGCTACAGACATTGCTGGAAAAAATCCTTTATAAAATGTCCATGGATTTGCTTTTCCTAAGAGCCAGATTGCGAGACTGTAAATCACAGCCGCATGAACAAACAGCCCAAGAATGACCGTCCCCATATAAGCCCCCATTGATCCAATCGCATCTAGTCCTGCCCCGCCAATGGCAGAGGCGATTAGAGCAAATGCCCCATAAGGTGCCGCTTTCATAATAAGATTTACAAGGAACATAAGAATGTCATTTGCTTGTTCAAATAAAGTGAATATTCCTTTTGTTTTTTCGCGAAGGAAAGCAAGTGCAAGACCAATGAAGATTGCAAATGCAATTACTTGCAGCATATCACCAGCAGACATAGAAGAAATTGGATTTGTCGGGATAATATTGACGATTGTCTCAACAACTGGCGGTGCCTCCTGTGCCTCATAATCAGCCGTACTGACATCGAACACACCTTCAGCACCTGGCTTAATAGCAAAAGCCAAAGCCAGACTAATACAAATGGCAATTGCTGTTGTAACAAGGAAGAATGTGATGGTTTGAATTCCAATTCTTCCGAGTTTTGCAGGCTCACCAAGACCAGCTGTTCCAAGTGCAATAGACACAAAAACAATAGGAACAACGAGCATCATGATTAAATTAATAAAGATTTGTCCAAGGGGACTTAGCACATACATGTCAAGTGGCGAAAATACTTTTTCCGGAATAAAAGTAAAAATAATACCTGCAATCACACCAAGTACAAGCGCAATTAAAATTTTCTTCGTTAAGCTCATATTTACCACCCTTCTGAAAAAGGACAGTGGGGTAATGCTGTCCTATAATTAAACGCAATCAGCTAAGTAAGCGATTACATTTTTAATAATATATTTCTGAAGGTGGTGATCTAGAACCTTAAATTAGAAGTAAAGGGTCAGTTTCTAATTGTCTCGATAATCCAGCTGTCAAATGCTGCACACACTTTATTATTAATTAGTAAAGTTAATACATCGGTTTCTGGCATGTTCTTACATAGATGATGTACAAATGCTGAGCCAAGAAAATATCCGAGGCGGTTATACACGAAGTGCCTGCCGCCAGATAGTCTGAGCCATTCCTGTTCCATGTTCGTCGCTTCATTTTCTATATCTGCTATAAAGCTTTTGGAAATTTCCTTAATATGACCTTTACAAAACGATAGCCACGCATCCCCATTATAATCATAAGAATAGTAAATGCTCTCTTTGTGCCCAGGTGAAATCAATTGGGAAAAGTAAGTTGCAATGCCTTCTCTGTAAATAGAATTTCGTACATCATCCCAGTCAATGGAAAGCCAATCGATTCCAGCTTGATCTAATATATGATTATGATAGCTGTGGACCATCTCATGTGTGAGAATAATCTCTAAAAGAACGGAATCAGGGTGTAATTTTTCTGCTGCCAGATAAATTGATGAATGATGATCTACAAATGCATTGGATGCATAGAGTCCAATAAAAATATGTATTGGGACATCAATAGAAAATCCAAAATAGGCTGAACATCTTTCTGCGACTTTTTCTATTACTCCAGGCAGCAATTTCCTTATTCTTTTAATTTCTGATAGATCAGCATGATAACGCTCTGATGAGGCTATCATTCTTTCATTTGTTTTTTTGCAATAACCCCCAAAATAGGTCTGAAATACTTCTGGAAAGCTTTGCTGATATTCACTTAAATTAAAATTAGAATTTTTCTCATATAAATTCAGAAAATATTCGATCGTATCATTGATACGCAATTGAAGACCTCCCCATTTAAAGTTAATTAAAAAGGTGAACGATTCATACTTTCATATTTACCTGAATTCGCAGGCTAAAACAGGCAAGTATATCTTAATATAGCTAGGTAAACTCGCAACGCACTGCCGCATCCGAAGACTTCTTGCTTTCAAGTTCAATAATAAAACACCAGCTAAATATAAGAAGGAATTTCCTTATTTGAAAGAAGTAGATAGTTTAGCTAATGCTTAACTTAATTTGGATAGGGCGTATAAGAATTTCTTTCGTGATAAATCTGTTGGATTTCCGAAGTTCAATAGTAAAAAGCATTCAGTTCAAAGCTATACAGCGAACAATCAAAATGGAACTATTCATTTAGTTGATAATACATTCAATTACCGAAATTAATTATCTAGTGGGCACCTTTAATGTCAATTATAACGTATGGTATTGTTTGGCTACAAACTGCCAATCATCTAGAAAGGTATTCCACAAATTGGGTCTGCGCCTAACTGCAAGTGGATGATAGGCAACAGTAGTTTTTAGTCCCCCGACATCATGCCACTCACCGCGTAATGATTTTACAGTCGCCTCGGGTTCGTTAAAAAATGATTGAACAGCAACATTTCCCATACAAAAAATGAACTTGGGGTTATTGGTTCGAAGTTGTTGATTAAGATGAAGCATGCAGGTCTGGCGTGTTTCATCTTTTTTATATTTGCGGGTTGGCCTGCGCTTAAGTATGTACGTGACATAAAGGTCATCCATATGTAATTGGACTTCATTTGCCGCTCTTTGCAGTGTTTGTCTGGTACCGCAAACAAATGAATTTCCTTCCCGGTCTTCACGTGATCCGGGGTTATCTAAAACAATCATGATTGGTGCATCCGGGTTTCCCTCTCCCCACACCATACGGGATCCGTGCGTATACAGTCCACACTCTTTACAGTTTTGTTGATTTTTTGGTGTTGGAACCTCCGGCCAGATTACTGGACAAAAATCAGTCATTACCTCATCTCCTATTAAAAATCGTTCTTGTAATAGATTTCCCACTTTTGGTCAAATCATGTCGAAATTCATTCATTTTCTCTAGTTAACGTCATAAAATTGTATTTGGTTTATCCAAGAAGGATTGTGTTCAGGTCCCTAAGGACTAACATCCTGATTGGAGACCGCTTTATTTTCTTAAGGAATTTAGAATTTTTACCCCAATTTTTTCTATGTTGAACAAAGGATTTTAACATTTCTAGCACTAATGAATCATTTTTATTTTATCCTCATTGAAAATGCAGAATTTTGGGTTTCGCATCCGTTGAAGACTAGTCCTTTTCTTTTTTTGTTTTCCAGATTATAGCCAAATTACCCATGAATTTAATGTGCGAGCTCTAGTACTTGTTAATCAATTTTGAAAAGTTAAATTAATGCGACATAATATGACATTATATTTGCCGCAAATCTATTATACTTGGGTAAATTTAGTAGATTTCGGATTGATTTTGGACGATTTGAAAGCGCTGTTATTAGAAGTAGCGGATATAGTGGCCAGTTGTCTTGATGGCATCCATATTCAATCTAAAAAATATTGAGGAGGTGGTTGTACGTAAAATGTTTTATTTTCAACTTTGTCGATAACGGCGAAGACCAAACCGATTCCAAGAAGACGAATTACAACTAGAATGGAAATTCCAAACTGTACAAACAGCTGGGGAAGAGAAATAAGAGGACAGGCCTTAAAACGACAGGGACGTCAAGTGGGATAGTAGAGTTGCTTTCCCGCTAAGTTTACATGAAGGGGTGAACATCATGCGGAAAAATAGGAAACAATTTTCATTTTTACTAGTGCTGGTTTTGTTTTTTAGTGTTTTTTTACAGGGGATGACGGTGTTTGGGGATAATACTGGTTATGAGCCAGAAAACCCTGGAATTAAGGATGAGCAAACGGCTGAGGGGGACCTTGGGATGGTTGTCTCAGCACAGCCACTTGCTTCAAAGGTAGGGGCGGATGTGCTCAGGAATGGCGGGAATGCGGTTGATGCGGCCGTTGCCATTCAATTTGCTTTAAATGTGGCAGAACCGATGATGTCTGGAATCGGTGGCGGGGGCTTTTTGATGTACTATGATGCCGCTACAGAGGATATTTCGGTAATTAATAGCCGAGAGCGTGCTCCTGGTGGTGCAACTCCAGATATGTTTATTGATCAGACGGAGAAAGTAACCGGAGAGGGTACGTTTTTACTTGGTGCTAATGAATTAAAACCTGATGGACAAAAACAATTTCATATTGAGGAAGTGATGGTAAACGATTTAGATGAAGAGGATTCCGGAGAGCCTGCCTTTTATTATAACTTCGAAGGCAATTCGGGCGAAAGCTGGAGTCAAAATCATTTTCATTTAAATGAACGAGGGACAACCTTCACAATAGATGAAACTGGTGGGCAGATTCTTTTTGATGCCCCAGCTGGCAACAACAAAACTTCCTTTGGACAAGCAACAGCTTTGATGGAACAAGTAGAAAACAGTGAGCTTACGATGCGCTTCCGTACCGATGATCCAGGTGAGGATCGGAGATTGAGATTATGGCTGCGTGCCGATGAGTTTAAGTCAACTAGTTCTACTTATGTGAAAAATGGCTACGGTATTGAAATCGATACAAACACAAATGAAGTAAAGCTAATTCAAGCCAAGGATTCCAGTAATTCAACTTTAGGCACGTTCAAATTTGACACCACCTCTGATTGGCAATCACTGCGTTTCCGTGTTGATGGCAGTGCTTTAAAGGTTCGACTTTGGCAAGGTAAAGAAGAGCCGGAAGCGTGGGACATTGACACAATTGCAGGAAAGGTAATGCCATTTTCAGAAAGAGTGCAGAGTGGGAAATCTGTTGGTGTACCTGGAACATTAAAAGGATTAGAAACAGCGCTTAGCAATTGGGGAACGATGCCAATGGATGAACTTATTCAACCAGCAATTGACATGGCGGAAGACGGAATTGAAGTGAACTGGGTATTGGCTAATGCAATTGCTGGAAATGCTGGAAAGCTGGCCCGCAGTGCAGCTGGTGATGTATTTTTACAAGATGGCAACCCGCTTGAAGAAGGCGATCTCCTTGTACAAAAAGATCTGGCGAAAACATTTAAGCTAATTGCTGAACAGGGTTCGGATATTTTTTACAACGGGGAGGTCAGTGAAGCACTTGCAGATGTTGTACAAGAATTTGACGGAAGCATAACAACTGAAGATTTAAGCAAGTATGACGTAACAGAGGATGAGCCAGTCTGGGGAGATTATTTAGGTTATGATATCGCCTCTATGCCACCTCCAAGCTCGGGCGGATTGGCGATGCTCCAAATGCTCAAGATGTTCGAAGAGATGGATTTAACCCAGCATGGTGTGAAATCTGTGGAAAAGTATCACCATATGGCTGAGGCAATGCATCTAGCCTATGCGGACAGAGGAGCATACATGGGAGACCCAGAATATGTAGATGTGCCAAGAGAAGGATTGCTTCACCCAGATTATATTAAACAGCGCGTCGATTTAATCAACCCAGATTATGCCAATCCGGATGTTCGGCCTGGAAACCCATGGGATTACCAAGATGGCACCCCATCGCAAATCGTTGAACAATTGGATGACAAAGTGAATGGGGAAACCACGCATTTCACTGTAGCGGATAAATGGGGAAATCTGGTATCTTATACGACTACAATTGAACAACTATTTGGATCTGGAATTATGGTCCCGGGCTATGGGATGATGCTGAATAATGAATTGACGGACTTTGATGCAATCCCAGGTGGTGCAAATGAGGTTCAGCCAAACAAACGACCACTTAGCAGTATGACGCCAACGATTGTTTTAAAGGATAATAAACCGTTTATGACCGTTGGATCCCCAGGAGGAACGACGATTATAACATCGGTGCTGCAAACCATTGTCAATACAATTGGCTATGAAATGAATTTAAAAGATGCTATCGAAGAACCGCGCATCTATAGCGACAGCTATCCGACCATCCGCTGGGAGCATGGTGTACCGGATCAAGTGCGCCGTCAAATGGAAGAAATGGGCCACGCCTGGGAAGATAGTCCAAAAGAAATTGGTAATGTAAACAGCCTGATGTTTGACGAAGAAAAAGGTGTTTATGTTGGTGCTGCTGATTCTACCAGAGAAGGGATGGCTATCGGGGTATCAACACCAAGTCTAAACTATATGCAGGAACTAATCGAGCAGTTTAACCGATTCGGCGATATAAAGGATGCCGATATAACTAGAATATTGCAAACGCATGTAACCGCTGTTGGCCATTATAAAGATAGTGGAAAACAAGATAAAGCCATTAAACATTTGCAGAGCTTTATTCCATTCACGGAACAGTTACATGGACAAGATCTTATTTCAGATCAAGCATATACCAGCTTAAAAACAAATGCGGAATACTTGCTAGATGAATGGAGAAATTAGAGCATAGCAAACAAGAGTCTATTAATATGGGGAATTGTCCCCAATCAAGGACCTATTTAAAATCTTTCGCCCCAAAAAATTATAGGAGGAAATAAGATGATGAAGAAAATGTGGAAAAAAATTATTCCGATTTTATCTATTATTCTATTAATGGCAATAAGTCCATTAACAAGCCATGCTGAAAAAGTTCAATCCAATTTGGCAGATCCACCGACAACTGGTTTTGAAGACAGGGATGGGGACGGTTGGACAACACTGGAAGAAGAAGAGGCTTTTTTACAAGAGGTATCCGATCTGTCAGATCGTGTGACGTATGAGCAGATTGGAACATCTGTAGAGGGAAGAGCCCTTTTTATGGCAAAAGTAGGCTATCCTGAACCGCCATCTGATGATGAAATTGCAGATGGACGAAATGTATTGATTATGGGCACGCCGCATGGTAACGAACCTGCTGGACGTGAGATGACATTAAAAACATTGCGTGATCTAGCATTTAGCGATGATCCGGAAACAATCAACATGCTAAGTGATTCTACTATTTTGTTTGTACCGACACCAAACCCAGATGGCAGATATGCGAACACTCGTCAAAATGCACAGGGAATTGATAATAACAGGGACCATTTAAAATTGGAAACTCCCGAAATAACGACAATTGCAAATGTGTTGAACACGTATAAACCAGATTTAACAGTCGATGCACATGAACGTCCAGGCGCATACGGGGATCCGGATGTTGAAATGTTATGGCCAAGGAACCTAAACGTGGATGAGTCCTTACGTGAATTAAATATAGAAATGGTAGAGGATTATCTATTTCCTGATGTAGAGGATGCCGGATTTAGTACGGGATTGTATGGGACACCACCCGGATCTGGAAGCGGCTCCGAGCGAATTCTACGTAACATGGGTGGATTGCGTCATGGACTTTCCTTATTGATTGAAACTCCAGGAAAGGCTGATCCGACTGCACGTGTCGATATGCATATGGCTACAATAGAATCTGTGTTGCATTTTTATCAGGAACGTTTTGAAGATATAGGGAAAGTTATAACAGAAGCTCCGGAGAGAAAAGCTGCTGCGGGAGAAAATCAGGAGCCATTTTATTTGGATGGAACACATGGCTGGGATGAAGCGGATTGGGTTGCAAAAGATCCAGCACCAAGTGGTTATTTGCTTACGAATGATCAAGTTTCGAAAATAAGCAAGCATATCGAGTTATTTTCCATTGAGACAGAAAGTATTGGTAACAATGGCAGCTATATATCTATGAAACAGCCAATGATGACTGTTATACCACTTTTGCTTGACGAAGGGGCTTCTTATAATGAAGCAGAAGGTTTAGCTTTGTATAACGGGACAAATCCTGGAACTGCTGAAAATATGAAAAAACAGGTGGAACATTTTGAAAGGGAGGGCGAGTTTGCCAGCGAAGTAGCAGCTAGAGCATTGAAAACACATCTTATTGCAGTTGATCAATTTGAAAAGGAATACGCAGTTGATAAAGTTATAAAGCATTTGACCAGTCTTGTCGAATTGCTGGATCATCAGTACAGCAACGAACTACTTTCGGAAGAAGCATACAATAATCTTTATGCTTATGCATATCACCTGTTGGAGAAATGGGAAGTTTCTTTTGATTCTAATAAAGCGATAACTCATTTACAACATTTAAGCGTTGATATCGGGCCAAGGGTTACCGGAACGGACGAAGAGCATGAGGCGGCGGAATATATTGAAAATGAATTTGCCAGCCTTGGCTATGACGTTTCAATACAGGATTTTGACATCCGTGATGGACAAAAATCGCAAAATGTGATTGCAGTGAAAAAGCCTGAAGGTGTGGAAGATGCCGAAATCGTTTATGTTACTTCACATTATGATAGTGTGCCTGGATCACCAGGGGCAAATGACAATGGTTCTGGTACATCAACGATTTTGGAAATGGCTAGGATGCTAAAGGATAGCCCAACGGATAAGGAAATTCGCTTCATAACTTTTGGGGCGGAAGAAATTGGTTTAGTTGGTTCTAAGCACTATGTCAGCCAATTATCGGATGATGAAGTAAACCGCAGCATTGCTAATTTTAATTTGGATATGGTTGGTACGGCATGGGAACCTGCTTCACAGCTATATGTAAATACTGTTGATGGAGATGCGAATCTAGTTTGGGACTTTGTAAAATCTGCATCGGATGACCTCGGACATGCTGACGACCTATTGAATCTTTACCAGTTTGGCAGGTCTGACCATGTTCCATTTTATGATGCCGGAATTGACTCCGCTTTGTTTATTTGGATGGAGCCGGGAACAGCAGGTTTAGAGCCTTGGTACCATTCACCAGAGGACACGATTGAACATGTCAGCCCGGAAAAAATCCAAATCGTCGGTGATATTGTGTCATCTGCTGTTGCGGAATTGTTGTCCGTAATGGGAACGAGTTATGACATTGAAGAGGCTTCCTAAAATACGAAGATAGTAGATTTATAGATTTATCCCGGATTGACTGTAAGACCCCCCCACTTCAAGAATTCGAAGTGAAAACGGGAATTGCAGTGGGGGATAACTGCCAGTAAATTCCCGAATGGATCAGGCTAACATGCAGATTGGGATGAAAAAACCGCTGAATGAAGATTTACTTTATAGCCAATAAAATTGAGCACTTTTCTCTTATATTTAAGAAAAAGGTGCTCGATTTTCTTTCTATTTGCTCCCAACAACCCGAGAAGTGAAACATGATACAACGCGATTTCATCATGCGAAAGTTGAGTAGTTAATATATCTTAATATCTTAAAAAGTACAGACTTAGCTGTTTCTTTTCTGGTACCACAGAATTAATAAATCTGGTACTTTATTAAAATCAGATTTATTGACATACTTATCTATAAATTTATTCTGAATTAACTGGCAGTAGATTCCCACTTCAAGAATTCGTGGTAAAGACGAGAATTGTAAGTGGGGGATAACTGCCAGTAAATCCCCGTTGGTTCAGGCTAACATGCGGTGTGGGATGAAAAAAACCACTGAATGAAGTTTCACTTTATAATTTTATAATTAATATTACTTGGTATTTAGAGGTGTCTTTATTTGCTGATTTTACTAAAAATAAGTAATATTAAATTAATAAATACTTTTTACACCAAATGAAAACGCTTTAACTATAATTTTAGAAGAGGTGATGTATAAGTGGCGCGTTATGAGTATGGTGGAGATGAATTTATTTTTGTGGAATTGTCGGAAGTGATGGATTTGAATATTAACTTTAAAGCAATGGCCATCACTAATCAGCTGAGGGAAGAAAATTTATCAGGTATTCTTGATATTTGTCCTTCAAATGCATCTTATTTGGTTCGTTTTGACCCAGATCAAATTCATCCAGACGAGCTAATTCATAGGTTAAAGGAACTTGAAGAAACAGTTTCTATTGATAACTTTGAGATTTCTTCACGAATGGTTGATGTTCCGATCCTTTTTGATGATCCATGGACAAATGAAACAATGATGCGCTTTCGAGAACGGCATCAAGATCCAAATTCGACAGATTTAGAGTATTGCGCAAGGATTAATGGGTTTGCTTCAAAGAAGGAATTGATTCAAGCAATTACGGACAGTCCTTATTTAGTTTCAATGATTGGATTCGTTCCAGGGCTGCCATGGTGTTATCAAATGGTTCCACGTGAACAGCAGATTGAAGCTCCGAAATATGTTCGACCGCGAACTTTTACTCCCGAACGTGCTTTTGGGCTAGGGGGGGCATTTACGGTTATTTATCCTGTTCAAGGTGCTGGAGGCTATCAGCTATTTGGAACTGCTGCAGCACCCATCTTTGATAAAAATCAGGAAGCATTTGATTTTAAAGATGCGATTACTTTTCCAAGACAGGGAGATATATTCAGATACCGCAGTATTGAAATGAAGGAATATAATGCTATTCGCAAGCAAGTTGAAGATGGTTCTTTTCGTTATTTAACAAAAGAGATTACCTTTACACCAAAGGAAGTATTAGATGATCCTAAAGGATTTTCTGAAGAAGTGTTAAGGAGGTTATACGCATGATTCGTGTGATAAATCCTGGACTGGAAACAACAGTACAAGATATTGGAAGAATTGGTTTCTATGAGGTGGGAATGCCGCCATCGGGTGCGATGGATAAATATTCATATGCAGCAGGTAATCTGCTTGTCGGCAATAAAGAAGGTGCTGCTTCTTTAGAAATTACTTATTTAGGGCCAGAGCTTGAATTTGAGAAAGCGGCACTTATTGCAATAACGGGTGGAGAAATTCCTCCTAAAATAAACGGTAAGGCCGTACCGATGTGGGAGGCAATAGAAATTAATGCAGGAGACAAGCTTTCCTTTGACTTTGTTAAGCAGGGTGCCCGTGTCTATTTAGCAGTTGCTGGAGGGATTGATGTTCCAGTGATTATGGATTCGCGTTCAACTTATACTTTATGTGGGATTGGTGGCTTGAACGGTGGAAAACTTCAGGTAAATGACGTATTAAACATTGGTAATGATAAAGTGCAGGATATAGAACCAGGTGTACGAGTAGCTGAACATTTAATTCCTCAATTTGGTAAGCATCACGAGATTCGTGTTGTGCTTGGTCTTTGCAGCTATCGATTGACAGAAGAAAGCAAGGAAAGATTTTTCGCAATTGACTGGAAGGTAACTACAGAAGCCAATCGTGTTGGTTATCGTTTCAGTGGGGAGCGATTGAATTTCGTAGAACGAGAACAGCCTTTTGGGGCAGGAAGCAATCCGTCTAATGTGGTTGATTTAGGATATCCAATCGGTTCAATACAAGTTCCAGATGGAGTAGAGCCGATTGCACTGCTTAATGATGCAGTAACGGGTGGTGGCTATGCTACAATCGCAACGATTATTAGCTCTGATCTAAATAAACTCGGTCAGGTAAAAACAAATGAGACGGTTCGTTTTGTTTCGGTTAATATCGAGGAAGCACTTGCAGCAAGAAATGAAGTAAAGGAACAATTAGCTGAGATTAGACAAAAATTAACAGTAAGAGGAGGAGTTTGAATGAGTGAATCAAAAGTTTTATCACCAATTCCAGGGGTATTTTATAGAAAGCCATCACCAGATGAGCCTGATTATGTGAATGAAGGTGACACTGTTTCGGTGGACCAGGTAATTGGGCTCGTTGAAGTAATGAAAAGTTATTATGAAATTAAAGCAGAGGCTGATGGTGTAATTGAAAAATTTAAGGTTGGAAATGAAGCATCTGTTGATGCAGGACAGGAAATTGCTGTCATCCATATGAAATAACAGCTTGGAGGGTACAATATGGGGCTTTTTAATAAGGTTTTAATTGCGAATCGTGGAGAGATTGCACGAAGAATTATCCGTACTTGTAAGGGGTTAGGTATTCAAACCGTAGCTGTGTATTCAGATGCAGACAAGAACAGCATCTATGTAAAAGAAGCTGCAGAGGCGGTTCATATTGGAGAAAATCAGGCGAAAAAGAGTTACTTAAATATCGAAAAAATAATGGCAGCAGCTAAAGTAACGAATGCAGATGCAATTCATCCGGGGTATGGTTTTTTATCGGAAAACCCAGAGTTGGTGAAGCGTTGTGAAGCAGAGGGAATTACTTTTATTGGTCCAAAAGCAGAAGTAATGGAATTAATGAGCAGTAAGCTAGAATCTAGAATGCAAATGTATCAGGCTGGAATACCCGTAGTGCCGGGCTCAGAGAAAAGGCCGGAAACTGTAGAACAGGCGATTGCAGTAGCAGAGGACTTAGGATATCCATTAATGCTGAAGGCAAGCGCGGGTGGTGGTGGAATAGGCATGAAGCTGATTAAGTCAGCAGAGGAATTAACAAAGAATTTTAGTTCAGTCAAACAACAAGCCCAACAATTTTTCAGTGATGATACTGTGTTTTTGGAAAAGTGGATATCCAATCCACGTCACATTGAAGTCCAAGTGGCTGGAGATACACATGGGAATATGGTTCATCTTTTTGAACGGGAGTGCTCCGTGCAACGCAGACATCAAAAGGTAATTGAAGAGACTCCTTCCCCATTTCTAAATGAAACGCAGCGTAAGGAATTAGTTAAGGCTGCATTAATTGGGGCAAAGCATCTTGGGTACACCAATGTTGGAACAATGGAGTTTATTTTTGATGGGGAGGCTAATTTTTATTTCTTAGAAATGAATACAAGATTACAAGTAGAGCACGCAGTTACGGAAGAGGTTACGGGAATTGATTTAGTGGAGTGGCAATTAAGAATTGCAGCAAATGAGTATCTGCCCCGAAAACAGCATGAAGTTACAAAACAAGGGCATGCCATTGAATGTCGTATTTATGCAGAAGATCCTGTTACTCATTTTCCTTCTCCGGGAACGATTAGCAAGTTAAATCTAACTGAAGATGAGGCGAGATATGAATTTGGTGTGATTGAAAAAACTGTTGTTTCTCCATTTTACGATCCAATGATTGGCAAGGTAATTGTTCATGCCAAGAATCGAGAGGCGGCATTGCAACAAATGAAAGGAGCATTGGAAAAGACGAAGATAGAAGGTATAAAAACAAATATCCCATTACTGGAAAAAATTATGAATGAGAGGCAGTTTGAACTTGGAGATTATACAACTAATTATCTTCAAGAATTAGGCAACATAATTCAAACAAAGTGAGGGATTCGATGTATAAGGTAGATTTAAACTGTGATATGGGCGAAAGCTTTGGTTTATATACCCAAGGCAATGATGAGGAAATGATGCAATATATTACTTCGGCAAATATTGCTTGTGGATTTCATGGCGGCGATCCTCATGTGATGCGAAAGACGATTGAGCTTGCCAAAAAATATAATATTGGTGTGGGGGTACATCCCGGCTTTCCTGATTTACTAGGATTTGGTCGCAGAGAGCTAAAATGCACACCTCAGGAAATAAAGGATTATATAATCTATCAAATGGGGGCTTTGCGGGAATTCGCTAAGATCTATGATATTCCTATTCAGCACTGCAAGCCGCATGGTGCATTATTTATGCGTGCTGCAGAGGATAAGCAAGTGGCTCGAGCAATTTTGGAAGCGATGCATGCAGCCGATCCGAATATGATTGTTTTTACTTTAAATAACTCCGAACTAATGGAAGAGGCAAGGAAGATGGGCATCCCAGCTGCTAAGGAGGCTTATGCTGACAGGGAACATACGGAGACTGGTTCGATTGTTTTAACAAGAGCTGGCTCAGTGATAGAAGATTATCATGCAATGGCGAACCGGGTTGTTCGTATGATTAAAGAAAATAAAGTTATTACCCATGACAGGAAGGAAACGGCGATTGAAGCAGAAACGATTTGTATTCATGGGGATACGCCTGGTGCGCCAGAACTAGCAAAAGCTATTGTGGAAGCACTAAAAGAAAATGCTATAAAGTTAGTTTCAATTAAAGAAATTATTCTATGATTTTTCTCTATGCAGAGGAGAAGAAAGTTCTTCTCTACATGAAATTAAATGCATTTAAAATTAACAGATTATTCCGTTTAAAAGAGGTGATTATTTGCAAATTGAACATGTTTATACATTTAAAGGAATTTCGCGAAGTGTAGTTTGGGAAACAATTCAGGATAAGGAGGTATTAGAACAGACCTTGCCTGGCTGCAAAATATTTGAGGAACATGGGGATAACCTGTATCACGCAGTACTAGGGATTAATATGGGACCCATTAAAGGTGAATTTACTGCAAATGTTGAGCAGTTGGATATGGAAGCACCGGAATCATATCGTTTGCTTGTTAAGGCAAAAGGGAAACCTGGGGAAATTGATGCAGATGCATTATTACAATTTGCAGAAACTCCAGAAGGAACCGTATTAACCAGTATTGCGGATGTACAAATTACAGGACTTTTATCTTCAATTGGACAGCGTGTAGTTGGAGGGGTAGCTAAAGTAATTATCAGCAGCTTTTTTAAAAATGTGGATAAACAAACAAAATAATCAGCTTACATTTTGTTAAAAAATATGGAGGTGGATGGACAGATGGAAGAAGTAAATGTAACAGTAACTATTAATGGGACAAAGCGCAGTGCCAAAGTCGAGTCAAGAACATTGCTTACGCATTTTATTCGGGACAGTTTATCCCTTACAGGTACACATATTGGCTGTGATACTAGTCAATGCGGTTCGTGCTCAGTGATGGTTGATGGGTATGTAGTGAAGTCCTGCACATTACTTGTTGTACAAGTCGATGGTTCGGAAATTATTACTGTAGAAGGGCTAGGGACTGTGGAAAATCTCCATCCAATACAGAAGGCATTCTGGGAGGAGCATGGTCTGCAGTGCGGTTATTGTACCCCTGGGGTAATGATGGCTGCACTTGGACTTCTTCAAGAGAATCCTAATCCGAGTGATAAGGAGATACGTGAAGGACTCGAAGGAGTAATTTGCCGCTGTACAGGCTATCAGTTCATTGTTGCTGCTGTGAAGCAAGCTGCAAAATTGATGGCAGGGGAAAAGCAATTTGTTGGGGAGGGCAGATAGATGACCACTAAAGTAGGTGCAAGGATTAAACGAAAGGAAGACCCAAGACTGCTAATTGGTAATGGATATTATTCTGATGATATTCAGCTGCCAGGGATGCTCTATGCAGCAATTTTAAGAAGTCCACACGCACATGCGATGATTAAAAATATTAATGTAGAGAAAGCACTGGAGGCACCCGGTGTTGTGGCAATTTATACTGGCAAGGATTTAGAAGGGAAAATTGGAAGAATACCATCTTCCTGGCTGGTTCCTGACTCTGATTTGAAAGAGGCACCCCAATATCCATTGGCAATCGACCGTGTTCGCTATGTTGGGGATGGTGTTGCTTTAGTCATTGCTGAAGACCGTTATGGTGTTCGTGATATTCTAGAGTTAATTGAAGTAGAGTATGAAGTTTTGCCTGTTGCTGTAAGGCAAAAAGAGGCTATGCAAGAAAATGCACCCCTTGTGCATGATGATATAGAAAATAATATTGCTTTTCATTGGAAGGCTGGTGATGTATCTGATGAAGAAATTGAAAATGCAGAGATTGTTGTGCGTGAGAGTTTTCATGTACAACGAGTGGCGCCTAGCCCAATTGAGACTCGTGCAGCAATCGGGCAATATGATCCAGGGAATGGTGATCTCACACTCTGGATAACATCGCAAAACCCGCATATCCATCGAATGGTTCTTTCGGAAGTTCTAAATATTTCAGAAGCTAAATTAAGGGTGATTGCTCCTGATATTGGCGGTGGTTTTGGTGGAAAAATCGGCGTATATCCCGACGAAGCACTTGTAGGCTATGCAGCAAGAGATTTGAAAAGGCCAGTGAAGTGGATTGAAGAACGCAATGAGCATTTCTCAGCAGCCAATCATGGTCGAGATGAAGTAATCGACGTCGAACTTGCTGGAACACATGATGGGAAATTAATCGCCATTCGTGTAAAAAACACCGCAAACATGGGTGCTTATCTTTCTACTTTTGGACCGGGTGTTCCGACAATTGACTTTGGCTTTATGATTACAGGTGCATATAATATAGCAAAAGCTTCCTGTGAGACATTTGGTGTTTATACAAACACAACACCAACAGACGCTTATCGTGGAGCTGGAAAGCCTGAATCTACCTATCAAATTGAACGAATGATAGATTTATTTGCCCGTGAAATTGATATGGATCCTGTTGAGGTCCGAAAGAAAAACTTTGTAAAAAAAGAAGACTTCCCATATACAAATGCGCAAAGCTTGGTATATGACAGTGGGGATTATGAAAAGCCCTTAAATAAAGCATTAGAAATGATAGATTATAAGAAGCTAAGAGAAGAACAGGAAATTTTACGTAAAGAGGGGAAACTGATAGGAATCGGTTTTTCCACTTATGTTGAGCTTTGCGGTTTTGGTCCCTCAGCAGTGGCAGGTGCCATTGGTTTCCAAGGTGGTGTATGGGAAAACGCAACGATTCGCGTACATCCATCTGGAAAAGTAACGGTATTTTGCGGAACATCCCCACATGGTCAGGGGCATAATACAACATTTTCACAGGTTGTTTCGGATAAATTAGGTGTTCCTATTGAAGATATTGAGTTTGTATTTAGTGATACGAAAGCAGTTTCTATGGGATGGGGAACATACGGCTCACGCTCAGTAGCAGTTGGTGGCGGAGCAATTTCTATAGCGGCGGACAGAATTATTGAAAAAGCAAAGAAAATTGCTGCCCATGAGTTGGAGACCTCGGTTGAAGATCTTGCGCTTGAAAATGGTGTTTTTAAAGCAAAGGGTGTTCCTGGAATGGAGCGAAAGTTTGTTGATATCGCAAGGTCAGCCAATTATGCATGGAATTTGCCGGAAGGTGTAGAGCCTTCATTGGAAGCGCAGGCGTTTTTTGATCCGGAAAACTTTGTTTATCCGTTTGGCACGCATATTGTTGTTGCAGAAGTGGACAAGGATACTGGACAGATTGATTTGAAGCGTTATATAGCTGTAGATGATGTAGGTCGTGTAATCAATCCGCTAACTTCTGAGGGACAGGTACATGGCGGGATTGCCCAAGGTGTTGGTCAGGCGATGTGGGAAGGAATTGTATACGATGATGAAGGGCAGCTGCTCTCCGGTTCCTTTATGGATTATGCGATGCCTAAAGCACGGTTCTTTCCCAAAATTGAAACGGCCTTTACGGAAACATTATCACCAGTAAACCAGCTTGGTTCTAAGGGGATTGGTGAAACAGGAACAACAGCTTCAATTGCAGCAGTAATGAATGCTGTTGTTGATGCATTATCACCATATGGCGTTACAGATATTGCGATGCCATTAACTCCAGAAAAAATCTGGAATATTATCCAGAATGGAGGAGATAAACAATGATACCATCTAAATTTGACTATGTTCGTGCAGAAACTGTAGATCATGTGGTGCAACTACTGCAAGATAGCGATGGAGAAGGAAAAATTATTGCTGGAGGTCACAGTCTACTACCTTTAATGAAATTTAGGGTAACGGAGCCAGGTCAGCTGATTGATATTAGCAGAATACCAGATCTAAAAGGTGTACGAGTTGAAAGAGATCGTGTTGTTGTCGGTGCAATGATGACACATCGTGAAGTTGCGGAAAGTCCTCTTATACAAGAACATATTCCTATCCTTTCAGATGCTGCGGGACTTGTCGGAGATATACAAATTAGAAATCGCGGCACAATTGGCGGAAACATTGCTCATGGGGATGCCATTGCGGATTTACCGGCACCAGCGTTGGCACTGGATGCACATTTAATGACTCATGGAGAAGATGGTATAGATGTAATAAGTATGGATGGTTTTTTCTTAGGACCACTAATTACTGCCTTACCTGAAAATAGTGTGGTAACTGGTGTCAGCTTTGAGATTCCACCAATACATGCGAAATCTGCTTACGTAAAATACTTCCATCCAGCAACAGGATATCCAGTAGTTGGTGCTGCGATTGTTTTAGGAGTGAATCATGACAGATTAGTGGATTATGTAAGGATTGGAATTACTGGATCAGGTGATACACCATATCGTGCACATGCTGTTGAAGAAGCGTTAATTGGAAAGCCCTTGACTGAAGAAGTGATTATGCATGCTTCGAGGTTTGCGGCAGATGATGGGGATATTGGCAGCGATTTGTTTGCCTCAGAGAACTATCGAAGGAATCTATGCTCTGTTTATACAAGACGGGCAATTTCCGCACTTTTAGAGAAATAGTATATAAATTTAAAAATAGAATAGGAGTTTGGCGAACGGCTATGTTTTACGAGGTTGTTCTCTCCTATTCTATTTTTTCCCATTATCGAATCGTTTTTGTACTCGGGAAGGGATGTTGGGTATGGCAGAAGAAATGAAGACATTAGAAAAAGCTTTTCTTGAGCATGATTATATAACAGATAAACCTGCTTTAATCGCTTTAAAGCTTGTACAGGCATTAAAGAAACCACTGCTGCTTGAGGGACCGGCAGGAGTAGGAAAAACAGAGATTGCAAAAGTTTTGGCTAAATCACTAAATACGAAATTTATTCGTTTGCAGTGTTATGAAGGGCTTGATGTGCATAGTGCTTTGTATGAATGGAATTATGCAAAGCAAATGTTGCATATTCGCCTGACTGAAGATACAGATTTATCGCTTGATGAAAGAGAATCAACGATATACGGCAAGGATTTTTTATTATCACGACCATTACTAAAAGCGTTTATGGAGGAGGAAGCAGCCCCTGTGTTGCTTATAGATGAAATTGATCGGGCCGATGAAGCATTTGAAGCGTTTTTATTAGAGGCGCTTAGTGAGTTTCAGATTACAATTCCTGAAATAGGCACAATCAAAGCGAAGCGTCAGCCTTATATTATTCTTACTTCGAATAGAACGAGAGAATTAAGTGATGCATTAAAACGCAGATGCCTTTATCAATGGGTGTCTTTTCCTGATTATAAAAAAGAGATGACGATATTGCGAGCTCGTTTGCCAGAACTGGATATAAATTTAGCAGAACAAATTGCTGAATTTATGGAGACGATTAGGCAAATGCCTTTGCAGAAGCTTCCTGGGGTGGCTGAAAGTCTGGATTGGGCGCAAGCATTAATTACATTACATCAGAGTAAGTTAGATATTGATATTATAAGAGAAACCTTTGGCTGCTTTTTGAAAAATCATCATGATTGGGACAAAGTAGGAAAGGAATTAGAGCAAGGGACACTTCTACAGGAGAATAATTAGCAGCAACGAAGGGGGAAGTCTTGTGAGTCAATCAAGTACATTACCGGAATATATGCTGAGTTTTTTTCGCTATTTACGAGACTTGAATTTTCTCATTGGAATAAAAGAAATGACAGATGCTTTCCATGCAGTTGAAATGATTGATTTAAGCGATATGGAGCAGTTTAAACAAGCTTTAAAAATCGTTTTGGTTACCAGTAAGGAAGAAGAGGAGATGTTTGAAAAAGTCTTCTACCAATATTTTATAAAGAAATTGCGAACAGATGACAAACAAGATTTATTTCACTTTCATTCAGAAGCTGCAAAAGAGAGCCTGTTAGTAGATTCGAATTTTAAAAGAGAGGACAGAAAACAGAGTGGTGGGAGTGAAACATTGGATGGAAGCCAGCAAAAAAATATAGAAAATCCAAATGCAGCTATAGGCATGATGACAGGGATTTCAGCAACGCACGATGAAGTGACGGATGAGTTTTCGTCTGTTCCACTCTGGTCTGCTACAAGAGGCAGTACACAGAAAAAGAAAATCTTACAAGTTAAAATCTGTACAATAGAGCTTCAAAAAATGGAAAAAACCGCAAAGAGAATGATACGCCAAATAAATATAAGTCAATCGAGACGTATGGCAGTAAGAAAAAAGGGGAATGTGCTGAATTTACCAAATACGTTACGTAAAAGTTTTCGCACTGGAGCTGAGCCATTCGAATTAATCATGAAAGGGAAAGTTAAAAAACAGGCAAGTTTTTGTTTACTATGTGATACGAGTCGTTCGATGAGAGCGACAATTGAGCAATTTTTACAATTTGCTTTTGCTTTAACAAAGCTGCACGCTTCAGTTGAAGTTTTTCTTTTCTCTACAGATTTAGTAAGGGTAACAGAGCAATTTTACGAAGCGGCTGAAGTTACACCTATACTGGAAATAAATGATAAAGAATGGGGGGGCGGGACTTGTATTGGCGAGTCCTTGCATCATTTTGTTGAGGATTATGCTGCTAAGGTGCTAAATAAAGATACCGTTGTAATTATTGCCAGTGATGGACTTGACGCAGGTGATATTGAATTTTTACAAAGGTCGATGAATGAAATTGCTATCCGAAGTGCAAGGATTGTATGGGTGAATCCGCTGCTTGCAATAGAAGGTTATGAACCGACTGCAAGAGCAATGGAAATTTCTTTGCCTTATATAAAGCATTTCCTAAGTCTTGAAGCATTTCTAGAATGGGAGATTGAATTTTAGCTAGGAGGTTTTACCATGCTGGAGAATAAATTTATAATAGCGGCAATACGTGATGCAAGAAAGAATAATAAAAAATCCGCTTTAGCAACGGTTGTACGTGTCCATGGTTCAGCATATCGCAGGGAAGGGGCAAAGATGGTAGTTGATGAGGATGAAAGGTGCATTGGAATGATTTCTGGGGGCTGTTTGGAATCGGATGTTGCGGAGGTGGCGAAAGAGGTAATTGCTTCTGGGATCCCAGTTCTTAAAAAATATGATATGAATGAAGATCTTGTTTGGGGGCTTGGCTTAGGCTGCCCTGGAGAAGTTGAGATTTACATTGAACCAATTGCATAAAGTGTATATACAGGGAGGACACACAATGAATGAAATAAATGCTTTCGATGCATGGCTTGAAACAATAGAATTGGAAAAAACTTGTGTGCTTGCTACAATATTACAGATAGATAATGTGAAGCGTCTTCATTCAGATACTTTATTTATAGGAAAAGATCATGCATGCATTGGGTCCTTAGACGATGCTTATCTGGAAGAACAGGTTTTTCAAATTGCTAAGAAAAAGTTTGCTGAAAAGAATCCACAATCCGAAACAAGAAATTTAAAGCTTACGAATCAGCAGGAAGTCGCTGTATTTATTGATGTATTTAAGCCACAGCCGAAAATAATTATATTTGGAGCGGGTCATGATGCCATTCCAGTTGCACAATTTATCGAACAAGCAGGGTATAAAACGACAGTTGTCGATCAGCGCCCTCTTTATAATACAGAAGAGCGTTTCTCAAATGCAGAGAGAATCATTGCAAGGGCAGAAGCTTTTACGGAAAAAGTACGGATTGATGATCATACATTTGTTATTATAATGAATCATCATATGGAAAGAGATAAAGAAGCGCTTGCTTTTTCTATTAAATCGGATGCGCCCTACATTGGGGTTTTAGGACCGCGTTCAAGAAGAAATCGAATGATGGATGCAATAATAGCGGAGGGCAGGAAGGTAACTTCAGAAGATCTCAAACGCATTTATAATCCAATTGGTTTAGATATTGGAGCAAGTACTCCAGAGGAAATTGCAATCAGTATTACAGCTGAAATTATTGCTATTAAAAATGGTTATACTGGAGGGTTTTTAAAGGATGCAAGATTGATTCACCATGCTGCAGAAAGCAAGGCTGAAGAAGGATGAAGGATATCCAGGCATTAGTTTTAGCGGCAGGAAGTGCACGCAGGATGGGAAAGCCGAAGCAGCTTTTGAGAATTGGGGGAAGAAGTATTTTAGAACATACAATTGCATCCATTCTTCCTGTAGAGTTTAAGCATATTATTGCTGTAATAGGGAATAAGAAAGATAAAATAATGGAAGAAATTAAAATAAAGGATACTCGCTTCAACTGGGTTATCAACGAAGCTTTTCAAGAAGGACAGAGTACATCACTAAAAATAGGTATACGGAGTTTCAATGAACCTACTATTCATGTTATGATTTTTTTAGGAGATTTACCATTCATAAAACAAGATACGATTGAAAAAATATTTCAGGCTGGCAGAGAAAAATTACGTGATACAAATTCACCTTTTACGATAAGACCTGTCTACCAAGGTACAGTTGGTCATCCGGTGTTTTTTGGAAATATGTCTTCGGCTATTTTTGAACCGTTATCAGGAGATTTGGGAGCAAAGCCGATAATGAAGGAAATTCCTGAACATCTAACAATTGCTCTAGCAGATCAGGGAATATTATTCGATATTGATACAATTAACGATTTCCATGAAGCAAAAGCTGCTTATCACCGAAATCGTTCAATTCGTACAGCTGACATTCTGAAATGCATGGAATGAAAATGCTAATGGTTTTTTCCTATTTTTTCCTATATATAAGGAGGGATTCTGTGACCGTAATCACGGATAAGTTTGGCAGACCCTTACAGGATTTACGTATATCTGTAACGGATCGTTGTAATTTTCGTTGTACCTATTGTATGCCAAGGGAGATTTTTGGTAAGGATTATGCATTTTTGCCAAAGGAACATTTATTAAATAATGAAGAAATTGTGCGTTTAGCGAAGGCCTTCGTCGCTCTTGGCGTAAACAAAATTCGTCTGACTGGCGGGGAGCCTTTATTACGAAGGGATTTACCAGAATTAATTGTGGCTTTAAATGCAATTGACGGTCTGGAGGATATCGCTTTAACAACGAACGCCTCTTTACTTCCCAACAAAGCGGAAGCAATCAAGGCTGCTGGCTTAAAACGGATTAATGTAAGCTTAGATGCACTTGATAATGAATTGTTTCAGAAGATTAATGATAGTGGCGTTAGCACGGAAAGAGTGTTAAAAGGAATAGAAAAGGGTGTTGAGGCAGGGTTAGAAGTAAAAGTAAATATGGTTGTCAAAAAAGGCATGAATGAAAGTCAAATCATTCCAATGGCGAAATTCTTTAAAGAGAAAGGCATCACCTTGCGCTATATTGAATTTATGGACGTTGGTACGACGAATAGCTGGGACTACAGTAAGGTTGTCAGCAAAAAGGAAATTTTTACTATGCTGTCCGAACACTTTGAAATGGAGCCAGTCAATCCCGATTATTTAGGGGAGGTAGCAAAACGTTACCGTTATAAAGGGACGGATACAGAGGTTGGCTTTATTACTTCTGTTACGGAATCCTTTTGCTCTGCTTGTACGCGTGCCAGAATCGCGGCTGATGGTAATTTATATACTTGTTTATTTGCCAGCAGTGGCTTTGATTTGAAAAAGCTTGTCCGTTCAGAAACAGATGATATGAAAATCAGAGAAACAATTGCTGGAATATGGAATAAACGCGTCGATCGTTATTCAGATGAACGAACAGAAGCATCAGCAAAAAATAAGAAAAAAATTGAAATGTCCTATATTGGTGGATAATTGAAAAGCAGAAAGGACAAGATTCAATGAATGATAGATATGCAAGGCAATCTCTATTTAAACCAATTGGTGAATCAGGTCAAAAGAAAATCAGTGAAAAGCATGTTATGATTCTTGGTTGTGGTGCTTTGGGAACGGCTAATGCGGATAACCTTGTACGTGCTGGGGTCGGGAAGTTGACAATTATTGACAGAGATTATGTAGAGTATACGAATTTGCAGCGGCAGCAGCTTTTTAATGAATCTGATGCAGATGAGCAGATTCCTAAGGTAGTTGCTGCAAAGGAAAAGCTTGGGGATATAAACTCCAATGTTGAAATTGAGGCACTGATGATGGATGTGACAGGAAATTCACTAGCTCCATTACTCGGTGATGTTGATTTGTTAATTGATGCAACGGATAACTTTGATATTCGTTTTATTATGAATGATTTAATCCATAAATATCATATCCCATGGATATTTGGTTCCTGTGTTGGAAGCACGGGAATGAGCTATACTGTGTTTCCGGGGGAAACGCCTTGTCTTTATTGTTTATTAAATACGACAAGCATGTCTGGTGCCACCTGTGATTCAGCAGGTATTATTGCCCCTGCTGTGCAAATGGTTGTTGCGCATCAAACTGCAGAAGCTTTAAAAATTTTAATTGAAGATGAATCTGCATTAAGAACAAAGCTTGTCATGTTTGACCTATGGACGAATAGCTATCAGCAAATTAATGTTGAACGTGCGAAAAAAGCATCCTGTCCTACATGTGGGACATTGCCTACCTACCCTTATTTAAGCTATGAGTCACAAACAAAGACAGAAGTGCTTTGTGGCAGAAATACAGTACAAATCCGTTCAAATCGTGAAGTTGTGCTGCAAAACTTAGCTGAGCAGCTAGGAAGGCTGGGAAAAGTGAATGTAAATGACTTCCTGCTTTCTCTTGATTATGCTCCCTATCGAGTTGTTATTTTTCGGGATGGCCGGGCATTTATCCATGGCACAGATTCATTGGAGAAGGCGAAAAAAATTTATTATCAACTTGTTGGATAAGGAGATAGACTTATGGTAGAGATTCGGACACCTATATCAGTTAAAGAGGCCATTCGGCGAGTGATGTGTTACACACATACTGGTTTGAAATTGACTGTTCCCATTGAAAAAAGTCTCAGGAATTTTCTTGCTGAGGATTTAATTGCTGATCATCCTATTCCTGCATTTGATCGCTCTCCATATGACGGGTTTGCAATTCGGTCTAAGGATACAGTGCAAGTCGAGAGCGCACAGCCTGTTCAGTTGAAAGTAATTGGCGAGATTGGTGCTGGAAGCGTGTATGATGGGGTTGTACAGGAAAAAGAAGCGGTAAGAATTATGACAGGAGCGGAAATTCCTGCGGGCTGTGACGCGGTTATGATGCTGGAGCATGCAGAAGAACTTTCTATTGCCGGAGAAAAGTATATTCAGTTAGAGAAACAGTTGAAGCATTTGGAGAATATTACGCAAACTGGAGAAGACACGAAGTATGCTGAGGTTTTAGTTGAAAGAGGCACATATATTAATCCCGGAATCATGGCATTACTGGCAACATTCGGTTATAAGGATGTTCCAGTCATTAGAAAGCCTAAGGTTGGAATTATTTCCACAGGAAGTGAATTATTACCTGTCGATGCACCGCTGGAGCGTGGGAAAATAAGGGATAGTAATTCATATATGCTCATTGGACAAATTGAAAGAGCAGGGGGTGTTCCGGTTTTGCTGGGGCAATTAGAGGATGACTTTACCCTTTGCTATACCCAGATTGCAGAAGCTTTAGAGAAAGTTGATATTTTGCTGACAACAGGTGGCGTATCTGTAGGAGACTATGATTATATACCAGCCATTTTGGAAAAATTACAGGCGGAAGTGCTGTTTAATAAAATTCGTATGCGTCCGGGCAGTGTCACAACTGTGGCAGCAGTCGGTGAGAAGCTATTTTTTGGTCTTTCAGGCAATCCATCTTCCTGTTATGTTGGTTTTGAATTATTTGCTCGTCCCGTCATCCGGACACTTTTACATGAAAAGCGCCCTTATTTACGATCGGAAGTCGTTCAACTTGGGGCATCATTTACACGACCGAATACTTTTGACCGTTTTGTACGTGGAAGCTTGCTTTATGAGGATGGAAAAGGTATTGCCATGCCGGTTGGTTTAGATAAGCCCAATATTGTAACGTCACTTGCGGATGCAGATATTCTGATTATGCTTCCAGGTGGAGAAGCGGCTTATGAAGAGGGAATGAAGGTTAGCGCTATTTTCCTGGAGGATCAAAATGGAAGTGCAGCTTGGTTAGGTTGTGATTCTATACGAGAGGAGATAGAGCGGTGAGTGAAAAAATGTTTCAAATCATTGAAGAACCAATCGATGTGGAAGCAATAATTGCAAAAGTGACCCGAAGAGAAGCTGGTGCAATTACAACCTTTATCGGAACTGTCCGTGAATGGACGCACGGCAGAAAAACGCTTTATCTCGAATATCAAGCATATATACCTATGGCTATAAAGAAACTTTCGGAAATTGGTGAAGAAGTAAAGGAAAAATGGCCAGAAACAGTTATTGCGGTTACACATCGAATTGGCCGTTTAGATATATCAGATGCCGCAGTTGTCATTGCTGTGTCATCCCCCCATCGCAAAGCTGCTTATGAAGCCAATGAATATATCATCGAACGAATCAAGCAAATCGTCCCCATTTGGAAGAAGGAACATTGGGAGGACGGTGAAACATGGATTGGAGACCAACTCGAAAAAAGAGCCTACCCCAGTGGAGAGCCGGGGTAAGTACTGACTTTGATTATTCCAGCTACAAATAAAGAACGCGATATAATTTCTCCACGGCTTCTCCAATCTCCTCAAAATTAAGATTGGCAAAGCCGATGACAAGCTGAATTTCTTCTGCGTGCGGCTTGTCTTCGTTTAGCAGGAATCGTTCAATCGTATAAAGTTCAATCTTTTCCTGTTTTGCAGCTTTTTTTACTTCTTCATAGGTTTTATTTGCAGCAAACTTTGCTAGAAAATGTAGACCTGCTGGGATATCTAGAATAATAATTTTATTATTAAATTTCTTCTTTAGTGCTTGCAGGAGCAGTTTTCGTTTTTCTTCATAATGTTTATTCATTTTTCGAATATGCTTTTTGTAATTGCCATTTTTGATGAAATAAAGCAGTGTAAAAAGCTGTAATGAGTTACTGCCTTGAATCCAGTCGATATATTTTTCCCGGTATTTTTTAAGTAAATCTGGAGGCAGAACCATATAGGTAATTCGAAAACTTGGCAGAAGGGTTTTAGAAAAGGTACCAATATAAATAACCCGATGATTATGGTCTAAACTATGCAATGATGGGATATTATCTGTGTCATACTTGAATTCACTATCATAATCATCCTCAACAATATAACGATTACTTGCGGCGAGAGACCAATTTAATAATTCAATTCTTCTTGAAATCGGCATGATTTTTCCTGTTGGGAACTGATGGGAGGGTGTGATAAATAAATAATTAGGGTTAGCCTTATTTAATTTGTTTATATCCACCCCTTGAGTATCCAACGGAAGGGGTGTTACGTGCAGATCTTTACTTTTTAACAGTCGATAAATGCGCGAATAGCCTGGATTTTCTACTGCAGCATTAGAAAATTCAGGCTCTAAATCCATGAGCTGACTAATAAGCGGCTGTGTACCAGAGCCAATAACAATTTGCTCTGGTTCACAAATGACTCCCCTAGTAAAAGCAATCATATTCGCTATCGTTTTTCTAATCATAAGCGGTCCTTGTGGATGACTTATTTCTGCTAGCTCTTTTTTATGATTTTGGATTGCCTCCTGCTGGCATTTCATCCATTCCTGAAAGGGAAACATCGAAACATTTGTTGTAATATGTGATAGTGAGATCCAGCCATCCTTATTCTCATCAGATTCTCTTAAATTACTCGGAAATTTTGTATGCTGCTGCCTTTGCTCAGCAAAATCTGTTATATTTTCTACAAAATATCCTTTCCTTTCGATTGTATAAATATATCCTTCTGCAAGCAGCTGTTCATATGCATTTGTAACGGAATTAAGACTTACTCCGAGGTCAGCAGCAAATGCTCTTTTTGAAGGCAGTTTTTCTCCCTTGGCAATTCGATGTTCAAGAATCAGAGTTTTTAAGTTTTCATAGATTTGCTTGTAAATATACTTGGTATTTCCGCTTTTTTCAATTCGAAAATATATCATAGAATCCCCCCTGACTGGTTCCAAAAAAATCTATCGTCTGGTCCTTTTCATTATACCAGTTAGTTATCATACTTATCTATATATTTGAAGTTTAAGGAGGATTGGCAATATGAATCAATCAATTACTTATACAATGGAGCTACAGGAAAAACGGAAAAAGTATATTCCTAAAGGAGTTAGTAATGGCAGCCTTAATATTGCAAAGTATGCAAAAGGCGCCACCATTATTGATTTGGAAGGTAAGGAATGGATTGACTTTGCAGGAGCAATTGGCACTTTAAATGTTGGACATACTCATCCCAAGGTAACTGAGGCTGTGAAAGAGCAGGTTGATAAATTTTTGCACCCGGGCTTTAATGTCATGATGTATGAAGGATATATTAAACTAGCAGAGAAACTATGCAAGATGACACCAGGGGATTTCGATAAGCAGGCGATTCTATTTAATTCAGGAGCAGAGGCAGTAGAAAATGCTGTGAAAATTGCCCGGCGATATACTGGCAGACAAGCTGTAGTTGCTTTTGAGAGAGGGTTCCATGGCAGAACAAACCTGACAATGGGAATGACAAGCAAGGTAAAACCTTATAAATTTGGCTTTGGACCGTTTGCACCTGAAATCTATCAAGCCCCATACCCGTACCTTTATCAAAAGCCAGATGCTTTCACTGATGAGGAATATGTAGATGATATCATTGCTAAGTTTCAAGAGTTCTTTGTTTCAGCGGTAGATCCGGAGACAGTAGCCTGTATTGTAATGGAACCAGTGCAAGGAGAAGGTGGATTTGTTATCCCGCCGAAACGATTTGTAGCATTTGTACGGGACTTTTGTACAAAAAATGAAATCCTATTTATAGCAGACGAAATTCAAACTGGATTTGGCAGGACAGGCAAGCTGTTTGCGATGGAACACTTTGATGTTGCAGCTGATTTGGTAACCGTCTCTAAGTCTCTTGCCGCTGGTTTCCCATTAAGTGGTGTAGTGGGCAGAAAGGAAATCATGAACGTTGCCAATCCAGGTGAACTAGGTGGAACCTATGCTGGAAATCCAGTTGCTTGTGTTGCAGCTTTAGCTGTTATTGATATTATAGAAGAAGAGAATCTAGTTGAGAAATCTGAAGTAATTGGCGAAAAAATGGAAGTTAAATTGAAGGAATTACAGGGAAGATATAGTTTTGTAGGAGAAATTCGCAGATTAGGTTCGATGGTTGCTGTTGAAATTGTCCATAATCAAAGCATAAAAACGCCAGATAAACAAAAGGCAGCAGAGATTGTGCAATACGCCAATACGAATGGCTTGTTATTGCTATCTGCTGGTCTTAATGGGAATATAATTCGTTTCCTGGCACCTCTCGTTATCACAGACGAAGAACTTGAAAAAGGTTTAACCATACTAGGGCAAGCGTTTCAAAACACAGCAGGACAACTAATGGAGGAGGAGAATAGAAATGGCAGATAAGATTAAAGTAACAAATCCTGCTACTGGAGAGCTAGTTGAGGAGTTGGAGGCACACACTACTGAAGAAATCGAGGCAAGAATTGAGAAGGTTGCTGCTGGTTTTCATAGCTGGAAGAAAGTCAATGCACACAAACGGGCAATGTTACTGCAAAATTGGTCCGCTAAAATCCAGGAGCAAAAGGAAGACATTGCTCGTGTCATGACATTAGAGAGTGGAAAGCCGATCAAAGAATCACTCGGTGAAGTCGATTATGCAACCAGCTATATTGATTGGTTTGCTGAGGAAGCAAAACGGATTTATGGGCGTACAATACCTGCAAACATAGAATCGAAGCGAATTCTCGTAACGCGTCAGCCTGTTGGTGTTGTTGCTGCAATAACACCATGGAATTTCCCTGCAGCAATGATGACAAGGAAGGCTGCGCCGGCACTTGCTGCAGGCTGCACGTTCATTGTTAAACCAGCAGTTGAAACACCATTAACGACGATAAAGTTTATTGAATTAGCATATGAAGCAGGCATTCCCGAGGATGCAGTACAATACGTCAATGCGTCAGGACGTAAAGCAGGAGAAATTTTTACCGCAAGCCCACTCATACGCAAAATTACTTTTACTGGATCGACACCAGTTGGGAAAAAATTAATTCAGGAGAGTGCGGATACCGTAAAGCATGTATCGATGGAGTTAGGAGGACATGCCCCTTTAATCATTGCAAAAGATGCGGATTTAGATTATGCAGTCGCCCAAACGATTGCGTCTAAATTCCGTAATGCCGGGCAAACTTGTATTTGTGCAAACCGCGTGCTTGTTGCCAAAGAAGTTGTCGATGCATTTGCTGAAAAACTTGTAAAAGAAGCAGCAAAATTAAAGGTTGGTAATGGATTAGCTGCGGGCACGGATATCGGACCTGTTATTAACGGAGATGGCTTTAAGAAAGTGGTCAGTCAAATTGATGATGCAATTGAAAACGGTGCGGAGGTGCTTTTAGGAAATGAATTCAATAAAGATGATGACAAAGGCTATTATTTTGTCCACCCTACTGTATTGAAAAATGTTACAAGTGACATGGTAATTATGCAGCAAGAAACTTTTGGGCCAGTTCTGCCAATCACCGTATTCGACTCAATTGAAGAAGCAGTTGAAATCGCGAATAATACACCATTCGGCTTAGCGGCATATTTTTTCACAAATGATTATCGTATTGGAAATTACTTGCATGAGCATCTTAATTTTGGCGTGGTTGGCTGGAATGATGGTGCCCCTTCCGCAGCACATGCACCATTTGGCGGGATGAAGGAAAGTGGAATCGGACGCGAAGGCGGAATCGAAGGCATCGAACCCTATCTCGAAACAAAATACCTTTCCATCGGGGGTTTTGAATAAGGTGGTAATATATCCGTGGGACAGTATGGCAAACACCAGCTGTCCCATTTTTTTGTTTTTAATGATATAATTAGTTTTACTATTATGATTAATTGGAGGAGGTATTTTTATGAGTGAGAAAGAATTATTATTAGTCCCTGGTCCAACACCGGTAATTGATTCCATCCAAGAAGCGATTAGTCAGCCAACCATGAATCATACAGACCCGCGCTTTGCGAAAATCTTTAAAAATGCGATTGAACGAACAAAGGAATTTTTTAAGACAGATGGAGAGGTTTTCCTTGTTGCTGGATCGGGTACACTTGCAATGGAAATGGCGCTTGTCAATACAGTTGCCCGAGGTGAGAAAATACTAATTATAAGCCATGGTTTCTTTGGTGATCGCTTCATTAAATTGGGAGCTGCATTTGGCATAGAAATGGATGTGCTTCAGGCAGAATGGGGGAAACGGGTTTCCGTAGCAGAGGTTGAGAAAAAGTTAGCAACGAACACGTATAAAGCAGTAACGATAACCCATGCGGATACATCAACAGGTGTGGCAGCAGACCTGGATGAATTAGTGCCTGTTATTAAAAAACATGATGCACTCGTCATCGTTGATGGCGTTTGTGCGACAGCAGCGATGGAAGAGGATATGAGTAAAGCCTATGGCGACAAGGCTAATAAAATAGACATTGTCTTAACTGGTTCCCAAAAAGCATTTGGTGTTCCGCCCGGATTAGCAATTATCGCCTTTAATCAAACGGCAATGAGGGTACGGAGAGAGCTTGGTCAGGTGCCGGCATATTATGCAGATATTTATAACTGGCTGCCAATTATGGAGGATCCGTCAAAATACTTTGCTACGCCTCCAGTCAATTTAATCTACGGTTTTAATCATGCAATTGAGCTCGTACATAAAGAAGGTCTGGAAAAGCGTTATAAACGTCACCAAGCATATTCTCAAGGGATTCGCGCAGCCATTTCTTCTTATGGCATGACGCCGCTAGCTGATGCCGAGGTTGCAGCAGCAACTCTTACATGCTTCCTGTATCCTGAAAACGTGGATGATGCTGCCTTTCGCTCCAAACTCGCAGCAAAGGGAGTTGTAGTAGCAGGTGCACTTGCTCATTTAGCAGGAAAAGCCTTCCGCATTGGACACATGGGGAACACAACCGAGCAAGACCTGGAAAGAGCAGTGCGTTTAATTGGAGAAGCATTAAACGAATTAAACCATGAAGCAGATATAGAAAAGGCTGTAGAGCTTTTAGTGGAACAGAGGTAAACTCCCGCATTAATAAGTCATCACAAGAATCAATAGAGTTTTTAATGATTCTTGTGATGATTTTTGTTGTAGTGTGTATTTGTGAGCTGAGTATTACTATGAATGCCTAAGTTCCTGCGCATGGCTGCAGGGATAAAGCTATAGCAGAGCTTTTTGGCAGGGTATGCTTCAGCACAGAACCAAGCTTAGCAGTTCTCTATATAGAGCCCCGTCCCCTTTTGGAAGTATAAGAACTTGGTATCTAGAATAGAAGAGAAGCCCCCTTTCCAATTAAGAAGTCTCAAGCGGAGCATCTGATTGTCTCTTAAAATTCGAGTATTGACAAATGCACTCTTTCTCTATAGAATAAAATGTAATCGATTACATAACAGAAAATTTAGTGAAAGTTGGGATTGTCGTGGCTACTATTCAAGATATTGCAAAAGAAGCAGGAGTTTCCGTGGCAACTGTTTCAAGGGTGCTGAATAAAGCGGGTACAGTTACTGAAAAAACAAGGCTTAAGGTTGAATCAGCGATTAAAGCTTTAAACTATCAGCCCAGTATGCTTGGCAGAAATCTTCGAACCTCGGAAAGCCGTCTTATGCTTGTTTTATTACCTAGCACCTCGAATCCCTTTTACAGTGACATCATTAAAGGAATTCAGGATACAGGAATTGCGAATCATTATAATATCTTACTTTGCGAAACAAATTCAAAGTTAGAAAGGGAAAATATCTATCTTAATATGCTGAAAAATAAAATTGCAGATGGCATGATTTCCATGGATCCAACCATTAATATCGATAAATTAAATCAGCTTGCCGAAACACATCCTGTCATCTTCTGCAGTGAGTATGAACAGGGAGGAACGATTCCCTATGTATCTATTGACAGCGAGCTTGCAGCCTATGAAGCTGTGAAACATTTAATTACAATTGGAAATAAAAAAATCGCTCTAATTAATTCAGATAAAAGATTTCTTTATGCAAGACAGCGCCAAGCAGGCTATGAACGTGCGTTAAAAGAAAATAATTTGCCGCTTCAGGAGGAGTGGATCTACCATACACAGGATTTAGAATTTCAAAGTGGGACGAAGGCAATGCGTCTGTTACTGCAATTAGAAGAGAAGCCTACAGCTGTATTTGCAGTATCAGATACATTGGCAATCGGAGCTATGAAGGCGTTGAATGTCTATCATGACCAGGATGCTGACCCAATTGCCATCTTTGGCTTTGATAATATCAGTTTTTCGACAATGACCAACCCAACACTTTCAACGATTTCCCAGCCAATGTACCAGATGGGTGTAATAGCTGCCGAGATGTTAATCAAGCGCATGCAGCGAGAAAAAGTAGACAGTGTCATACTGGAACATCAATTAATCATCCGTGAGTCTACTTTTGGATAATATATTATTTTTAAAAAGGAGGTGTGCATGATGGAAATAAATGTTGGAATTATAGGCTGTGGGTCGATTACCAGATTTCGCCACGCGCCAGAATATAAAGCAAATGTCTATGTCAAAGATATTTATTTTTATGACCGAAATGTGGAGCGGGCCGAACGTCTTGCTGCGGAATTCGGTGGTTATGCAGTAGAGAAAATAGAAGATTTACTCGCAAATCCAGCGATTACAGTGATTAGTGATTGTTCATCAAACGATGCACATCATATAAACACTCCAAAAGCATTATTAAGCGGGAAGCATGTGCTTTGCGAAAAGCCAATTGCTAATTGTCTGAAGCATGCTGAAGAAATCCTTGAAGCGGAACACAAATCAGGGAAGAAGCTCATGATTGATCATAACCAGCGATTTACGAAGGCACATCAAAAGGCCAAGGAAATAATCACGAATAAAGAGCTTGGTGAAGTCTTAAGTTTTCGCACAATTTTTGGCCACAATGGTCCGGAAAGCTGGGGCATTACAAAATCAAATGCTACCTGGTTTTTTAAAAGGCAACGCTCCTATGCTGGTGTAATCAGTGACTTAGGGATTCATAAAATTGATTTAATCCATTATTTATTAGCTGATGAAATTCAAGATGTATATGCTTTTCACGGGGCGCTAGATAAAGTTGATGAGTACGGCAGACCAATTGAAGTAGCTGATAATGCCGTTTGTATTTTAAAAACGAAAAAAGGCAGATTAGGAACTGCTTCATTTTCCTGGACTTATTATGGTGCAGAAGATAATTCGACAACAATTTACTGCCGGGAGGGAATCATTAAAATTTATCACGATAGCGAAGCACAGCTAATCATCGAAAATAAAGATGGTTCACGGACGAAATATGAACTCGAACAAATTCAAACAAATGATAACCAGACATCTACGGGTGTGATTGATGCGTTTATTGACTGTATTGTCCATGACAGAAAACCACCTGTGACAAGTGATGAAGCAATTGCTTCGCTAAAAGTAGCGGAGAAGATTTTAGCGTCATCATAAATTCTCACATAAATGTAAGGGGTTACAAAAATCTGATAGGAGGGATGCTATGTTTAACCAGCTTGCAATCAATTCAAACACATATTCTGGCTTTACCTTGGAAGAAGCAGTAAAAGGTGCGAGCAGCGCAGGTTTTACACAAATTGAACTAGCTGCTGTGGAGCATACACCACATGTGCTTGCCACGATGTCAGAGACAGAACTGAATGATATCAAGGCGTTACTAAAGCAATATGGAATGACGCCAGTTGGGATTGGCGCGCACAGCAATGTAATGACAGCAGAGGGAATTGCCGATCTCCTAAAGAGTATTGAACTGACAGCGTTTTTTCATTGTGATTATATCATTACCGCAACAGGGGATGCCCATGATGATGCAGATATTATTGAGAATGAGATGCAGCTCGTAAAAAATCTCGCCCCTGTCCTTGAGAAATGCAACCGATTAGGAAAAACACTTGCAATTGAAACACATGGGAATAATTATGCAACTGGGGCAGATTTGCAGAAGCTTACGGCCCATTTCGATCATCAAATAAAAATAAATTATGATACTGGAAATGTTATCTTTTACGGAAATACTTTGCCATATGAGGATTTAGAACACTCTATCGATGAAGTAGCTTTTATCCACCTAAAGGATAAGCTAGGTGAAAATAAGGAATGGAATTTTCCAGCGATTGGTAAAGGGGATATCGATTTTAAAAAGATTTTTCAAACGCTTAAAAAAAGAAATTTTACTGGACCAATCAGTGTGGAAATCGAATTTACCCCGGCAGGTCCTGGTAATCTAGCTGAAGTGAATGAAGCAGTTCAAGCTTCTTATGATTATTTAAAGCAGCTGCTGGATGGCAGGTGAAAAGTGATGGTAAATATAGGATTAGTCGGGGCAGGTTTTATTGGAAAAACACATTTGGAAGCATATCAAGCCCTTCCTAATGCAGAGGTCCTTGAGATTTGTACACAGAGCGGGGAATTGGCTGACTTCCCATCGTATCAGGGGAAAGTTACCGCTGATTATGATGCGTTATTGAATAATCCAGTAATTGATGTAGTTGATATTTGTTTACCTACTTTTCTGCATGAAGCGTATATCATAAAGGCAGCACAAGCAGGAAAGCATATTATTTGTGAAAAGCCATTGGCGCTCTCTTCTAAAGCCGTAAAGCGTATAAGAACGGCTATTGAAAAGGCAGGTGTACGTTTGTTTGCAGGTCATGTACTTCGCTTTTGGCCAGCTTATCAGGAGATAAGAAAATGGAGCAGGCATATGAAGCAGGATCTGGAAATTATCCATGCAAAACGGCTTGGTCAGGCGCCAACATGGAGTGAATGGTTTCAATACCCGGAAAAAAGCGGGGGCGCATTATTTGATCTGCATATTCATGATATTGATTTTACCTGTTACTTGCTTGGAGAGGCAGAAAGTGTATATGCTGTCGGAACACAAAATGAGCACGGAGCATGGAATCATTTGCTTACAACGCTTTGTTTTAAAAATGGGGAAAAAGCATTTATTGAAGCCTCTCATATGATGCCAGCCGCATACCCATTTACGATGTCCTTCCGAGCCCAAGCGCAGGATGAGACATGTGAATTCCAGCTAAAAGCAGGCGAAAATATTGAGCAAGTGAATGATTCCAATCTCATTTTATACGAAGGGGAAAATCAAAAGAAGGTTGCTGTAGAGGAAACAGATGCTTTTCAAAATGAACTTGGTTACTTTTTAAAATGTATTGAAAACGAGCAAGAAAATCTGCTTATTCCATTAGATGATGTTTTATATATTATCCAATTGCTTGAGGCAATTGAACAATCGCTGAAGACAGGCAGTGTCCAATTTTTAGATTAACCAGTGGTTTTAAATTTTTACCAAATAGATTTCACAAAAAATTAGGGGGTAACAAAATGAAGAATGTAAAGAAGCTGTTGGTTTTACTTGTCATGGGTCTAGTTGTTGTTCTTGCAGCTTGTGGTGGCGATTCCAATGATGATTCTAACGGAGATTCTGGTGATAAGGGCGATGATTCTGGTAAGAAGTACAAGGTGGGTATTCTTGCACCAGCAGTGACACACGGCTGGGTTGCAGCAGTTGCTTATCATGCGGAAACTCGTGCGGAAGAGCTAAAAGATGAAGGGAAAATTGATTATCAAATTCATACGAGCAGTGATGCCTCGGAAATGACTTCTCAGCTTGACGATCTAATTACTTGGGGTGCTGAAGCAATTGTAGCATTCCCGCAGTGGGAAGGAATGGAAGTGTCAATCCAGCGTGCACTCGACGAGGGGATTGAAGTAGTTAACTTCGATATTGCAATTGATGTGGATGGAGTGTACCGTGTAGCAGGCGATAACTATGACATGGGTGTACAAGGAGCAAATTACATTGTCGATAAGATTGGGACAGAAGGCGAAGTAGTTGTCCTTGAAAACCCTGATTCAGGCTCGGTTTCAGAACTGCGAACAGGTGGTTTTCTGGATACAATTGAAGACATTGCACCAGATTTGAATATCCATACGTATGCGACAACCTTTACTAGGGAAGACGGTTTGAAAGATTTTGCAGATATCTTAACGAGCAGGAATCAAATTGATGCCGTGTTCTCCATCGATGATGAAACGTCAATTGGTGTGCTACAGGCAATTGAGGAAGCAGGAAGAGATGACATTCAAGCAGTAACTGGCGGTGGTGGTTCGCAAGAGTATTTTAAAATGATGCCTGAAAATGAAGCAATCTGGATTCAGTCTGCACTATATAGTCCCGACATGGTAAAGGATGCTGTTGATGTTGCGATTAATATCTTAGATGGTGAAACGGTGGAGGATGACGTCATTATCCCAACAACCGTTGTTGACCGAGAGAACTATGAAGATTTCTTAGATGAAGGATCTCCTTACTAAACGATTTTAGCTAAAATGGGTTATAGCTCATGCTGTAACCCCTCTTTCTACTCAGCTTTTAAATTAAAACCATGGAAGTGATTGCATGAAAATCGAAATGAAGAACATACGAAAGTCATTTGGCAGCAATGATGTGATTAAAGATGTGTCTTTCTCTGTTCAAGGTGGTGAAATTTATGCTCTTCTGGGGGAAAATGGTGCTGGGAAATCTACGCTAATGAATATTCTTGGCGGAGTCATTCCAATGGACGCCGGATCCATTTTGATTGACGAAAAAGAGGTGGATTTCCATACTCCTGCAGATTCATTAGATGCTGGCATTGCTTTCATCCATCAGGAATTGAATTTGATTAATGATCTGCCAATTTATGAAAATATGTTTCTTGGACGTGAATTGAAAACGCAAAGCGGAGCGTTGGATTTGAAAAAAATGTATGATGAAACGGCCAGTATTTTCAAGCGGATGAATATAGAGGTAGATCCTGGAAGATTGGTTGGCACGCTGGATTCCTCCTACAAGCAAATTGTGGAAATTTGCCGGGCAATCATGATGAATGCAGCAATTATTATTATGGATGAACCAACAACTTCTTTAACAGATTCAGAAATTGCAAGGGTCTTTCAAATGATGGAAACGTTGAGAAAAGAAAATGTTGGTATTATCTTTATCTCTCATAAATTAAATGAAGTGATGGCTTTTTGTAATAACTATATCGTGCTTCGAGATGGGAAGCTGGTAGCTGAAGGATATGTTCATGATGTAACAACCAAGGATTTGGCAAATTACATGGTTGGTTATGATGTGCGCACAGATTCTCTGCGGCGAACTCATGATACGGAGGACGAAATCGGTGAAGAAGTTTTACGCATTGAAGGCTTAACAGATGAACAGGCTTTTCGTGATGTTCATTTGTCTGTTCATTCTGGTGAAATTGTTGGTGTTACAGGTTTACTCGGGGATGGGCGCAGCGAATTATTTCAAGCAGTCTTTGGTGCAGCTCCTTATATATCCGGGAAAATTTATTTAAACGGGAAGGAGTTAAAGCTTCAAACTACATACCAGGCGATTAAAGAAGGAATTGCATACCTCCCGCGTAATCGGAAGGAAAATGGAATTTTGAAGGATATGGACATTTTCGAAAATGCATCCATTGTTACATGGCCAATGTTTTCAAAGCGCGGAGTAATTAATGAAAAAAGACATAAGAATTTATTCCAAAAGCATCGTGATACCCTGCGTTTAAAAATGGGAAAACTGACGGACAACATTACTAGTCTTTCTGGAGGGAATCAGCAGAAGGTTGTCCTGGCAAAATGGTTAGCGGCAAATCCAAAGGTTTTAATTTTAGATAATCCAACACAGGGCGTCGATGTCGGAGCAAAAGAGGATATTTATGATATTATTTTACAGCTCGCAGAAGAGGATATTGCAATTATTGTTTTATCGAGCGAGGCGCAAGAAATCATTCGTTTATGTGATCGAGCTGTTGTAATGTTTCATGGTGTTATCCAAGGTGGGGTCCGTGATAAGGAAATGACAGAGCAAACAATCATGCATCTGGCTACAGGTGGGGATTCTCATATAGAGAAAGGAGTATTGCAAAATGAAACCTGAAATGAATAAAAATGAACAGCCCCCAGTGAATAAGAAACGAACATTTGGCGAACGCTTTAAACATCGCTGGTCGAATGATCCACTCTTTAGCATATTAATTGCCCTTATTATTATGGTGATTTTGCAAACTTTAACATTAGGATTCGACTTTCATTCGTTTGGTGAGTGGTTCCAGGCGTGGATGAATAATTGGATTAATATTTTAAGAAATAATGCGGGTGTTGGAATTGTTGCCCTTGGAATGACATTTGTAATTATGACTGGCGGGATTGATTTAGCAGTGGGTTCCACATTAGCGATTACTGGTGCATTTGCAATGTATCTGCTTGATACTGGCGCTCAGGGTATCCTTGGCTCTATTGGTATTACTGGGGTTCCGGCAATTATTTTAACCATTGTGCTTGTGTTGTTGTTTGGGTATTTGCTCGGTATGTTAATAGGTGTGACAGTAACAAAAGGGATGGTACCACCGTTTATTGCGACGCTGGGAGCAATGATGATTTTTCGAAGTGTGACACAGCATTTTACCCAAGGATATAACACAACACTTCCTATGGAATTTTTACAAATATCGAGTTTCAAAATAGGAAATTTGATGATTATGCCCATTGTTTATTGGGCTATGATCGCTGTAATTCTTTATTATGTTTCCAAGCGAACCACCTTTGGCAGACAGATTATCGCAGTGGGATCGAATGAAAAAGCGGCAAAGCTTTCTGGAGTGAATGTAAATAAAGTAAAGCTTCGTGTCTATGCGCTAATGGGATTCCTCGTTTCCTTTGCTGCAATTATTCAAGTTTCCCGAATTGGTTCGATGGACTTTTCCAATGCTGGGCGTGGTATGGAAATGGATGCTATTGCAGCAGCAGTTGTTGGAGGTACAAACATGCTCGGTGGCCGCGGTTTTATCCTGGGCACCGTTTATGGCATGCTGATTATCGCTGTCATGAACAATCTTCTCAATCTATTTGGGGTGCCGCCATTCCTAAGGGAGGCATTCAAAGGAATTATCGTCATCGTAGCAGTACTTCTTCAAAGAAAAGAACAAAGTTCATCATAGGTGGATGTTGCAGGAAATATAGACAATGCACAGGGAGTATATGCGTGGAAGGTGAATAATAAGGCCATCTTACATTACAATTTTCAATCTATCAGACAAATTCAAAAACAAAAGCGCTATCTTGCATAATCCGGGATAGCGTTTTTGTAACTAGAAATAAATTTTAGGCATTTTTAAAAATAATTATTGTATTTCTGCTGTATTACGAATATAATACAGCTATATTACAAAAAATATATTGAGAAAGATAGAATGGGGGAGAGATTATATCCAAGCATACACTTGGACACATGTTAAGCATCACTTGTACATACGATAAATTGTGAAAATTAAAAATAGTTATAATGAGGGGGTTTGTAATGAACTTTATTAAACGAGGATTTTTAGGAATTACAAGAAAAATAGGGAAAACATTCATTTTATTAGCGGTTATTTTTATCTTAGGGAATTTAATTTCTGGAGCAGTTTCCATTCAACAGGCAACTGGCAGTGTAGAAAAAAATATTAAAGAAAGATTAGGGACTGCCGCAACAGTTGAGATCGATTGGGAAGCGTACGATAAGTTAAGTGAATCGGAAATGATGGACTTAGAGCTTGAAAATCTCGATGTGAAGCTGCTTAAACAGATTGGTGAGCTTTCTTATGTAAAATACTATGATTATAGTATGTCTACCATGTTGGGATCACAGAACATGGAGAGCTATCAAGGGGAAGATACGGACGAAGACTTTGCTGTAATGGGCGATATGGATTTTATCCTGAAAGGAATTAATTATGCTCCTGTGATTGATTTTGAGGAAGAAAAGGGTAAATTAGTTGATGGCCGTGTGTTTACCGAAGAAGAAGTTGAAAATGGAAGCTCTGTAGCTATTATTTCAAATAAACTGGCAGAGATAAATAATCTATCTGTTGGAGATACGTTTACATTAGAGAATGCAGTCTATGATTACGATGAGGAAACAGATGAAGAAGAATTAATTGTTTCCCGGGATGTGGTATTGGAAGTGATTGGCTTATTTGAATCGCAGGCAATTAAAGAAGATACAAAGACAGATTCAGATTCAAACAATGACATGATGGATTGGATGGATATGGACTATCAAAATACGATATATGTTCCAAATGAAATCGTGGCAAGTGAAGAGAAATATAATTGGGAAGAATATTTGAAAGTAGCAGATGAAGAATTTGTGAAAGAAATGGAAGGGGAGGAATTCGAATATTATCAGCCGTTATTTGTTTTAAATAGCCCGGAAGATATTGAAGCGTTTGAGGAAGAAGTAAACCCATTGCTTCCAGAGTTCTATACAGTAATCAGTGCTACAGATCAATATGATAGCATTTCTGGGCCGGTAGAATCGATGTCTAAACTAGCAAAATATGTTTTGCTTGTTGCAGTTATTGCAACGGTACTGATAACTGGTTTAGTCGTTTTACTATTTTTAAGGGATCGAAAGCGTGAACTGGGTATTTACTTATCCTTAGGAGAAAGTCGGACTCGTGTAGTTGGTCAAATATTAATCGAAGTAATGGTTATTGCAGTAATCGGTATTACTTTATCTTTATTCAGCGGTAATCTTTTGGCTAAACAAGTGTCAGATACAATGATGAAGGCTGATCAAGATGAATATTATGATGATTTTATGTATTATGATGATGTATTCCAGGCAAATATAACACAAGATGATGTGATAGATGCTTATAAGGTAAATCTTAATTCAAGCTATATTCTAGCATTCTATGGAATTGGTTTATTAACTATTTTGATTTCAACGATTATTCCGCTTGTCTACATTGTTAGGCTGAATCCAAAGAAAATATTAATGTAATAGAGAGGTGAAATGATGATATTAGAAGCGAAGGATTTAAATTATTATTATCAAGATGGTGAGCAGCGCCGCTATATTTTAAAAGATACATCTGTTTCGTTTGAAAAAGGCAAGTTTTATACAATTTTAGGACAGTCTGGTTCAGGGAAAACAACTTTATTATCTTTACTCAGCGCTTTGGACTCCCCGCATAGCGGCGAGGTTTTATTTAACGAGAAGGATATCAGGAAAATTGGCCACGAAAGGTATCGCCGTAATAATGTAGGGATTATTTTTCAAAGCTATAATTTGATACCTACCTTTACGGCTGTGGAAAATGTTCTGGTACCGATGTCGATTACAGAAAATGAAATTCCAGAAGATAAAAAAACAGTAGCTTATAATTTACTGGACTATATTGGTATTGTTAAAAGCAAAGCAGATCGTTTTGTTAACAAACTTTCTGGTGGAGAGCAGCAGCGTGTAGCAATTGCCCGCGCATTGGCAACCAATGTGGAATTAATCCTTGCTGATGAGCCTACAGGAAACCTGGATGAAGAGATGGAGCAGGAGATCATTGATATCTTTAAAAAGTTGGCACATGAGCACGAGAAATGTGTCATTGTGGTAACCCACTCTAATGAAATTGCTATGCAGTCTGATCAGACCTTCCATTTGAGGAAAGGTGTACTATCTCCTTATGAGTGATTTTTTGTCAAAATTCAATAAAGATAAATATGATGATCTCGTGAATGAGCAAGAAGAAAAAAAGATAAAAGATGAGAAGGATAGGAAAGCAGAGGATCAGGAAAAAACAGAACCACAGCAAAAGGGAGAACAGGCTTCTGCTATGGAAGATGAAGAAACAATCCCTAAGCCTGCTTCTTCCATTGAATCAGCGCCTGCTGCTTATAGAAGCAACAGGCGACAGGATGCAGTAGAAGAGGTCGAGATTGATCTTGATTATCAAAGGAAAAAGAGATTAAGAATGTGGCTGATTATATCTGGATCTGTCTTCGTGTGTATTTTACTATTTTTCATTTACTATATGGCTGTTCATGTGAAGGTAGAAGATTTTGCGGACAAGCCTGTCGCAGAAGCGCGTGCCTGGGCGCAGGAAAAAGGTGTAGAGGTCGAGTTAGAGCAAGTATATAATATCGAATATGATGCAAATCAGGTCATTTCGCAGAGTGTACCTGCAGGGAAAAAGATACGTAAAGGAAAAACGCTGCAATTAACGAGCAGTTTAGGTGCTGATCCGGAAGAAACTGTTCCGCTTGCTGATTTTTCAGAAATGAGTCAAGAGGAAGCAGAGGACTGGATTGATGAAAATAAGCTAGAGAACCTACAGATGGTTGCAGAGTATAGTGATGATATTGAAGCAGGCGAATTTATCAAACTTACAATCAAGGACAGTAGCATTGATGAAGCAGCATACAAACGTAAAGATAGTGCCGCCGTCTATTACTCCAAGGGAAAAGAAGTTTTCGAAAAGAATATTACGATACCTGACTTTACAGGATCTGCAAAAGAAGAAGTTGAAAAATGGGCAGAGACCAATGAGATAGATATGACGTATAAAGAGAAAGACTCTGACAGTGTGGAAGAAGGCTTTATTATTAGTCAAAGTGAAGATCCAGAAGAAAAGATTGCGAAAAGAGATAAGATGGAAGTTGTTGTGTCTGTAGGTAAAGCCACCGTCGTTCCTAACTTTGGAGAATTAACTGCAGATGAAGCCGCAATGAATTATCCAGATTTAGACGTGACAGTGAAAGAGGTATTCAACGCAGATGTTTCATATGGTAAGCTTATTTCACAGTCTGTTGAGGCAGGTACAAAGTTGACAGAAAAAGATGATAAGCAGGTGGTAGTTACTTATTCGCAAGGGAAGCCATATTTACATGATTTTCGTGGTCAATTAGAAGGTGATTTGCCAAGATTGTTTTATGAACAATATCAATCAAAAGGTGCCGATATTCATTATATTGCTAAATATGTCTCTGCGCCGGAAGTAAAGGGAACAGTAGTTGACATGCATAAATTTAATGAATTTGTGCCAATGAAATTTACAGTGGAGATCAGTATCAGCAACAATGCTTCAGCTCCGCCCAATCCACCAGATTTTTTCGAGGATGAACCAGAAGGGCCAACAGGCGAAGAACCTGATCTGATAGAAGATGAAGACGTTGAAGTTGATGAAGAATAGAAAAGTGGGACAATTGAAGGCAGACTCAGTTGTCCCGCTTTATATTTTTTCTTTAAGTATGATAGCCTGATTCTCCTTTTCGTTTTTTGCTGCGTATAATAATGTGATTTTTTTTTCCTTCTTTGCCAGCCTCTTTAATTCCTCAAGTGCTTCAAGCTGTTCTCCAGATTGCAATTCATCAAGGTACTTTTCCTTAAAATGATAAAAGGATAGTTCTCCGTTATGGAATGATTTACGCAGCTCATTTGTGGGACCAATTTCCTTGAGCCAGTAATCAAGTTTTGCCTTCTCTTTTGAAATCCCGCGTGGCCAAAGACGGTCTACAAGAATACGGGTTCCATCACTTTGAGCTGGCTCATCATAGATGCGTTTAAGTCTAATTGACAAATTACCAAATCCTTTCCTTCTATGAATAGTCTATCATAATACAGGATGTCCATTAAATGAAACACTGAATAACCGGAAAAAATTTTGACATCTATCTTAATTCCAATCATGAATTCAGCTATAATATAGAAGTAGAGAATTTTACTGAAATAGGAGTGTTTAAGTGAATAAAAAGGATATTGCGAGTTTTCGCAGGCAGTTGAAGGTTGAAAATGATCTACTCAAAATTACTGAGATTTTTAATGTATATATTATGAAAGAATCGAGTGAAATCTATCATCAAGTGCGTACACCATTTGAAATGCTGGAAAAGGAACAACAGGAGCTATTCATGGATAACTTTAAAAAAGCGCTTGCTGGACAGCTCGATCAAAAGTTGTTTGAAATGAAATTTGCCCAAGGTATAGAAAACAGCAGTCAGCTTATTTTACATCAGGCACTGCTAAGCAATGATCCGGAAGAGTGGAATAACCGCATGCTTGAAATTGTAGAAAAAATGCTCGCAGTGAAACAGTATGACCAGGATATTGTTGTGACCTTTATTCGTGGCGAATATTTAAAAACAGTGAAGCCAATTAGTGAAGAAACAGAGGAGAGTGATCGTGATAAGGTTTATTCCCACTCGTTTATCATGTGTACGTTGAATACAACAAAGGATCCGAAGAAAGAACTTTTATTTGATTATGTGGAAAAGGAATTTAAGTATAATATTGTTGTTGATCCGATTATTGATTTGAATTCGCCGCTTAGCGGATTTCTTTTCCCCTGCTTCTCAGAGGGAGCAGCCGATGTGAATCATATCCTTTATTCTACGGGAAAATCGAAGGAACTTGATTTTGCATTTATTGAGGACGTTCTTAATGCTGAAGAAATTATGACGGCGGAAGAGGATAAGATTGTTTTCGAGGAAATTGTGAAGGATATAGCAGGGGAACAGCTGTCAACGGAAACACTTGCAAATGTTTACGAGGAAGTCCAGCGGGTGATAGAAGAAACGGATCCTGAGGATACACCAAAATTAGACTATCGTGACGTTGAAACAGTTTTAAAGACGAGTGGTGTTGAAGATGTACAAGCGGAAAACGTTGAAGCCGCTTTTAAGAAGGTAATTGACGATGAGCATTTTGAGCTGAAGGCAAACAATGTCATGCCAAAATATAACTCTAAATCTATTAAGATTCAAACCAAGGTTGCGGATATTAAGCTAAGTCCCCAAGAATTACGCTATGTTCGCCAAATCCGTGTAGATGGCAAGCTGTGCCTTGTTATTGAACTCGAAGAAAACACGGTAATTGAAGGATTTGAAATGCTAACGGAAGGAGAAGAAGAGGAGGGGGGGCTGGATAGGAGCTAAAGTATCTATTTGCCCCACCACCACATATTGTTTAATGTTCCAGCTTTCGTTTAAAAGAAGGTCTGCATCTTTTCCAATGGTGATGCTTCCTTTGCGGCCGTTAACGCCGATTTGTTTTTCGGGGTTTTCGGCCGTCATTTTTATCATGTCAGCGATTGTTACTCAGTAATTTTTTGCATATTTACACCAGTATCATGCATGTTAGCAGTCAGCCTTTTACAGTATCGCCCCATTCCTCACGTAAAATTCCCATACGAATTGAGTCATAATATTTCCCGTTATAATACCGTACTTTCCGAATGCGACCTTCCATTTGCATGCCCAGCTTTTCAGCAACACGAATCATTCGCTTATTTCCAGACCATGTTGTAAGTCCAACACGAACAACAGGCAATTGATTAAAAATATGAGCCATCCATAACCGAAGAGCTCGTGTACCCAGGCCTTTTGACCAATTTTTCGCCTCATGCAAAGCAATGCCCATTTCCAGCCAGTTATTTTGCGTATCTTCAAAGTAATAGGAAACCGTGCCAGAGATTTCACCATTTACAGTAATTGTCCAGATATCGTCTGTATCAATCCAGTTTGCTGCTTTAAGCTTAAAACCTTCATAGCTCATTGCTTTATGCGGGAAATATGGTGCATCCCACTTTTTCCATTCTGGTGCATCGTCTTTATAAATTAATTCCCATAAACGGGGCAAATCATCTTCTTTAATTGGGCGAATCAGTAAATCATTGTCCGAATACATAGCATCCTCTTTTCAATATTATTCTTTTATCTAGTATTTTATCGTAATGGAGAAAATTAGAAAAGCTAGACAGAGAATCTGTCCATAAATGTCCCTGGAAAATTTGAAATTATGCTATGACTTGGATAAGGAACTTATAGGAGATGGATGCGTGCAGATAAGCCCTATATGCTCTCGAAGCCTCGCTGTGGACTTACGAATTAATGAAATCGTTGCTGCACCAAACTGGCTCGTCTCAGCTTTTCCTCAAAAAGCAATTTTTAAATGAAAAGCGGGACATTTGGGTCTGCCCTCATGTCCCGCTCTATTAAAATAAAAGAAAACCGATTGTAATTGGTATGAAGCTAAAGAAAAGTATCATTACGCAGAACCCCATGATATCTCGGATTTTTAAGCCGGCAATTGCTAGTACCGGGAGTGCCCAAAAAGGTTGAATCATATTAGTCCAAGCATCGCCCCAAGCAACTGCCATTGCTGTTTTTGAAAGATCTGCACCCAGTTCCATTGCAGCCTGGATCATAATGGGACCTTGCACTGCCCATTGACCTCCACCAGATGGAACGAAAATATTTACAAATCCTGCACTAATAAAAGAAATGACAGGAAGTGTGTATTCTGTAGCAAAGGAAATGAACCAAAGAGATATTTGCTCAGAAAGTCCAGATTCCACCATGATTCCCATAATTCCAGCATAAAATGGGAATTGAATAATAATTCCGCCTGCATTTTTAACTCCATTTCCAACTGTGTCAAGGAAGCGTTTTGGGGTCCGGTGTAAAATAATACCTAGAAATAGAAATGCGAAATTAACGATATTGATATTTAAATCAAAGCCATTTGTTACAAAATGATAAATAATGAAACCTAAGCCCAAAATTCCAATTGTCAGTGAAACAATTTGACTGTTTTCTAATTTTTCTGCCGGGGTTTTTGGATTAAAAAATTCGTGCGCTGTATCGTTTTCTTCCTTTGGAATAACTAGTTTAGACGCCTCCGATAATTTCGAACCCTCTGCATTTTTTAGTAAATAACGATTAAATAAAGGCAGAGTAATCAGCATTGTGATAACGATAAATAGATTCGCAGAACTAAATAGCGTTTCTGTGACTGGAATTTGCCCCATTAAATCCTCAAGAAAATGTCCTGGAGTCGCTATGGTGAGCGGGACAGATCCTGAAAGTCCTCCATGCCAAACGAGCATTCCACTATAAGCACTCGCAATAAGTACACGGAAGTCAACTGCTGGAACTTTTTTAGCAACATGAATGGAAAATAGTGCCCCCACAACAAGTCCAAATCCATAGTTTATTAAACAAGCAATAAGAGCCACGAATGTTACTAGAATTACTGCCTGTGCCGGATTTTTAGCGAGTCTGCTGGTTTTTTCAAGAAGTCTTTTTACAATGGGAGTGTTAGCAAAAATATATCCCGTAACGACGACAAGTGACATTTGCATTCCAAAGGCAAGCAGATCCCAGAAACCGTTTCCCCAAAAAGCTATCATTTCTATTGGACCATGGTCTGTAAATAATAATCCAAACAAGTAAACAAAGACGGTTAGAATTATTGCAAACAAAAATGCATCTGGCAAAAAGCGCTGAACAAGACGGTCAAAAAATAGTGTAATCGCCTTCAAAGTTTCCCTCCATTCTTTTGTTAAGTTTAGTAGTCTGGGTTTTTATAATACATATGTCCCCTATAGGGAAAACTATGACAACAAAATGAGACAAACTGATTGGAAAAAAGGCGAGTAACAAGAAATGAAATAAGAAAATGAATTGGTTACAATTTATGATTGAAAGTGAGACATTCACTCCATCAGATTCATGTTTTTAAAGAGTATAATCTCTGACAGCCTGTCAGCGTTATAAAGGGGGATAAAACTAAAAATGTGTAGAGCAAGAAGGAAATCCATAAAAAAACACCACATAGTTGCATGCTCTGAAATTAAATACAGAGCATACGCTTTTGTGGTGCTTTTGACTATAACTATAATATTTCTTTTTTCAATGTTTTATAAAGTGCAATTACCATTAATATCATAATAAAGGAGAATGGTAATGCTGCTATAATAACTGTGTTTTGTAATGCAGCAAGACCTCCGACATAAAGAAGGATAAGTGCCACTGATGATTGTGCTAATCCCCAAATAATTTTTACAGCATTTGGTGGAGTAAGTGATCCATAAGTTGTTTGCATACCTAAAACAAAAGTTGCTGAGTCAGCAGATGTAATAAAGAAAGATGCAATTAATAGAACTGCTAAGGCTGATAGGAAAAACGATAATGGCAAGTGGTCAAACATATTAAACAATACTAATTCTGTAGAAAAACCAGAAAGGTCTATTCCATCCTTTTGAATATTTATTGCAGTAGTGCCAAAAGCTGCATACCAAATGGCAACAAATGCTGTTGGTACAGCCATTACACCAAGTAAAAATTCCTTGATTGTCCGGCCGCGTGATACACGAGCAATAAACATCCCAACGAACGGTGCCCAAGAAATCCACCATGCCCAATAAAAAATGGTCCATGAATCTAGCCAAACGCGATTATCATTTCCAAGTGGTGCGGTAGTAAAGCTTATTCGGATGAAATCTTGTATATATAGTCCAATAGTTTCCGTAAATACATTCATGATTAACAAGGTTGGACCGATTAAAATGATAATAATAAGCAGAAATACAGCTAAAATAACATTTGTATTGGATAAGTATCTAATTCCTTTACTGATTCCAGACCATGCAGACAACATGAATAGAAATGTCACGATAATAATAATAATTAATTGTGGTATAAATCCAACACTGATTCCAAATAAGTGGGATAATCCTCCATTAATTTGCACAGCACCGAAGCCAAGTGATGTTGCAACTCCGAATACCGTTGCGAATACAGCTAAGACATCAATAAACGTACCAAGCGGCCCTTTCATTTTGTCTCCAAACAGTGGCTTAAGTGTTGCGGAAATTAATCCTGGTTCCCCTTTTCTAAACTGAAAATATGCAAGTACGAGTGCGATAACTCCATACATCGCCCACACATGTATCCCCCAGTGAAAATAAGAATAGACCATTGCATCTTTAAATGCTTCATCTGTTCCGGGCTGGGCATTAGGTGATTGCAAAATAAAGTGTGAAAGTGGTTCAGCTGTGCCATAAAATACAAGTCCGATACCCATCCCTGCTGAAAAGAGCATTCCAATCCATGTAATCGTGGAAAAATCGGGCCGATCCTGATCTTTGCCCAGCCGAATTTTTCCAAAACGGCTAAAAGCAAAAAATAAAGCGACAATCACAAGTGCAGACATAAGTAACATATAATACCAGCCAAAATTAGTGGAAACAAATGTTTTTATATTGTTGGTTATTATTTCGAATTGATTTGGAAATACGGCCCCTAATATAACCATAACAGCAACAATTGCCACGGCTATATAAAAAACCTTCGATATCTTCTTCATAATTCCTCCTTATAGTGGTAAATTAAAAACACACGGAAACTATTATACCCATATTAAATTAAAATGAAACCAAAACGATAAAAAGTGGGAAAGATCTTCTGTTCTTTATTGTCAAAAATAGGAGGAGGAGAATGCTAGATGAAACTTACTGTGATAGGTATGTGGGGAGGTTTTCCTAAAAAGGATGGTCCTTGTTCAGGGTATCTTCTCGAACATCATGATTTTTCTTTATTAATTGATTGTGGGAGCGGCGTTCTGGTTAAACTTCAGGAATTTATAGATTTAAATAACATTCATGATGTTATTTTATCTCATTATCACTATGATCATTCTAATGATATAGGAGCTTATATGTTTTCAAGGTTAGTAAACACCCAGCTTGGCCGTGTGGACAAACCTTTATCCATCTATGGACCGTATAGCTCCGAAAAGGAAAAAGAAATTTCAGCTGTACCATATAATGATTTTTATGCAATCCATATGTGTTCGAAACTGGAAATTGGTCCATTTTATATTACATTTATGAAGACTGTGCACCCAGTTGAAACTTATGGAATGAAAATTGAATGTGAGGGTAAACAGATTGTTTATACTTCGGATACGAGTTTTACAGAGGAATTAGTAGAGTTTGCAGCAGGAGCAGATTTGTTAATTGCCGAATCCAGTCTTTATGATGGCATGGATGGAGAAACGTCCGGTCATATGACAGCGAAAGAAGCAGGGATTCTTGCGGCACGAGCTGATGCGAAACAAACATTACTCACCCACCTGCCACATTACGGAAACTTAGAAGAACTGCTAACCAGTGCAAAAGCACAAGGAAAATCAGCAATCAGACTAGCACAACCTGGAAGCATTTGGGACAGCAGCGTCAGCCCATAAATGTTCCTTTTTCTTAAAAAAGAAGTATTTTTGACTTTTGAATGACAAAAACGAAAGAAAACGACAAAGATACTTGCAGTTTTTGAATTTATAGTATGAATTGATGACTTTTTCGACAAAATATTTAGTTGAAATTGAAAAATCAAATTTTGACAGTGCTTTGATTCTAGGATATCTTGGCATTAATGAGAAGATTCAAGGATTACCTCGGTCCTGATAATCCTTCATGGCAGCAGAAATGCTCAACGTCATTTCCTCTCTTGGCGCTTGGAGCGTTTCTGAACCATGACATTTATCCCCTCGTATTAGGACATTTACTTTCTTCCTTGAACTTCTCGATTTTTTTTGAATTGACGATGATGATTCCAATTGCGACTAGTGCTAATGCGATAATTGTTGTGATGGTCAGATTTTCTCCTGGGATAAAGATTGCAGATAATATTGATCCTGACACAGGAATGATAAAGCGGTACATTGTGATTTCTCCGGCAGCATTATATTTTAACAAGGAATACCAGAGTGCAAATGCTACGGAGGATAATAAAGCAGAATAAATGAATAGAACCCAGCCAAATGGTGTGAATGTCAATGCATTTTCGCCAAGATTAGGCACTCCAATTAGCAGTAAAATAACAGCTCCGAGACTGAATTGCCAGCCGGTTACAGCGAAGGGGTGGATCCCTTTTGCTAATTCCTTTGCCATAATGGTTGCTACAGCGCTTGTCAGGCCGGAAAGAATCATAAATCCTTCACCGGTAAAAGTAAAATTTAATTCCAGTCCTTGTCCCCAGTTCGCAACAATTACTCCAGTAAACCCTGCGATAAGACCAAATACTTTTTTCCAATTCATTCTATCGTTTACATAAAAATAATGCGCAAGTATAACAGTGAAAAATGTGCCACAGGAGTTGAGAATCGCTCCCTGCATTCCAGTGACCTTTGCTAAACCATTATAAAAGAAGAAATATTGCAGCGCAGTTTGAATAATCCCCAGTATAAGCAGTACAGTAAATTGTCTCCTTGTTACTATAATGTTTTTTGGGTTTATAAATAATAATATTGCCAGCACAATTATTCCAGCTAATAAAAAGCGCAAACCTGCGAAGGTTATTTTTGCAATAATATCATCTGGAGCAATTTGAAATTCGACATAACTCACTTTTAATACTGGAAATGCACTGCCTAAAAGGATGGAAGAGAAGGCGGCGAGCAAGATAACAGACCATTTATTTTGCAGTAATTTATTCATAAGTAAAACCTCAATTATTGATATATTGGTTGACGAACATATTCATTCTAAGCGAATGAAAAGCTGAAAGCAAGTTAACAAATCTGCGAACTTGGCAGAATAATGTGTGGAAAAAGCAGTCTGTTTCCTGTTAAAATAGAAATATTGATAAGCTAACTGGATTTCTAGCTAGGAGAATCTGCATGAAAAAATACTTTTTGCTAATTTTACTGATTGCGGGGTCTATTATTCTTCTATTTATGGATATAGATGCTGACAGAACGATAGACAAAGAGGAAGCAATTCACTTGTTTGAAAGGGGTGAATTTTCTCTGTTGTCTTCAGAGCGTTTTTTAATTATTGCTCATCGTGGAGCCTCTGGCTATGCACCAGAACATACGATAGAGGCGTATAAAAAAGGGGAAGAGCTTGCAGCAGATTATATTGAAATCGATTTGCAGATGACCAGTGACGATAGATTAGTTGCGATGCATGATATGGATTTGGGCAGGACAACAGGTGAAGAAGGCGAGGTTCGTGACTTCCCTTTGGATGAACTAAAAGATTTGGACGCCGGAACTTGGTTTAATCAATCAAATCCTGAATTAGCTGAACCTGTATTTGCTGAGCTAAGTATCCCAACACTTGAGGAAATATTTGAAACGTTTGGACATGAAGCAAATTATTATATTGAAACAAAGCATCCAAAATATTACCCTGAAATGACCGAAGAGCTTATTCGTATTTTAGATGAATACGACTTTCTTGGAGAAAAGGTGCAAGAGGGAAAAATAATCATTCAATCATTTAGTGAGGCAAGCTTGCAGGACATTCATGAGCATGAACCATCTTTGCCGTTGATTCAACTGATTTCATTTGATGGTGAGGCTAAATTAACTGAAAAAGCGATTAGAGATATAAAACAATATGCTGTGGGAATAGGTGTGAATTATCAGGCTGTGACTAAAGAATTCGCTGAAAGAATCCGTGCTGCTGGTATGCTTCTGCATGTCTTCACCGTAAATGAAAGGGCAGAAATAGAAAAACTTAAAAGGTTTGGAATAACAGGCATCTTCACAGACTACCCGGATATTCTAAGACAGGGGGATCATCCCTGATTGTTCCAGAAAAGCCAAAAACCGCGGAGAATTATTCCCACACGGTTTGTTCAATTTCTTATTTTTCAATTGTAACGGGGATAAATAATTCATTTTGTCTGGAGCCATCCTTTTGACTTTCATCATAGAGGATTACTGTTCCAGAGTCATAAGCAACGTCATCGAAATGAATTGTAATTTCAAATTTACCCCAGTCTGGTGCTCCGCTGCTTGCCGTAACCGTTCCTTCGTCCAAAATATTATGACCATCTTCAAATTCATACATAAATGATCCTTCAAAGACTTTGGCTTCTCCACGTATTGTAAATTCATTACCGACTGCAGCATTGGGTGCAGGTTCAAAAACTCTGAACGCTTCATTCCCCAAGACGATGTCTGACTCTGCATTAGAATCATCCGTTTGCTTCTCTTCATTCTCGGATGCCTCATTTTCTTGAGTAGAATCGCTTTCATTATCAGTATTCTTCTCTACTGCATCACTACTTTCTTCATCCTGCTGTTTTTCGATTTCATTTTCTTTGTCCATATCATTGTCTGCTGTATTTTTTCCGCAAGCAGCCAGGACAATTAGACTAAAAAGCATAACAGTAAAGAAAATCAACATTAATTTTTTCATAGTCAAACCCCTCTGAACAAAATTGGTCTTGCTATGCTTATTATATAACATAATAAGCATACATTACAGGAAAAACAGGTTCGTGCTCTGTCTCACTATTATATTTTCCACTTGCTGTTTGACAACTTAAAAATTATAATTGACTGTATTATCATTTTATTGAGGGGAGAAGTGCGGATTGCCAATAAATATACCAAAGGAACTTCCTGCTAGAGAAACCTTACAAAAAGAGAAAATTTTTATTATGGAGGAAGAACGAGCACAAACGCAGGATATTCGTCCACTAAACATTCTTATTTTAAATTTGATGCCTGAGAAAGAGAAAACAGAGCTTCAGCTGCTTAGGTTATTAGGAAATACACCGATCCAGGTAAATATAACCTTTATGCGTACAGCGACCCACCAATCAAAAAATGTCAGCAATTATCATCTTGATAATTTTTATACGACGTTTGCTAATGTGAAAAATCGTCGCTATGATGGCATGATTATTACAGGAGCTCCTGTAGAGCATTTGGACTTTGAACAAGTCGATTATTGGGAAGAACTGACTAAAATACTGGATTGGGCAAAGGAGAATGTCACTTCAAATTTACATATTTGCTGGGGTGCCCAGGCTGCACTTTACCATTATTATGGGGTAGATAAAGATTTATTAGATAAAAAATATTTCGGTATTTTCAAGCATAGTATTGCAGAGCCTACAGAAAAACTCGTTCAAGGCTTTGACGATTATTTTTTGGCACCACATTCCCGCTATACGACAGTAGAAACAGAAGTGATAAAAAATCATCCAGAGCTATTTTTACTTTCGAAAACGGAGGAAGAATCGCCGTTTATCATTCTTTCTAAAGACAGGAAAAATATCATGATTACGGGTCATCTGGAATATGATGCAACAACACTTGCGGATGAATATTACCGCGATTTAAAAAAGGGCAGAGAAATTGATTTGCCTATCAATTATTTCCCTGAGGATAATCCGGAAAAGGAACCACCGAATACCTGGCGTTCGCATACACATCTTTTATTTTCTAATTGGCTCAATTATTATGTTTACCAGCAGACACCGTATTTTTGGGGATGATTAAAGAGGAGGAATGTTTACCCTGAGCGTGGTAACCAGTTCCTCCTCATTTTTACTTGCCAATTCAGCTATCGCTTAAATTTACTTCCTTTACTTTTTGACCGGAGCTTATTCATTAAGTCTGAAGACTTTTGGCTTGCTTGTTTTGTGGCTGCCAGATCAATAGAATCAATTTGATGGCTCCCGTTGCTTTTAGAAATCTTAAAAATCGTATCTACTTTACTGTTTGCAGGCAGTTCATTCTTGTTAATAATCATTTCTGTGTGATCTTCTTCAATTAGAATGACTGCTTTTTCGCCTTCGAAACGGTCTAGTATACCTTTCATTTTACACATGCTTTCCCTTCTGCTTTAATATCGGCAATGCGTGCTGGTCCAATCCCACTAATGTTTTCTAAATCTTCTATTGAGCTGTACGGGCGAAGAGCAATCAGTTCCTTTGCCCGTTCTGGACCAATATGAATAATTTCCTGAACAGCCTCAGTCGACGCTTCATTTATATTAATGCACCCAGCTTCAGGTGTAGTCTCCTCTTGAGAGATAGGAGCTGACTCTGCTTTCTCTGTTATCGAAGTGCCGTTTGTAGTGATAATAATCGTATGATCTTTGTCTGTTCCATAAAGCTCGATATTTCTTTCTTGAATTGTTGAAATTACTTCTGGACTAGGGTGCCCATAGCTGTTTCCTTCTCCAGCACTGTAGACAGCAATACTTGGTGATACTGCGTCAATAAAAGCTGGATCACTTGATGTTTTAGAACCATGATGTCCCAAATGAAGTACATCTGCCTTGACGTTATAGTTATTTCTCATAAAGGTTTCTGAATTGCGATCTGCATCTCCGGTGAAAAGGAATTTGATGCTCCCGTATGTAAATAATAATGAAATGGATTCTTCGTTTGCTTTTCCTGAAATTGTGTCAGGGTATAATACATCGATTGCTAATGGACCAATGTCATAACCTTCCCCAGCTCGGGGTTCGTTATAATCTGCATCACTTGCTAACACTGCTTCAATTGCTTTTTGAAATATTTTCGAGGAGCTTTCATTTCCAGACATCCACACTTCACCAACATCAAAAGCATGCATGACTTTATCGAGCTGGCCAATATGATCTGCATCTGGGTGGCTGACTATAACAAGATCAAGAAAGGAAACATTGTTTTCTGTTAAGTAAGGGACAACTTCATTTCCGCGCCAATCCCCAGTATCAAAGAGAATATTATGTTTTTTCTTCCCTTCTGAATACTGAAGTAAAGTGGCATCTGCCTGTCCTACATCAATGTAATGCACTTTAAGCTCATCTAAGTCTTTCTGTTTAGCAGTTTGTTTCTTCTCTTTTGCTGCATCAGTCGGCTTTGCTTTTTCTTCTCCCCCAGCAGCTGTGGTTTCTGCTGTATCCTCCAATGTATTTTCAATTGCCGAATTAGATTGTTCGGGCGTACTTTCTAAGGTAGCTCCTTCACCGCTAGTGCCACATGCAGTTAAGATGAAGCTTATGAATAAAGCTAAAATAAATGGAAACTTTTTCATTTCATATCCTCCAAAACCTTGGAATTTCAGCTTTTAGCGTATCAAATAATGTAAGAAAAGGCTAGCAGCAATTTTTAAATATTTATTTCACGAGAAAAAAAGTTAAATTTTTTCTTAGTAACTCAACTTTTACACCAAGAAAACCTCAAAATCGCATTCATATTATCATGTTGAACAATAGAAACTGCCACTCACTTTAATTAAGGGTAAGTTCCATCAAAGCTCACATCCCGTTCACACTCCGCTTTACGTGGACGGCTGGTGAGCCAGCGGAAAGCGAGAGGTATTCGGACTGCGGACCTCCAGTGGAAAATAGACAGCAAAACTAAAATCGCAGCTACCCATAATTAAAATGATCAGCATTCCACTTAAAATGAAGTTGTCAAGTTTGCTGTGTGAAGCTTTCTAAATACAATAATATAAGGTGTTTTAACGTAATTTATTCATGTGAAAGTTAAGTTAGTAAAATCGAATTTCCATTACAATATTTTCCACGGTTTTCAATAAAGTGAAATGGATTCATAAATCCGTACCTTTGTAATAATTGAAAGAATAAACATCAAGGGATGGTTTCAAATATGGTGGTATCTATCAAATTGCTATTAACATTTTTTCTAACACTAGCGGCTGCATCAGAATCTTTTTTGCAGACAAATAACAGTCAATATATCGGTGTTATTGATCGAATGGAAGGGAATAGTGCAGTGATTTTACTTGAAGAAATCGAAGTGGAGCTGGTTTTGCCTGCTCAAGGATTAGGTGAATTTGCGGAAAAAGATCAATGGCTGCTTTTCCAAATGGAGAAGGGGAAGCCTGTCAGCATTCACTCTTTGCCAGAAGTTAAAGAAGAGAGGAAGACAAAAATGATGGTTCTAATAGACAGGCTGAGAATGCGAAAGAAATAAACGTTAAGCATATAGAGCGCCAATCGCTCCGGCGTATGCACCTTTTTCTAAAAATACTGCTGTAAATTGCAGCATGTCCTGGAAGCTTACAATGCTCTCACGGAGTGGTTTGTTACCTTGAAGTGTACTGCCAGCGAAAACAATATATGGAATATTTTTCGAGTGTGCAATCTGTCCAGAGAGAGACAGAATGACTTCTGCGATTAATTGAATTAAGGAAGCAGCATGATCTGCTTTTGCTTTTTCTTCGTTAAGATGGGCTTTCCCAAAATTAGCTGCAGTTAAATTATCTAATAATGGGGCTTCAAAAGGGTCGTAAATATCTTTCACAAGTAAATCACTTTTTTTGCGATCTCCTTGCTGAGCAAGCTTCACAATTTCATGAAACTGATTGGTTTTTGTAAGGAGTGTACCTAAACCAATAAATGTGCCACCGCCAATGCCGCTGCCAAGAATGCGTTCAAAATCATTCTCTTTCACATGGAAAATCGATGTGCCTGTGCCAATACTGGTGAGAATAAATTCATTTGCAGATTTTCCTTCCGTTTCCAGCAGAAATTTTGTTCCATTAACGAGTGAGGTAAATTCATCTGTGATTTGCTGTTTTTGTTTTAATTTTCCTGCTAGTTCTGGCCATTTTCCGCCAGTGCCAAACAGAGTTGCTTCAGGTGCAAGCATATTTAGCCATTGGATGAGTGTTTCTTTTTGATTATAGCTGTAGGTCTTCACATGTAAATTACCTTTTTCTTCATAAGCAAGCTTTATCAGACTTCCTCCAGCATCAATCCCGATTCTTAACAATTTCTATCACTCCAATCTATAGTAAGTTGAATAAATCATAACGCAATAATTACATTTCAACAATAAACTTGTTGAAACGTAACGGATCAAAACGACTGATAAAATTGCTGCTTCACATCTTCTCCAGTGGAGAGCTTAAGCAGCCAAATTAAAATAAAAGTTATCAGAAGTGATTTTATTTTAAGATGTGGTGGTGGGTCTCTGTTTAGGTGGAATTAAAAAGTAAATTCTTTCTAATAGTTATTTCACTGTAAGTCAGTTAAAATAGAACTTAGATGAAACTTATTGCAGTGTTTTGTCGTATAAGTATTTAAGAAGATGCAGGGTGCATTTTAATCTGCATGTTGCCAAAAAAGCGGTACTGATTATTAAAGCTACGATTAAGCTGTTTGATAGACTAAGTTTGAAGTCATACAGGAAATGAATTCCTATAGGAGTGATAAAAATGAAAGCATTTTTTCAGTTTATATTGCGTTCAACGGCTGCTTTAACTGTGATGGTTATTGTTTGGCTCGTCAGTTTTTTTACCTTTAGTCAAGTTTTCCTGCTAGCCAGTCTCTATTCTATTATTGGTGCAGCGGGAACATACTATTCCCTGAAAGGAATTATGGCACATCGTTATGCCAAGGATAATGGACTAACGCGAAAGGAATACAAATTTATCTCAAATAATCTAAAAGAAGCGAAAGGCAAAGTTATCCGTCTGCAGCGTTCGTTATTAGATGCCCGTCAGTTTGGCAATGCGAAAGAAAATATGGAAATACTTCGTACAGTTAAGAAAATATATGCAAATACGAAACGGGAACCAGCGAGATTTTTTCAGGCAGAAACTTTTTATTATAAGCATTTAGACTCACTAGTTGAAATTGCAGAAAAGTATGCCTATCTTTCTTCTCAGCCAGTAAAGTCGCGAGAAATGAATGATACAATGCGAGAATCAAGACATACCATTCTTGTACTGGGACAAACCGTGCAAAAAGATTTAAGAATAATGCTGAACGATGATGTAGATACACTTCATTTTGAACTTGATGTGGCAAAACGCACGGTAAAAAAACCTAAGAAATCCGGTGGGAGGGTTATTTAATGAATCAAGAAAAGGACAAGAACGAAGTAAATGAAATGGACGAGCTATTAGCAAATCCTTTCGGGAGTGACTCAATTGATGATGTACTTACAGAAACCTCAGATAAACCAAAGAAATTAGTTGATATGCTGCCGGAACAAAAGAGAGAAAAAGCAATACAGTTAGCCAAACAAATTGACCCAAATGATCATCAAAGTGTTTCACAATATGGAACAGAGGCACAAGCTAAATTAACAGACTTCTCACATGGAATGCTTGAACATGTCAAGAATAATGATATCGGTGAAATCGGTAGTATTTTAGCTGATTTAATGAAAAAGCTTGAGCAAGTTGACCCAGACGATCTAAGCCCTGCTAAACGAGGACTTTTTTCCAAAATTTTTAATCGTATTTCTGGATCAGTAAATGAGATCATGTCAAAATACCAGAAAACAGGAGCACAGATTGAGCGGATTGGTGTAAAGCTTGATCGAAACAAGGATGAATTGATGAAGGATAATAAGCTTCTTGATCAATTGTTTATGAAGAATAAGGATTATTTTGATGCGCTGAATATTTTTATTGCAGCAGGTGAAGTGAAAATTGAAGAATTGCGCACAAAAGACATTCCAGCTCTCCGCGAAAAAGCGGAAGCAAGTCAAAATCAAATGATGGTGCAGGAAGTAAATGATCTCATGCAATTTACGGATCGATTAGAAAAACGAACACATGATTTAAAGTTAAGCAGACAGATTACGTTGCAGAGTGCGCCACAGATTCGTTTAATACAAAATACGAATCAAGCACTCGTTGAAAAAATTCAATCATCCATTTTAACGGCAATTCCGCTCTGGAAAAACCAAATGGCAATTGCTCTCACATTATTGCGGCAGCGCAATGCTGTAGAAGCACAAAAGCTTGTTTCGCAAACAACGAATGATCTATTGCTTAAAAATGCGGAATTACTAAAAGAAAATACAGTAGAAACTGCAAGAGAAAATGAACGTGGTCTCGTGGATATTGAAACATTAAAACGAACACAGGAGCAATTAATGTCAACGATTGAAGAGACAATGAATATTCAAGCAGATGGCCGTGAAAAACGTCAGCAGGCTGAAAAAGAAATGCTTGGCATGGAAGAAGAAATGAAACAAAAAATGCTGGAACTAAAAGATTGAAACGGGACACTTGGGGAGTAGCAGTCTGACTCCATTGTCCCCTTTTTATAGGGGGAGAATTATAAATGAAGACATTAATTTTGGGTGCTGGGGCGATGGGATGTTTATTTGGGTCTAAGCTTGTACAGGCAGGCTATGATGTCACGTTATTTAATCGGGAAAATGCGGTGATTAAACAGATTGAAAGGCAGGGGATTGAGCTTACCGCATCAGATAATAAACAATATACCATTCCAATCCCTGTTAGTTATAAAGCAAGTGAGCTGGAAAAGGAATATGATTTAATTATTGTCCTTGTTAAGGCATTTGCTACAGAGAAAGTTTTATCCGAAATACAACATATCATTGATGAAGATACGATTGTTCTTAGTCTGCAAAACGGTATTGGTAATCTTGAAAAGATGCAGAAGGTAGTTCCCCATGCGATTCTTGGAGTTGGTGGTACGGGAAGTGGTGCAAGCGTGCTTAGACAGGGAAAAATCGCCCACCGTGCAACTGGGAAAACAAATATTGGATTTATGCATGATATAAACGAAGAAAGGGCTCTGTCAATAAGTGATATGCTCACAAATGCAGGTCTTGAAACGGAAGTGACCTCAAATGTGCAGTCTGTAATCTGGAGCAAGCTGTTAATCAATGTTGCCTTTAATTGTGTAACTGCAGTGACAAAATTGCGAAATGGGGACGTCATTCTTCCAGAGGCTGGTGAGAGTATTGTCACGAAGCTTATAGAAGAAGCAAAGACGGTAGCTGAAGCGGAAGGCATTGAACTTTTATATGATGATCCAGTGAAAGAGATTCTTGTGATCGGTCATGAACAAATTGCCGGAAATCAATCCTCCATGCTAACCGATATTTTAAATGAAAGAAAAACAGAAGTAGAAGTAATCAATGGAGCAATTGCTGCCTATGGCAAAAAACATGGTATTCGTACGCCATATAATGACTTGATGACTGGATTGATTCATTTAATTGAAAACAGTTATGAAAAGCAAATTAAACTGAATTCTGCTCAATGATTAAGATTTTTTGGAATACAATGCTTGACTTTAAAAATAAGAAAATTTAGAATTAGTATAAACTCAATTTATTTTAAGTTCCTCATAAGGAATATTTTTGAATGAAAATTGAATGAGTGTTCATTCAACCTAAGAGGTTGAGCAAAAGGGGGAGGAAGAGATGGAGAGTCAAGCGACAATACAATTGAAAAAGGGAGTAAAGCTTCCAGTTATTTTAGCACCAATGTTTCTTATTTCCAATCCAAAAATGGTAGTTGAGGCCTGTGAAGCGGGCATAATCGGGACTTTTCCTGCGTTAAATGCACGTACCACAGAAGCGTTAGATCATTGGATGACAGAGATTACAGATGGTTTGGATGCATTAAAGACGAAGAACAATGAAGAACCCGCACCTTGGGGAGTAAACTTTATCAGTCATCGATCCAATAAACGCTTTCAGGAGGATCTTGCTTTGATTGAAAAGCATCAGCCACCACTAGTGATTACTTCGCTGGGTGATCCAGGTCCAGTCGTTCAAGTTGTAAAGAAATATGGTGGTGTCGTTTTAAGTGATGTGATTGATATCAAGTTTGCGAAGAAGGCAATTGAAAAAGGCAGTGATGGTTTGGTGATTGTCGCTGCAGGAGCTGGCGGGCATGGTGGAAGACTGAATCCAATTGCTTTTATGCATGAGGTGCGATCTTTCTTTGATGGTCCAGTAGCACTCTCAGGTACCATGTCGCGAGGAGAGGATCTTGTCGTAGCGGAAACACTAGGTGCAGACTTTGCTTACATGGGCACAAAATTCATTGTGGCTGAAGAAAGTGGTGCATCCACAGATTATCAGCAGATGGTCATTGATTCCACGATTGAGGATATTACATATACACCGGCTTTCAGTGGGATTCATGCTAATTATTTAACAAAGAGTATTATTCATTCAGGACTTGATCCAGCGGCACTGCCTGAGAAAGGAAAAATTGATTTTTCCGAGCTGGGAAATCCTGATGTTCGGGCTTGGCGGGATATTTGGGGAGCAGGGCAAGGTGTGGGACCAATTAAGCAGCTCCAATCTGTAAAGGAGATTACGAAAGAGCTGGAGAAGCAATATGCTAAGGCGCAGGAGAAGATATATAAGCAATTTGCTTCATCTATCGAGAAAACCAATATTTAACGAGGGGGAGAAGAATAATGTCGTTGATTGATGTAAGAAAAGAGAATAAAATTGCTTATATTACGATGAACCGTCCAGAAAAACGCAATGCATTGTCCATTGAGCTTGTAAATGATTTATTAGCTGCATTGCGTGATGCGGATAAGAATAGAGATATTCGAGCTGTGATTTTTTCAGGAGCTGGGAAAGGATTTTCTGCGGGTGGAGATTTAGAAACACTTCATCGACTTGATAACGCTGCAGAAATTATGAATTATATGAAAGAGGCATTGGAAATTGTGCAGACAATACGGCAGATGGATACCTATGTTATAGCAGCCGTGCATGGCTTTGCAGCTGGAGCAGGATTTAGTCTGGCGTTAGCTGCTGATTTTATTGTAGCGGATAAAGAGGCAAAGTTTGTCAGCAGTTTCTCAAATATTGGCTTGATTCCAGACCTTGGACTGATTAAAGCGTTAAGTGAAAAGTTGCCGAGTGCTGTAGTGAAGGAGTGGATTTCTGCAGCGAAGACCATTTCAGCTGATGAAGCTGCAAGGTGGGGGATTGTAAATCGGGTAGCTGATGGTAATTTACAGGAAGCAGCAGCAGATTTTGCTCAATTTATTGTTGATGGACCACCGTTAGCGAATCGTTTTGTTAAACAATTGGTAAATCAAATCGATCAATTAAGTGATGAAACAAGCGGTCTGCAGGAAACTTCAATTCAAACATTGCTGCTGCAATCGCAGGATAATAAAGAAGGAATTGCAGCTTTCTTTGAAAAGCGCAAGCCTGACTTTCAAGGGAAATAAGATAAGGATGTGTTAATTTGATAGAAAAATATGGTTTACAGCTTGTTCGCCTTCCGCTTCCATTTCGATTGAATCATGTCAATTGTTTTCTAACGGAGAGAGAGGATGGATTTACTGTAATTGATACTGGGCTCCATAATGAGCAAACAGTGAAGCGTTGGGAGAAAGAGCTGAAAGGGAAAAGAGTAAGTGATTTAATTATTACACATTATCATCCAGATCATTTCGGCTATGCCGGTGGTTTTCAGGAAAAGTATGGTGCACGCGCTTCCATGTCGCAGATTGATGCTGAAAATGGGTTGTATGCTTGGGAAGAAGAATTATTAACACAGCTTGAAAAAAACTATCGTTTATCAGGTATCCCAGACGAAGCAGCACAAGAAATGATAGACAATACGAGAGAGTTTATTCCGCTGGTTACACCATACCCGACGATTAATCATTATTTGGAAGAGGGAGAAAACGTAAGACTGGGAAACTTAGAATATGAGGTTGTTTTTACACCGGGGCATTCCGAAGGGCTTGTTACTTTTTATAATAGAGAAAAAAGTATTCTTCTAGGAACAGATCATATTCTTCCAAGAATTACGCCTAATATATCACACTGGTTTCATGGAGATCCTAACCCGTTAAAAAGCTTCTGCCAATCCTTAGATAAAATAGCGGCATTGGAAGTAGATTTAGTGATTCCTTCCCATGGTGATCCTTTCTATAATGGACATGAACGCGTATTGGAACTAAAAGCACATCATGATGAGCGTTTGGAGGCTACACTGGAAATTATCCAAAAGCCACGCACCGTTTATGAAGCAAGTGAGTTATTGTTTAATAGAAAACTGACCGTTCATGAAATGCGCTTTGCAATCGGGGAAACACTCGCACACTTAGAGTATTTAAGATTAGAAGACAAATGCAAGAGAGAATTACAAAATATTCATTATGTATATCAAGCAGAGTAGCGATGTCTAACTCTGCTTTTGCTTTCTCAATATTGTTTTGCGGGAGAGAACAGTGGTAAGATAGAGATAGATTATTGTGAAGCAGGGGGACTTACATGTTTAAGCATTTTCAAGATACAGTAACATTACATAATGGGGTAAAAATTCCAGTCTTTGGCCTAGGTGTTTTTAAAGTAGAGGCAGGAGAGACAACATATGATGCTGTGCGTACAGCGTTAAAGTTAGGCTATCGCCTAATCGATACGGCAGCATATTATGATAATGAAGAAGCTGTTGGGAGAGCAATTAGAGACTCAGGGATTTCTCGGGAAGAAATTTTTGTCACTTCAAAAGTGTGGAATGACGATCAAGGCTATAAGCAAGCACTACAAGCTTTTGAAACGACAATGGAAAAGCTGGGGCTGGAATATCTCGATCTTTATCTCATTCACTGGCCCATATCCGGAAAATTTAAGGATACTTGGCGTGCCTTAGAAAAAGTTTATCAGGACGGCAGGGTTCGTGCAATTGGTGTAAGTAACTTCCATGTTCATCATTTAGAAGAGCTGCTGAAAGATGCAGAAGTAAAACCAGTTGTAGACCAAATTGAATACCACCCACATTTAACACAGGGGGATGTGCTAGCATTTTGTCAGGAAAATGGTATTCAAATGCAAGCATGGTCTCCTTTGAAGCGAGGAAAAATTGTTACTGATAAGGTTATTAAAGAAATTGCGGATCAGCATGATAAAACACCAGCACAAGTAGTTTTACGCTGGGATCTGCAAAATGGGGTGATAACAATTCCAAAATCCGTAAAAGAACATCGGATGCAGGAAAATGCCGATATCTTTGATTTTGAACTATCAGCAGAGGAAATGAAGCAATTAAATGATTTAAATAAAAATGAGCGAACTGGTTCTAATCCGGATGACTTTTAAGGAGCACATTCGTAATATGAAAAAGGTAAGTGTCTTATTGATTTTTTTAAGTTTTATTTTAACAGGTTGTTTGAATCCGGCTGCGGTGGGTATTGTGGAGGATATGTATAAACAAGCCTTAATGGAAGATGATGAGGCAATCACCAGTTATCTTAGCACCTCCTATTTAGACGCACATCCAGTTGAGGAACTGGCCAATGAATTAAGAGAGCAGGTTCGTGATGCCAAGGGAGTCTCGCTTTTAAATGCAATCGAAGTAAAACGTAATCGATTAAATGCCGATATTACTGAGATTTTGGATGAAGCCTATCATGATCAATGGCATTTTATTGTTTTAGATGCTCCTGAGGATCATGTTATAATTTGGATTGTTTTAAAAACAAAAACGAAGTACGAAGTTGTTGATGGAGGAATGTTCACGGTCGAAGAATATAATGAAAATGTATTGAAGTAGGTTAAATACTTGCGATAGGAAAGAACGCTTAGATTATGATATGCTAAGCGTTCTTTCTTTTATATAGATTCAACCTTCACATAAGGAAGCTTGCAATCCCTTCTTCCGCTTGAGATTCATGTTTTTTTAGCATACTTCGACAAATTATTCCCTGGGAAATAATTAACGTGATTAAATAAAAAGGATTTAGATGTACTTTGTCTGCTACTCATACGGTTCCAGTTTAACTTTACGAATATCAAAGTAATGTTAAATCTCTGTCCAGCATAGGATGTATAAATCGCTGCTATGATGGAGGGAGTATATATGGATATTTTAAATAAAGTTCGAGCATATCGTGAAGAGGAAAACAGTTTACGATGGGAAGGCAGTTTTGCGGAGTATTTAGAAATATTAAAGGAAAGACCTGAGGTAGCGCAGTCAGCTCATTCCCGCGTATATAATATGATTAAGGAACAGGGATTTGCAGAAGAAAACGGCAGGAAGACCTATCACTTTTTTGGGAATGATATTTTTGGTTTGGAGTATGCGATTGAGCGACTTGTTGAAGAGTATTTTCATCCGGCTGCGAAACGCTTAGATGTCAAAAAAAGAATTTTACTATTAATGGGTCCAGTAAGTGGCGGGAAATCAACGATTGTCAACTTACTTAAACGTGGACTGGAAGAATATTCACGTACGGATTCTGGAGCAGTTTATGCGATTAAAGGCTGTCCAATGCATGAAGACCCGCTTCATCTTATTCCTCAGCATCTGCGCAAGGATTTTTATGAAAGCTATGGAATCCGGATTGAAGGCAGCTTATCACCGTTAAATACGATGCGGCTTGAGAAGGAATATGGCGGTAAAATTGAAGATGTACGAATTGAGCGCATATTTTTCTCGGAGGATAAGCGAGTAGGAATAGGGACCTTTAGTCCATCAGATCCTAAATCACAGGATATTGCAGATCTAACAGGGAGTATTGATTTTTCCACCATTGCGGAGTTTGGTTCAGAGTCAGATCCGCGAGCATATCGTTTTGATGGGGAACTGAATAAAGCAAATCGTGGAATGATGGAGTTTCAGGAAATTTTAAAATCAGACGAGAAATTTCTCTGGCATCTGCTGTCTCTGACACAGGAAGGGAACTTTAAAGCTGGAAGATTTGCACTTATCTCAGCAGATGAAATGATTATTGCCCACTCGAATGAAACAGAATATCGTTCTTTTATTGCAAATAAAAAGAATGAAGCATTGCATTCCCGGATTATTGTTATGCCGATTCCGTATAATCTGCGTGTCAGCCAGGAAGAGAGAATTTATGAAAAAATGATAAAAGAAAGTGATATAGCTGATGTGCATGTTGCCCCGCATGCCTTGCGAGTTGCAGCGATTTTTTCTATTTTGACTCGTTTAAAAGAGTCCAGTAAACAAGGAATTGACCTTGTGAAAAAAATGCGTCTCTATGATGGAGAAAATGTGGAAGGGTACAACCAAATTGATATGGATGAATTACGGAGAGAGCATGTGGACGAAGGGATGGATGGTATTGACCCGCGCTATGTCATTAACCGTATCTCGTCGGCAATTATTCGCAAGGAAGTCCCATCAATCAATGCGCTGGATGTTTTACGTTCCTTAAAGGATGGGCTCGATCAGCACCCCTCCATTTCTGATGAGGAAGCTGAAAAATATTTGAATTATATTGCAGTCGCAAGAAAAGAATACGATGAAATTGCAAAAAATGAAGTGCAAAAAGCGTTTGTTTATTCCTATGAGGAGTCAGCAAAGGCTTTAATGGATAATTATTTGGATAACGTTGAAGCGTATTGTAATAAAAATAAGCTTCATGACCCATTAACCGGTGAGGAAATGAATCCTGATGAGAAATTAATGCGGTCGATTGAGGAACAAATTGGAATCTCAGAAAATGCGAAGAAGGCTTTCCGTGAAGAGATTCTTATTCGGCTGTCAGCGTATGCTCGGAAGGGAAAACGATTTGATTATAATTCACATGAACGCTTACGGGAAGCAATTCAGAAAAAATTATTTGCAGACCTAAAGGATGTCGTTAAAATTACAACTACTTCAAAAACTCCTGATGAAGCTCAGCTTAAGAAGGTAAATGAAGTAATTGCAAGATTAATTGATGAATATGGCTATAATTCTACGTCAGCGAATGAGCTGCTGCGTTACGTTGGCAGTTTATTAAATCGCTAGTTTTTCTAAAAAAACGAAGCACGCTATTCAATGAACGGGCACATTTTCTATTTTAAATAAATATGATAATTAAAATAATCTTTGCTTAAGAAAATAAGGAGGAAAAGGATGGGGGAAAAGCCTAACCAGGATTTTATTGTTTCTAAAGAAAATTGGTCACTCCATCGTAAAGGCAATCAGGACCAGGACCGCCATCTTGAGAAGGTAAAAGAGGCGATAAAAAACAATCTGCCTGATTTAATTAGTCAAGAAAATATCATTATGTCTGACGGAAAAAATATTGTAAAAATCCCCATCCGCTCCTTGGATGAATATAAAATACGTTACAACCATGATAAAACAAAACATGTTGGTCAAGGAGATGGGAAAAGTCAGGTAGGGGATGTTATTGCAAGAAGTCCTAAAAAAGGCGATGGAGAAGGAGAAAAGGCAGGTGATCAGCCTGGAGAAGATTATTATGAAATAGAGGTTTCTCTTGCTGATATTGAAGAGGCATTGCTTAAGG
>DAMDKS010000008.1:0-132511 GCA_032085455.1 Oceanobacillus sp.
GATTGCGCTGGACTTAGCTCCCTTGGCAGTATTGCTAAAAATCCAGTTTTTTCTTTTATGTATTTAAGAACATAAAAGAAATTATGTACTGAATCAGGTTATGTGCTCAAATTAAGTTCAATGATGCTTTATCAATAAGTTCATCAAAGTTTCGAAACATAATATTTTTATGCATTATTTCTTTTGCTAAGATAAAAGAAAAAGGAGTAATGCTTATGAACAAGGAAATGCAAATCTCAAATTTTAAAGCTTTTCTTAATAAGAAAGGCTATTCCAGTCTCGTTGTAAAACGATACAGCCAAAGAGTTAAGGAATTTTTAAAATGTGAAGAGGTAGATTTTGTCCTACGGACAGATCAAAAGAAATTAAAAGAAGTCATATCAAAATTTTTACAGAAAATACCTTTGTCTTCCCAAAAAGGTACTATTCAAGCTTCCCTCCATGCTTATTACTACTTTCTTACTGACGAACAAATATTTAAGCGATTGAGTATCTCTGATTTTAAAATAGATATATCTATTGAATCAGAGATAGATAGATTTCGAATGTATTTAACCGAAGTAGCTCAACTTAGTGAGAATACAATAACCTCCCAATGCAATACTGTAAAAATATTTTTATACAGTAGCTTTCCAGAAAAGAACTTCCTACCTGAAAGAATCACTATTGAACATGTTAGAACATACTTAACTAATACAATTAGCCATCTCACAACAGCTTCTAAGAAAACTATAATAACCCGAATTCGAAGTTACGTAAGATTCCTTCAATTCAAGGACGGTTTGAAATTAGAGGAAATCTTGCAATTGCCAATGACGCCACCTGTATGGAAGCGTGCAGGTATCCCCAAATATCTTACCGAATCAGAAATAAATGATCTTTTCTCTTCATATGATTGCACAAAAACAAGTGGTATCCGTGATTATGCAATTGCGCGATGTTTAAAAGACTTAGGGTTGCGTTGTTCGGAAGTCGCAGGACTTTCATTGGACGACATCGACTGGTTACAGGGAACTGTAACCATTAGAGAAACAAAAACTTATTCTGAAAGGATTCTGCCACTACATGTTGTTACCGGTAAAGCTATCGAAGAGTATTTATTATATTCACGTCCAAAAACTCAGGAACGCCTTTTGTTTGTAAGATTTAAAAGTGAACAAGGAAAACCAATGGGTACATCCCAAGTACGCTATACTGTTAGGAGTGCTGCTGTAAGGGCAGGATTAGATAATTTCACAGGTACTCATATGCTAAGGCACACGGCTGCAAAAGATATGATAAATAACGGCATTGACTTGAAAATGATAGCGGATATATTAGGTCATAAATCTGTAGAAACAACTAGTATTTATACCAAGATTAATTTCACTGAATTACAAGATGTTGCTGGTGTTTGGCCGGAGGTGGATTATGAATAATAATCTTATCTCAAGGCAAGTAGATGAGTATATTTTCTATAAGAGAGCACTTGGGTATCAGATTAAAATTGAATCTCAGGAATTAAGACGCTTTGCATCATATGCGATATCTATTGGACATAAAGGTTCTTTGACAATTGACTTAGCTTTCAAATGGGCCACCCTCAAACCAGAATATTCACGATGGTACATGGCGAGAAGGATGGAGACAGTAAGGACATTTGCTAAGTATATCTGTGTATTAGACCCCTTGGCACAAATGCCACCCAAAGGGATGTTTGGAGATTGCCATGGGAGATCAACACCATATATTTTTACTAAGGAAGAACTGTTTACGCTGATGAAAGCATCAATGAGATTGTTGTCACCTGACGGTCTTAGGTGCAAGGCAATCTCGACTGCGATTGGTCTTTTATGGACTACGGGAATGCGTCCCAGTGAAGTATGTAAATTGACAGATGACGAGGTTGATTTAGAAAACAATTTAGTTACTATACGGGAAACGAAGTTTTCGAAAAGCCAAATCATTATCTAAGGTAGGCAAATCATATCTGTATAAAATCAACAAACTGATTAACACTGTTAAAAAAATAATCGGGTTCTATTTCAAATTCTACGGTTTGGTAATCTGGCAACCACTGAACCCCTACTGTATGTACATTTGCTTCTTTTCCTGCTTGAATATCTGCATCGCTATCTCCAATAAATACAACCTCATTATTTTCCACACCTAATAATGATAATGCCTTGATTACACCTTCTGGATGAGGTTTTGGGTTAATAACATCGTCACCTGTTATTATGACATCAAAGTAATTATCCATTTGAAGTGCCTTTAATGAAATATCTAAACTCCTTCTGGCTTTTCCCGTAACTATCCCTAGTTTAATACCATTATCTCTTAAATGTTTTATCATTTCCTCAATTTCCTCATTATGTTTGACCAAGTTAGAGTGGTTCTCTAAATACCTTTCATAATACAATTCAATAGCTTTCTCTTTATTTAAGTTTGTAAGGTTTTCTTTAATAATTTCTGTTTCTGATGGTCCAAACATTGCTTTAATTTCCTCTGGAGAAAGGTCCTTATCGTCAAATTCTTTGAAGACATTCCGAAATGCATAATAACAAATTGGTAAGGTGTTCGCTAAGGTTCCATCAAAGTCAAAAATAACAGCTTTCATAACAACTCATCCCTCTCCCGTTGTGACCCATAATTTTTAGTCCAATAACAAATGCTTTTATTAAATAATCTCGACCTTTTGTTCAATATCGAGCACTGATATTTCTTCAAGAAATGCGTCCAATTATTGAACATCATATTACATTAGATTTAAAATATCTTGAGGCTTATTTAATATATAATCCGCTGATTCAAATCCTTCCGTTGTTTTAGAACCCCATAATGCAAGTGCAAATTTAACACCTGCACTTTTTGCACATTGCATATCATATATAGAATCCCCAATGTATATTGTTTCATCTTGCTTGGCATTTAATCCATCTAAACAAGCTAATAAAGGTTCAGGATGTGGTTTATGTTTTTTGGTATCACTTGCACAAATCGTATACTCAAAAAATGTACTCAACCCAAATGGTTCAAATTCATCAATTAACTCTTGTTTTGTTTTTGAAGTCACAATACCAGTTCTGACAGAACTCATTGATAATGTCTTTATAATATCTTCTAGATCCTGAAATACACTTACTTCGTAGGAATATTCTAGTACAGTCTTTGACCACATTGTATGTACACGTTCCAAATCAGTCACATTTAACCTTTTTAATGTTTCTATCCCTGGTATTCCTAAAGCAAATCTTAAATCCTCCAATTCATAATCTTTGCCTTCTTCTTTTAAAACATTTTGGAGTGACTTTAATATAGATTTTTCCGTATCTAAAATAGTTCCGTCTACATCAAAAATTATATATTTAAACAATCTTACTCCTCCTTTATTTGGCCCGTTTGCGGAATAAAAAGGATTTTGAATTAATCCTTTAATATCATTTTAACATACAAAAATTAATCCCAAATTGTGACCGGAATATTCAAAAAATTCCCCTGCCAAAATTCAACGAAAACACAAAATTCCCTGCCAAAATTTTTTTTTGGCAGGGTTTTTGGCAGGGAACTATCTTATTTTTAGCTTATTTTGCCCTTTTTAGCTTCGGACAAATGCTGTTAAATCAGCATTCCCACTTCAAATTAAGTTATAGTCTTATTCCCACTCAGTACTTCGCCAATACAATATGGTGCAATATCGTTGATATGAAAGGACTTCACGAAATATCAAAAACAATAAAAACATATAAATTGATATAAAGTGTGCCACGACTGTGCCACGGATTTTAATAAATAGGAAAGCTGGAATGAAAGATCATTTCAGCTTTTTCATTCATTTTAAAGCATGATATTTGAAAATATTCAAAATCGACTTCTTACAATAAATCAAAGAATGTGTTACTGAAGAAAAAACGATGGTGTAATTTTTGATTTCAACACACCAATTGCCCCCAAAGGACATGATTTTTAAACGCAATTGTCCAAACAGCCCAATAAAGGCTGTCCAGTGCGGCGGCGTGCGAAGCGAAAGCCGACGTGCTGGGCTAAGCCTGCGTGGCGATAGCCACGCCTTAACCCCCCGTTTCTAACAGGGGGGTAGAAAAACATTAAAAAACAGAAATAAAGAGATTCAAACCCAATAAGCACAAAGGTTTGGAGCGGATTATGAAAATGTCAACTTTCCACCTTTAGTTGACATCCTTTTGATTTAGGTATTTTCACCTATATTTTATGGATTTAATTTTGGCAATTAAATGTGAATAGAAAAGAGTAAAGAAAATATCTCAGTATAAACCATAAAGAAAAAAGCTCAAGAAAGTAAAAAAAATTTAAAAAGCACTTAAAAATGAATTAAAATAAAAAGGTGAGAATACCTCCCGTAAATATTTGACAGACTCAACTGTTTAAGGTTAGTTGCCGTTTCTTTCATTTAGTGATAGTCACTTATTTCTACTGTTTACTTTATTTTTAATTTTTAGACTCATCTTTAATAAATAAGTCCTATCCTTGGGGAATATGCTATTAGAATTCTTCTATATCTGAACACCTGACAGCATTCAAGAAAAATTGAGGTGATTGAGCAGTCTCTAATTTTTCAAAATCTGAATGTGGCATGAAGTTCTGCAATATGGGCAAACATTCGTCTAAGTCATTTTGCCTGTTTCCTATTATAGGATCAGATAATAAACAAAATCCGAAATCGGAATATAGTTTTATAGCTCGATAACTTGACGGGTGGGTATGAAGAAATATTGGATATTCACATTGAGATAAACGCTTCATAACGACTGAAAGCAACGCCCTGCCTATTCCTTTTCCCTCATAGCCTTTTAAAACTTTAAACCATTGTAAAGTCCATATTGTGTTGTACGCTTTCCAAAGAAAACAAGTACCTATCGGCTTATCGTCCTCATTACAGACAAAAATACAACTATGATAAAACAAATCTCCTTTTGGTAAATACACTTGATTAAAATATTCTGTCATAAAATCGTAGTATTCTGTTGCTAATTTGGAAGTATCAAAATGAATTGCCTTCCAAGTATCTAATTCATTTTTTCTACAATAACGCACATATAAGTCTTTCGGTAGTTCAGTTACCGCATCATTTTCCAATTTACGACACATCATAAATAAATTTTTATCTGGTATTTGTTCTTCCATCTTATAATCAATCCTTTTTCAAAACTAATTAATTCCGCAAAATAATCTAATAGTCAAATAAATAATTTATTAACTCTAACATATAAAGTAATCTCTATAAAACATAGCATCTAAAATTCTATCGAATAAAATAGGAAGCTTACCTAATTACAGATAAGCCCCCTTAAATTTTGTCTTCCCCTTTAACACTTTGTCATTGTTCGGTCTTTCCTGACTATTTAATGACACGATACTGTAGATGGGTTGCCTTGGAGGTGTCCATCATGGTGACGGGTTCTAGCTGAATATGTTTATCTCCAATTTTTTCAAATAATCGGATACCTCCGCCAAATAGTATAGGGACGAGATGAATTGATATCTCATCGACCAATCCAGCCGAAATGAACTGCTGGGCGGTGTCCGCTCCTCCCATGACAGAAACGACCTTACCGTTAGCGGCCTTTTTAGCCTGCTCTAAAGCATTTTCAATTCCATTCACATACGTATACACACCATTTTCATGAATATTCTCTGGAACATGATGAGTAAGAACAAAAATAGGAATGCGGGCGGGGCCTGTCGGTCCGTCTGAACCCCACCAGGGAAGGGAATCTTCATATGTAATCCGCCCAGTAATAACCGCCCCCAGATCTCTTCCAGATTCTTCAAGAAGCTGTCGGTTACGGCTATCTTCGCTGTCCATCACCCATGCGTGCAACTGATCTCCTCCAACACCTAAAGGCTCTTCCGCAGAACGATTCGAAGATGTGACAAATCCGTCCAACGACATACTTATATCAAAAACGACTTTACTCTTCATATTAAAATTGGTCATCGTATATCCCTCTTCTCTTCTTTTCTTTTAAAAAGTCGTCGAGACGGTCAAAAGTCGATCTTAATCCATTAATAAAGCCTGAGTCCATGACTTCCTGAGCTGTTTCGGACGAACCTAATTGGTAACGCATGATAAGTTTAGTCTTCTCCTCGTGTTCTACAAACATCAGCGTGACCAGGTTACCTGGCATTCTTTCGGATATATTTCCTTCTTCGTCAGAAAAAGCATCTGTGTAGATGATCTTCTCCGGCACGACTATTTCATGATAAACTGATTTACACCATAATTCCTGTCCATAAAAATCTCCCTGATTTTTATCTGTGCATCGCATGCAATAGTGCCATACACCTTCAGGTTTAAACTCAAATGTGCTATTTATGGTTTCCCACCCTTTCGGTCCCCACCAATTCGCAAGGTGTTCAGGCTTCGAAAATGCTTTAAATACAAGTTCTCTTGGAGCGTCGAAAATCCGCTCCATGGTTAGGTCCTGATCTTCTATCCTAGTTGTCAACTTATTTGATAGGTTTCTAGTCATTTTAATCCTCCCGATTACATTTTTTAAAATTATTATATCTAACTGATGTAAAGTAGTACTCATTGAATTTCTTGCTAAGCTAACACGATTTGATTCCTCAAACAATACTTCTTTGCGAGACTACTCCTCCTTATCATAATGATCCACATCCTTTCTTTGTAGGTCCTGCAAGTAATCGTCCAAGCGCTCGAATTTCTCATCCCAAATCTCGCGGTAAGAGTTCAGCCAAAAATCTAGTTCTTTGAAAGGCTCACCTCGTAACTTGTAAATTCTACGATTAGCATCAGGATATATCTCGACAAGCTCTACATCCCGAAGTACACGTAAATGTTTGGAAGCCTGTGGCTGTCGAAGTTCGAGTCGATCCGCTATTTCTCCTACTGTCAGTTGTCGTTCCCGCAAAAGCTCTATAATGTCTAAACGATTCGGCTCAGCAAGTGCACTAAATAATTTCTTCATAAATCGAATATACCCCAAATGGAATATTCCTGTCAAGGAATATATGTGTTATTATAAATATTTTTTAATAAACTATAGAAGACATTACCATCCCCAATCACTGGTGTATAATGTTCTCTGATAATCAAAACTTTATATTCCACTTTGTTCAGTCAAATTAAAATTTCAAAAGTAGACGTTCCAAATCCTTTTTCTTTTTCATAATTACATATGGATCAAGCAATCCCTAATTCTTTTCTTCGCTTGTATGATTGACCATATTAATTTTATGCGTCATATCGGGTAACGTTTCCTGCCAGTTACAACTGCAGCAATACCGCCTACATCTCGCAAAATCAACCCCATACTGCCCGTCCATCACGATATCATCATGTAAGAATCGAATGTAAAAATAATTGTAATACAATTCCTGCAATGTGAATTTCATACCCAACCAAACTTAAGAAAACTAAAACGATAATCGGCGGGATGAGAAATTCTATGACATCCCTTAATACACCATCGAATTGACTTGCGGGAGTGACTCGTAAACGTTCTATAAATCCACTATTTAAGATTGAAAACCATTAACCATCTTGCCCCCATACCAAAGCCAAATGCTAATAAAACTAAAATTCCAGGAACAAACATATCCAAGACATTAACTGTACTCATCGCTGAAACCCAAATATTCGCTTTAATTTTTAACCGATAAAAAATAAAAAACACCACCTACCATCCAAAACGGTTCCCAAAAAGAAAGTCTCCACAATACTGCATATGGTTCTAAGTCAAAATCCAATATATGGAACTGACTTAATGTTATGGTAAAGAAATTAAGAAACCCATAAAGGAATAGTAGTCCTCCTACACACTTTGTCACATAAAATAACAAGCTATTTAGTAATGGTTTCTCCCATTGGATTAGGAGCAATGACAATAATAAAAGACCAAGCAATTTAATGAAACCTGTCAACCATAAAATAACCAAAAAGGAACGAGAAGGATTCGTTGCCATCTCATAAATGGATCCACCAAGGGATCTAGCACCGATAAGGCCACCCATCGCCCAATAAAAGCTCATTGTTGCAAAAATAACAGTCCATACCATACCGAATCCAATCATCCAGTAATTTTTCTTCAAAATACCACCCCTGTTCATCTATCAATTTATGATTCAATTAATAGACAAGTTGGACAACACCAACAGTTTGAAAAGTGTTGTATGCAAAAACTAACCAAAAATTTCATTTAAATAATCCCCATGTCCCCTAACAAGTTCCACTTCATCCTTGCGGAAATCCAAAAGTAATGAAAAGTTAATCCTTCTTCATCTCCACCTCCTATTGGTTCGTAATCCCATCTATCTGGAGCATTCGATATATTTATTTGGTAAAAATATCTGTGGTGAATAACGTAATCATTATTTCTCCAATAGTCTTCGGCTATTAAATTATTCACCTTAAAATCTTTCAGCCCTGTTTCTTCTTTAACTTCTCTAATGACTGCATGATAAGTGCTCTCTTTAGGTTCTACAGTTCCTTTAGGTATCTGGATACCAGCCTTTGGATTTGAATGACGGAAAACCAAGATTTCTACTTTGCCTTTTCTAATTCTTGTAATATATCCATACACTTTTTTAATTGGCAGCAACCCCATCTCTCCTTAAACTAACATTTATCTAATACTTCAACTTCCTTACAATTATTTTTCCAGATATGATAGTGCGTATAATAACATTTAAAACTGTAAGTATACCAATTCTGATATAATCAAAATTCATAAGTTAAATCCCAACAATTAAAGACTGTAATGAAATTGACGTGTTTTAAAAGATTCGCCTTCTAATTTCTGATAAAATTGAACAGCATGGGCATCAGATTCCTCCGCTTGAACAAATAATTCCTTTATTCCCCTTTTTCTACAGTCAACAAATAACTCTGTCATTAATCTGCTGCCAATGCCACTTCGCTGATAGCTATTTTGAACTGCTAAATCATAAACGTACATCACAGATTCTTGGCTATCATATGACATAAGCTCGTAAGCAGTTATTCCTCCAATAACTTTATGATGCTGCAAAGCCACCAAACATACAAAACTTGGATTATTCAACAATCGCCCGATATTCTCCTTATTTACATCATTTTCAGTCTCAAACACATCGTTGAATAATACAACCAAATCATGAAATTCCTTTTCATTGTCTGACTGTAACTTTTTGTAGGTAACATGATTATTATTCATTTATATCTCCTCCACACTGTTTTAAAAAAGTGATAAAAAGATTGTACTATTTTCATAGGGGCATAAAAGATGTTATTCATTAATTATTTTGTATATATGGGACGTTTTCCGTCCATTTTGTTTGTATAATAGGTAGTAAATCCAAGAATAAGCGGAACAAAAACAAGAATTGGTATGATCCATACAACCAAACTTACGGATTCAATTTGAAGAAGTCTCGGTGCCCCAAAGACAGTAAACGCAGTTACAGTTGCAATACAGCATGAGAGCATTCCTATAATATGTTCCACTATCCAATGCGACCTTCTAGTTGGAGCTGACAACCAATATTGTAATTGAACCCCACCCAAAAACACGCCCACAATCGGGAAAAATTTAAGTAATGGAAAATCTATTTTCCAACCATATATGCTGATTGCAATCCCTGATATAAGTAATAGTATTGGCAATAACAGATCAACCAGCTTCCTATGTGCTAAGCTACGTTTTTTATAACGAAGGACACGCAAGCCATACCATACAGCTCCTCCACTTAAAATAGCAATAAAAATTAGAAACCAAGAAAATGGAACATCCTCTGCATGAAATGACGAATCCCAAGCAAGGCGATAAATCCCCATATATAATGCTGAAATGGATACAATACTCATGGCAACAACATATACCCAGCCACTACGTCGATGCGTCTTTCTACCTTTCTTCGTTACGATAGGAATCCAAAACACACATAATGCCAAAAATCCTCCTATAATATGAGACCACCGAGCAATCATAAACATAAACTCCATCGATTCTCACCTCCCCTGAAGGTTACTACATCATTTCGCACACTATACCTGCCAATTTCCATTTCGTTCACATTTATTTACCCCAGAATACAATCGCCAACATTCATTTTATTGCGAAAGCAGAATTTGAAACGAATCAAAGGACTTTCTTGAAGGTTCTAGAGCCTTATTGCTTTGACCCAAATTGCCGATAAATTAGTTGTACAACGCCTGAAGAAAACTTTCTTGTATGAATCATCTTAAGATTTAACCTCTGTTTTACGTCAATAAATAAAGGCTTTCCTTCCCCCAAAATAACAGGGTGAACAGATAATCTAAATTCATCAACAAGCCCTAAATTGATAAAAGTTGTAATAAGACTTGCCCCACCATATAACCAGATGTCTTTACCCGGCTTATTCTTTAAACTTTTTACTTCTTCAGCAATATTATTACCTATAAAATTTTGCCCTTTTTGTGTTCTGGAAAAAACATACTTTTCTTTACTGTGAACTAACTCCCACATTTCTTTTTCAATATCAGTATCCGAATTTCCTGGGGTAAATTGACCCCATAAGTCATAACTTTTTCTTCCATATAAAATAGTATCAATTTGATTTAAAAAATTAATAAATCCCATCTCAGAATCCATCATGCACCAATCAACTTCTCCGTTCTTCCCCTCAATAAACCCGTCTAAAGTAACTGCCAGGTCTAAAATTACTCTTCTTTGTTTTTTGATATTAGACATAATTTTTCCGTCCTTTATATGTTATTTTTTCCGACTGCGCATGATACCCTCAGTCATCTAGCTAATTTTATATAGACTTTTAGTTTACATGAAGAGCGTTTATACCGTATAAGAGAATTTTATTTTAACGGTTTGTAGTCAATTGAAATGAGAGCAGGATCTCGACAACTCCTTTTAAGAATACAACAATCGCCATTATCTTCATCCAAAGAATTAAATCGGGTTGATAGCTTGTCAAGACATGCCATATTGGCGCAACATTAGTAACAGTCATTACAAAAACAGCTACAGGCCATATAAAATGAAGTACAATAACTAGAATTAACCGCCAAATGGAAGTGGACAATTTTATGTTGTCATTTTTCCCTAAACGTTTATAACGTGTAGAAACTTGCATCACCGAGTATAGGAACCAAATACTCAATAATACAATCATTCCATTGATCATCCAATATTTTCGGGTTATGTTTAGACTCTGGTCAGGCAACTTGGAATTAGCAATCAAACTCATTACTCCAGATGCTAAATGCGTCGTTGTAACTATCTTTGTATTAGGAAAAGCCGTATCAACGGCGCCTAGTGTGTTTGCCAATACCACTACCCCTAGTTTATGCTTAGGAGAAAACCATATATGTGACTGGTAACCAACCGAACCACCTGAATGTCCAAATACGGGGATACCACTGATGTTATCGGAGATCCATCCCATTGCATATGTGTTGGGTACAGGCTCTTTTCGCATGAGATTAATACCTCCAGAAGATAGTATCGAAACATTTTCATATACTCCTTCATTCAGTTGGGCAGCTACATAATGACTTAAGTCTTCAGCACTTGAAATAATGTAACCTGCTGGTATTTCACCACGATTAAAAGTATATGGACTTGTATATGCCATATTAAATCCGAACCACCTTCGATGTGCAGTAGCTAAACCAGACTCAAACGCCTTTTCTTCCGAAGTGAAACTATTATGCATGGATAATGGTTCAAAAATATATTCCTTTACATAGCTTTCGTAAGACTGACCAGATACCCTTTGTACAATCAAACCAAGTAAGTTGTAATTGTCATTCGCATATTCGTAAGATTTTCCAACCTGATGATTTAACCTTACCTTGCCCATTGTATAAATTTCAACATTCCTTTCTAAAGCATCTTCCTCATCATAAGTTGGAGGGACTATTTTATTTCCTGGAAATTGTGGAAGGCCACTTGTTTGATGAAGTAGGTGACGGACTGTAATCAATGATGAGTCGTCTTGCGATAAATCGCTAGTTGGAGACTGTTTGCCTAAAACTTTAAATTCGGGAATATATTGTTGGATTGGAGCATCCAAATCTATTTTGCCTGTTTCTACCAATTGCAATACTGCCATAGCAGTAAACGACTTACTATTGGAGCCAATCATGAAAGGCGTGTCTGGTGTTACAGGTTTGCCTGATCGTCCAGTTTGACCATAGCCTTTTACTTGAATAATCTCGCCATTTTTAATAATTGCAAGTGCAAGTCCAGGAATCTTTTGTGATTTCATTTCATCTTTGATATAAGCATCGATCTCCGAATAATCAAAGTCAGAAATGTAATCTGCCTTAGTAGTTGCAGGTACAGATGCGGGTTTGGATAAACTGTTCCCTGTTAGTTTCCATAAATCTATGATTAGTAAGGCAATTCCCAAAATAACTACTATCTTTTTCTTCAATGTTCATCCCTCTTTATCCTAACTGATAAATATCTGGTTGTACGACCAACATCGTGCCTGTATGATCATATTTTTGTATTCGATGCAATTTTGCATTCGGAATAGTTGACGCTAGATAATCCGCATGCCGAATTGGTACAATCTGATCTGCTTCACTATGCCAAAGTTCTACAGGTACATGAATTTTTTGAATAGGTATATTCCAACGTTGACCAAAAATCACATAATCATCTACCATCCCCTCAACTTGTCTAGCTGCTTCGATAGCTGATTGCTTGAAAATAGGAATTAGGTCTTCCGTCATTAACTTTCGATCCACTTCAGACAGGTTTGCGATATAATATGCTGTGGCCTGATCAGGATCAGCATGGACCATCTTTGCTAACTGAGTCATATAAGTGCGAGTGAATTCTGGCCCTTGAAGACAGATCTTTTCTTCGGAGTAAAGGCAAAAGTCTTCTTGACCAAGGATGTGAAGAGGTCCTACCCCACAAACTATAGCGACTTTCTGTACTCGTGCAGGCAGGTTATATACACATGCCAGGGCATAAGGTGCTCCTCCAGAAATACCTATTATTGAAAAACGTTCAATTCCTAGTTGGTCCGCCAAATCTTCAAGATCCTCACACCAATCATTAAGCATTCTTCCCGACTGTGCATCTGACAACCCATAACCTGGACGTTCTGGTACAAGAATTCGTAATGGTACACCCTCTTCTCTAACAATCAACTCCAGTCGTGCAGCAGAAATTTGATAACGAGCTCCTGGTGTCCCATGGAATAAAAAAACTACTTCTCCATCACTTTGGCCATATTCTGCATATGCAAGGTTTCTTTCATCCTTCAGTTTAATAACATTATCTCTCAATTTTCTTCATCTCCATTTTTTATCATTTTATATTACATAGTGCTTACACTCAACAAGCTATAGTCTCCACAATCGACAGCCTATTCGTAAAGAAAAAATACAGTCCATTATAATCATTAATTCAATTGCAAGATCTTAGTCTTTTTAAATATAGTCAACATGGACAGGACTAAAAGCATTGCCAAAAGGGCGATTACTCCCATCGGAATCTGTTTATTTATCTGATATAACGAAGTACTTAAAATTGGAGCAATGATTGCCGAAATTCCTTGCATTGCTGTAACCAACCCAGCCACTTCACCTTGCTGTTCCCTTTTGACAGAAAGGGAAGCACCAGCCATAAAACCAGTCATCATAAAACCAGCACCTAATCCAAATACAAAAAATGCTATATAATAAATAATGAGTCCCTTATTGAAAAGAAATATAATCATACTTGCAACGAAAATGAAAGAACCAAGGAGGATCATTGATTTTGGTTCGAATTTAAGCCATTTGGATTGAACAATTTGTGAAAGTAATATGGCTACTCCTGTAAACATTAAACCAAAAGATACAGTCACCGCGAGCTTATCAGATGGGAAACTGAGCTGATCTTGTAAATAAAACCCACTAATCACCTGTATGGTAAACATTCCAATCATTGTAATCAATGCTGCAAGTAAATATAGATGTAAACTAGACTGAAATGGACTAGGTTTAGCTCTCTTTTTTTGAATTGTCGGCTTTGTTGCAGGCATGATAAATAACGTAATCGCAAAGACCGTAATTGTGATTGTTATACCAAAATATAACGGCCATAACAAGCCAATCAATGTAAAGACCCCTGCAATGGCTGGGCCAAATATTAACCCCATCCCATTGGCAGCGCTTATGATTGCCATGGCACTTCCTCTTTCGTTATCCCCTGTTACATCTCCTATAAACGCTTGTGACGCCGATAAAACTGCTGGGATAAAAATCCCGACCAAGCTTCGCGTAACAATCATTAAAAATAGCAACAGCCCACCAGTAATCCAATGTTGCAGACCACTATAAAAAGTGATGGTCAATAAAATCGTGCTACCCGCCATACCGATAAGACCAATTTGTATAACAGGTTTCCTTCCTCTTATATCACTTATTTTTCCCCATATTGGGGCCATAACAGCAGTCATAACCGATCCTGTTGAAATCAAAATTCCAGAATGAATTTCTTTTAACCCCAATTCTCGTATTAATGATGGAGTAATTGGAGCAAGAAGCATGACCCCTAACATTGCAACAAAAACACTAATAAAAACAGTGATTTTAACTTTATTCAATCCTTACAACTCCCTGCAAAATCAATAATTCTTTAAATGATAGGTTATAAAATTGACTGCGTGAACAAGGTTGTGATAATAAACTCATGAATGAATAATATTAAATTCATTCACAAAAATGGAATGAAAATATCTCATCTAAAATAGTGAAATACGTTTTAAACTTCCGTAAAATAACCAGTTTATCATCTTCCAATCATTTTCTACCGTCAATGCTTGGTAAATCCTTAACTCTGACTCCTTCACCTATGTTTCATATCTAATAGAATAGCTAGTGTGTTTTATTAGTTCGACTTTACTGGTAAGGAATTACATCTGTCTTATAAAAAAATGTAATATTCCAAGCATAAAATAATAAAACTCCAACAAATAAAATCCACACTAACCAATGAATAGTCATTTTTTTTTGCAAGGCTAAATACATTATAAAGTACCAAATAACAAGCATAAAAAAAGGTGTTCCTATAAAAATCCATCCAGATTGTATCGAGTCGAGAAATAACGCAGATAAAAGTATATTGTAAATAATCAATGTTCCAGTTAAACCAAAAAGTATTTTAGACTGTTTATTTTTAAACGATAATTTCCAATCGTATGTGATTGACCAAAAAAGACTAAATATCCCAATTATCAGAAATAGCCAAAAGTTTATTTTTCCAGCAAAACCAAGGGCGAAAATGAAGAAAAAGGACAATATTGAGGCAACAATAACTAGAAAAAAATAAAGCATATGTTTAAATTTAAGTAACATTAAACCATACTCCTTATATATGTGACATAAAGGACGTTTCATTGACGCCATCACCCAAATCCCGGTTTTTATTTCCTCTAATGAAATGATACCCTTTTTAATAGCCTCGTTAGTCCCTGCACTTATACTTTATTATCCGATCTATTATGAAATAACAATTAGGTTACTTTTTTATAAAAAAACCAAATTAACGTTAACACATATAACTACTCTAGAAAGATTTACTTGTTTTCATCGCAGATTAAACAATTATCAGCAGAATGCATTACCTTGTATATCGACACAAAAAGTCATGGCGAAGGGGTCCATATATTATATCTAAACTAGCCCTTACAGATTTACATAAGATATAATGCTAAATCACTTATTATGTCGAAATCAATTCAAAAACCCTTTTATGAAATGGTTATTTACAGTTCTCTCTGACTGTTCAAATAATGGCCAGACATTACTTCTAATTAATGGTTAACCCTTGCATAATAAATTCGATTATATACAACATAAGTTGAGGAAAATGTTGAATCCCAATTTCATCTTTATGCATATCAATACATGTTAAAGAATCAAAGAAAGCTGGCAGAAGTTCTTCGTCAATATCATCCCTTATTTTTCCTTGAGCCTTCCAACTTTTAAGTAAGTCTATATAAAATCCGCGAACAGCATCGATTGTCTGATTATCATTTTCTTTATAATGTTGTTCGAGTTCCTTATAAAAATCTTGACTATGCCATTCTTTCAATATAGGGTTTGCCTCTATTGCCTTATAATTTTCCGCCAGCAATTGACTAATCAATGTCACAGGATCTTGGGTCAAATCCACTGATTCTATTAGTTGATTTTTTAGTTTCTCATTTTCCTGAGCATAAATTTCGATAAATAGATGTTCTTTTGATTTATAATAATTATAAAATGTACCAACACCCATACCTGCCATTTCAGCTATGTCTTTAATATTTGTTTTTTTGAAGCCTTTCGTACTGAACAAATCTTTCCCACATATAAATATATTCGTTTTTATATTCATGCGCCTCAATCCTTTGAATGAATTTTATTATATTCATTCACATTAAATCACATCATTTAACAAAATGTCAACTTTACCACGATTGTACTAACATCTTCCCCGCTTGCTTTACCATGGTTTAAATATCATCAGCATAAATATAAGTATCATTAGCGCATTTTGAACCCAATCATGGAAAGTCTTTTGTTTCAATAATTCCATATACTGTTGTGGAATGTCTTCTCCATGATGTGTTTCCGTCATATGCTGCATCATTTTCATTTTACGTTCTGTAGTTATAGAGCTGTATATACCTAAAACAATAAATAAGCCTATTGCCAACACATACCAAAAAGTTTTAAACAGGGACGGATTCATCAATCCTAACAATAAGCCTGAAATCAACAATAAACCAAAACCGACACTTGAAACTGAGCTCACTTTGCCAATCATTTTATGAACACTTTTTAACTCATGCATATTTCCAGCTGTTTTTAAAACTCGATTCCAAACGAGATCTGGACCGATTCCAATGATAGCAGAAAAAATATGAATTCCTACTAGAAGAGTATATAATTGGTGCATCGATTTCACTCCTTATCTTGATTATTTTTTTAAAACGGGTTCTGACCATGACATCATCTACTTCATCTTCCTACCACATGATTAGGGAAAAGTTCTTTCACTTATTATATTATTTAACCAACTTCATTTGTTCTAAAGTCTTAAGTGTAATATCCATCGCTTCTGATCCTGAGTCGGAAATATTCGTTGCAAAAACCCATGTTCTATCCTTTAATTTAATAAAGCCAACAAACCAACCCAATTTATTATCTGATAATCTTGTTCCTGTTTTTCCGTATAACACATAATCATCGTTTTCCTTCTGAATCATCATGCGTTTCACAGTTTTCTGATGTTCTTCTTCAAAAGGAAGTTCCTCCTTTACCAGATTTTCCATAAATTCCACTTGTTCCACTGCCGAAATCTCCAAGCTGCTATCTAACCAGAACTTATCAATTCCACCCGTTATATCTTTATTCCCGTATTCCATTATATTAACATTTTCCTGCATAGACGATTCTCCAATGTCCCTTGCCATTTCTTGATAATACCAAATAGCCGATTCTCTCATAGCCGAAGCGAGCGAATGGTCTCTATTCCAGCCATCAAACTCTCTTTCTACACCATCCCAACGTTTAACATCATATTCATCCCTTACTGCTGACACTTCTAATCCAATTAAAGCATTCGGTACTTTAAAAGTTGATTCTGGTGTAAACCTTTTTTGCCCCCTATCTTTGTTATATATATAAACTTTATTATTTTTAAGATTTTTAAGCACCGTTGTACCATCTCTGCCATCGTAATATTCTTCAATATCTAATTCTTTTGTGTTTTCCATATATTTTAAAACTACAATGTAACTAATCAATATCAACGAGATACATAGAGCAGCAATAAAGCCTTTTTTTAGTAATTTCATTTTCTCTATTTCTCCTTATACTCTATTGTTGTAAAAACTTTTTTTAACTGATGAATTTTAAATTTTAAATAAAACCAATACAAATTAGATATAATTTACGTAAATGAAACTTACCTTACATAAAAATAAGATATACTCTTACTAGCATTATCACCCCAAATTTAACGATTGTTTTCAACATTATACTTGCAAACAATATGAATGAATATTTTTTTATTCATTCACACAATATCATCTTTTATAAAAAAATACAATTATATTTATTAAACTTTAAAATTTTATCATTAACAAAGCATGCTAATACAAAGACACAGTGTATTTATAGATGAAATGAAGCCAGTCTTATATATTACAACCTGCTATTTTGTCGTTTACTTCCATTCACCTAATATATTATCTTACAACACTTATTCCTTTTACATAAACATTTTAGTCCATAAAAAGGAGCGAAGAGATACATATAAAAATAAGAGTAAAAATACAATAAATAGCAAATTACGCCATCCTTTACTTCCTGTTTTATGATTATGCATTACTATAAAAAGTTCTGTCAAAATAGCAACAATGGTAATAATCAAACAAGATTCTACTGTAGGTGCAGTAAAAAGAATGAGATATAACTTAAAAATAGGAAATGAAATTAGCAGTATTGACATAATTAAAAGCAAAGGTGACATTTTAATCCATACCGATTTTTTAAAAACAGATATTTGAAAAATACTAAAGAGAATAAAGGTTAGTATATATTGGATAGTATAAAAACTAGCCATTTCATAGTCCATCATTATATTTTTTTCCTTTCATTCTTAAATTTGCTTTGAATTAGTAATTTTCAAAGCTTCGCAATTATTTTTATCTGCTATACCACTATTAAAAGAAAAACTATGCTGTGCCATTTATTTCTATTCTACTTCCATTGACTGTACCTCCGTAGAAAAAAACAGATTAAACCATTATCTTTTGATATAAACTTTCTTTTTACCTTCCCGCCTTTATAATCACCTTGAGGCCCTGATTGACTAGGACAGACAAATTGTCCCCCTCTTTAACTGGAAGTTCGGCCTGAACAAATATTTTTTAAAATTTTTTTGGAATTGTGATGACTACTTCACTCCAAATATTTCCACCATCTTGTGTCACATATAAGTCCGGTTCTTCAGGATTAATCGTTCCAAATGACATAAATCCAGTGTTTTGATCTAGAAATTCCCCATCTACAATTAATCTCGTGTTACCAGGTTCAGAAGTTTCCTCCCAAGTTTTCCCTCCATCATCGTCAAAAAGGAAAGAGAATATTCTTGAGACATCGTTCTGTCACCAGAAGGAATTACATATCCAAACTGATCATTTAAGAAAGCTACTTTTCTAAAACGCATAAACGGGAAAGATTCCGCAATAACTCCATTTTTCCATGTTTCCCCTTGGTAGTGAGAATATTTTAATAATATTTTATTTGTCTGGTCTGTATCATCGGAATATAAGGAGGCAACCTGTTTTTCTGTAAGTATATAACTACCATCAATCAACTCTTGTCTATTTCCCGTATACTCACCTGAAAATAATGAGTTTTTTCCAATTGGATTTTTATCCAATCACTTCCATGATTGAATGTGATATGCAGCTCATTGTTTTGTAATGTATAACCCACCGCCCTATTATTTACTGGCTGTAGTTCAAGTTCATTTGGTGAATTATTTTCTTGCATTTTATTTGGTTCAGGCTCTTTTGTAAATATCATCATCTCTTGATTCTGGTAAAAATAAACACTTATGAATAGAACACTATGAATGAACATAAAACAAATTTGCTCATAAGAAAGACTCCTTGTGTGCAATCAGTGATTAAAGATTTGTGCTATGATATAGGTCTATATCTTCAATATCACAATATTATTTTTTTTGAAAAGTACTCTACTTCTTCAGATTTGAAAACATAGTCCAAATGACCTTCAAATGTATATTTAGATAACTGACAATCTAAAAAACTCATAAAAGCTTCTATCGAATTTGAAAATATTCATATAAATCCTCAATTAAAGGTTTATTTAGCAAGGTTGCGGAACTGCCTACTTTATAATGTTCTACGAGTGAAAGGAGAAGAAAATCATTATGTTCCGTGTCAAAAGCAAGTAAAAAACTATTTTCATCCCCTTGTTCACCTTGCTGCATTTTTAATTCTGCTGTGCCAGTTTTGGCTGCTAATTGAAATTGTTCGTTATATAGAGAATGAGCAGTTCCATTTGGGTCATTGACTACCTCTTTCAAAATCCTTTTTATTTCATTTGCTGTTGTACTAGAGATCGCTAATTTTGTTTTTGGTTCCTCACCATCCTCTAATAATTTAGGGTAAATCAGATTTCCATCATTTTGAAAAATAGTATACATTGCTGCTTGTTGAATAGGTGAAATTAATAATTCTCCTTGTCCATATGCTGTGTCTGCCATATGAATTTCTGAATTAAATTTCGGTTGTTTGGATATTTGTGCTGGTTTCATGGAAATAGTTAAGTCTAGTTCTTCTTCAAATAAAAACTTACTTAATCCTTTTCTAAAATCTTTTTCACCCATTTCTAATGCCTCTTGTGCAAAATAAATATTATCTGAATAAATAAGTGCCTTTCTCATGTCCACATTTTCTACATCAGAAACCCGAGTAATCGAATACCCGCCCCACGTTTCATCTTTTTTCCAACTTAATCCGTTTATTTTTCTTGTTTTATCTGGGTGTGTTACTTCAGCATCAAGCCCAATGCTAGCTGTGAGGACCTTAAATGTAGATCCAGGTGCGTAACCATTAGCATATCTTGCAATAAACGGCTTATTCTCATCATTAGCGTATTCATCATATTCTGACTGAGATATACCTTGCACCATTTTGTTTGGATCAAATGAAGGTGAACTTACTAGAGCATACAGATTTCCCTCTTTTGGGTTCATTACGACTGTAGCACCAGGTTTTCCTCTTAAATAATTAAATGCCCCCTTCTGAATATAAGTATCAATTGTAAGTTGAATATCTTTTCCATCTATTTTTTCGATACTTTGAATTTCTTTCTTCTTTTCCCCATTCTCGTCAACAATAAATATCTCTCCCCCATCCTTTCCACGGAGTTCATTATCAAATGCTTTTTCTAATCCCATTTTTCCAATTATATCCCCTTCCGCTAAATGAGGATTTTTATCCATTTCTTCCTTTGTTACTTTCCCTGTATAACCAGTTAAATGGGCAGCAGCTTCTTTTAATGGGTAGTAGCGCATTTTTATATTCTGATAAGAAATACCAGGTATGATTTCTTCTTTTTCGGTTTTGACTATTTTCAATGGTACAAATAAATCATCTTTAACCCAATCTTGATTTAATCTTTGCTGAATATCTTCAATAGGGATATCGAATTGTTGACTAATCATCTTTAACCTTTTTTCTTTTTCACCACCACTTGATAAATCTTTCGGTACAATACCAACCTCTTTAAATTCTTCATTTATTGCCAACCCGTTGCCAAAACGATCAATTATTTCTCCACGTTCTGCTCTCCATTGACGAAGGATCACCTTATCTTTTCCTTCCATTTCTGGAAAAATCAAAGAAGGGTTCCATTTCACCAAATAACGTCCATCTTTCTTGATTATTTCTGTATTATAATTCAAATTTTTCAAATCGCCCAGAGCTGTAGTAAAGCTTAATTGAAAGGAAAGTTCAAACTTTTTATTATTTAATTTGTTTAATACGATTTCGGAAGCATGGATGTCATGGATATTGATTCCATTAATAATACGATTATATTTATCCTTTACCTCCTCTAAAGAATAATCTAATGAAGTGTATGATTCTATATCAAGCAGATCATCTAATTTGTCATACTGTTTTTTCTCTAAAATTAAAATGAACTTATCGGCTGCTTCCCGAGCTAGCATATTGTTATTTTTATTAATTATCAGGAATAAACAACAAACCCCAATTCCTCCTATAACAATTAATAGCAAGATAAAATATGGATTCTTTTTTCCCTTTTTTCGTTTCATTCTACTGCTCATACACCTTTTCTTCCTTCCATAGATTTAATACAAATCTAAATACTTTCATCGTCATTCATCTCCTAAATACTACATTTGTAGTAATTAGATTTAAAAAAAGCAAAAGGAATTGCCTTTTTGGAATTTCTATTAGTAAATTTTTTTATCTTGTAATATTTGATTAGCAATTTCCGCTGCTTTACTTCCATTGATATTCCCATTTTCATCTCGAATATTGACTGCAAAATAATAAGTATCGTCATCTTTCTCTACAAATCCAATGAACCAACCACTTACATTTTTTCCATTTACCATTCCAGTTCCGGTCTTACCGTATAATCGTGCATTAGCTTGCTCCTCGATAAAGATGGTGTTTTTTACCGTGCGAATAGTTTCCTCTTTAAAGTTAAATGAATTGTTATCCAGATCATATAATAATTGTACTTGTTCAATTGGTGATATTTTTAATGAAGATTCTATCCAAAAACTGCCCAAATTTCCTGAGAGGTTTTGGTTTCCATATTCTATATTATCTATATAGTATTGTAATTGTTTTTTTCCTACTTTGTGATCTATGTTTTGAAAATACCAATTCACCGAACTGCTCATAGCTGTAAATAAATTGTGATCTCTATTCCATTCTGGATAAGGATACTCTATTTCGTCCCAAATCTGTTCACTGTCAGTTGGGGAAATGACATTTGTTTCGAGTGCAAACAAAGCAGAATAAATTTTATATGTACTATTCGGAGAAACTCTCCGTTCACTCATTTCACGATTATAAATTTGATACCGTTTTTTTGAGGCATCATATAAAACAAAACTACCATCATATCCATAAAAATAAGCACTTAAATCTTCATAAATAGCATTTTCTTCAGTAAAATGATACACGTCCTCAAAACTAGCTGTAGAAGTAGTGAAGGGCAGAAGACACAACACAAAGATTCCAAGAATAGTACAAATTATTTTGCTTTTCCATTTCAGTAAAGGGGAATCTTTTGAATAGCAAACAATATTTCGAATTCTTTGCTTCATTTGCTTTTTTGTCCCACCCATTCCTGAAACAAAATGGCCATAATTCCCTCCATTTACTTTATCCGCAAAATGAATAATTGTTTGTCCATATTCAGTATATTTGCTCTCATCAAGGATATTTAGAACGGAAGCATCGCAAGCAACTTCTCGATCTATTCTTATACTTTTTAAGGCCCTCCATACGAATGGATTAAACCAATATATGAGTTGTAATAACAGCATGATGTAATTGATGAACACATCTTTATTTTTATGATGGGTTAATTCATGTAAAAAAATATATTTTAAATCATTTATTAAGAATTTTTCCCGAGTATTCTTTGGCAAAAGTATATATGGCTGTAATAGTCCGAATGTAACGGGTGAGGTAAAAAGCGGGCTTTCTTTTAACTTTACTTTTTTCCTTACCCCAACAGCTTCTTTGCACACCTCCAACATTTCATTTATTTGTTGATTTGTAATAATAGTAGCCGATCTTTTTAATTGATAAATTTGATAGTTGGTATATATTGCAATCCCAATGAAAAAAAGTATTCCAATAACCCAAATTATGATGAATGCATGATAAATAAAATCCGGCGTCTTATTCACGGATACTGCAACATCATGCAATAAATCAGTATTGGATTCGTGGGGGACATTAAATCCACTTATTCCTTCGTTTTTTAGTGTGACGTCTCTCTTTATGTAAAATAAAGACTTAATTCGTTGTGTTATTTCCATAGATGTAAAAAAGTTTCCAGGAAAAACAAGAGCAATAAGTGGTATAAGAAGGAAATACCAAATCTTATAATGGGTTTGTTTAGACATATGATTGTAAAATATCTTTTTCGTCAACAAAATCGCCAAAATCAAGAGAGATATAAAAAAAGTACTTAATAAAAACCGTAGTATAAAGAAATCCATCATTTCCTGCCTTCTTTCGTATCCCTTTCAGATAAAATTTTCTTCAAATCAGAAATATCTTCTTTTGACAGTTGATCATTTTCAATAAAATTTAACACCATTGAATGTAAAGTACCGTCAAAAAATTGTTTAAGAAAGACTTTACTTTTTTGCTTCACATATTCATCTTCTTCAATAAGGGAAGTGTATACAAATACTCTTCCTTGTCTTGTTGCTTGTAAAGCTTTTTTCTTCACTAAACGAGAGAGCATCGTATGAATCGTATTGGGTTTCCAATCTATTATTTCTGATACTTTCGCTACTACTTCAGGGGTAGATATGGGCCCATATTTCCAAACGACTTTCATCACTTCATACTCAGCCTCTGATATTTGTGGAATCTTTTTCATCGTGTCCTCCTATTCCTTACCTCAAACTAAGGTTATTCTCTACGCTAGATAAATTGGTCTATAACATAATACGAGATTTTCACAATATACTACACGAGTAGTATTTAAATTCACTTTAGCACAGATTGTAAAAAAATCAATAATTAACTTTTTTAAGTTTATTGGTTTTTCCTTGGAATTTTAAAGTATCTAGTCAAAATTAATACAATTAACTGCTAATCTTTAATTCTTATTTTAGGTACACAAAGAAAAACCGTTAATAAATATTTCGAAGCTTCTAATTCAATTTCACAATATAATTATATTATAAAATGAATTACTCCTGATAATTTCGATAATTCTTTGTAATGGAAATTCAGTTTAGGATAAAACTTTTAATGGCTGGTCTTATCACTAAGCAATGACTGGAAGTAAGTAATCACTTTAAACTATGTACCATAATGGAAACTCCATATTCATTGATAAACTGAATCATTATTCAAACCATCACTTGATTATCTATTTGAGAACAAGTGATGGTTTTTTAATAAGCAAATTATTTTATTCTACAATCACCCAATTTGTATCTTTCTCTAAAGTCAATTCATACTGTGAAAATTGTGTTGCTTTGTTCGTCTCATCTAAATATTTCACTGTAACCCAAACTTTTATTTGATTATCTACTGACTGGAATACTGGATTGACTAGTTCTGAAAATAAATAATCCCTATCAATTGATGGTAAAGCATTATTGTTAACATAGTAAGCAAGCTCTTTCTCTGACGCAGTCGGATAAAACGTAAAGAACGTCTCCAAAAAGTCATTCACTTCTTTTCTTGAACAACATCAAAATTATTTGTGAATTACTGTTTTTATCATCTTACATATCATTCCTACTTCGCTTTTTTTCTATTCCACCAATGAATTAGTATAAATCCAACAAGCATTTTATTAAGAGTTTCTATGATTTATATTTTTAAATCTTTTTAACGCAACAAACCTACTATTTCAATTGGGACTTACTGTAAAGGAGAAATTATTGTGTCAGGTTGAGGTTATTTTTTTCTAACTAATTTTTAAAAAATAGAAAAGACCGTAAAAAAGTTGGCATTTTAAGAAAGATCTTGTTGAAGGGTATGAAGGGACATACTTTGTTTCTTCAAACTAACGTATTTCCCTATCCTTACTTTTCGGCAATACACGCTTTCTAAACGTATTAGGCGTGGAATTAAAACGGTTGAAAAGAATAATAAGGATGTAGCACACCATTGTACCTTGACAAAGAAAGCAAACGCTGTGCAGTATAGATCAAAAATCAGATACGTTCTACTGATGATGAGCCACCAGGTTCATACGCCATGACTTCTAAATGGAACGAGCGAAAATCTATGAATCCAATACAATCGTGGTGGATTGTTGGCAATAACCTATCAGTTAGGATAATGATACTCCCCTATCGTCATGGCTCGAGCGTTCAAAGCGTCGCAAGCTATGAGTAGGGCTGGAAGATACTTGCAGGGGTGAAATTCCCGTGGAGCTGTACCAACAGCCATCTGATTTTCTAGTGCGCTCTATCAAAAATCATCTTAAAGCATGGTATAATAAATATATATTGTATTGGCTCGACCGAGAAAGGAGCAATATGATAATAACTATAACCCGAAAAGACTTAATGGATTTAGGTTATGGACCCTCTTTCTCCCGCGACATTATTCGAGAGGCTAAATGTCTAATGGTGCAGAAAGGCTATGGTTTCTACAACACGAAAAAATTAGGTCGAGTGCCTGTAGAAGCTGTGGAAGAAATATTGGGAATATCAATTAGTCAATCAGATTTATTAAAATCTCGTGGTTCCAGCGAGGCAACTTTAATCAAGGAAAGGAATACCAATGATTAAAGTGAAGAAACACTCCAATGGAACATATCATTTTAGGGTAAGTTTAGGTTTTGATCCAGTCACAGGAAAAAGAATACAGAAAAGAATGAGTGGATTTAAAACAAAAGCGGAAGCTGAAAATGCTTATGCTAAATTGATTTTAGATCATAGTGAAGGTGCATATAACCCAAATAGTAGTATGACTTTTGAAAAGTTTACGAAGGAGTTTTTTGTACCTTGGTATAAAAATCAAGTGAAAGAAAGTACATTTGAGAATAGGCAACACACCATTAATAAACACTTTGTTTATTTTTACAATGTAAGTCTTACAGACATCACTCCATTAATTTTACAAAGATGGCAATTAAACGCTACAGAAAAATACTCTAGTCAATACGTTCGAGGCATGCAAGGTTTATTATCCTTAGCTTTTGATAGAGCGATTGTATTAGGTTTAATGAAAGAAAATCCATCAAAGATAATTGGAAATGTTAAAAAAGTTAAAGCCGAAATTGATTTTTGGACGAAGGAAGAATTTGAGGCTGTTATATCCAAGATTTATCTAGGAGATTACTTTCAGCATTTTCAATTTATCATTATCTGGCTTTTATTCATGACAGGTATGCGTATTGGTGAAGCTTCTGCTTTACAATGGGATGATATAGACTTTGAGGAAGGAACGCTAAAGATTTCCAAAACTCTTTATTACAAAAATGCTTCCAATTATCGTTTTACAGAACCTAAAACAAAAGCAAGCATTCGAGTTATTGTTTTAGATTCAGATACACTAAGCTTATTACGAGATTGGAAAGTGGCACAACAGAAGCAATGTAAAACCAATTTCATTTTATCGTATAATGGAATCCCAACTCAAAAATACACTGTTTCCCATTCTATTAAGCGCTTTGCCAAGGCTGCAAACATCCACAGGATCAAAATCCATGGATTAAGACACTCTCACGCTTCTTTGTTAATTAGCATGGGAGAAAATCCTTTAGTGATTAAAGACAGACTTGGACATGAGGATATACAAACGACTTTAGGTACCTATGGACACCTCTATCCAAATAGCAATTTTCAAGTTGCAGACAGATTAAGTAATATTATTCAACTAAAAACAAGTGATGATACACAAATTGAACATTACAGCAGTAATCAGTTTATGCAGACAAAATTCCAAAGTGTGCCAGAACTGTGCCACAAAGAATAAAAGGGCCCTGAAAACCCTGTATTACCAAGGCTTTTAGGGCTCCCGTTACTACTCCCACTCCAAGTTTGCGGGTGACGCCAAAACACTGCTATAACAACGTTTATCGCACCTTCAAATTGTTTTGGCGGGGATTCTGGCGGAACTTATTTTTTTACTGCTTGATTCCCATTAAATGATATACTTGATTTTTCCGCTGTTCGTATATTAATGTTACCTGTCATCTCTTCCGCAATTAGTTCATCTACACCTGACCACATATGTGAATAATGCTTTAACGTAATTTCTGGACTCGAATGTCCCATACGCTTTGATAAAATCAAAACAGAAACGTTAAATTCATTAATGAGATAAGACGCATGCGAATGTCGGAGTCCTTTAGCTTGAATACGATGAACATCTGCAAGTTTTGCATAACGTTGAATAATTCTAGCAAGCGTCGATTTAATCATTGGCGCTCCATCATAACTAAAAACAAAATCGTCAATCCCTATTTTTGATTGTCGTTGTTTCCATTCTTGCAACACTTGTATCGTATCCTCATCCAAAGAGATGATCCGTTTACCATCCTCTGTTTTTGTATAATCTTTTCGTTTCCAATTGCTTTTATTTATTAAATACAGTGAGTGATGAACGCGAAGCCGTTTGTTTTTAAAATCTATATCATCCCACCACAAGGCCGTTCCTTCACTAACCCGTATCCCCGTCATGAAATACGTCCACAACATCACAAAACATAAATGTTCATAAAAGTCATCCAGACAAATAACCGAGATAACTTTTTCAAATTCTTTCTTTGTCCAATATGGGACAACCGCTTTTCCTTTAGGGATAGCCTTCACCTTTTTAGACACGTTCACTTCTAGATATTGCATATCAACTGCCATATCCAGACTTTTACGAAACATACCAAATACCAAACTTGCATATGCTTGGGAATATCCAGCTCCTTTATCAGAAAGTAACCAGGTTCGATAACGTTGGACATCTTCTACTGCTAAAGAACGAAGCTCAATGTTTGAAAAACGATCTCTCATACTTTCTAAAGTTCGTTTGCGAACGTAAAAAGTACTTTCTTCCACCTCGGTTTCATAAGCTGGAATGTACACAGTGTCCATGAATTGACCATATGTCATGTGATAATTTCCATAACCATTTGCTTGATGGTATTCATTTTTCACCCGTACCAATTCTTTATAAGCTTGTAAAGCAGAAGTAAACTTTTTTCCTTGTTGATTTGTACGTCCCTTTTTACGAAGTCGCTTGCCAGTAATGCGATCCGTTCCTAACTCCGTTTCATAAAAGTATTGTCCATTGTTATCAATATAGACCCCTGCATATTTGGTTTTAGCCATGACTGTCTTCCTCCAATTCTAGTTCACACCCTAGAATCGATTCGACTGTCATTTTTGGTACACGCCCTAAGCGTTTATTATTATAAAATGGATACCCTTTTTGTACCATGATTTGTTTGGCTTGTCTAATAATTCGTATTGAAGTATATTTAGGATACCCAAGCTGAATTAAATCATCTTTTGTAATCAGTTCCTTCACTAATATATACCTCCTTTTTCATCAACAGAGAAATACATACTAGAAACAACGATTCACTAATCTACTTAAAAATCAGACGGCTGTTGGTGCAGCTCCACGGGAATTTCACCCCTGCAAGTATTTCTTCCAGCCCTACTCATAGTTTGCGACGCTTTGAACGCTCGAACCATGACGGTAGGGGAGTATCATTATCCTAACTAATGAGTTATCGCCAGCAATCCACCACGATTGCATTAGATTCATAGATTATCGCTCGTTTCTAACGAAAGTCGTGGCGTATGAATCAAGTGGCTCATCATCAGTAAAACGTATCTGATTTTTTATTTATACTGCATGGCGTTATCTTCCATGCTTTCTTTGTCAAAGATCAAATTATGATTAATGAAAGGGAAAACCTAACCATTATTTCATCAAATCTTGAAAGCTAAAACAGATTGCATAAGCTTCGCTCGTAAGTGTTCGCGTGTATCTTCATCGATGCCCCAATAAGTATTTCCTTGTTCATCACGGAGCTTACGCATAGATAAGCTTGTCATGTAGCTTCCATAATGCAAAACAACTACTTTCATTGCTTCTGGCTCACCCTTATTTGCAGCTAAAATAATTGGGTACGGCAATAAACCACGCTCGTTGTTTTCAATATTAGAATTAATTATCCCATTCATCTGCATGTTCCTCCAAAAATCGCTTTAACCGTTCAAAAGAGCTTGTCCGCCTATACTGAACTGTACTACGTGGAATGTCGAGTAGTTGACCAATTTCCACATCAGACAGTTGAAAAAAATAGTATAGTAGGACAGTGATACGCTTTTCCTTTGGCAAGGTACGCATGGCTTCAGCAAGTAATTTCGGAGTGATTTTCTTTCCAGCCACTTGAAAACTTTGTCCTTCTTCTCCTTCATATTGCTTATCTAAGGTATAGAGTTGATTTTCTTCTTGTGGGGTGAGATCAGAAAATGTCATCTCCTTTGCTTGTCGTTGTTTTCTTTCATTAAAAATATTGATTGCTTCATTCTTCAACACACGTTTACAAAAAGCATTAAATGCACAGCGAACTTGCCATTCGGTACGATCTGGTTCTATCATGCATATCCTCTCCCTTCGCAACCGCAAAGGTGGGTGATGATTTCCCCTTTCATAACCTTCAACAAGATTTTTTATAAAATGCCAAAAATATCAGTGATCTTATTTTTTTAAAAAATATAAGGCCCAACTGATAATCAACCAGTTGGGCATAAAAATTGATATTTGTACTAGATGCTGTTTGTTGTGACATTACTGCTATAATGGTTTCATAATTATCCAAGATGTTTTTGATATATCGTAGCTTAAAAAAAGCAAAATTAATGTCCCCTTATGAAATCCTTTTTTAAGGGAGAAACGGAGGTTTAGATTTTTTTAATCTCCATTTGATAAATTCACTACATATAGTAAAGCCTTGTCCTCCTATATTACATACGATCATCAAACGCTTATCGCCAGCTTCGAATCGTTTCCAATATATTCTCTGTATAACTCCCTGCCCACTTTACAATTCTTTCCGCCAAACGGGGTAACAATAACAATAAAATGATTCCTGCTATGCAAGCTACTATAGCACGTGGTAATGTATTAATCGCAATCATCATCACGGTCATATCAAATAATCTATACAAATAAGGAGATAAAATCATAGCGATTGGCAGTAAATAACAGACAAAAGCAGCAATAAAAGTGAAGAAACCTAGAATAAATCTTGGAAAAATCATGATCCCCACAGTAAACCAATTTCTTTTGTCTGAAATTTCCTTTGTCAATTTATCTTGTGGATCCCATTTTAAGCTAGGGATATTTATATGCGCATATTTTTCTGCTATTTTTCGATCCAAATCCAGAAAAAAAGGAATCGTCCGAAAAACTCCTGCTAAAATAGGAATACCAACAACTGTAAAACTTACTCCAACGGAAAATGTTACGCTTATTAAATAAAAAGCGAAATATAAGAAGCCGATGAAAAACCAAAGGAACAAATACAGAAAGTTTTTAAAATTAAAGATAAGCATTTTCATACAGAAAACCACCTTTTCTTTTAATAATGAAGTAGCATTAGATTCCTCACTGTCCAATACTTATTTCATTATTCATACTTCACGTCATAAGGCATAGTGACATTTTGTCATTTGTTTTCATGACTGATATTCATAATGACTTGTAGTAAAATAGTGATAGTCACATCATTAAATAAGCGGGGTTCTCTTATGTATGACATCATCAAAAAGTGGTACTGGTATGACTGGATGGTATTTGCTGTTCGCTCCATTTGGTTACTCTCTGTCCTAATCGGCTTGTGGGAATTTCATAATATTTTATCATTTCCGTTTTGGATTCTGTTTGGATTGCCCTTCATTGTCTTTTCAATTCCATTTTTAATTCAGCAATTTTTTAGAAAATACTTCATACTTACGGAGATCATCATTTCTGGAAGCTATTGCATTTTTTTGACATTCCTTCTTCATGATGCATTATGGCAGTTTATCCCGATTGCTTTTGTGATAGGGTTTTACAGTATCCTAAGAGTCTATATTTGGTCCGGACCTTTAACTATTGTGGTCATTCCTTTTATCATCGGAATGGTAACCGATCAATCTTTGACCGACACTTTTCTTCGTTTAATATCGAATTATGGTGTAGCATTTGGACTTGGTTATGCTTTTCAATTACTTGTGACCAACCATAAGCAAAGCTTGATCATCCATAAGCAAAACAGTGTGCTTGAACAATATGTATACGAGGTGGAACAACTTACTCTGCAGGAGGAGCGTAATCGTTTATCGCGGGAGTTGCATGATACGGTCGGTCATACGTTTACCACGATGATCATGGGTATGGAGACAATCCATTCTTCGTTGGCGGATGAAAAGGTTGGACATAAACTGAACGTTTTACTGAACACGGCACGTGACGGTTTACAAGACATGCGAAAGCTTGTACATCAGTTGGAACCATCCGCAATGAATTTATCACTTGTTCAATATGTAAAACAGTTAATTGACAAATTTATGGAAAGTACGGATACGTCTGTTAAATTTCGATATTTTGGAGATGAATACAACTTATCAAAGGAAGTTAAATTAACGATTATTCGTTGCATTCAGGAAACATTAACGAACGCTGTTAGACATGGGCAAGCAAGTGAAATTAAAGTATCTTTATACTTCGACAGCTTGGAGCTACGCTTGCAAGTTGAAGACAATGGTGTATTGGAACAAGCGAAAAAAATTGAACTCGGCTTTGGCTTACGTGCGATGAAAGAAAGATTGCAGGCTTTGCAAGGAAATTTATCCATACATACAGACAATATGGAAGAAACGGTGATTATCTGTACTATTCCAAGAAACAGCGAAGCTAATACCGAGACGCTCAAGGTAATCTTAGTAGATGATCAACCTGGCATTTTGGATGGGTTGAAGACAACTTTGGAGAGTCACAATCAACTGCAAATTGTCGGTATTGCTGAATCTGGAGAAGATGCCTTATCATTAAGTAGCCTAAACCAGCCCGATATCGTGCTTATGGATGTAAATATGCCAAATATGAATGGAATAGAAGCCATGGAAGCGATAAAGGAGAAGAATCCCATGATCAAGATTGTGATTCTTTCATCTTTTGAGAATATCGATCAAGCGGTAGAGGCTCTGCAAAAAGGAGCAAATGGCTATTTACTTAAGTCTATTCAAGCAAAAGAGCTCATTGATACCCTTCGTTTCATTCACCGTGGAGATACCATTATCTACCATGAAATTGCTAATCAGGTGTTTGAAAAATTGAAGGAGCAAAATATTTCAGCTGGTAAACATGACAAAAATGATTATGGACTGACATCTCGAGAAATTGAAATTATTCACTATTTAGCCAAAGGTATGCGTTACAAGACCATTGCCGCTAGACTTTTTCTATCTGAAGGTACAGTTAGGAATTATGCTTCCGAAATGTACGCCAAACTTGGTGTAAACAATCGTGACCAAGCTGTAGAAAAGTGTATAGAAAATGGATTGATATCTCATTGATCTCTTTCAGGAATTTGGGTTCAGGCCGGGAGGAATATGGGAGTTATGTTAATGATCAATACGGTAGTAAATTTCCCCGAAAAGCATTAGCGCTAAACATAATGAAAGAAGATACTCGATTCACAGTATATGCACCAGTGAGAAACGGAACACGTAATGGAAAATGGACGGACGCAAGCACTAGCCAGAACAACCGGCAAGTCAATTGATAGGCTGTATGTGCAGACTACAAGCTTCCTTACTCTAAGATAGATGAGCAAAGCTACGTACAAAGTGAGTCGTACTTTAGAACACCGTGGCGTCAAGACTTCGATCGCTTGAAAATAACGAACTATTCGTCGGTTATCGATCAGTGGTTTGAGTACCTCCCAATCATGCCACATTTGAATCACATGAAGTCAAGCAAGTTCCTTTATGATTAAAGTAGTGCTTTTGATAATTCATACTTCTGCAGATTGATTTCTAGAAAAAGTGAAAAAATTATTATAACATTTAAAAATCCGTATGCGAAATGCAGTTTGCATTATCACATACGGATTTTTTATCGCTGTTGAAAAGCTACTTTTACACCAAGCCAAATATAAATCAAACCTGCAAATTTTCCACTCCATTGTCCAAGTTTGGCAGTTCTCTTCATCAAACGGCCAATGAGTCGAACACTGATAGCAATCAAGGTAGTGTAAAGACAACTCATAATCACAAATATCAAACCTAGCAATAAGAATTGAACTATCGCAGTGCCCTTTTCAGGATGGACAAATTGAGGCAGAAAAGCTAAAAAGAAAATAGCCGTTTTTGGATTCAATACCTCTGCCAAAACGGCTTGTCTGTATGATTGAAGGTTTGATGACTTTGAGACGGAAGGAAGGTCTTGTTTATTGGGCTTTTCTGCAATAGCTTTAAGCCCCATATAAATCAAATAAACTGCCCCAGCATATTTGACAAGGTTAAATGCAGCAGCTGAAGTCATCAAAATAGCAGACAGCCCCAAAACAGCAAACATTGTATGTATGAAATCACCTGTTGCAATGCCTAGCCCTGTTAGAATCCCTGTTTTTCTGCCTCCTCGTATGGTGCTGGACAAAGTTAAAAGCACCGCAGGACCGGGTACCAAAAATAAACCTAAAACCACCACAAAAAATGTTCCTAATGTTGAAAACTCTATCATTTAAATATCGCTCCTTTTACTAGAATACTCATCACTTTAGTTATATCGCTAATATTTTCCCTGTATAGAGTTAGTGGGAAACAATCATCAGAATTGACGATAACTCATATGAAACCTCATCCCCCATTCCATTTTGGTCTAAATTCGCCAAAGAACGAAGACGAAGAGTGCTGATGAGGCTAAACTTGAAATAGTCCGAACATGGTTCCATGATGTCCATTTTAAATAATACTCTTTCCATAGCTCCAAACTTTCTGCATCTGTAGCTATTACATTGGTTAATGCATCATTTAGTGGAACATTATATACCGCCGTAACCAGCAAGCTTCCCAGAAGATAAAACAAACTACCAACAAATATATAAATGGCAATCGGTTCTTGCCAATTTAATAATGAAATAATCACAAGTAGGAAACAAACAAGAGATGTCCCCATAAATACTGTAAAGAATAGCCGATTTAGCACAACGCTATTTATGGACTGCATAGCCGAAATTCCCTGCTCTGGAGGGAGCCGATAGAGAGCCTTCATGACAAATGCCGAAAATGCAAAGAATAATCCTGCAATCAGCCCAGATCCTAATGATGCAGTAAAAATTAGAATAGGAAAGAGGTTTTCGATCATATTTCATCTTCCCTTTGTGCGTTTTCTCTAAGATTGATTGAAGGGCAATTCCTCATCATTTCGTGAACCAATTGTCTAGGGTTTTCACTTTCAAATACAACATGATCAAACTCACAACACTTCAATTGAAGTATGACGACTTCATTTTGGTTATGATAGGCTAAAAAGTATTTTTTATCTTCAATCATGAATATTCCAGCTTTATAGCCAAATGTCGTAATGCCTGTTTTCTTAATAGCTGCTGTCCATGGAAAATGAAATTTCCCCACCCGAATTTCTTCAATGGAGGTGTAAGGGATTTTAATCTCCTTCCTCAAAGTTAAAGCCGCTGTCCATCCCGAAATATTCAGTCGTAATTCACGATCACCCGCCACAACTTGAAAACTCATCTTAATCTCCTCCAATTTATATAACCAATCATCCAAGGATTATTTAACCGGTAACCCGATTAAGGAAATCACATCGAAGGCAATTCCTTTCGGGATAAATACGATGTTGCAAATAATAAGCAGAAAACAATAAGTAATACGGATACCGTCATTGTGATGAAAAAGTGAGGCAGCACATTCCCTGACGTTATGATGCTAACAGCTTGATTGGATAAATGCGCTGGATTTAAGACTTGGAAGCCTCCCCCCAACATAGTAACAGTCTTCAAAAAGATGAGAACAAAAACAGACAACAATGCAATAGCCGGTGTTCTAGACAATAAAGCACCTATAGTGATTACAAAGGCCAACATAAATAAGCACCAAATGTAATAAACTCCCAAACCTGCTGCAATCCTAACCACGGAAACAGCTTGATATAAATAAAAAGTATAAAATACTGCTGACAGAAATCCGATGAATATGGAACCTGCAATCATGACTGCATGCCCCAATAATTTACTTAGCAAATATTCAACAATTGTCGTATTGCGCGTTAGAATAAACGCTAACATGCCATTATTTTTATCTGATGCGATGATGCCCATCGTCGCCATTACAATCACGATTAAGCCCATTTGGTCAAATTGATCGGTTAAGGCACTTGCTAATACTTCACTAGCCGTTAACTCTGGTAATGTGATCGTCATTCCATCAGGCAGTCCACCAGCCATTTTTAAAATTTCTGGCAAATAAAAAGATGATAAAGGTTGCAGGATGCCCAAAAACATAAAAACAATGGGCAACCATAATAGTTTGTAACTTCTCCTTGCATCCAACCACTCTCTCTTTAACAGAACAGTGAAGTGTTTCATGATGACTTCACCATCCTTAAAAAGATTTCTTCCAAGCTTTCCTGTACCAATTCAAACTTTTGAATCGGAAGATGTAAATTTAAAATATTGCTCAACAGCCAGTCTCTTCCTTGCTCGATATTTTTCACTCGCACTTTGGCAGCATTTCCTGTTAGCTCAATGGATTCAACAATGTCCTCATTCACAAGCTGGTGTGTCCACTCGCTTAATCGAGGCGCCTGAATGATAAAGATTGGTTTTTGAGTCTGTTCCATAATTTGATGAATGGATCCGTTAACAAGTAATTGCCCTTTATTTATGATCAGCATCTTATCGCAAAGTTCTTCAGCATCATGCAAAATATGCGTTGAAAAAAGAATGGTCGATTTCTGTTTAATCACTTTAAGCAATTCCAATATATCCCTGCGTCCCAATGGATCCAATGCAGAAACCGGTTCATCCATAATCAGTAATTTTGGTTGATGGATAAGCGCTTGTGCAATCCCTAACCTCTGTTTCATTCCTCCCGAATAGGTGCCAATAAGCTGATTTTCTACCTCACCCAGTCCTACCAGCTCCAGCAATTCGTTGATTCTTTGTTCCAAAATCTCCCTCTCTATATTTGAAAGGCCCCCCATAAATGTGAGTAATTCTCTTCCCGTCATCCATGGATAAAAAGTAGGGTGTTGCGGTAAATACCCAATAAATTTACGCATTTGATCATGGCGTTTTCCGTTAAGCAAAATTTTTCCACCTGTAAGTTTGTTTATATCTAATATCATTTTAATAATCGTTGTTTTACCTGCTCCGTTAGGACCGAGAAGAGCCACACATTCTCCTTGATTAATATGAAAATCAACATTTTGAACGACTTCATGATTTCCGTACTTTTTTTGGAGTTGACTGACTTGAAGTAGGTGCATCTGAGCGTTGCCTCCTTCCTAAAACAAAATATAAAATGGGGCCGATGATGTTAACCAATATAATCACCGCACCCCAAAACCATTTATAATCCGCACTTTGATCTCTTTTTAATAAATCCCATAATGCCACAGAAAATAAGATCAGATGTAAGATTAAGATCGGCAAAAGTAATGGTAACCAAGCTCCAATTTCATCCATTCCAATGTGATAACCATAATGCATGTCAAAACCTCCCTACAATTCTTGTGAGTCTTGCGGAATAAACATGCTTGCAAAAATCCGAGTGGTTCGTTCAGGTGTTATCTCGTTGTGGACCACTTTCTCAATCGCCTGATGAATGGACTGGATAAGCTCCTTAAATTCTTCATCTGACAGATGCAAAGGTACATACGCATAGCTAAATCCTTCTTGTTCATACTGTTTAGGGGACGTATTCGCCAAATAAGACGTTGCTAATTGAAGTAAATTACCGTGGAATACGGAAAAATGACGGATATGATCCTCCTGTGAGATCGTTTCAATTTCGCTTTCAGGAATTTGCAAGTTATCTATTTTGACTGAGAATTTGCGTTCTTCTGTTCCTTTCACCTTTTTTGTTTCAATCACTTCAATTAAATTTGCTTCGAGTAAAAGATTGATATGACGATATAACGTAGCTTGAGGAACATCACCAAGTATCTCGACAAGTTGAGCAATCGTCAGCGGTTTGTTTAGCAACAATTGCTGTACAATTCGCATCCGCACGGGATGAAGAAGTAAATCGGCATTTCCTTTCATTGGTTTATTACCTCCAAATTATTATCATTTTATAAAATGATAATAAAATATCAAAACTAGATTGTCAACTACCTTTTATATTGACTCTATAACTACTTCCCCTTCGCATAAAGGTACTTCGAATCCGTTTAGGTAAGATGTTAAAGTATCTTCGGTGATTGGAAAAGCTGCATTTGCATCAAATCTTTTACTCCGTACATCCAACCGTTTGCGAATAATTTCAGGACTAACTTTCAAATAAATAAGTTTCCACTCACCACCAGCTTCTTCAATTAGCTGTTTGTATCCATCTCGTTTGGCTTTTTGCCAAAAACTAAAATCAATAACAACCTTTCGTTTATCCTGAATTAGACGTATCAATTGATTACGAAGCCTTCTTTCAGCTTCGACTTGATAATCGCCATATTTCTCAACAGGATAGTCTATTCCATAACGTCCATTAACCTTCCAAATCTCTTCATCAATTGAAAGACGTACAAACCCTTCTGTTTCTAAGCGTTGTGCGAATGTCGTCTTCCCTGAACCTGCTACACCACACATCATAATAATTAATGGATTTGAAGTTATTTGTCTTAATATGCCCTTTACATTTTCTTCAAAATTCGACAATACGATCACTCCTTAATAAATTCACCTTTTTTCTCTATATAATCGGGTTACTTGAATTTTCTGCCATAAGTTTTGCAACAATGGATTTCCACTTGTCATTCGTTCAGTAATTAAATCGATTACTGAAATCCCCCCATTAGTTATTATTAAATAGTTTGTTCTCACGATTTAGATCTTGTTGATACAAGGGATCTATGTTTCCATGTTAAAAGCACTGTACCAGATAAAAAGGCTAATACTCCTACTATATAAGGGAAATAAGTGTTAATATCAAATAAAATCCCCCCTAATATAGGACCGACTACACTCCCTAGGCTTACATATGCATTATTCATACCCGCAATAAATCCTTGCTCATTTACAGCTAACTTGGATAGCACTGTATTGATAACTGGACGCAGGATGGAAGTCGCTGTGTAAAGCAAACATGTCAGCAATAAGATACTCCAAAAGCGTGTGGTGAATAAGAGAAATAAAAAACTTATGCCACCTGCAATCATTGTTCCGTTCATAACCTTCGATTCACCAAAAAGGGAAACAAATTTATTCGTTAATGTCAGTTGAACAATGACACTTACTAATGCTGATATTGTGATTACCATTGCAATATCTTTTGCCGTGTATCCGAATTGTTTGTCAACAAATAAGCCAAAAATTGCTTCAAATATATATAAAGATACACTATAAAGAAAGACCAATAGCAACGGCACAACATAAGGTACCTGAACTGAACGTAATAATTGCTGTATCATAGATTTGGTTGAAACAGTCTCTGCTTTCGCCATCTGTGTCTTTTTTTCTAAGGATTCAGGTAGTAAAAAAAATGACAGTAAAAAGGCAACAAAGGAGAGAACAGCCGCGAAATAAAAAGGAACAGATAAACCATACGCTGTCAAAAAACCACCAATTCCAGGTCCAATGACAAAACCAAATGAGATGGACGCATTAAGCAAACTCAGGCCCTTAGTCCGTTCTTCTTCTGTCGTTATATCAATAATGCATGCCATCGCACCGGGAATTAAAAGTGAGACTGCGATACCCGTGAGAAACCTTCCCAAAAACAGCACCCAAAAATGAACAGAAAAAGCAAAAAACAATTGAGATAAAGTAAGACAAATTAAACCCATCACAATGATTCTTTTTCGACCATAGCGATCAGCAAAACGTCCAGCAACTGGAGATAAAAACAGTTGAATGATGCCGTATGTCGCAACTAGTAACCCCATCATTTGTCCGTTTGTATTGAATTTATCCATAAAGGCCGGTAATATCGGGATAATCAATCCAAATGCAGCCGTGGCGATAAACACACAAACCATTAAAATAAAGAGTGTATTTATCTTACTCGGTTTAGATATCAAATCATCACTCACCTTTTTTTAGATTTTGTTAAACTTTAATGTTAATAAAGTGTAAAATTCAAAGGAAACCTTCAAAATATGAGCTTCCATTATTCTTGTCAAAATAACACCCTCCGCTAGATTAAAATTAAATTTTTAAAACCATTAAATCTTCGTCAAAATACTTCCCGTTATCTTTTAAAGCATTCTTTTCTACTCCGTAATTTTGGAATCCTATGGATCTGTATAGATTCTTTGCAGGCTCATTATTGGATATCACTGTTAAATTAATTTGTTCCAAGCCGATGCAATCTTTTGCCTTTTTTAACAGTTCAAGCAGGAGCAACTTCCCTAATCCTTGTCCTCGCATTTCTGGCTTCACAAACATTCCGAAAACATTCCCTTTGTGAGCAGTTTTAAGACTACTTTCACGCACAAAAGTCACAATTCCCACTAATAAATTTCTATCCTCAAAAGCACCCAAGACAAATTTGTTATCGTTTGGTTTTAATCGTTCTGCTACAGTTTCAAGAGTGAATTTAGCCTCTCTCTCATAAGTTGAGCCAAATGCTTCAGGGTTGATTTTTAATGCACTTAAACGTAATTCTTGGTATAACTGAGCATCAGACTCATTTAAAATTCGTATAGTCAATAGCTTCTCCCCATTTCCTTTTCTCCACTTAATAATCATATTACTTCTTAAACTTGCATAGATGCTATTTCAAATACTAAAGTCGACCCCAATGTCAAGACAATACTTTTTTAAAAATAAGGTAGGTTAATAGATTGTGTCTTTGCCCTTTCACGGTTAAAGCGAGTACTTGCCTCACTGAAAATGGGAACCACTTTTTCGGTGTTAGAGCCAGCCTTAGCGACAGCTGCTTGCCATTGACCGCCGCGCCCGATTCTTAGCAGGCGATGGAGGGGGGGCCCACGAATGCTTAGAATCAATTTGTCCGTGTTACAACCTAAATTCCCGGATTGTATAACGAGAACCATCAAAACCCTTGAAAATAAAGGACTTTACCTCGTTATAATATTATTAATATATAACATGGTATTATGAAGGGAAATCATTATAAACGCTGTGAATAAAGGCTTTCACCAAAAATCCTCGTTATAAATTCCGGGAACGCAGGTTACAATTTAAAGAAGAATCAGCCCCTTCAGGCTATTTTTTGGGTATCCTGCGTGGGCTCAATGAACACGGACAAAAGCAAGGTCAATGGTGGTGGACAACCGGCGATCCACCTACCCGAAATAAATAGATGCTGGTGTTTTATAGTTTAATGACTGATGGGGACGTTTGTGATTGTAAAAATCTATATAGTCCCTTATATTTTTCCTTGTTTCCCTTGGAGTCTCGTATTCTTTTAAGTACACCTCCTCGTACTTTATGTTTCGCCAAAAACGTTCGATAATGATATTATCCAGTGCACGACCCTTTCCATCCATGCTGATTTTAATATTCTTTTCATTTAACAGATTAATATATTTTAGACTAGTAAAATGGCTTATTTTAATGTTTTTGTGCCATTTGAATAACATCTTTAAATTTCACTTTTCCGCTGTAATTCATGACGCCGTTCACGTAAATTCTACTTGCTAAGTGGTTAATGATTGCAATGCTAGCTAGAAGAATGACGATGGTAATGCCCATCTCCGCATAGCCCGCTTCGCCGGATACGATTCTTGAAAATGTCACAATCGGTGATGTAATTGGGATATAGGAGCTAACAACAACAAGTGTTGATGCAGGGTTAAAGATGGAGCTTATTCCTATAAAAAAAGCCACCATGATGCACATAATAATCGGGAAAGAAACTGAACCTAAGTCTTCCGTTCGGCTTACGACAGCACCGACTGCTGCATATCCAATCGCATATAATAGATAGCCGAGAACAAAATAAATGATAAAGGAAGCAACCACGATTCCGGTTAAATTGCTTAGATCAATATCAAAGCCGAAGAATGAAAATTGTTTCCCATCAATCCAACCTAAGGAGTAACTTGCAAGAAAGCCTAGAAGCATGATAACAATTTGCACTAGTCCCGTGACTAACTGTACAAGAATTTTTCCATACATCATATAGATCGGCTTTACTTTCGGTATCATGATTTCCATAACACGCGATGCCTTTTCGGCAGTAATGGTATTTGCAATCATTTGACCTTGACCGAGGATTAACAAATACATTAGGATAACAAAAATATAAACGATCCCCACTGTTCCAGTCGTATCTTTTAATGCTTTGTTTTCTACTGGAACGGGTGTTACCAGTTTAGCCGCAACCTCCGGGTTAACGTTCGAATCCGCAATTGTTTTATTGATCCCTACTTGTTGGATTTTTTGAGTTAGGATGGCCACTAGCTCTTGATCAGCAAAAGATTTATACGTGTACGTCAATGCGGGTAAACCGTTCTTTTCTTTCATTTCGATAATGCCATCGAGCTCCCCGTCTCTAACTTGTTTCTTTAATTGCGCCAGATCGCCTTCTTCTTGTAAAAACAGTTTTACCGAATTCAGGCCTTTATTTAGCTGATCGATATTTGTTTTGTAGGACGTTGGATTAATGAATGCGACTTCATCCTTTGACCCGTTCGACGAAAAATGACTAAAGCCAAAAATCCCAAGTACAATTACAATTGTAATTAGATTACCGAAGATAAATGACTTCGAAGTCAATCCGTCTTTCAAATGAAACTTAAAAACGGTCATAAATTTCCCCATATTATCCCACCTTTTCAATAAAGATTTCATTTAATGTCGGCTCTAACATCCTGAAATTGCGAATGGGGATCGAGCGTTCCTCGAATCGGTTGAGAAGTTGAATCGCTTCTTTATCATCCGTCACTTTCACGACGATGTCCGCTTGTCCTTTTTCAAAAGGTATTTTCCAATCATGAAGTGCAGCTTCAACAGCTTCACTGTTCGAAATCGTTAAATTACGGAAGCCGTAATCTTGTTTAATTTGATCCAATCTCCCTTTAACGATCGCTTCTCCTTTTTTCATTAAACAAATATGCTCGCAAAAGCTTTCAATTTGCTCCATTCGATGACTCGACAGAATGACGGTTTTTCCTGCTTTTATTTGCTCTTCAATGATCAAGGATAACAGATTGGCATTTACTGGGTCTAAGCCACTGAATGGTTCGTCTAAAATAATCAATTCCGGATCGTGTAACAATGTTGCGATTAATTGAATTTTTTGCTGGTTTCCTTTTGATAATTCATTTGCTTTTTTTGTTTTATATTCGGTTATTTCAAGTTTTTCAAGCCAATGATCAATTGCCTCATCAACTTGTTTGCGGCTCATACCTTCAAGCTCACCAAAATAACGAAGTTGTGTGACAATCTTCGTTTTCGGATAAAGTCCCCTTTCTTCAGGAAGATAGCCGATTGAGACATTTGCCTGATCAAGCCTTTTTCCTTCCCACGTCATTTCCCCTCGATCCGGTGATAATAAGCATAGCAACATTTTAATTGTAGTTGTCTTGCCCGCTCCGTTTCTTCCAAGAAGTCCGAGTACCTCCCCCTTTTTCAAAGAGAAGCTAAGATTTTTAACAGCTTTCGTTTCCCCAAATGACTTACTTAATTGATAAATTTCTAACCCCATACATTGCACCTCTATTCTATTAATATTTCTGATAATAAAAAGCTGCTTTCACAACTTCTCATGCATCACATTTTCGTCATGAGTTCTGCTGAGCGATCTGAATAAGATTGCCGCATGTATCGTCGAAAACAGCTATTGTGACTTCCCCCATTTCTGTCGGTTCCATGGTAAACTTCACTCCAAGTTTCACTAATCGTTCGTACTCTTTTTGAATATCTTTAACCCCAAACATCGTTGCTGGAATGCCTTCGGCATATATCTTCTTTTGATACTCTTTCGCAGCTGAATAATAAATTGCAATGCGGATTTCATACCTTTGGAGAGTTTGGTTACATGCTTGTTTTCATGTAAATTAAAATCAGTTAACAGTTCTTTTGCAAAATTCATATCGAAATTTGGATTGTAATAATCACCAAAGCGTAACGCATCTTTTACCTTCCAAATCATACTGAATGGATGTTCCTCTTGCATATAACATAAATGATCAGATGTTTGATTACGATTATATGGATTAAATCCAAATAGAGTTATTTCATCTTGATCAGGTTTTAGCTAACAGCTTCATTAAGGTTGTTTTCCCCGTGCCCTTTCGCCCCCAAAGTCCAAGGATGATTGGATTACTCTCCAACAAATTCAAGCCATTTAATATTTTGGTTGAATCATAACTGTAATGAACCTTATTGACTTTTATCATGATTGTTCCTCCATTTACATCTGAAAGTTTCCTGCCGATGAATTCCTTTATAGTACGTTGGATTCATTTCTCCTCCACAGTTTTCACATTGAAACAGACTGACATTCACAGAAATGGTGTGTACACATTTCATTTGACTCAGGAACATCAATTGGACCATTAATCGAAATGTTAAGGTTCCTTATCTATTTTATACATTAGATGATCTGCAAAATTCATGAATAATTTGTGCTTTTATCTCTTCAATGGGAAACTTCTGCGGATAGGTAGATATCATCAGCATGCTGCCTTGAAGCACGGACGAAAAATATAGCGACCGTTTCCTCGGCTCTTTTATTCCCATTCTTTCAAATATTTCACATTGAAACTCAAATTGCCTGGCATTTTCTTCAATAATGAGATAACTGTATTTTATCAACTCTTCATCAGCTTCTGGCTGAGTTTGCAAATGAAGATAGAACCGATGAACTTCCGGATTTTGATAAATGTTATCAATGGCGCCATTGACTATATATTCAAGCTGTTCACTAGCAGTCTCTAAAGTGGTTGCTTCTTCCATGACTTCAACCACTTCTCTGATTCTTGTCTCTACCATTTCAGCAAGCAGCTCTTCTTTTCCTTTGTAATAGTTATAGAGCAAACCTTTCGAAATCCCCCCTTGTTTAGCTATATCGCTTATAGAAGTAGCGTAATATCCCTGCTTCATAAATAACTCCATAGCCGCAGCTCTAATTTTTTCTTTGGATGCTTGGCGAATACGATTATTCTCTTCTGGTGTACGTGGCATTTTAACTTCATTCCTCCATAAAAGCAGTGATTGCCTGATTTAACGCTTCAGAATGTGTCAGGGTCAAGATATGATCAGCATTTGGTATTTCAATAAAATTGATATTTGGAATTTTTCTAAAGTGTTCAAGAGCAAGAAAATTTTCAGGTAAATCCTTTTCGCCAATAATAAATAATGTTTTGGCTGTCAACTCTTCTAATCGGTCGATGGCAGGAGGATTGGGCCATATCATTTCAAAAGCAGGTCCACCCAACACTCGTTGAAACTGATCTTGAAGCATTTGCGTGGCAAGATTTCTTTGCGGACTATGAATAACGACTTGATACATTGGAGAATGCAGCATCAAATCTACCATCTTCTCCACATCCGGGGCAGCCCCCATCACCTTTTGCATCATTTGCTCATATTCTGTGTAACCTTGAAATCCTGATAAAGCAGGAGCAATTAAAACAAGGTTTGTGACTTTTTCCGGATAAGTTAAAGCGAATTCAGTTGCATTTTGCCCACCAATGGAATGACCGATGATGGTTGGCTTATCAAGCTCAAGCTCATCTATAAAAAACCGCATATCTTCCACATAGTTAACTTGGTCTTTCGGAGTTGGTGATTGACCAACACCTCGACCATCAACAGAAATTACTTGATAATGCTTAGCCAGTAGAGGTGCCAAGTAATTCCATTCCCGCAAATCAGTACCTCCGCCATGGATCATAACAACTGGATGTCCAGTACCATTAATCTCATAGTACAAATCCATTAAAATCCCCCCATAAAATTCAAGTTTATCAACATTTTATCTTTGAATGAACATTTAGTCAATAAAAGATAACCAATTACTTTCAAGATAATTGGCTATCTATACTTAGGAATTAGAAGATTTCAAATTGCCCTTCATTAATTTACAAATGGATAAGAATATTGACGAGCTTTCCGATTGAATCCCTTACATAATTGCCGAACACCCTTTCGGTCCAGCTGCAGATTCTGATCCGCAAATGGTTTTGCGATAACCCTGAATGTGCGCCCTGTGTCTTTATCGTGAAGCTTTTGAACATGTTATGGGATTAAAACAATCTTCTGGAAATACAGGAAGAAAAAAAGGAAAGCGCCATGCAATTTAATGTCTTTCGCAATGAAGGGAAAAATGAAAATCCAGACGGTTTAAGACTCTTTTGATTCTCTTAGAAAGGATGGAGCAGTATGAATAATAAACATCAATTTCGTGCAAGAGTGCGAAACGATTAATGATACAATGCAATTGGTATTTCATTTCCTTTTCAACTATAATATAGCTTTTGGCTGAATGAGATCCCAAAATAACATGATCTACAAATTCTTTAGTTGCTTCCATTGGTTGAGATAATAATCACACTGTATATGTGTTTAATGCTTGGAACCCAATGGTTATGATGCCTGTGCAAACTAATGGATTAAATCAGTTGGATACAGAGTTACATCCTCATGGTTCTGCGATAATAAATACAATGCAGCAAGTGGCGGGTGCCATTCTTAAGATTGCAGGCCCCTTCAGAACGCTGTCATATCAACGTTTATTGTACCTAAAAATCTTTTTGGCGGGGATTCTGGCGGAACTTTGGTATTTTAGTGATTATCCACTAATTACTTTCTTATTACTTATGGCTTGATTACCGATAAATGATACACCTGATTTTTGTGCTGTTTGAATGGTAATATTCCCTGCCATTTCTTCGGCAATGAGTTCATCAACGCCTGACCACATGTGCGAATAATGTTTTAATGTAATCTCTGGACTCGAATGCCCCAAGCGTTTTGATAATATTAAAACAGAGACATTAAATTCATTAATTAAATACGACGCATGCGAATGTCTTAATCCTTTTGCTTGAACTCGATGGACATTCGCTAGTTTGGCAAACCGACCAATAATTCTTGAAATGGTTGATTTAAGCATTGGCATCCTATCGTAACTAAAAACGAAATCATGAATACCAATCTTTGCTTGTCGTGCTTTCCACTCTTTTAAAATTTGGATGGTATCATCGTCTAAAGAGATAATGCGTTTACCATCTTCTGTTTTTGTATAATTTTTACGTGTCCAAGTGGTTTTATTCTTAATATACAAGGAATGATGGATGCGTAGTCGTTTATTTTTAAAATCGACATCTTCTCACCATAATGCGGTTCCCTCATTCACGCGTACTCCTGTCATGAAATATGTCCACAACATTACAAAACATAAATGTTCATAAAAATTATCTACATAAATCTTAGAAATGACTTTCTCAAACTCTGTTTTCGTCCAGTATGGGATGTCCGACTTCCCTTTCGGGATGGCATTCACCTTTTTAGAAATATTAACCTCTAAATATTTGCAGCTCAACCGCCATGTCTAAACTTCTACGAAATATACCAAATATTAAACTGGCATATGCTTGAGAAAAACCCGCACCATTATTGGATAATAACCATGTGCGGTATCGTTGGACATCTTCAATACTGATTAATCTCAGTTCGATGTTTCCAAAACGATCTTTGATGCTTTCTAAGATTCCTTTTCGTGCGATAAAAGTACTTTCTTCCACTTCTGTTTCATAAGCAGAGACATAAACAGTATCCATAAATTGACCATATGGCATATGGTAGTTACTATATCCATTGTTTTTCAGGTATTCGTTTTTTACCCGAACCAATTCTTTATATGCTGCTTTAGCAGAAGTAAATTTTTGACCTTACTGATTTTTTCGCCCTTTCTTTCGAAGGCGTTTACCAGTAATGCGGTCTGTACCGAGTTCAGTTTCATAATAAAATTGTCCCGCTGTGTCTACATGTACACCTTTATATTTTGTCCTAGCCATGACTAGTTTTCCTCCAATTCTAGTTCACAACCTAGAATCAATTCCACAGTCATTTTAGGGACACGCCCTAAGCGTTTATTATTATAAATTGGGTACCCTTTTTTGTACCATCATTTGCTTGGCTTGTCTAATAATTCGTATTGATATATATTTGGGGTACCCAAGCTGAATTAAATCATCTTTTGTAATCAGTTCCTTTATTAATATATACCTCCTTTTTCATCAACAGAGGAATACATACTAGAAACAACGATTCACTAATCTACTTAAAAATCAGACGGCTGTTGGTACAGCTCCACGGGAATTTCACCCCTGCAAGTATTTCTTCCAGTCCCATTCATTGCCTGCGACGCTTTGAACGCTCGAACAACGACGATAGGAGAGTATCATTATATCTATTGATGTATCTTCGCCAGTCATTCACCACAATGACATTAGATAGCTTTTTTATCGCTCGTTTCTATAGAAAGTCATGGCGCAAATATCAGGTGGCTCAACATCAATAGAATGTATCTGATTTTTTGATATATAACATGGTGTTATTCGCCATGCTGTTTTGTCAAAGTACAATAATCTATAGTGAAAGGGGATTATGATTCATGGTGGAATTATATCTTGAAAGCCAAAACAGATTGCATTAGCTTGGATCGTAAACGAGATTGCATATCTCCATCTATACCCCAGTAAGTATTATCCTGTTCATCTCGCAGCTTTCTCATGGATAAACTGGTAATATAACTGTCATAGTGTTTCACTACAAGCCTTAACGCTTCGGCTTCACCCGCGTTTGCAGCGATAATTATCGGATACGGCAACAAACCACGTTCATCATTTTGAATGCTTATATTATTCATCCCATTCATTTGCATGTTCCTCCAAAAATCGTTTTAACCGTTTTAAAGCACTGGTTCGTCGATAATGCACAGTTCGACGAGGTACATTCAGTCGTTGACTAATTTCCTCATCAGATAGATGAAGAAAATAGTATAAGAGGACAAGATTACGCTTCTCTTCTGATAATGAGTGCATGGCTTCTGCTAGTAATTTTGTCGTAATTTTCTTATCTACAATTTGAAAACCTTCTTTATTACCCTCACCATAATTATCTACAGAATAAAGTTGATTCGCCTCATAAGGCGTTAAATCAGAGAACGTTTTCTCTTTCGGCCGTTGACGCTTTCGTTCTTTGTAGATATCAATGGCGGCATTCTTTAATACACGTTTGCAGAACGCATTAAATGCACAGCGTATTTGCCATTCGGTACGATTAGGTGCTATCATGCATGTCATCTCCCTTCACAATACTGCAAAGGTGGGCGATGATTTCCCCTTTCATAACCTTCAACGGTGAACATTTAAAATTGGCAAAGATTTGAGTGGTTAAAAAAAATAAACCCAACTGAAAATGAACAGTTGGGTTGGATAAATTAAAAATATATTTAAACCATGTTTACAATCTTGCAAAATATGGTCTTATTTATTTCTCTTGGATGGCACTTAAAGCATCACTATTATGTTTGAATGCGTCTGTTTAATCTACTAAAGTCTTCTACTAATGTGATCTCAATTGGAAGTTTTGCTTATTTCACCTGTTTTGAAGAAGATAGTCAAGTAGATAAACTGTCATGCCAAACCAACAATTACTACTCTTTTTTATTCATTAGGAAGCTCATTTCATTTTCTTTAGTACCACATTTGCTAATGTTTCAATAAATTCTGGACGAGCGTTTGGCATTTCCGGACGATAGTAGCTTGCTCCAATCTCATCACAGACTACTTTACATTCATAATCATTATCATATAATACTTCAAGGTGATCTGCCACAAAGCCGACAGGTGTATAAACAAATGCTTTGTATCCTTCTTTATTATATAATTCGCGAGTTAGATCCTGAACATCCGGTCCAAGCCAAGGGTCTGGAGTGTTTCCCTCACTTTGCCAGCCTACTTCATAATTTTTTACATCTGCAGCTTCTGCTATTAATTGTGCTGTTTCCTCTAATTGCTGTTTATATGGATCTCCATGTTGCAGAATTTTTTCTGGCAGACTATGAGCAGATACGATTAATACAGTATTATTTTTTTCTTCTGCTGACATTTCCGCAAAGGTATTTTGCACGCCTTTTGCCCAGAAATCAATAAATCCTGGTTCTGTATACCAATCTTGAACAGACTCAATTTTTATACCGTATTTTTCAGCTGTACTATTTGCACGTTCATTATACAATTTCACGCTAAATGTAGAGTAGTGTGGCGCTAAAACGATAGAAACTGCTGCTTCTATACCATCTTTCGCCATTTCTTCTACGGCATCCTCAATAAATGGAGCAATATGTTTTAAACCGATGTAAGCTTTAAATTCATATTCATCTTGTAATTCATTCAATTTATTTTCTAATGCATGCGTTTGTTCATTGGTTATTTTTGCCAAAGGTGAGATGCCGCCAATTGCTTCATACCGATCTTTTAAATCCTGTAGTGCATCTGGCTCCGGCCTTCTGCCATGACGAATATGCGTGTAATAAGGTTCAATATCTTCTTCCTTATACGGCGTACCGTATGCCATTACTAATAATCCTAATTTCTTCTTTTTCATTTCCAATACACCTCGTTACGTTTTGTTGTTCAAAAGGAAGTCTTTTTTAGTCATATCTAAATCTAATTAGAGTATTTTGGTTAGAGTGACCCTAGAAAGATATTATGAGCCCACTTAATCCATTGAAATTCATCAAAGAACGATAAGCTAAAAACTAATGATTTTGGCAGCAATCAATACAACCAAGACTAAAGCAATAATAAATTGAGTCCAATAACTTTTTGTAGAAGGACCGCTCTCCTTTCTTACAACTGATTTAGAAAGAATTAGTTCCATCATCCATATAAGCCATAGTGCTAAAATACCTTTGATAACATACAACCATGGGAAGTTGAGCGTGATTAACATTCCAAGCCCAGAAATAATCATAATTACATAAAACAGACGTAATATCATTTGCGTTATTTTTTTACCCTTAGGTTTTCCCATTTTCAATAAGATAAATGAAATGATAAAAAGCAAGATAGTGATTTCCCACAAGCCCGAATGTGATTGAAATAACATATTATACATCTTTATCATCCTCCTCAATAATTTTATAGCTATCCGCTATTAGTTTTTACTATATATACACCCTGTTTTGATAACCATCATGTTATCACCTAAAATGATAATGATAATCATTATCATTAAAAAAGAGTACACTTAATCTAAGTTTCTTTTTTAATGGTTATTTTAGTTCATGAACTTAGCCATAATAACACTAAAAAATCTTTCTTGGTATGTTAGCCGATATCGAATAGAGACAAGCACTAATGAATAAACAAACATTTTTATAGTTCTGTCCATCATTCAAATCTTTTTTATACATAAATATTTTAATAGTTAAGTTACCGCACTGGATTAATTATGTTGAAAAAAGCCATATTAGTAAGATTGACTCGAATGATACGCTTGCTTCTCCTAATGTTATTGTCATAAAGCAAAGAATGATTTAGGTAGCTTTATGCATTAAGTCTATTTTTAAGGGATTCATCATCTACTCGCATTTTCTGTCTTTTTGTCACTGATTTCTCCAAAGCAAGCACTACCATTGCCAATATCACCGTAATGGCCGCTAGAATGAAAGCATTGCTGTATGAAGGATGAGCAGACTCGTTTAACATATTCCATTGTCCACTATTGAGTTCAAGAAAACGGCTAAACAATGCCGAGCCAATTGCTGCGCCTAAAAAAATCATAAAGGTGAATAATCCTGTACCCGTACCAGCTTCATTGGGCTGTAAAATTTCTGATATGCGATTGGTAAGAGCCGATTGATTCGCAGTAAAGCCTAAGCATACAACAATTAGCAGTACAGATATCCAAATTGGAGAGCCTCCAACGAATGTGGAAAGAGCCAGAAAAACAATGGTCATACAGATAAAGCTTAATTGATTCATAAACCGATTTCCCCGTTTAGCAATTAATAATCCAATCTGCGAACCTAAAATGATTGTCATCACCCCTCCTGGAAACAAAACAAGACCAATCAAACTAGTTGACAATCCATTTACCTCTGCAAGCATTAAAGGAAGAATGAAAATCCCTGCCATATAAGCAATGGAGTTTAACAAACCCATGAAAAGGACGAGACTAAATGGAACATTTTTCAATATGGCAATTTTAATAAATGGCTCGTTTACACGTTGAGCTTGCCAGACGAACAGAACAAAAAAGACTACAGCAAGGATAAATAGCCAAGCTGTCACATTAATTCCCATCAACAGAGACGTAATCGCTAGCATGAATAAAATGGCTCCCACCTGATCAAAACGCCTGCCTGTCTTGACTTCCTCTTTCGGTGCATATTTAAGATAAAATGGAAGCGTAATTAAACTTAAAAACGATATCAAAAATAAACTGCCCCATCCGAAAGAATCTGTTAAAAATCCACCCAGCATCGGACCAATTGCACTTCCAAGCGACACCATAGCAAACACCATGCCAAGCGCATAACCGCGTTTTTCTTCTGGATAATATCGTGCGGCAGCTACTAGGCTTAACGTAGGAAGAGTCCCTCCCCCTATCCCCTGAAGGATTCGGGCCGCAATGATGAATGAATAGTTCGGGCTCATGAACCCAATCAAAGAACCCGTCATAAAAATAGCTATTCCGATAACAAACAAGTGACGAATCGGATATCTATCAGACATTTTTCCAATTACAACTGCTGCAATACCGTTGAACAAACTGAAAATAGCTGTAATCCAGCTTACTTCAGAAGGCGTTAATGTAAATACCTTTCTGAATTCCGGAATCGCAACATTCATCATGGTTACGTTCATTGCATTAAACAAAACCATATAACACATGGAAAAAAGTAATAACTTTTGTTTTTTTGTCATTTTTATTCCCTCTTATCTAACTTAAAAAATAATCCTCAGTTTCTGAAAATACAATATTAATCTACCCTCAAATAGTAGAAACAATCACTTAGGGATTAAAGACATATATATTTTATGAATTTTTATCATCCCTATTTTTTTGTTCAATATAAAATCCCCATTCGTTTTACATTACGACCATGTTTTTCCTCAAGGTAATTATTATGCGTTAAGGCAACATAATGATATAGCCATCTAATTTTTAAATGAGGGAAGTCCCGCTACACATGATACTGTAACGGGATTTATTAAAAGTATTATCCAATGGAACCTTCCATTTCGAAGCTGATCAATCTATTCATTTCTACTGCATATTCCATTGGAAGTTCCTTTGTAAATGGTTCAATAAAGCCCATAACAATCATTTCTGTTGCTTCTACTTCTGTTAAACCGCGGCTCATTAGATAGAAAAGCTGTTCCTCAGATACTTTCGAAACTTTTGCTTCGTGTTCTAAGGAAATATTGTCGTTTAGAATTTCATTGTATGGGATCGTATCCGAAGTAGATTCGTTATCCATTATTAGTGTATCGCACTCAATATTGGAACGAGCCCCCTCCGCTTTACGTCCAAAGTGTACTAAACCACGGTAAGATACTTTCCCACCTTGTTTAGAAATAGATTTAGAAACAATAGTAGAAGACGTATTTGGAGCCAAGTGATGCATTTTCGCACCAGCGTCTTGTAATTGTCCTTTTCCTGCTAAAGCGATAGAAAGTGTATTTCCTCGTGCACCTTCTCCTTTTAGAAGGATGGATGGATATTTCATCGTCAGCTTAGAACCAATGTTTCCATCAATCCATTCCATTGTTGCATTCGCATCACAAACAGCACGTTTTGTAACAAGGTTATACACATTGTTCGCCCAGTTTTGAATTGTAGTATAACGGCAGTAGCCATCTTTTTTAACAATTATTTCTACAACAGCACTATGAAGAGAGTTTGTTGTATAAACAGGTGCTGTACAGCCCTCTACATAGTGTACAGATGCTTCTTCATCAACAATGATAAGCGTACGTTCAAACTGTCCCATATTTTCGGAGTTAATACGGAAGTATGCTTGTAATGGTGTTGTTGCTTTTACGCCTTTTGGTACATAAATAAATGAACCGCCAGACCATACCGCAGAATTTAATGCAGCGAATTTATTATCAGAATAAGGAACAATCGTTCCAAAGTATTCTTTAAATAGTTCTTCGTTTTCTTTCAGTGCAGTGTCTGTATCTTTAAATACAATACCAAGCTCTTGAAGATCTTCTTTTAAGCTGTGGTAAACAACCTCTGATTCATACTGTGCAGATACACCAGCAAGATATTTTTGTTCAGCCTCTGGTATACCCAGCTTATCAAAAGTCTGCTTAATCTCTGCAGGCACTTCCTCCCAGCTTCTTCCTTGCTTTTCAGTGGGCTTGACATAATAAACAATTTCATCAAAGTCTAAACCTGAAAGATCTCCGCCCCATTGCGGCATTGGACGCTTGTAGAAATGCTCTAATGCCTTCAGACGGTAGTCAAGCATCCACTGCGGCTCTTCCTTCATTTTCGAAATTTCCTTAACAATATTTGGCGTTAATCCTTTTTCTGTACGGAAAATAGATACGTCCTTATCATGAAATCCATATTTATACTCTTCTATTTCCGGCATATTTTTTGCCATTGTTAATAACCTCCCTCGGACAGAATAAAAGCTTCTGTCTTATTTGTTGTGTACACCCTTTTCCATGGCTTTCCGAGCGAGTGTCACATATTTAATCCACCAGGAAATTCGGAAACTACCTATATCTCCCAGCTTCTCTTAATCTGCTTTTGCGGAATTGCAGAGGAATGTAAATAAACTAAGGGATGTCCATTTACTTCTTGGTGAAAAGTTGGAAATTGTTCTTTAATGGCTTTTATATCCATTAATAAACTTTCCTTTCAATCACTTGTGTTAATTGTTTACGTACAGACTCAATTGGAAGTTGAGCCACCACTGGAGCTAAGAAACCATGAATTACTAAACGTTCTGCTTCTTCACGTTCTAGCCCTCTGCTCATAAGATAGTACATTTGCAATGGATCCACACGGCCTACAGAAGCAGCGTGACCTGCTGTTACATCATCTTCATCAATCAGAAGAATTGGATTGGCATCTCCACGGGATTTTTCACTTAACATCAATACACGGGACTCTTGCTCAGAATTTGCTTTTGTTGCACCATGTTCAATTTTACCAATAGCATTAAAAATGGTTGATGCAGAACCCTTCATGACGCCACGTTGCAGGATATATCCATCTGTTGCTTTACCGAACTGGCGAATGCTGGACGTAAAGTTTTGTGTCTGCTTACCTCGGCCAACAGATACTGCTTTTGCGTCCGAAGCAGCATTTTCCCCCATCAGGTAGGTAATGTTTTCTGAAACCGTATTTCCGTCATTCATTTGTCCAAGCGCCCAATCAATTCTTGCATCATGCTTGGCAACACCACGACGATTCACATAAGTAGTTGTACCTGCTGCAAAGTTATCTACTGCACCATAAGCAACTTGTGCATGATCATGAGCAAATACTTCTGTTACAAGATTAGCAACAGTTTCTTCCGTATCATTATGAGAAATATAGTTTTCTACATAAGTGACCGAGCTGCCTTCTTCTGCTACAACAAGCACATGATTTAATAGTGCACTGTCGGTATCTTCCTGCCAGAAGACTGCTTGAAGCGGTTCTTTAATCTGTACGTTTCTAGGTACATAAACAAATATGCCGCCATTCATCAGTGCTCCATGCAGTGCTGTTAAACGGTTCTGATCAACAGAAACAGCATCATTCATATAATATTTTTCTACAAGATCACTGTGCTCGTTCATTGCTGTAAAAATATCTGTGAAAATAACACCTTTATCCTGAAGTTCCTGTGATAGACTGTTGTATGCAGCTGTTTGATTACGCTGAATATACAGATTCTCCATACCGGCATCATCATCAAAATATGCTCTTAACTCTTCAGGCAGTTCATCAATAGAAGTAATTTTTACTGCTTCTTTATTGGAATGCTGGAAATCTGTAAAATTCCAGTTTGTAATTTTTGTTTTATCTGGTTTCGGCATGTCTAATGAATCAGCCATTTCCAAAGCTTTTGAACGAAGCGTAGCCATCCAGCCGGGTTCATTGCGATCTTTGGAAATTGCTTGAATATATTCTTGATTGAATGGAAGCTTTGTTTCTACAGACATGATTATCCCTCCTTACATTACACGTTTTGTTCTGTAGTTTCTTCGTCTTCGATTCCTAATTCTTCTTTGATCCACTCATAACCTTCCGCTTCAAGACGCTTTGCAAGTTCTGGTCCACCGGATTTCACAACACGTCCTTGCATCATTACGTGTACAAAATCAGGCGTAATATAGTTTAATAGACGTTGGTAGTGAGTAATAATCAAGCATCCTAAATTCTCCGAACGCATTTGGTTGATTCCTTTTGATACAACTTTTAAAGCATCAATATCAAGTCCTGAATCAATTTCATCCAGAATTGCGATATCTGGCTGTAATTGTAATAATTGTAAGATTTCATTACGTTTTTTCTCACCGCCAGAGAAACCCTCATTCAGATAACGTGTTGCCATATTTTTATCAATATCAAGGTATTCTAAATCCCGATCTAATTTTTTGATGAAATTCATCAAAGGGATTTCATCGCCTTCTTCACGTTTTGCATTAATCGCAGAACGTAAGAAGTCAGAAGTAGTTACACCGCTGATTTCACTTGGGTACTGCATTGCTAAAAACAGTCCGGCACGAGCACGCTCATCTACTTCCAGTTCTAATACATCTTCCCCATCAAGTGTGATAGTTCCCTCTGTTACCTCATAATTGGGATGTCCCATGATTGCAGAAGCCAATGTAGATTTACCTGTACCATTTGGTCCCATGATGGCATGGAACTCCCCACTTTTAACCGTTAGATTCACTCCTTTTAATATCTCTTTGTCTTCAATGGATACATGAAGATTCTTAATTTCTAATACTGTACTTGACATAAATCATACCTCCAAAACTTTATTTTAAATAAATTGAATAAGATATTTATTCTCATTTCAATCTAAAGATTGAGTGATCAGGTGATGCTCCATGAAGAAGCCTTGGCTCGCTCCCGCCAAAAAGCGGCGTAATCTCCATTGAGGTTGAGTAACTCATCATGGCTACCTATCTCCGTCACAGTTCCTTCGCGCAGAAACACGATCTGGTCGGCACCTTGAATCGTGGATAGCCGATGGGCGACCATAAGCACCGTTTTGTCAGTGGTCACTTCAGCTAATCCTTCCAGAAATGCTGCTTCATTCTCTGGATCAATTGCGCTCGTCGCCTCATCCAGCAAAATAACTGGTGCATTCTTCAAAATTGCACGTGCTATCGAAATCCGCTGTCGTTCACCTCCAGACAAGCTGTGTCCCCCTTCTCCAACGTTGGTGTCCCAGCCTTCGGGAAGCCTGCGGATAATCTCCTCAACCTGCGCGATTCGAGATGCCCGTAGCACCTGTTCGTCTGTTGCTTGTTCGTTGCCGATGCGGATATTTTCCCATATGGTATCATCGAACAAATAAACGTCTTGAAACACGAGAGATATATGCTGCATCAGATCTTCTGTAGCAAGCTCTCGGATATCGCTATCGGCGAAAACGATACGCCCAGAATCAACGTCGTAAAATCGTGCAATCAACTTAATCAGAGTGCTCTTGCCAGAGCCAGAAGGACCTACAATCGCAACCGTGGTCTTAGACGGAACCGAAAACGATACATTCTGAATAACGGGAGAATGGCTATCATAGCCGAAACTGACCCCCTCTAACCGCACTTCGTGTTGCGAACTAGGGCGTGCTGGTTTATCAGGAACGGGCAAAGGCTTCGCATTTAAAATATCAGCTATCTTGCGCAGTGAGGACCGGGCCATTCGAATGCCGCCTCCCAAATCTGCCACTGTTGAAACAGAAGAGGTAAACTGTGCGACTACGGCAATAAGTGCGATCGCGGTCGCAGGCGAAATCTGAGCACCGAGAGCCAGTGGCACAATCGCTATCACGACAAGTAGCAACACAAGTTGCACCGCGATACGGAAGATGATCGAGCCTGGAATTGTTGACTTCAAATGTCGGTTACTTGCATGACGTTGTTGTAGCAACACTTTCTGTAATGACTGGTTAGCATCACCGACGTATCCGTAAGCACGGAGCACAGGCTGGGCTTGGACATACTCAATTATGCGGGCGTTTGCGGCAGCTGCCGCTCGATCCATACCACCATCTCCTTTACGATAGAACAGCCGACCAAGTCGGTTCATCCCCCAAAGGAACGGAATAGCTACTAAGAAGGCGATTCCGATTCTCCAGTCGATAATTAGCATACCTAACGTGAGCACGGATGGCGTGATAATCCCATTAAGCATTGGTGTCATCAAAAATCCGAATACGAGCACCACATTATCTGTACCACTACTGATTGTTCGAGTGACGGTTCCTGTTCGTTGCTGACTGAACCAGCCGAGTGGAAGAGTCGCTATATGGTCCCCAATCCGATGATACAGTCGAGACGAGATACCTAGTGACAGGTGCACACCGATCACAGAGCTAAAATAATTGCAGATGATAGCTATCCCTGCAGAGAAAACAAGACAGACAATCCACATCCACAAATCAGGAGATCCTGGATCAAATATTGCATTCAAAATCGGTAGAAGGAGAAGAAACGACACTCCCTGCGCGATACAAAACAGAATGACGAGAGCAACGAAGCGTCGGAACAGTCCGCGCTGGTCTTCGCCGACAATTTGGAATAACTGTTTAATCATTGCTTTCCCCTACCTTCCTTTGTTCGTTCATAAGCTTTCCACAATCGACTGTACAGACCGTCCGACGAGATGAGTTCCTCATGTGTGCCATGCTGCACAATGTTTCCATCGTCAACTACGAGAATCTGATCAGCACCTACAATAGTATGCAGACGATGGGCGATAACTAGCACCGTTCTCCCTTTGATTAGCGATGTCAAGGCATGCTGGATCTCCGCTTCAGACTCAGGATCAATCATTGAGGTCGCTTCGTCCATCACTATAATTGGTGCATCCGCCAGCAATGCTCGTGCTATCGAAATTCTCTGCGCCTCTCCTCCAGATAACAGAGCGTCCACACCGACGATAGAATCATAGCCTCGGGGCAACCGCTCAATCCGATCGTGAATACGTGCCGCCCGCGCCACCCTTATGACGTCTTCCTCGCTAGCATCAGGGTTGCCGAGACGAATGTTGTCACGAATCGTCTCTTGCAGTAGACGAACATCCTGAAATACAAATCCCACTTTCCGATACAACTCGGATGTATCTATCTCCCGGATAGGTACACCACCAATCGCAATCGAGCCGCTTTGAGGATCATAAAAGCGGGGCAACAGCTTCGCAATCGTCGACTTCCCCGAACCTGAGGGACCAACCAAAGCAGTTATAGTGCCAGGAAGCATGACAAAACTGACATGATCCACTGCACGGTGTCCCTCTTTGTAACTAAATACAACGTTCTTATATTTCACATCGAGTTGACCGACGTCAGGGGTTTGAGGATTCATTGGCTCCTCAATCTCTGACAAACCACGCGTATTCTCTAGCCGTTTGGCGGCTTCCATCGCCTCCATCAATGAAGACATCCCATTACCGAGACGAAGAACCGGGTTACCCATGGTGAGTGCAAGTAGTAAAAACGGCAAAATTGTCAATGGCTCCATCCGACCAGTGGCAATAAAACCTGCTCCGACCATCAAGATAAGCAGTAAGAAGGTAATCGGTTGAAGCAAGACACTGATTGCTGCCTGCAACTTTGACAACGGCAATAGCCAATCAACCGTTCGAGAGATGTACTCATCTACGGTATTGCTATAGCGTCGGTGAGCCTTTCCAGTCTGACCAAAAGCCCGTATGACTTGAATACCTTCGAGCACCTCAATCACCCTACCGGATAGCCTTCCTGAAATTTCTCCGATACCCCTTGTCACATCGGAAGAACGCGAGGTGACAACACCAAAGATAATAAAATACGTAAGTGGAGGTGCCAACGCAATAATTGCGAGACGCCAATCAACCGTGAACAAATAAATAAAACTCAAGAGTGGAACGGCAAGTCCTGAGACAAGGTCGAGAACGGAATGAGCGATCACGTAATGGATTGCATGTGTATCGTCCTGTAGCATTTTCTTTACCTGACCGGCATTGTTCACGGAGAACCACCCTAATGGTAATCGACCGAGTTTAGCCACCAATTCCCGGCGCAATCTCCACTGGTGTGTGCCGTCGGTCAAGTGCGTCACTGTAAGGGCCACCATCGATAGAGCAGCATGTAACACAAGACAGGCCACTGCCGATAGAACCAGTGTCCAAACCAGTCCTGCATTTGGTGCGGGAGACAGCAACTCGTTACCGACCTGCACAATCAGCACGTAAGGTAGAACTGCAAATATCGCTGAAAGCAGTTCAATCAACGTAGCTCCTAGTAGCGGCTTTGCAACTGGAGAGAGCGCTTTTCCTAGAGGAGCTACTTTGGAAAATAAAGCAATTCGCGTCGATGTATTCGATAGCTTCATTTTATTTTCCTCCCGCTAAAGTTCCTTAACAATTGTTTCCTCTTTATTTTTTGAGTCATTAGCTTCATTTTGTGCTCCTTTCTCTCCACAAATATACTATTCATATTGATGGAGTGTTTTTCAGTTATAATTATACTTGTTCAATGACCAAGAGTCAATTAAAATATGGTCACTGACCAATAAAACAGCTCTAATTAGTGATTAATTTATAAGCAATAAGTTTCCAGATGATCGACTATAGACATACATATTTATAGAATGACTCTAGTACAATTTGAAGTAGGAAAAATCTTATTTGTAAATGAATTTTTATTTTAAAATTTTCTTGACTCCTGTGTCACTGCAAAACAATCCATTTTATGATATAATGACCTCAGATTATTGGCTATTTACGTCAATTTTGGATAGAAAATATCATAGTTCCTAGAGAGGATGACAACTTATGGGTTCTACTCGTACCACTCAATCCGACGTCATTCAGGCTGCACTCCATATTTTGAACGAATCTGGGCTTGAAGCGGTCACACTGCGCGCTGTAGCCAAACGGCTTGGTGTTTATTTAAACACCGTGTCCTGGCAGGTCAAGACGAAATCCCGCCTGATTGAATTGATGGCCGATACGATTTTTTCCGAGCTGTCCCTTGATGAGTTGCCTGAGCAACCAGAAGAACGTACTAAGGAAATTTTACGACGTCTTCGATCCGTTCTTTTGACACACCGTGATGGCGCTAAGCTGGTGACTGGTACAACCGTGTACGAAACAAACACGTTGCGGATTGGAGATGCAATCATATCGGCACTGCTCCAACTTCACCTTCCCCATAGGGAAGCTGTTCGCATATTTTGGACGTTGGCTTACTTCACATTTGGACTCGTACAAGAAGAACAGGGAGACTCAGTCGCTTATTCCGACTCGAAGTTACAGAAAACACTTGCTACAGACGAGTATCCAGCGTTTTCTCGAGTACTATCTTCCATGTACGAAGATAGCTTCGATGATCGTTTCGAATACGGCATTCATTGTGTACTTACTGGTGCTTTCCAATTAGTTGATAACAATGAACCAGATATACGGAAGGGGAAATAAACAGTGGTACCCGTCGTAACGTATTGTTGACAGACGGGCGTTATCACAAAACAGTTGTAGCTGAATCTGAATGAGCAAAAATTTAAAAACACCAAATACTGGATGCTAGTATATATTGAGCGAATACAAAGAAACGGATGAACATCCCATTTATCGTGTAAAAAGTAGCATACAAAATTTGCAAAACTTTGTGTGAAATAGCTACAATTATGTAGATACATATTGGCACGGATAGGAAAGAAGCTTCTCGACATCCATGAACTACGCTTTATCACATTTTTTCTTCTAATATTGATAAAGCTTAGAATTGATGTAACAAATATATAGGAGATACTTTTTTTAAATAAAAATCCAACTTAATATTAAGTTGGAGAGATAAAACCTTATTATTAAATTTAATATAATCAATATTTTTAAGAGACTGCAATTACTTCGCCAAATCAAAAATTGATTTGCTTTAACCATCTTGCAGAGCAATTTCTTCTATTATAACTCTGCTTCAAAGGTAGTATTTATCTACAGGATGCAACTGCTTATCAAGCATATATACTAGCGGAGCGCCAGTTGGTATATCCAGATCAATGATCTCCCCAGGAGTCAGATTATCCAAAAATTTAAGCAATGCCCGCAGACTATTACCATGTGCAACAATAAGTACATTATTACCTTTTTTTATCTGTGTTTTAATTTCTTGATTCCAGTAATATTTAACACGTATTGCTGTTTCCTTGAGGCTTTCTGTTAAGGGAATAAATTCGTCATCAATATCACGATATTTAGCATCATAGATTGGATACCGTTTATCGTCTTTAGTCAAAGCAGGTGGCAATTCGTTATAACTTCTACGCCATAATTTAACTTGTTCTTCTCCATAACGCTGGGCGACAGTAGTTTTACTCAATCCCTGAAGCGCACCATAATGGCGTTCGTTAAGCTGCCAAGCTTTATATACAGGAATCCATAGCAAGTCCATTTCTTCAAGCACATAATCTAGTGTTTTAATTGCACGTTTTAAATATGAAGTGTAAGCGACATCAAAAGCAAATTGTGCTTCCTTAAGTAATCTACCTGCATTTTGTGCTTCTTCAATCCCTTTATCCGACAAGTCAATATCTGTCCAACCTGTAAAAAAATTTGCTTTGTTCCATTCACTTTCTCCGTGTCTTATTAAAACTAGTTTATACATGTCTTTCACATCCTTTCTAATGATTTTTTCCATTAATCTTTCAGAAATGCCTCTTCAATAATTTAAATAACTATCTTTTTTATATGATAAAGAAATATGGAACATAATAAAAAATGGCTACTTTTGACATGATGATATCATCCAAAAATATAAAAGTTTCACTAAAAAGCAAACCATTATACGATCATATTTTTAACAATCAATTTAAGGTTGTCATAAGCGTTATGATGATTAAAATAAACTGCTGAAAACATCTCCTTGACAAGGGGCTGAGGAACACCTAAACTTTTAATAAAAAGATTGTTTAATAAAATAATTGTTTGATTAAAGGGGTGACGAAGATAAATAATAAAGAAATACTTCATGATCACAGTAAAAATTTGAGCCATATTTTAGAACAAATGCCCGATGTTCAATTTTTTTTGGAGGGAGCTGCTGTTTTTCAACAGCTTTGTGATGGTTCTCGCCTTCGAATACTTTGGTTACTCTGTCATTGTGAAGAGTGTGGACACAATATCTCAGCTACACTTGACATGAGCCCCGCTTCGATTTCTCATCATTTAAAATCATTAAAACTCCATGGTTTAATTAAAAGTAGACGTGTTGGTAAAGAAGTTTACTATTCTCTTGCTGATAGCGAAAAAGCTCGTCTAGTTCATCAAATGATTGATGATTATTTTGAAATGAGTTGTCCCTTGAAAGGCCTTTAGATTAGTGATAAAAACGGGAGTATTACCTACAGAATTTCCTTTTAATACTCCCATTACACTATGCTACTATTTCTTTGCGATTTCCATCCTCTTGATTTTGAGAAAACTGTACTGGCGTGTTGAATTTTTTTATGTTGAGTGCTCTTATTGCGTTTAGAATTGCTAGAACGGATACTCCGACATCAGCAAATACAGCTGCCCACATTGTTGCCAAGCCTATAGCTCCCATAATCAATACAATTCCTTTAACACCCAATGCAAAAACAATGTTTTGTTTGGCGATACGGAGTGTCTTTTTGCTTATCTTCATCACTGTTGCAATTTTGGATGGCTCGTCGGTCATAATTACAACATCTGCAGCTTCAATGGCTGCATCTGAACCCAAGCCCCCCATAGCAATACCGATATCTGCACGTGCAAGAACAGGAGCGTCATTGATGCCATCACCTACAAAGGCTAGACTTCTTTTTTCGTTTTTTTGCTTCATTAACTCTTCCACATGTTCAACCTTATCTGCAGGCAACAGCTCCGTATATACTTTATCTAGTTTGAGCTTAGTAGCAACCTTTTTCCCTACCGAATCCGCATCCCCAGTTAGCATGACAGTTTGCGTGATTCCTGCGGATTTCAGAGCTGTTATTGCATGTGGAGCGTCCTGTTTAATTTCGTCTTCAACAAGGATATATCCCATGTATTCACTGTTAACGGCAATATGAACTGCAGTTCCAACAAGTTTTCTATTATTGTAGGAAATGTGTTCTCGTTTCATAAGTTTGGCATTACCCGCAAACACAACTTTTCCGTCAATTACTGATTTCACTCCATGACCAGCTACTTCTTCGATATCCTTAATACGGGAGGAATCAATCGTTTTTCCAAATGCCTGTTTGATACTTTGAGCGATGGGGTGGTTAGAATAATCCTCCGCATACGCTGCCAATTCCAATAACTCTTGATTGGACATTTTTTCAGAATATATTTCACTGACAATGAAATTACCTTTTGTTAGTGTACCAGTTTTATCAAATACGACCATTTCTGTGTTGGCCAAAGCCTCAAGATAATTGGATCCCTTCACCAAAACGCCAGATTTGGATGCCCCACCGATTCCGCCAAAAAAGCTGAGCGGTACCGAAATAACTAAGGCACAAGGACAAGAAATGACAAGGAAGATTAGAGCTCTTTCAATCCAGATATCAAACGGTTGCCCCATAACAAGCGGCGGAATAATTGCTAGAATGAGTGCTGCAAAAAAAACGAACGGGGTATAGTATCGAGCAAATTTTGTAATGAAATTTTCACTTCTGCTCTTTTTATCAGATGAATTTTCAACCAATTCGAGTATTTTTGATACTGTAGACTGGCCGTATTCCTTGTTTACTTGAATGGTCAATTTACCAGTTTGGTTAATACAACCGCTGATTACTTCTTCCCCTTTTTGCGCATCTCGCGGAGCGGACTCGCCTGTCAGTGCTGAAGTATCTATTGTAGAGAAGCCGCCTGTTATTATTCCATCCAAAGGGATTCGCTCTCCAGGTTTCACTACAATACTCTCATTAATTTGTACCTCTTCCGGGTCAACCTGTATCATTTCTCCATTTCTTAGCACATTAGCATAATCGGGTCGAATATCCATCAGTTCGGATATTGACCTGCGTGATCTTGAAACCGCATAGGATTGAAATAACTCACCTACTTGGAAAAACAACATAACAGCAATACCCTCGGCATATTCTCCAAGGCAGAAAGCTCCAATCGTAGCTATTGACATTAGGAAGTTTTCGTCAAAGACCTGTCCTCGAATGATATTTCTTGCTGCTTTCCAGAGTATGTCTCCTCCAACGATGAGATAGGGGATAAAAAATACTAGAAATTCGGAAAGACCATCTAAATTAGAGATAAATGCTGCTACAAAACCTGCAGATGCAATAAGGATACGTAGCAATCTTCTCTTTTCTTTTTTGGACATGTTTGTATCCTCCTTATATTTGAGTCAGCAACCGTTATAACTGTAAAACTGCTACTGACTCAAATATTGTATTTCGTTTTGTATTGAATGGACGTGGAAATTTGTTCAACAACTTAAGTTTCTATCGACACCCCCGAATCAATTTTCTTTATAATCTTCTTCGCCTGTTTAAATACTGCATCGAATTTATCATCTGGCGCCTCAAGAATCATTCTTTGACCCATGAAATTGACCTTTACATCGGTAACGTCGTCTAGCTTGCTAATACCATGTTCAATTTTCGCCGCACAATTGCCACAGTCCACATCTAGTAGTTTATAAGTTTTCTTCATAAAGTAATTGCTCCTTTTTATTATTTTTTATACAATCAAACTATAAAACAATCAAGCAATCATTTGATTGTATCTAAATTCTAGTATAATGACTTTATCTTTCATTCTCTACATATTTGGAAAGGAAAGACCGATAGGGCTAGAATTATGGCTGATTGGAACAAATTTATAAGAACTGTAGAAATGTTTATTTAATGGATAGGTATAAAAATTAAAGCAGTTTTCATTTTGTAATCAACAACGTACATCGTATTCTCATAAGAAAAAAATCAATATTTAAGGAGGTATAAATATCATGAACAGTTCTTTTTTCTCACATATCAATGCTGATATGAATTTAATACAAAATAATCAACATGTTGTTTATCAGTTGAATCCAAGTAAGGGACAAGGAACCGCGTCTGTTCATTCTGTACTCCCTGGAGTTGAGGTAACCATCTTTAATTTTCAGACCAGCGCTTTTGTACCAACAGTTCATCTGAACATGAATATTTTAGAGTTAAATCACTGCCTTGAAGGACGTGCTGAATGTAAAATGAAGGATGGATGTCTGCAATATGTAGGGGAAGGTGATTTGTTTATGAATACGATGAGGAATCACAGTAATTGTATTGAATTCCCCTTAGAATACTATAAAGGTATAAACGTTACGATTGATTTGGATAAGTTTACAGGTCAACTATCGGAGCATCTCCCCGATATGGAAATTGATGTACGGGGTCTTGTTAACCGCTTTTTTGAAAACGATGAATGCTTTTTTATACAAGCAAAAGAGAATATTCAACATATCTTTAAAGGTATGTATTCTATACCGCTTGAGGCTAGAGATACCTATTACAGGCTGAAGGTTCTGGAAATTTTAATTTACCTTTATTATTTTGATACAGCTAAAGAGCAGCAGAACAATTTTTTTGTCCGGCAAGAAGTTGACATTATCAAACAGATTAAAAAGATGATGACGGAACAATTTGAACAGAGATTTACGATTGATGAACTAGCAAGACAATATCACATCAGTCCTACTGCATTAAAGACTACTTTTAAAGGAGTATACGGTGTTTCTATTGGAGAGTATATGAAAGCGTATCGTATCAAAAAAGCGGCTTCTATGTTACTTAAAACTCAAGAAAGTATTGGGGAAATCGCTTCGGCAGTGGGATATAAAAGTCAAAGTAAATTTGGAGCTGCTTTTAAGGATATATACAAAATAACGCCTTTAAAATATCGAAGTAAATATAATTAAATCTAATTTTAGTGTGAGGAAAATGGATTAGAGAGAACTGCAATTTTAGTCTGATACCTGTTTTAAAATGAAGGAGTGGAAGTTATTAGCAGCATCTATAAGAGTGACTTGACTGAAGGGAAATGCTTTAAAATTTTAAATAATGACATTCAAATAACCAGAGGACGGGATCATATCTCTGGTTATTTTTAATGTACTGACTTATCTCTGATATAAAAAGATTTGACAATTGTTTTGATGGCTTCTACACTAGATGAGGATAATCATATACGAATTCCTCGCTAGGTGAGGCTCCTATGTGGAGAAATGCTGCTGCCCAGAAATGTCGAAAGACTCCAATGGGTCAACAGGAACCATCGACTTAAGGTGGTTTTTAATGTAGCTGGATATATTTCCTACGCCACATAGTGCTAAAGCTCTGCGAAGGAGGTTTAATCATTATAAAATGACTTAGGCTTTATACGCACTTTGTGTGGTGACGCTTGAGTGATCTGCATTATGCAGTCGCAAATGTTAAACATCCTTCTTTGTGGAGAGGGATGTTTTTCGTTGTTCGGGTAAAAAAACTTGTGAGGATTTCGTTTCTAAGATGAAAGGAGGTGGTGGGGATGACTGACCCCTTTGAGAGTAGGTTATGTACAAAAATTGAAAAGAAAATCCCCTCACCTTGGGGAGAGCATCTTTAAAAGGAGGTTCTCAATATGAATCACAGCATTTATGAACACGAAACAACTGGAACGTTAATGAAACAAGGGTACGTTGCTTTGCAAGAAACTTGTACAGTAGAGCAAGCTATTCTTTATTTAAGAGAACAGGTACAAGGAAAAAAGAATATTCATTATGTCTATATGATTGATGAAGATCAACAGTTAACAGGTGTATTATCGGTGCGTGAATTATTAGCCGCAAGCGATACGGAGGAACTTGCGGATATTATGAAAAAGAATCTTATTTATTTTCCAGCAAATTTGGACCAAGAAGAAGCAGCCAAAGTTTTCAGGGATAAAGACCTTGTTTCGATTCCCGTCGTGAATAAATGGAAACAATTGATGGGGATTATTCATGTAGAAGATATTATTGATGTCATTCATCAGGAGGCTGATGAAGATATCGGAAAACTTACAGCATCTGGCAAAGAAATTGATTTCCATACCCGTCCGCTCATAGCAGCTGGAAAAAGGCTTCCATGGCTTATCTTATTATTATTTATTGGATTGATTTCTGGGGGAATCATTGAAAGTTTTGAAGAAACTTTAGAAGCAGTAGTCGCCCTAGCTTTTTTCATGCCAATGATTGCAGGAATGACTGGAAATACTGGCACACAATCACTTGCTGTTGTCGTTCGCGGACTTGTATCAGAAAAACTCAATTTTAAAAAAGCTACTAAGCTTTTATGGAGAGAATTATTGGTAGGAATTATCATTGGGCTTAGTTGCGCGATTATCATTGCAATTGTCGCTTATATATGGAGAGGAAGCTTGATGCTTGGATTTGTCGTTGGTGTTTCACTCTTGGCTACGTTGATTATCGGAACGCTCGCCGGAACGATTATTCCGCTGATTCTTTATAAGTGTAAAGCAGATCCTGCCGTTGCTTCAGGACCGCTGATCACAACAATTAATGACATTCTATCCTTGCTTATTTACTTTGGTATTGCCACGATGTTTATCTCAAGGATTATGTGAAATCCCCATTCGTTTTAGAAGGTTTGCTGGAATTCAAAAGTAGAGGAATTAAGTTTTATGAGTATCTTTTCCATTCCGGTCTTAGGTCTTTTCTTTGATTGTCAAGGTCTATTTGGTGGATAACCGTTAATGATATAAGAACAAAGTGGCGTGTCTTTGAACAGGCACGCCTCCTTTTTTGCCCTTTATGTCTTTACCCTATTTATCTTCCTATGCTTGATCATGATCACACATTGGCTGTTAAATACTAAGAAGGTTAATATCTCTCCGATTATATATACGATTTAATATGTCTCGTTACTTATACTAGTCTTATCGATGGTCGTATACTTGCTACATACTGGATTTTTATATACTGTTCTAATTAAATCACTAGGGCTTATCCTGCTACAAATTGGCTTGGTACACTAAGTTTCCTCTATGTTGCAAGACTGAATGAGTCGATGCAACCTTTCATAGAGGTTCAAGAAGAGCAAGAGATTGAACATCCCAATGTTTTTATAGCTTTTTCTTATTCGTATTACCCGAAAAGTCACCCGGTTAGCCACCTCTTTTACTGTTAACATGCGAAACCCACCTCCTTATAAACAAAGGATAGACTCTTACATTAGGTAAAGGTTAACAGTTATTTGTTTATTTATTTTTTCAATGATTTCTAAGAGTGATTATTGATCCAGTAAAGGTTTTTATTACGGTTAGTTTATAATATTGATCATAATGAGACTATTGTATAGCTTCAAGCTTTTGTATTATACTCAAGTTATTCTACAATTACCCAATTAGAGTCTTTTTCTAATTTGAGTTCATACTGTGAAATTTGTGTTGCCTTTGTAGATTCATTTAAATATTTCACAGTAACCCATACTTTAACGTGATCATCCTGTTTTTGAAAAACTGGATTAATCAATTCCGAAAATGTATAGTCCTTCTCAATAACTGGTAAAGCATTATTCTTTACATAATAGGCAAGTTCTTGATCTGTTGCTGTCGGATAGGAAACAAAGAACGTTTCTAAAAATAAAGTGACTTCTTCCATCGTTGAAGCATCTACCGTACCATTATTTTCTCTTTGTTCAGGTGTATAAGTTGCTTTCTTGGGCTTACTCCATAAGGTAGGATTTTGGATAATGACAAGATTTCCTTGTTTGTCCTGATGAAGTGCCATGCGATAAGTTGAATTTGTTAACTTGCTCTCCTTGTCTTCCTTAATTTGTTGTTGTACAGAGTAGACGACTGAAAAAGTATCTTCTGTTTCTTCTGTAATCGACCAAATACTTATATCTTTTACACTGGAACTGGTAGGAATATCTTCTCGAACCATGTCAACGTTTAAGACTTGCAATTCTTCTGTTAGATAGTGCTGAAGCTTATCGGTTCGTTCTTCCAAAGCTTCTGTGTTATTTTCCCACGTATAATAGTCTTTCACAAAATCTTTCGTAAAGCTCTCCATAGCACTGGTGTCCTGCATTTGCGTTTCAATGACTTTTGTTTCATGAATGGTGTGTTGATCTATAGCTGTAAAGCTTTTATAGATTCCAAAGGCAAGACTGCTGATTAATAGAATCCACAAAAAAAGAACCGACTTTTTATGCTTTCCAATGGTTCTCACTTTTACCTTTTTTGCTTTCTTTGGCTCTGTCTGTTTTTCTTTTTTACTAAAAGGTAGCTTCATGCTATCCCAACCTTTCCTTAGTTTTTGATACGTCCTGCTCCGACAAGATGTGCTCGCCAGTAAGAAGAAGTTAAATCGGCATATCCAATCCGACTTCCTGCATGAAACATTCGATTATTTCCAAGGTATATTCCATTATGAGTAATGTAATTGGCAGTGTTATAAGTCGAATGAAAAAACACTAAATCACCCGGTTTTGCTTCCGATAAAGGAATGTGTTCCGTTGCGTCATATTGCTGTTGAGCAGTTCGAGGTAAGTTAATCCCAGCCTTGCGATAAACCCATTGGGTTAATCCACTGCAATCAAAAGAAGTATTCGGATTGCTCCCCCCAAAAACGTAAGGGTAATTCTCATATTTTAAGGCTTCTTCCATAACTAATTGAAAGGTGTCATCATCAAAAGACGACTGCTCTACAAGGTAAGGCTGCAACAAATCAATATAAAACATATTGCCATAGCCAAATCTCCAACCTCCGTTCTTCTCTAATGCAACGGGATTAGAGTAGGTAACTTTCTTTCCGCCCGATCGTTCTTTCGCAAAACTTTGCGCCAGTTCAAAAGAATAGGTTTTCCCTCGATTTGCGACATAATCAATAAAACCGCCACCGTAATTATAGGCTTGCATAATGGTTTTATCATCAACACCTTTTGTTTCAGCTGACCTTATTAACTCCGCAAAATATTTTGTTCCTTGTTCAATCGACGCTTCTGTATCTAAAGTGTTAGGTGGTAATCCCAGTGATTCACTACTTTGCATAACGTCTACTGCATTCCCACAACTTTCTACTGCAATAATCGCAAGCAATATCGGAATATATTCACTAATATTATATTTACTGGCGTACTTCTCTACCATCGACTGATGGGCTAATACATCTTCTGATAGAGCGATATGTTGAAGAGAATCTGGTAAACCTACATCCATGGAAGAATCGAAATTTCCTGTTTCATCAGATATAAAGATAGCCACAAAAGCCAGTAACCCTAAAAATGCCAAAAATCCTAACCCACCGACAATCAAGAGGATTTTTAATCGTAAAAATATCATCATCTTTTCCTCCTAACTGATCGTCTCTGACGTGGAGGTATTGATTTTTGCTGTGTCTGCTTGCGAGGTAACACAGGGCGCTTGATCACCGATTGTTGCTCTGATATTGGAGTTTGTTTGGTAAATCGGACAGGATGTGTGTGCCGACCTTGCTTTGTGTTTCTATAAGAACGATAAACCTTCCTGTCTGGCTGAAAGACCGCTTGTTTGCCTTCGCTTTGCACCAATACACGTCTAGCTTTTCTATGGGCAGGCATGCTTTTTTCTGCTGATTGAACTTTCTGTGTCGGTGAAATGATAAGCTTTTTGGATACAACACTCCTTTGATTGAAAAAGGCGGTAGGGGCTTGTTTCTTTCGCTGTCTATCTAATGCCTGTCGCTTTTCTGCAATCGTCTGGTGCTTGCCAAATCGTCTTCTTTTTCTGTTATCAGGAATCCTGTTTTCTTTTGGACTGTCCGTCTGGTTTGTATTTTTTAAAACAGTAGTAGTATCTTTCTGTAACATACGTTTTGGTTTGGAAAGCGTGGTAGGCATTTGTTTCTTTTGCTGTCTATCCAATGCCTGCCGCTTTTTTGCAACTGTCTGTCGATGTTTCGCTGTCCGTTCTGTATGTTCACGCTCTCGCTGTTTTTTCGCTTGTACTATGCCTGTTTTAAAGTCTTTGACAGGGCGTTTCAAGTGCTCCTTTCCTTGTGCTACTGCATACGTTGCGGTAGTTGGTAAATCTTTGACTTGTTGCTTTCTATGTTGTATATTCGCACTTACACGATTTTTCGTGTCTAACACTTTTCCAGTCGTTTGTCCGACTTTCTGGCTGAAAGACCTTTTATCGTTGCTAGAAGGCACTTTCTTGTTAGGTTGGTTGGAAGATAACCGTTGTAAAGGGTGAGAAAAAGAACTTTTTGTTTTTCCCGACCGGCTCATCATTTTTCCGACTGCTGCCCCAGTGGTTAATCCTGTCAACGTACGCCCAATCGAACGCTGTAACCTGCGACCACTGCGATACGCCATTTGTTTCGGGCGACGCATAACACTCCGACCGACTTGTTGACTGTCGTTACTTTGCAATCGAAACATACCCATAATGTCACCCAGCTTCATGTAAATGCCTGCAAACGTGACAATTTGCAGGAAGGCAATCAAGAAAAATGGATAGGTGTTCGTTAAGCTGTACAACATAGAAGAAATACTAAAGGCAATCGTAATGACGAGCGTGATTCCTGCACGTAACATAATCACATTAAACAGTTTTAAAATCGCTTGTTTCCCCATATTTTCAAAGCTAGGAATCATCGATAGTAAAAAGCTGATCGGTAAAAACGTCGCAAAAATAATAAACAGAATTTGTGAGAAAATCATCATCCCTGACAAGAGAAACACGAATATGGAAATCCCGATATTAAACAGAAATAAAAAGAAGACCATTCCTAAACGGGTAGTGGTCTTGGTAATCGTCAAATTCTTATTGTCGTAATCTTCAATCTCTGCCTTGACTGCTTCTTCTCGGTCTTCTCCATTGTTTGTATCAGGACTGATGGACACCAGATTTTCAACACGTTCTTCTCCAATCGCTTCTTTATCCGAGTTATCAAACTGCAATAAGAGCCAAGGCTGTTCTATCTGAATCGAAAAGAGATTGTTACGGATCAGATCAACACTATCCTTTCCTTGACTATTGGAGCTCGGCATAAGGATTTTACTTCCTAAATCCAATGCCGCCTTACTAATATCTGCCGAAAAGTCATTAATTTTCGTAATATACGTTGGAGCAAACGCAATAAAGGCAGCTGATACAATAAACACCACTAGAAAATTGATCATGGCTCGTATCGCCTTTGTCATTTCTCGTTTCATTAAGCCTGTGTAAGTTACATATATACCAAGCACTAATACAAATAGAAGCAGGAAACCAACATAAAAGCCTTCTGTTCCAAAGCCTTTTTGGGTGATTCCAGCTAATGTCTGCATATTTTTCCCGATAGCGTTCGCTGTTTCAGTAATAAAGTCTAAGGAATAAGCTTGCTGCACCAAATAGCCTGTCGCATTGGAAAGATATAAATTGATAATCCAAATAAAATTAGTGATCGTATACAACCCATACATCACCTGCTTTCCAATGCCATCATTCCAGTTCCATGGTAACCAATCCCAACCCGAATCGACATAAAAATCTATTTGATAATGGTCAAGCGGGTACAGGGAATAGAGATTATCTTCGGATACGGTATCGTCAACTAAACCGGCAGCTTGGGCGAATGTACCAAGTAAGAGAAGACATAGAAAAATGGCAGCACCAATGAGTACTACCGTTAGAACGATCTTTTTCAACTTTTGTTTGTTCACATTGTCACCTCGTTTCCTTCTCCCTTATCGGCGGGCGAGTGTCGAAAGCGTCAAATAAATCTTCAAAAACAGGGTGAACTTGAATAATTCCAACCCGTCCATATAAATCCTGCATAAGGCATTGTCCATTTTCCAATTCCCTAAGTCTTCGTTGATTCGCTTCATCTTCGGAATCGACACCAAAAAATTGGAGTGTTTTCTTGATTTCTGTTAAATCTCTGGAACGAAAGGCAAACTTGACACCAATATTGTTTTTTAGCTTTTCATCGGTTAAATCTGATGAATTCTGGGTAACAAAGTAGACGCCAGCATTCATGGCACGACCAGCTCTCACCAACTTGTTAGAAAGTGTTTTGCCTTGGGCTACTTGCAAAAAAGTCCAAGCTTCGTCAAGGTCAACAATCTTAAAAATACGACGGTCAGAATGAATAAAGTCTAAGGCAAACGTGGAAATAATAATCAACATGGCGACACTCAATAACTCCATGGTCGTATATTCTTCAAAACTGGTTTCTGCGTCTGGTAAGACTAAATCTGCCACCTGTATAATATTAAGCTGCTTTTCTAAGCTAATCGAGTTTTGAACCGTTCCATCTGAAAAGAGCAAATGGGCAAAATCATAGTCCGTAAAGCTTTCGATATGGTCAGCAATGGTAGCCGCAAGCGGATTCGGGTCACTCCTTAGTTCTTGGATAACGAGAAGCAAGCCACGTTCTTCTTGCTGGCTAACGGCTCGAATCGCTCGTCGTAATACAGGAAATCGTTCTCCATCTCGACTGGATATACCAGTAAGGAAGGTCAATATATCAATTGCCAAGCTCTCGGAATCCTTCTTATTTTTCATAATCACGTATGGATCAAGTAAACCTTGATTGGTTTCCTCACTGGTAAGATTCACAATATTAATTTCCTCTGCAATATCGGGTAACGCTTCTTTCCATCCGCCCCGTTCGGATTTTGGATCAACAATGAGTGCTTGTCCTCCAAAGAGAACCGCATAATAGACTAATAGATTATTGGAAAAAGATTTTCCTCCACCAAGCGAGCCGAGAAAAGCAGAAGCTAATGCATTGGTGACCGAACCTTTTACCCCTTGACTGGCTAAGCTTGGATTGAGATACACATTTCTCCCAGTGTCCAAATTATAGCCAAAATAAATCCCTTCTGTTTCACCTAGCATTTGTGTTGCCCCAAACCCAAGTCCTGCAAGAAAATCAGAGGTCACATATTGCACATAGTCATTGATATAACGCTTGCTGGCAGGAATAAATTCACCATGTAAGCCCAACATATCGCCAAATGGGCGAATAAGTTTCACGTTTAAGTCGTCGTAAAAATCTTTCACTTCATTACAGCGTTGGTTGAGTTCATCCAAGCTAGAAGCAGATACCCGAATGACATAGCTTAACTTGTACATGGATTCTTTTGTTTGATCGAGGACATCTTCCAGCTCATTGACTTGTTCTAAAGCTTCCAATACATTGCTGCCTGTCTCGTTATCCGATTCCCATGCATGATTGTCCAAGTCTTTCAATTCCTTTTTCTTATTGCGAACAGTAGATAACGCTTTTTTATTCGTTACAATTTCTACATTCATCGACGTATCAATCGGGAAGGTGAATTGTTGTTGTTGATAATAAAAGATTTCATCTGAGGGAAACTCCAAATCACCTACAATGGAATTGATCGTAAAATAGGCAACATAAGTAGTCTGTTCTTCCTGTTCGATTTTTAAATAACGTTGGTTTTCCTCAATCAAACAACGAGTCGGTTTAATCAAGTCATAACGCTTCACTAATGTTTCCTTTTTTAACTTCTTTAGAGGGAGGGCATAATCATATTCCTCATAAGCAATGTCTGATTGCCCATGAAGATGTTCAATCAGATAGCCAAAATCATTTTTATTTAAAGGGCGGATCTTAAAGCGTCTAGTTATTTTGTTTTGTAATAAAGATTCCATTTTAGAGAAACGTCTCATTTCATCATGAGGCATGGAAACAAAATCTCCCATGAGGTGATGATTCACGTCACGAATAAAGGCAGAAAGAGAAGTTGCAACAGATTTTCCCATCGACTTCATACTGACTTCTTCCTCATTTAGTAGAAGCTTAAAGCCAATGAAAAACCGATAATCTACCTGATGTTCGCCAATCATAGAAGTAAGTGCTTCTGTCTGATCGTCGATTCGGTTGTAAGCAGCTTCCTGTAATCTCCCTGTGACGAGTTTTTTACTATTTTCCTGTACCGAGCGAATACTGCTTGCGGTACTAATTTGCAGGGCATGAATCTTGCCATCTTGATTTTGTGCGATCAATTGACGAAAGTGTTCATGTACCTGTATTTTTTCGTCCTCTGACAGAAAGGAATAGTTATAGGGAAGTAACTCGTAATAGGCAAGGCATTCTCCATCATGGTTAAAGACAAGATTGTTTTCAAGATATTTAATCGGATAACGCATGGGTTTCACTCCTCACAGCGGTGATGTTTTCATTTACTTTCATACGTTGAAGTTTGATAGGTTTTCCTGCATACGTAACCTTAGATCGAAACCAATAGGTCAATGCAGACTTGAGGAAGCTATATGGCTTTTTGCCATCAAATGTCTTTTGACTCATAAACCATGTCAAACCAACTGGAATTCCAACATACTTTAGTAACGCTCCATTGATCAAAGAGAGTGGGGGAAGATTCCCAAGTAACATGACAAGCAAAAGCGAAAGTACAAACCACGACATTTGATTAAAGGTGACGGGGAAGGGTAAGCGAAAATCATTGATTGCATAAATCACTTTTTCTACGGACCAAATACGTGTATAACTTTTTAGTTTTTTCATAATTTCTCCTTTCAAAAAAGTGAAACAGCCTGCATATAAACAGACTGTTTCACAATTTTATAACATATTTCATTACCCAAGATATTCAAACACGCCATGTGACGTAACAAGGTAATTACCGCTTATCTCTAGGTCACGTCCAAAAGCTTCATAATCAATATAGTTTTGCAGATTGGCAGGAACTTCCCCAAATCCTCCTGTTTCCTCTACGAAATACCTTGCGACATCTGCCATATCCTCACAATCGGGATAATACATAATATCATCTTGATTCTCCAGCAATTCTTCTATACTGTTAAACCAATAATTTTGAACTTCAGAAAGAGAATCATAAAGTGGTGTACCCGCAATTTCTTCCACCATTCCACATAAACGGTTCACTTCGGAAATAGGTGTATATTCACCGATTTCAAAGGGGAGGTCATAATCGAAAATAGCATATTCTTCGTACTCTCCATTTAATCCGATACGCTCTTTTACTTCCTCAACATCGATAGGTGGTGTGAACCATGCTCCATTAACTTCGCCTTCATTATACTTCCCGAGATTCGTTATAAACACTTGCATTTCCATATCATTTCACTTTCTTTCCTTAAAAACAGGCACAAAAAAAGCAGTAAACAATAATTGTCTACTACTCTAAAAGTTTCTTACTTTGTTAAATCATAGCTTAACCTGAATTATTCATAGAAATATCTAAATAACTTACAGGTGCTTATGCACCAAGGGTTTAACCTGAATGGATCATGCATTAAATAAATGAAAAAAGAATCCACTTCTGTTAAGGTTAAAAGCGACTAATAAATAACCACAGAAAGGATTCTTATAATGGCTACTTTACCGCAATTAACGCTTGATTTCGATCGCAAAATTAAATTGTCCAATGATGGAGGCTCTCTTTCCTCAGATACAGGTGAATTCATCTTTAGGGAATTCGATGAAAAAATTGGTTTCTTTCATACGGTAGATAAGCATCTAGTACTAAAGGACAACCGGCGGTACTTTATTCATTCAAATGGGCAGTTGCTTCGTCAAAAAATCTATCAAATGATTGCAGGATATTCTGAAGACGATGCGGCTGATCAATTGACGAACGACCCTGTTTTCACACAAGTGGTTGGTACGGATGCATTGGCTTCCCAGCCTTATCACGTCTGTTCCCACGATTTGATAGCCAATCCATCGAACAGTTGAATCAAGCGAACCAAGAACTTTTGGATAAGGTGCATCAATTGAGAGAATCAACGGTACTCATTTTTGATTTGGATTCCACCCATGCTGATACATTTGGCGAACAAGAAGAAACAGCGTTCAATACCCATTACGGCACCGTTGGCTTCCATCCATTGGTTGCTTTTGATGGCGTCACGGGTGACTTTCTAAAAGCCAAGCTTCGCCCAGGCAATGTCTATACTTCCAATGGTGTTGTGGATTTTGTAAAACCTCTGATCACCCATTACAACGAAAAGTTTCCAGAGACGACACCGTTCCTGCGTGGAGATAGCGGCTTCGCCGTTCCGGCTTTGTATGATTTATGTGAAGAGGAATCGGTCTATTACGTGATTCGTTTGAAATCCAATGCGAATCTACAACGACTTGCGGACGAACTGCATCCTTCCTCAGCACCAATCGATACATCAAAGACAGAGTACTACTATGAGGAAACGGAATACCAAGCAAAATCATGGTCCAAATCAAGAAAAGTGATCATACAGTCCGTTCGCCCGGCGGGCGAATTGTTTTTTACGCATTCATTCTTTGTCACAAATTTAGTCAATGCCTTTTCTCCAAAGGACATCGTCCGTACTTATCAAAAAAGAGGAACGATGGAGAACTATATCAAGGAGGCAAAAAACGGCTTTTATCTGGATAAAATGTGCAGCCATTCCTTTCTAGTAAACGAAGTAAGAATGATGTTGAGTCTGTTGGCGTATAACCTAACGAACTGGTTACGCACACTCTGCTTCCCAGAAGAACAAAAGACCATGCAAATCCAAACAATACGAACGAGAATGATTAAAGTAGCCAGTAAATTAGTAAAATCAGGGCGTTCCCTTCACTTTAAATTATCTTCCAGTTTTGTGTACCAATCATTTTTCTGGAAAGTGCTGCAGCGAATTCAAACGCTAAAGCTAGAGTAATGCATTATCTTCGCAAAAATTTTTAAACTTGTTCAAGGCCAAGGGAGTAGTCTGCCCAAAAAGTGGTAATTTTTAGCACTTACTGTTTTTACCTTGCCAAAATGATAGAACCACCATCTTATTTTCGAAAAAGAAGCGACAAATGTTACTTTCGTGGCTTTAGAATAAAGTTTGATTAAAAACACCCCACAAACCTCGTTCTTTACGTTAATTCAAAAAACCTGTTTTGAAAAAGGATTGATCAAAACAGGTTTTCTCTTTGTGAAATGATATTTATCGTAGATCAAGAGCATAGAATATAGTGTCGTATCGATCTTTGCCGACTGCTACAAAACGAGGCAATCGACCATACTCTGTGAAACCTAGTGATTTATACAGTTTGGCGGCTCGTTCATTGTCACCACGGAAGTCAAGGGTTAGAACTTCAATCCCAGTATTGACAGCAGTGGAAATTAACTGATTCATAATTCTGCGCCCTAAACCAAGACCTTGATATTGTGGGTCGATTGCCACTTTTCCTATGTCAGCATGGGGATGGTGAGTCGGACGACTGTAGCGTCTCCAGTACCCAATACCTGCAAGATCTTGATTGACCCAGATGGCAATTAGACATGCATCACTATTTTCACTTGCAATGGCCAATTCCCTAATGAGGTCAGTCACCTCTTTAGTTGAAGGCGGATCAACCCACCCAATTGCCGCGCCGTTTAAAACGAGTTCCTGTAATAACTGGGTTGTTTTTTTTAAAAACGATAAGTCTTCTGTGTCTCCGATATCTACCGTACGTAACACAATAGATTCCTCCATCAGATTCCCCCTATCTGATCCGTAATCCCTAAAAATTTAATCCACAATCTGGCCCGATTCTGGAACAATTCATCACATATAATTGTATCAAACATTTTTATAAATTATCAAACCTTATTTCAAAGACACAACTTTGAATTTTTAGTCATACTTTAACTTGGAAGTATGACTAATTCAGGCTTAAACCTAAGAGTTGAAAGATTTCTTCATCTGGAACAGAACCATCCAATACAATGCTAAGCCAGTGTTCCTTATTCATGTGGTAAGCGGGTAAAATTGCATTTTTCTCTCTTAAAATACCAGATAATGCTGGATCACATTTAACATTCAATATCTCCGTTTCTCCATCTCCCTCAATGTTCAATTTATTTCTGTCAACATTCATAAGCAATCCATACCATTTGTTATTTTTACCATGTCTGAGCACAGCATAGTCTGGAAATTTAGCCCAAGGATAATCAGGATCTGTATCGTATTTTCTTTTTGTATAGTTTAAAATATCTTCTCTGCACATTGCTGTCACCTTCTTATCAAACAAATCTAAACCATAGTTTAGATGAATGACCATTATATTTCAATCATTCTACCGATTATCCTTTTATAGCCTTGAAGATTAAACCAATAAAGGCTACTCACACATAAATAATAAACAGTGTTTTGTCTGCTGATAAACAATAGGTTTGTTAATCCCTACCGCACTACCGTTTGGTTCACCATTTTTTTGCAGAACATAAGAAGACCACTTATCTTCCACAAAAAAACGGTACAATTTAAGACCCTATGATTCGATTGAACAGGTTCAGTAGTACATCTTTCACTCCACTTGCATTAAAGACTAATCCCACCGCAACCAAAGCAATAACTAAAAAGCCAATCAGTTTGGAAAACTCTCGTTTAAAGCCTAAATAAATCCCAATTACAACGATTGCCATTAATACTAAAGATTGTGCATTACTAAGAAACCAGTTGTATAAATTCTGCCCAAAGTTCATATGGATTTCTCCCTTCATCAATTAATCATTCGTTATCTGACAGTGGTTTAATTACTTTCTCAATAGGAATGGTTTGTTGCATGAGTATTTTTTGATGACGTTCAGATAATTCTACTTGCTCCAACATGTCCTCAATTACACTCGTTTTATTAAGTTCATCTATCTTTGTCGCTAGTTTCCAAGTAGGTGCAACTTGTCGAGCTAGCCATCTTAAAGATTTTTCAAACGTATATGGTTCTGGCTTTGTCGTTAAAGATATTTTTCTATTCACACCTAAATCCAAAAACCGTTCCCATTCCTTATTGATTTTCCAACTGCTGCGACGTTTTTCCTCGTCTTTATCGACAAAACGAATATATCGGTTAATAATCGAAAAAGCAGTTCGTCCAGCATCTTCATACGTCATTAAATCCACAATCGCATGATAGGCACGGTCATTTTTTAAACGGATTTCAAAACGATTTTTTACTTCTGTATCTTCAAATGATGTTCCATGTTTTACGTATTGCTCATAATCCTTTTCATACGCACAGAAGTACACGTCACTTTTTAACGAACCGATATATAACGTATTTCCCATGTCAGGTTTTTCTTCACTCTGTACGAGTTCACCAGAACGGTAGCTTTTAAAACTACGAAACACAGAGATGCATTCTTCTTGACGACATTTTTCTGTTAAAAATGGAATATCCAATATGCTTGTCTTATCGTTTATCGCAAGATCAATTCGTTTAAAAACACCACCAGTCCGAAACACTTCCATAAAGAAATCGAACCATGTTCGTTGCTGTGCTAGTAGGAAATTCTCAAATTGTCTGCATCCTTTTCCTTTAAGTTCGAGTAAACAACCTTTATCCTCATCGGGGGAAACCATGACGACGATATCACCAAAAACGTATTGTTCCATATAAGAGTAAAAAGCAAAATCCTCATGCAACATGTACTCCATTTTGAGTTTCAAAATATCTTCAATGACAGGCTTTGGGTTTGTCGTTAAAAATCGAATCCGCACATAGTCAAACAAAATTTCGAGTGGAGCATCTGGATTAAATTGTTCCAAAATATCGAACAAAGCATTTTGTAATGTCTGAGTTGGAGTTACTTTTCCGCTTTCAATCTCACTAATATACTGTCTTGAAATTCCAATATGAACAGCGAGTTTATTTTGCGACACACCGTATTCCAATCGTTTTTCTTTTAAACGTTGATACCAAGGTATTTGATCCATATACATTCCTCCCAACACAAAAAGATGTCAACTAAAGGTTAAAAGCTGACATCTTCTTCATACGCTCCAAACCGTTGTGCCATCGAGTGTTATAGGCTTTTGGAACAGTTTCTTATTGTTTTTCTACCCCCCTGTTAGAAACGGGGGGTAAAGCGTGGCTATCGCCACGCAGGCTTTGCCCAGCACAGCGGCTTACGCTTCGCACGCCGCCGCACTGGGCAGCCTTATTGAGCTAACTTCTCTATCTCTTTTAAAAAGTCATGATTCTTTGGCACAAGTGGTGTGTAAAATTCGGTAATGACATTATCTCCTTTATCGACATACCCACGTCCTTTGATCTGTTTTAAGAAAAATTGTTTTTGGACGTCGCTTCCAAACATCATGCCATACCCTAGTTCGGACATTCTTCCTAAAGCAACCCGAAAATTAAATTGATCACGAATCCCGTCCCCTAAATATTTTGCATCTGGTCGCTGACAGGCAAGAATAAGGAAAAATCCAGCTTGACGTCCTAACATGACAATCTGTTTTAGTTTCGTTAATACAGCCGTACTCTCCTTAGAAGCAAGCATTTCCATAAAAGCTACGTATTCGTCAAAAACTAAAAAATGAGGAGCTAAGCCAAGATAAGCATAATTTTCCCCTGTTTTATATCCTTCCATCTGTTTCATTTCTTCACTTCGAGCCATCATATCTTCATAAAATTGGTTAATACATGCCATCATGTCTTCTTTTTTATAATAGACATCAGGCATGACCGTGTTTAGATCGGCTAAATCTGCATTTTTTGGATCTAAGATATATAACTTCGCATTCGTTTTTAACAGTGCTTCAATCAACGTAAGAATAAAATACGTTTTTCCACCACCTGTTCCGCCAGCAATCAACATATGTGGCAGTTGATTGTATTCCCAATCCATTGATTTCATGAGCTTTAAACGACCGTTTTGCGCAATGACTTCATCAATCGAAATACGGTTCGAAATCATATCATAAAAAAGCACATACTCCACATAGGAATCATGTAATTCCTTTGTCACTAACTCACAATACAAGCCACTTTCTAACTTTTTTTCCAAATTTAAAAGTGGCTCTTGATATTTACCAAGTGTTATTTCTACTTGAATATGAATCATGCCTTTTTCATACCGATAATACATCTTTGGAAAATGAGTCATTTTTTCCTTCGCCTTACTAGATGGGATATCTTTGAAAAAACCTTCATTTATCACTTGTTTTGTTTCATACCACTGATTGTCTAAAATCATCTTTGCGAGCTTTTGACGATGCATCAACTGTTTTAGATGGTTATAACGATACCGATAATAAACAAATGCACAGATTGCCATCAATAGCAAACTAATAATTAGGGAACTGAATCCATACGTACTTATAAAGTGAGTTTGAAATGGATCAACTTCCCACGTTGTCGAAAGTAAAAACTTTATATGAAAAGGGATAAAGAAAACGAGCCATACACCAAACAACCCAAAAAAGATAAATTGAAAAAAGAGAGAGGCGTCACTCGGTCGAATTCGCTTCCCTCTTTTTTTGTAAAATTTCATTATTTATCTTTGGATGGAGTGGATTTTTGAGTGTTAGTGCCTGGCGACGCTGTTTTCCCTTTTAAAACCAAGTCATCTGCCTTGATATACCAATCCACATCCGCACCACGAAAAGTTGCATTTGCGACTGTATCTGCGACAGGATTAATCAGTTCCACTTCTGCATTATAATCAAAGTCTTTTAATGGAACGGATGCAGGAATACTTACTTGAATCATACGTCCTTGTTCACGAGACTTTAAATCATACGTGCGTTCCTTTACTTCTGTTGATACCGTTCCATCTTCATTTTGCAAAAACACTTCCCGACGTAATGACGAAAACTTTAATAATCCGAATGTCTTTTCTTTATCAATGACAATTCCTTCTGCTAACCTCATGTTTTTTCCTCCTTATGCTTTGACCATATCGTCAGCATGTAAAATGTATTTTGTAAAACCGCGATCACCAATTTTATAACCTTCTGCGGTAATTTTTGCATTGACCAATTTCACTTTTTCTTCATGTTCAAAGAATTTCTCTCCGGCTTCTTGAGGCAAGATTACCTCAATATCATCTGCACGTTGAATATCGGAGTACAAATTATAACTACGTGACAATGTTGTCATGCGCCCATTAATACGGCGTTGTTCCACCTTACCTTCACCAGCATATTCTAAATTTCCAAACGTTTTTTCCATATTTGGAATGACATGTTTTAACTCCATTATATAGACCTCTCTTCTTGTTTTAATTTTTGTTATTTATTAGTAAGCAAGGGGAGAAGGGAGGGGAACGGGGAAAATACTCTTTCATTTGTCAATCACTCCTATGCTTCTTGTAGTCGATAATCCACACGTCCATAAATTACACACCAAAAAACAACTATCGTTTCTTCATTTTTATCACGTATCAATTTTCCATGAGGAAAAAACGGAAAGTCTTCAATCTCTATCTCATTCAAAATAAAATGATCGTTAATCCAATCCATCACTTTTGCTTCATTTTCTTCCATATAAATCACACACCACCTTATTTTAGGCAATAAAAAAAGCATGACAGATAGAATTTGTCATACGTTAGTTTCGTTCTATTTATAAAACTTCTGCAATACCAGCCATAATATATTCCGCACATGGTACAGCAATCGCATTTCCAATCGCTTTATATCTCGCATAATCACTAATGACTTCACTATTATTTCCAAAAGTTATCCAGCCCTCTGGTAATCCCATTAAACTTTCACATTCCAATGGAGTTACCAAAAAGAAAAGATATTGACTGAACCAGCTAGCAAAGTTGGGAAAGAGTCATTTGTCCATCCGAAACTTCCAATGAATCCTGATTTATTTTTATCTTTTGCGGTACTTCGCATACGTCTTTCTGGAAAGGGACGGACGATGGGTATTTTCCTCCTTGCTTTTTCAAAAGATCCTAGACTGTCTTCGGTAGAGGATGGCCCGCTTTCTCTGCAAGACACATAAAATGATTGCAGTTTGCGGGTTTTAAATAATATTTCTCTGGCACGTATTTCAATACTCAAATATCTTCAAATAAACTTCCTAAGGTTAGTTTCATAGTTAAATATTACTTCTATAAAAAAACAGAAAAAACGCCATCTATCGGCTTATAACCGTTCAAATGACGTTAATTGAATTTAATACAATAATTTATTAGATGTAATTCATTCTAATATATCCTTATTAGATAAATAAATAGCCATGTAATCTTTAATAAATAATTGTTCTTTATTTTCTAGATTTTTTATCTGTAATCCGTTTATAAATAATTAACTTATAATCATGATAATAACCACAATAAACAAAAGAATTAGATATATCTTCGAAAAGATTATATCGGGTATTTTTTGCGCCCATGACCTTCCAATAGGTACACCAATAAATCCTCCGATGGTAAATCCAATAAGTGCAGGTAAGTATATAAACCCTAGATTTGACGAAGACATTTCTTCTATCTGCATCCCCATAATTAAATAAGTAATAGCCCCCACAATAGCAATTGGCAGACCTAATGGAGTAGCTAGTGCTACAGCATTAATCATACGCATTCCTTTGTTTCTGAGGTAAGGAATTGTCATGGTACTTCCACCAATACCTAACAAAGTGGAGATAAATCCAATGCCTATTCCGATAAAGGAAGCAGATCTTTGTTTAGGGAGAATAAATGTTTGTTTTTCAATTTCTGTTGTGAATGATTTTTTAAATAAGTTCGAAAGCAAAACATAAATTAATAAACCAATAAATGCAATCCTAAGGTAATCACTTTCAATGTAGACTGCTAGCAATCCCCCTAATAAGGATCCTATAGCAATATATCCTACTAACAATTTAAAGACTGACCAGATTACATTACCTTTTTTTGCATGATTATAAGTTGAATTAAATGAATTTATAATCATAACTGCTAATGAGGTTCCAATGGCAGTATGCATTAAGTAATCGCTAGGAATAGAATCCGGTAAAAATGCATATAAGATAGGAACTACTACAAATCCACCTCCAAAACCAAACATGCTCGATAGAATACCGATAACTATTCCAATTAACGAATACATTATAAATGAAAATTCCACTAAAAATCCTCTCTCTCTTGAACAAATTGAATTAGGGTGTCTATTCTCCATCGTATATTTTCAATTTTACAATATTTTATATTAATTACACCAATAATTTGGAATTTTCAATACAAATTTCTACAGTTTTCTGGTAGTTTAAAAGGATTTTCCTTATTAAAACGATCATAAAACATAATTCCGTTTAAATGATCTATTTCATGCTGAATTACAATAGAAGAATAGCCTTTAAGTTTCAACACTATCTCTTCTCCCTTTATATTAAATCCTTTCACTTTAATTCTCTCATATCTAGGGACAAATCCTTTTATATCCCTATCAACTGAAAGGCAACCTTCACTCGGTGGTAGGTAAATCATAGAAATTGAATGACTGATTATTTTAGGATTAATAAGCATATATTCATGTTGGATACCTTTTTCATCTGTTAAAAAAGCAACGAACATCCGCTTATTCAAACCAATCTGATTTGCTGATAAGCCAACTCCTGCACGCAATTTATATTTTTCAGACAAATCGTGGTCTTGACTATTTTTCAAGAAATTCATCATACAAATTAATATTTCCTTATCTTCTTCTGAAGGAGGGATCATCACATCTTGTGTTGGTTGATGTAGAATTTCATTACCCTCCCTCACAATATCTTTCATGGTCAGCATATAATTCAAATGAAATTTACTCATAAATAAACAATTCATCTACCTTTACTTTTAATGTTTTTGATAATTTAAAAGCCAACTCCAGTGTAGGATCATATTTATCATTTTCTATACAATTTATTGTTTGCCTAACAACTCCACACTCCTTGGCAAGTTGTTCTTGCGTTATCCCCAGTTTTTTTCGTATTTCTTTAATTTTATTTTTCAATGGTATCACCTATGTCAAAATAATTGGACATTACTATTTTAACAATTTTTCCTAGTGTGTCAATAGCCTTTAAATAATTCACTTAATTGTTCTAATTCAAATAGTAGTTTTTATTCAACTCCTTAAGTTTGTTTCACAACTAAAAATAACTTTTGGCGGAGAATAACCTTCAAAGAAAGTATTGGAGTACTGCTAATATTATAAATATTAATCTCACTCTCTAAAAAAACGAATACCCAAAAAACCCTAATATACAGCGACTTCAAAAAAAAATAAAAAATAAAAAAGAGATACTGCTTTTACACAATATCCCTCATCTTTATCCGTTTCCTCTGGCGGAATCTTGGCGGAGAACCTATTCATTTTTAATCATTTCATCCATTTTACGTACCATTGAAATGCAGTCAAATCAACGTTTTCACTTCAAATGCCTCTAGTGAATTATTCCCACTCAATCGTCGAAGGTGGCTTACTCGTCACATCATACACAACACGATTAACCTCATCAATCTCATTTACAATTCGTGAGGAAACTTTTTCAAGTACTTCCCAAGGAATCCTTGCCCAGTCGGATGTTACACCATCCACTGAGTTTACTGCACGAATACCGATTGTATGGACATACGTACGAGCATTATCTTTAACTCCTACACTGCGAATGTTGGGAAGCACCGCAAAATACTGCCAAATCTCACGTTCAAGTCCGGCTTTTGCAATTTCTTCTCGTAAAATGGCATCTGCTTCTCTAACAGTCTCAAGCTTTTCTTCGGTTACTTCGCCTAAAACTCTAATTCCCAGACCTGGTCCTGGAAATGGCTGTCTCCAAACAATATGATCTGGAATGCCAAGAGCCGTTCCAACAGCACGAACCTGCTGTTTAAACAATGTCTTAAGTGGTTCAACCAATTCGAACTCCATATCCTCTGGCAAACCGCCAACATTATGATGAGATTTCACCACTTTCGTATTTTCTGTACCACTTTCCAAAATATCTGTATATACTGTTCCTTGAACAAGGAAGCGAATATCCTTCAATTTTACAGCTTCATCATTGAACACATAAATGAACTCATTTCCGATAATTTTTCTTTTCTGCTCAGGATCGGAAACACCTTGCAATTTGGACAGAAAACGGTCTCTCGCATCCACCTTAATAATATTCATGTGGAAATCCTCAGTGAATACTTCCATCACTTCATCCGCTTCATTCTTACGCAATAAACCGTGATCAACAAAAATACATGTCAGCTGGTCACCAATTGCTTTATGCACAAGCGTTGCCGCAACGGAAGAGTCAACTCCCCCACTTAAAGCACAAAGAACTTTCTGATCACCAACCACTTTTTTAATCTTTTGCACCTCTTGTGCAATAAAATCTGCTGCATTCAATTTATTTGGTTCCATTGTATTTGCTCCCGTCTACTGTCTAATATTATTAATTTTACTCACCAAGTGAAAGCTGGTCAACCCATTATTTTATTTAATAAATTTTTCCATAATTTCGTGAGCTGCTTAAGCTCCTCTGGGTTGAATTCATCCCTGTAAAGTAGGCGCTCATATTGATTGGTTAAAAGCTCCATATCCCTTGTACTATAGCGTGCATCGATTCGTTTGGAATATTCACGTAACGTTTGATTATTTTCACGCCCCAATCCATAACGATCAAGGACACGAAGTAAATAATGATAAGCAGCTTGAAAAGTCTTTTCATTCGGATTTCTGCCTAACCTTAAACTATAAAGCTTCGTCATCATCCGGTAGCGCCGCTTGAAAAGAATGAAAGCGATGATGCATATTACTAGAACAGCAATGGCGATATGCCAGCCCTTCACTTCGAAGCCGCCCTCTTTCGGTACAGCCATTGCTGCTTCGGCCTCTTTCTCTTCTCGTTCCATATCAGATTCAGGTGCTTCATACTCTGGTGCTTCTAAAATATCATCCTGATCTTCTGTTTCCGCTTCACTGCTTTCTACATGGAAATTAGTTGGGTTGGAGAATCCTTGTGTCGGCTCAAAAGGGACCCAGCCTGCATCAGGAAAATATACTTCTACCCATGAATGAGCATTTGCATTCGTTACTTCATAAACATCTAATTCTTCCCCATTACCTGGCTCAACCAGCTCGCCACTTGTAAAACCTTTTGCCCATCTTGCCGGAATATCTAAGCTTCGCAGCATTACAACCATTGCTGTCGAAAAGTTATCACAGTACCCAATCTTTGTTTCAAATAAAAACTGATCAACATAATCTTCATCTGCTCCTGGGACAGGAATCCCATTTGTTTCATACGTATAACCATTCCTTGAAAAATAGTGTTCAATCGCTCGTACCTTATCATAGCGTGATTCAAATGGTTCCGTAATTTCCTCTGCCAGGTGCTCAACTCTTTCCGGAAGAGAGTCAGACAGCTGCGTATACTTTTCCATCTTTTCATCTTTCTCGGAACTATTTTGCAAAATCGTTAGAGAGAAGGACGGATAATCGTATGTTAATGAATAGCCTTCTAATTCAACTCGTTCCTCTTCATCCCTTGTTTCAATTGCATCTGTACCAAGATCGAGAAAGAAGGACGCAGGGTTTGATTGTTCCGTCACCGCCTTTAGTCCATATGGATAAACTAATTTAGGTATCGTCTGATTAGCAGCAAATGTCACGTTAGCTGATAGGCTTTCTGTTTCCACTGTAGAATGGAAAGTATCCACTGTAAAGCTTTTAGGATTTTGTTCCTTAAATGCCTCTTCAGACGATGACTTCCAGCCCTTTCCTGTATAGACATCTCTTGTTTCAATCCGCCAATAATGTGCTTTATTTACTTCAGCATAGAATACCGTTGAATCATCTTGAACAAAAGAACCGCCAAGTCGTGAGTCATCTTCTCCATAGCCAACCTTTTGGATTCTTCCACCTTCTCCGCCCCCTACCCGCTCTGCAGCACTTTGAATAAATGGAACTGGATCTGGCCATTGTGGTTCAAGCTTCGGTGCCGCAATTCCAATCACAACAGAGAACATAATTAAGAAGACTAGCGGGAGTATCCAAATCGGTGCTTTTTTTCTCCATTGAAAGGAAACTCTTTCCTTTTCAATATCTCGGCTAAAATTCGCCAAGGCAAGAACAAGTAATGATATAACAAAGGTTCTTACAATAGCAAATGTTGCATCATATAAAGTGAATGTATCAAGAACAGTAATGTAAACAAAGGTGAAAACGATAAACAGAAAGATGCGCTTCATCTGAACGAACCAATAATATAATAAATAGCTCATCAGCCAAATAAGGAGCAAGAATAATAAACTCCTGAACATAGAGGTAAAGTAATACCATTCCCGCGAAAGAATAACATCGATATTCATGATGATTTCCATCGAGAATTGTTTGAACCAGGCTGGACTAAGAAACATCATTTCAAAGAATAAGCTATTCAAAATAAAGATTAGCCCAAACCCTTTAAGAAGGAAGCTAAGCCACCATTTTACCTGCATCAGCGAAACAAAAAAGCAGAGTACAGCATAAATAAGAAAGATGGATATACTGTGTGTATCTGTAATTTGTTCTACTGGATAAAGCCATTCCATAAAAAGGAACAAACCGCATATATACATAATGGAAGCATACAATTGAGGCATAGAGAATCTTCTTTTTTCAGTCATTTTATACTCACCTCGAGCAGCGTTCTCACTAATTGTTCTTCCGTCAATACATAAATTGGAATGCCTTCTTTTGTCATTTGCGAAATCATTTCTTTTTCTTTCGTGTAAATAAATCTCGAGGACTGAATATAATAAACAACAACCTGTTGCGTACGAAGCCGTAATTCATGAATCGTCTGTTTATAAAAATCATCCATATTGGTTGTTATAATAACCAGCCGATCAGTCATTGTAAGTATACGCATGTTTTCTTTTAGAATAAGCGGAAAAGGTCGTTCACCTTTTGGCTGAATGCGCGTTAGGTAATTTTTCACTCTTTCACGCATCAACGTATCCTGTTTCATTTGAAAGTGCATGGTCTCTTCCCCAACTGCAAGCATACTTACATCGACAGCTGCCCGATCTAACCGGGTAATTAATGATAGGGTAAGTTCAACTGCCGCCTCAAAGGCAAGTGGATTATTGCGTTTTGAGTTACAAGCATCAAGAATAAGCAACAGGCTTGCGCTTCTTTCCTGTTCAAATTCCTTCGTCATTACAGTATTACTTTTTGCTGTTTGCTTCCAATGAATCCAAGAAAAGCGGTCCCCTGGAGCATACTTCCTCACTCCAGTGGCGACATTTGTATTTTCCAAATGGAAGGCATTCACAGCGGCTGTTCCTTGTTCAAAGCTGCTAATCCCTTCCGTTAACCGAATATCCCTTTCAACTGGGTAAACAATTAATTCATCTTTAACTGTAAAAATATGTTCCTTTTTCACAAAGCCAAGCACGTCACTGGTCAGGACACGAATCCCCTGCAGTTGATGCTCGCCACGCGGAACTTGATCAAGCGTATAAGAAATCTTAATTTTTTTCCGAAATCCTACGAAAATGACTTGCTTCATACTCCTTTTTACATCCAGCACCTCTGGCTGATCCATGTAATGATATTTATGATGCTTGCTATCTTTTCTTAGCAGTGATTCGGGAATCATTTCCTCGAACATACAATAATAAAGCGGGAAAGGAAAGGAGCGATGAAGCGTCAATGTTACCGTTACATCATCTCCAGCTTGGATGATGTGTCGGGAAAGTTCACGTTGCACCTTCCAATTATTTATTGGATAGAATAATAGCCCAAAATGATAGAATAAAATGGGCAGAAAACTATAAAATAAAAACCAGCTTACAAAGCCTCCCTGAAACATCGCATAGGAAAATAAAATGCCTGACAAGATAAGAATAAAAATGACATTAGCAATGAAGCGAATGGAATCCTTCATCAGCTAAATTCCCTTCGCACCGGAATATGTGTCATTTTTAAAATGGAGTTGATGATTTTCTCCCCTGTTTCTCCGTTGTATTTACCTTCAGAGGTCAAGATCATACGATGCGCAAGAACATAAGGAGCAAGGTATTTTACATCATCAGGCAATACATAATCACGTCCATAAATATAAGCAAAAGCTTTTGCAGCCTTCATTAACGCAATTGAACCGCGCGGGCTTACGCCAAGATAAGTGGAGGGATTCTCTCGTGTACGATTTACGATATTTACAATGTAACTTTGAATTATCTGATCGATATATACCTCATTTACGTCTTCTTGAATTTGAATAAGTTCTTCTCGTGACATGACTGCTTGAATCTTTTCAATTGGATGGTTCTTGGAAGTCTTCTCCAGTAGTTCAAGTTCATCTCCAAAAGTCGGATAGCCCATTTTCAGCTTAAGAATAAACCGGTCAAGCTGGGCTTCTGGTAGAGGATATGTTCCTTCATATTCGATAGGGTTCTGTGTTGCCATTACGAAGAAAGGCTTGTTTAGAGGAATGGTTCTCCCATCTACACTAACACTTTGTTCTTCCATCGCTTCAAGCAAGGCAGATTGTGTTTTTGGAGAAGTACGATTAATCTCATCTGCTAAAATGATATTTCCTAAAATTGGTCCGCCCCGAAATTCGAATTCCATTTCCTTTGGATTGTATATGGAAACACCTGTTACATCAGAAGGCAGCAAATCAGGTGTAAACTGGATTCTTTTAAAATCGCAATTTAATGATTTAGCTAATGTACGGACAAGCATTGTTTTACCTACCCCTGGCACATCTTCCAGCAATACATGCCCCTTTGCAAGCAAAGCTACTAAGCTAAGTGTAACAACTTCTTCCTTCCCTATCATTACTTTTTTTATATTTTGAATCACGTTCTCTATTCTCTCATTATAAGCAACTGCCTCTGTCATCTTGCCAACCTCTCTTTCATTCCAAATCTGTTTTATAAAGCGAAACTGCGTTCGGTAGGGATTTTCTCTTTTCATCCCCTACTGAACGTTAGCTGAACCAATCGGGGATTTACTCACTTACAATCCTCTTTTTCACTTCAAATTCTTGAAGTGAGGTCATACTGCCAATTAATTCGGGATAAGGGGGGATGTTCAAAAAAGGAGGTGATAAGCCTATTTTTTGAACATTATCTATCAACTAGTATTCTACAATTTATTAGCATTTATACTATCACTATAACAAATATTCAAGCTTGAAGTAAAAGGAAGATAGCTGAATTTGAGAGATAAGTTTCCATTTTACTTTTTTATAAGAAAAGTAACAGAATGAGGGGGTTCTCGTACGCAGAATGCTACTCACATGAAAGATTAGCTGTTCGTGCAATGACGTTTTTTTCCGTATAATATCCGGGCGATAATGTGGGGGATTAGTTACCAAATACTCTGGATTTAACTGCTTTTGGGCGCTAATAGGGCGCATTGGTTACCATTCTCTCTTGATTCCGCTGCGTTTGGGCGCTAATAAGGCACATTAGTTACCATTCTTTCTTGATTCCACTGCGTTTGGGCGCTAATAAGGCGCATTAGTTACCAAGTTTTCTCCATTTCACTAAATTTGGGCACCAATAAGGCTGGTGCACGCATGAACAAGTTTGCGGTGCCGCCCAGCCTCATTACTCACTTATTAAAATACGGATTACCCTTCATGCCAACCCATATATCAGATTGTTCGATATGATATGCAAGCTGAAGCAAACGATGCTCTTCTCCTTTACCCGCAATTACCTGCACCCCAAGTGGTAAACCTGTTTCCGAAAGATAAACGGGCATAGACATCGCTGGCTGCCCCGTCAGGTTAGCAAGCATTCCGAATGGAGTATAGGTGAGACTCGGAAGGAACATATCATAAATCAGCTGTTGCTGCTCTTTCTGATTACCCTTATGAATATCACAGAGATATGCTGCTTTTCTTTCATCATCAACCTTTAATTGGCCAACTTTAGGTGCGACATCCGCTGTTGCTGGAGTAATATAAAAATCATATGTTTCATGGAGCTTAGCCATTTTCGCTGCTGCAATATCCCATGAAGCCAGACTTTTGGAGAAGTCTGCAGCCGAGACAGACTTTCCTGCTACATTCATTAACCAGCCCTCAAGCTCTATATCTTCAGAAGTTAGTTCACGACCAAATGCTGCTTCCATCTCTTTTACAGTAGTGGTCATCTCGCCGCTATTCATGATATAGTAATCTTTCATTAGTTGGATACCATCAACATCATTATCCTTTTCTTCAACATGATGTCCCTCCGCCACCAGCCATTTAATCACTTTCATTACTGCTTGCTTTGCATGCTCCGATACAGGAGTTCCTACAGGAGAAGCAGTGTTAAAGGCAATTTTTAAAGGTCTTTTTCCTTTTTTCAGTGAATCAAAATATTTCCCAGGGAATGGCGGTGCATTGAATGCCGCTTCCGGCTGAAATACTTGGAGCTCATCAAGCATTGCAGAAGCATCACGGACAGTTCTTGTCAGCATGAAATTGATTGATGCTCCCTGCCAATCACGACCAACACCTGGACCAACTGGCGTTCTCCCACGCGTTGGCTTTAGACCAAATAAACCTGAAAACGATGCTGGGATACGGATAGATCCCCCGCCATCACTTGCGCCAGCAACTGGAACTACACCAGCAGCAACAGCCGCTGCCGCTCCTCCACTCGATCCGCCTGGTGAGTATTCGGAATTCCACGGGTTTCTTGTTGGACCATATAATTCTGGCTCTGTTATATTTTTCAAAGCAAATTCAGGTGTATTTGTATGCCCTAAGAAAATAAATCCCGATTCTCTTAATCTTTTTACAAAATTAGACTCTATTTGTGCAATATTATTGGCTAGCAGTTTCGACCCAGAAGTCATTTTTTCCCCTGGCAATGTTTGAGAAACGTTTTTTAGCATAGTAGGAACACCAACAAATGGCGCTGTGCCAATTTTACTTTGATCTGCTTCCTTCAGGGCCTTTTCTTTTCGTATACTTGTTGCAAGGTTTAATGTTGGCTGAACCTTTTTAAGCTGTTCTAATGCTAATTCTGTTAATTCCTTTGGTGTCATTTCCCTTTTCTGCAGAAGCTCTGTCATCGCCACTGCATCAAGTTGTAAATATTCTTCCATCCTCATTTTTTCACCCCTGTATTTTCTTCTCCTCTCATCTTAACATTGAATTACGAAATTACAGCCTATAATAAGCTATAATCATAGTAATTCATTTGCAAATCAGGGTCCTGTATACTATTCTATTTAAATAACATTATAATTTTCTTTTCTATCGGAGGCAGAAAGATGACGGCACAGGGGCTAGAAATAAGAAAAGGCAGAAATTCCTTTTTTGATGGTGGTCTATTACAGTTTATAGGATGGTCTATTTTTGGTTTTATCGTTACCGTATTTACATTTGGAATTTGTTATCCATGGGCAGTAACAATGATATATGGCTGGAAAATTAACCATACTGTAATCGAAGGGCGACGAATGCAGTTCAATGGATCGGCAATTGGATTATTTGGCAATTGGATTAAATGGTGGTTTTTTACAGTAATTACATTTGGAATCTATGGATTCTGGGTATTTATTAAACTCGAAGATTGGAAAGCAAGGCATACGACTTTCGTGAATGAATAACGGGATGTTTGTCACCTATTTATTTAATTAATTCAAATAGGTGCAGACGCCCTATATAATATAATCTTAATAAGGAGGACACTGGTATGACCTTATGTAAAACGAATACAAAAATCATTCCTGTTGAAGTACCTGTATCAAACAGTCTAAAAAGCATTAACTTCTATTTAGTGGAAAGAAACCATTCCCTTTTTTTAATTGATGCAGGCGTGAATGATGAAACATATTGGGATGCTTTCATATCCGCATTGCAGGAGCATGGTTATCAATTAAATGATCTCGAAGCAATTTTGCTTACACACCATCATCCTGACCATATCGGATTAGTTTATCGGATAGCTAAACTCATCGATATTCCTGTTTATCTCCATTCTTATGGACTACCAGAGCTGAAAGGTGATCCAGAGTATCTCTATATGAGTTATACTTTCTTCAAGGATTTGTTCAATAAATTAAATTGTGGAGACTTTGGCGATGCTGAAGCAGGAGGATTTTATCAATATCTCTTAAATCAAAAGGAAACTGTCCTCGACTGGGATATCCGGGAAATTGCACAGCAAACAGTTTGCGACTTTAAGGTAATTGATATTCCTGGTCATGCCCCTGATCAAGTCGCATTTTATCTTGAAGATGAGGATATTATTTTTGGCGGGGATTTACTTATCGAACACCAAGCAGTCAGTGCATTTGTTGAGCCCGCTCTTGATGGCACCAGAATAAAAGCACTCCAGCAGCATCGGGATTCGCTGGAAAAAATAATTCAATTGCGTCCTGAAACTTTGCTATCTGGCCACGGAACGGTAATTAAAGAACCTGCAATTTTAGCAAAAAAACGGCTTGATGCCATTGATAAAAAAGCAAAACGCTTTCTCTCAATGATTGAAAAAGGAATTCCCACAGGAAGTGAGCTTGTAAAACAAAGAAATCCTGTCAAATATGAGAAAATATTTGCCACTGTTATGCAGGATGCGTTGAGTTTTCTTGATTATTTAGAGGATACAGGTAAAGTTGCGAAAGAAGAAGTAAATGGAATATGGTATTATACGGCCATGTAATCTTTAAATATTCATGCAGTAACCAAGGAGTTTTACAAATGAATAGGAAAATTTATTATGCTTTTATTTTGTCACAGCTTGTCTTTTTGGTTTGCTTGCCAATTTCTCTGAAGCTATTTTCATATTTAAATCCTGTTGTGATTGTCGTGCTCTGGATGTGTGTAACTATTTTTGTATGTTTTAGTATGCTTCTGATTTGGAAACAATCTGTCGTAATTCCACGTTTTATATTTAATATATTTCTCATCCTATACATGTGCTGCCTGCTCATTCTTTTATTTTTCAGGCCGGGTGAGCAAGTTTATGATAACTGGAATCTTATTCCCTTTTCTACAATTAGCTATTATTTATCAGGTAACGTCAGCTTTCTTATTGCCTTCTATAATTTAGCTGCAAACATTGGCTTATTCATTCCGTTTGGTTTTGCATTGATGCTCACAGTAAAATCAAGAATATTTCGGTTTTTAATTCCTTTTCTTTCCATCAGTACAATCGAACTGCTGCAATACATTACAAAACGAGGCAGTTTAGATATCGATGACCTCATTTTTAATTTAATCGGAGTCTACATAGGATACATGTTAACCCCGCTATTCCTTCGCGTCATAACAATAAACGGGACAAACAGGGTCAGACCCTGATTATCCCGCTTTTCCTCTTAGACCGCAGTATAGCCGCCATCAACCAGGAGGCTTGCCCCAGTAATAAAGGATGCTTCATCACTTGCAAGAAATGCCACAGCTTTTGCAACTTCTTCCGCCCTGCCTAAGCGGCCAATTGGATGAAGAGCGACTAATTCCTGTTTTGCACCCTCTGGCAATGCAGAAAGTAATGGTGTATCAATATATCCTGGATTAACATTATTTATACGAATGCCCTTAGCAGCATATTCTGCAGTTTCCGTTTGTGTAAGTAACTTCACGCCACCTTTAGCAGCACTGTATGCGCCAACTCCTACTTTACCGACAACACCATGGATTGAATCATTATTAACGATTGCACCACCATTTTCTTGTTTAAGCATTTCTTGGATTGCATATTTATTACAAAGAAAAACACCATGGAGGTTTACATCAATGATTTTTTTCCATTCTTCAAAGGATGTTTCATGTACAAGTACGCTGCTGCCAATTCCAGCATTCGCGAAAAGGACATCCAGACGACCATACTTCTCAACAGTCTTACTTACTAAGTTCTTAACTTCTTCTTCATTTGACACATCGCAAGGAATAAAGGTAGTATCGTATCCTTCACTATTCAATTTATCAGACAGTTCTTTTCCTTTTTGTGACATATCCGAAATAACTACCTTTGCACCTTCTTTTGCAAACTGGATTACTGATGCCTCACCAATACCACTTGCTCCGCCTGTTACAATCGCTGTTTTATTTTTAAATCTTTCTGTCATCACTATTCCTCCTAAGCAAATAAAGAACTTTGTCTTACTATATGTAATTTTACCAAAGTTAACCGATTATAAACCAATATAATATGATAACTTTGTGAAATAATGAGCATATTTTCAAAAACTTATTTATAAGGTAAAAAAGGCTTCGTAAAACATCGGATTACTCACCTTTTAAGATTCTATGCTTCTAACTTTCGTTTGAAGGGAGGCACTTCTTTGAATAGATATTGCATCTAATTCCCTCCCTTGATATTTGCATTTTTTTAGAGTATAAGGGATTTATATATCTCTCCTATTATTCCTTCCATTTGATGAACACCAAGCTCTGTATTTGTCATCATAACTGCCCCTTTTTCTAAGTGCAGGGAATATACCATCATACATTGAAAGCCGACTCCCCAACCAAGTGATGTAACTTCCAGTTCTTCTCCAGATCCATCAAGGAACACAGCTAAACCAGCCCAGTCCTTATCCTTTTGTGGTGTTATCAACTCTTGAGCTAAGCTTTTCGAAATGCCAATTTTACTTTTCCCTTTTAGAGCATGAAGCAGTTCAAGAACCAATTTAGCTAAATCTAAAGAAGTTGTCCACAATCCAGAGGCTGCTGGATAAGGATATATAGGATATTTTCCATCTGCCAATTCACCATTTTTATGATGGCCGCAAGAGAATTTTTTATTATTCATTTCCAATGTCGTTATATTTAAATGACTATTTTCCATTCCTAATGGTTTAAAAATGAGTTCATCCGCTATTTGATGAAATAACTTTCCAGTAGTATCTTCGATGAGCTGTTGAACAACACAAAAGCCTGCATCTGAATAGTGGAATTCACTCTCTGGTTCATACTGTACCTCGATAGGAGCTTTACAGTAAGAAGTTCTCCCTTCAAGTAATTCTACCATCGAAGGAATACCTGCTTTTGAATTTAGTTCTGAAAAACTGCCTTCAGGATCTTTTATTCCAGATTGGTGACTAAGCAAATTTCTCAATGTGACACATTTATTTTTAGTAAATTCACTTTCTGGTACTTGCCATGATTCAAGGTTTTTATTTACATCCTCATCTAAATCAAGCAGCCCTTCCTCTATCAATTTGATAGCAATCATTCCTGTTAAGAACTTACTGATGGAGCATGCGCTAAAAATAGAGTTTTCCTTTACCCTTCTATCGCTTCCTGCCTCTAGTAAGCCATAACTTTCCGTTCCGCTAATTTGATCGTTCTCAAGCAATGTAATACTTAAACCCAGCACATGATAATGTTTCATTTGTTTTTCAATGTCAATATTTTTTAATCCCATCTTCTCCCTCCTAAATCATCTTCTTTATAAGATTATAGCACGAACGGAAGTTCTATTATATGGTTTTTTCAAACTTTTTTATTAATTTCATTAACAAAATCAGAATTAAACCGCAGAAAAATCCAAATTCAATTATCCTGCTTATTTACATTTAGATATTTAACTTCGGCAATATGCTTGCACTCAACTCACTTCTAACTCTTGAAATATGCTCCTCCATCAATGATTTGGCTAAGCTGCTATTTCCTGCAGCGATTGCCAAATAGATTTCCTTATGTTCATTAAAGGTTTCTTCATAACGTTCCGGATTTAAGAAGCGATGCTGTCTTGTTGTTTGAATGGTCTTCTTCATTTGCTCCATCAGGGTCTGTGCTAGATGGATTAAAATTGAGTTATGGGATGCCGTGACAATGAACATATGGAAGTTTAAATCTGCTTCTGCCCCTGCTTTTGCCTCATCGATAGAAACAGCTGCCATCATTTCTAATGATTTATAAATATTATTCAAATCCTTTGCTGACGCCCGTTGTGCAGCAAGGGCAGCCGCCTCAGCTTCTAATGCCCTGCGAACCTCCAGCATCTCAAAGACGAGATGGCTTTCATTTATTGTTAATTTTTCAGCTAATGCTTCTCGAATGAACCTGCTGTCTGATTGCTTTACAAAGCTGCCCCCGCCTCGCTTAATTTCAATCACATTTTGTAATGCGAGGATTTGCAAGGCCTCTCGAACCGAATTTCTGCTAACACTGAAGCGTTTTGCCAACTCTCTCTCTGATGGCAGCTTTTCCCCTATTTGTACTTGACCATTTAAATAATGCGCGAGGATATTATCTAACACAATTTCTGCTGTTCTTTTTTTATTTGACACATTCATCCCATCCGCCTCCCAATTACTTTCTTTAAAAACTTTTTTAAATTTTTTTTAAAAAATCATTGAATTAATCTGAAAAATCATTATAATAGATATAACAATCTGGTAGTACCAATATTATCATAAATTAGATAAATTGAAAAATGGTAATACCACTTATAAGGAGAGAGGGGAAAGTCATGGAAAAGGTAATACAAGCTCTAAAAACGAAATTAAATGACGATCAAATTTCTAGAAATGCGACGGTTAAAGAGTTGCATAGTAAAGATGAAACCTACCATCAGACAAGTCTTCCTGATGTCATTGTTTATCCAAAATCGACAGAGGATGTCAGTCACATCATGAAGGTTGCTCGGGATTTTAAAACACCAGTTACGCCTTTTGGTGTTGGTTCCAGCTTAGAAGGTCATGTCATTCCTTATCAAAATGGGATTACAATTGATTTTTCTCTCATGAATCAAATTTTAGAAATTAAAGAGGAGGATTTACTCGTAAAAGTTCAACCTGGTGTGACAAGAGAGCAATTGAATAAAGAGCTAAAGAAATATGGTTTGTTTTTCACCGTTGACCCGGGAGCAAATGCGACACTTGGGGGTATGGCTGCTACAAATGCAAGTGGTACAACCACTGTAAAGTATGGTGTGATGCGCGATCAAGTGCGTGATATGGAAGTCGTACTTGCAGATGGAAGTGTGATCCATACCGGCAATTTAGCTGCAAAATCATCTTCTGGATATCATTTGAATGGTCTCTTTGTTGGCTCGGAAGGAACACTTGGCTGTTTTACAGAATTAACCCTGCATGTTTATGGCATACCAGAGCATATTGTAGCTGCCCGAGCAACGTTTCCAAGCTTAACGAATGCCATAGAATCTGTCACGTCCATCTTGCATGCAGGTGTTCCAATTGCCAGGGTAGAATTTGTCGATGAGGCTTCAATCATGCAAATTAATACGTTCAGTGAAACAAATTATCCTGTCAAACCGACGCTTTTTTTAGAATTTCATGGAAACGAAGCCGGACTGAAGGCTGACATCGAATTTGCCAAAGAAATAATGGAAGACCATGGAAATGACAGCTTCACTTCTGAAACAGATAATGCAGCGCGAAATCAATTATGGGATGCACGTCATCATCTAGCATATGCTTTCATTCATGGTCATGTTGGTAAAAAGATGATGCTGACAGATGTGGCTGTGCCGATTTCCGAATTAGCAAATTCTGTTATTTATACTCGGAAAGAACTAGATAAAATTGGCATACCTGGAGGAATTCTTGGTCATGTCGGTGATGGCAACTTCCATTCGCTGATTATGATTGATATGAAGAATGAAGAAGAAATTAACAAAGCCAAGGAATTTAATAAAAAGGTCGTGCTTTATGCACTAGAACGTGGTGGCACATGCACTGGAGAACATGGTGTAGGTGTTGGCAAAAAACCTTATCAGCGCTTAGAGCATGGTGCTGCTCTTGATGTAATGACACAAATTAAAAAAGCACTAGATCCAAATAATATCCTTAATCCAACTAAAATTTTAGATTTTGAATAGGGGGAAACTTGATTGAAACAATTAGAGAAGTTAAGTGCATTAGCTGGAAAATACTTTGCAGTACTTGTAATCCTTGTAGCAGTTATTGCCTATATTTTCCCCTCAGCCTTTGTCGTTTTTGGGGGCTATGTCACGATTTTACTTGGAGTCGTTATGTTCGGAATGGGGCTAACACTAAAGCCTGTAGATTTTAAATTAGTATTTACTAAGCCCTTACCCGTAATCGTTGGGATTTGTGCGCAATATACAATTATGCCACTCGGTGCCTTTGCTATCGCTTATTTACTAAAATTGCCTGCAGAGCTTGCTGCTGGGCTTGTACTATTAGGATCTGTTCCAGGTGGGACTGCTTCTAACGTTATGGTCTTTTTAGCCAGAGGTAATGTAGCATTATCTGTTGCAATGACTTCTCTTTCAACGATGCTGGCACCCATTATGACACCTTTCCTGCTTTATCTTTTGGCAGGGCAATGGCTGCCGGTTGATCCAGTTGCAATGTTTATGTCAATTGTTCAGGTAATTATCATTCCAATTATTCTAGGTTTCTTAATCCAGCGTTTCTTTCCAGTTATTGTTGATAAAGGAGTTTCCATTTTGCCACTTGTTTCTGTAACTGCCATTTTGCTTATTGTTTCGGGGGTTACAGCAGCTAATGCAGAGCACGTGGTAACAGCGGGCTTTCTCGTCTTTATCGCCGTATTCCTTCATAACAGCTTCGGCTTATTTTTAGGTTATGCAGCTGCTAAGATAATCGGTCTGGATGAAAACGACCGCAGAGCAATCTCAATTGAGGTTGGGATGCAGAATTCTGGGTTGGGAGTTGCTTTAGCGACTGCTCACTTTAGTCCCCTTGCCGCACTTCCAAGCGTATGGGGAGCAATTTGGCATAATATATCCGGACCAATTCTTGCTACGTTTTGGGCGAATAAATCGACTGTCAAAAATGAGGAAAGAATGAAAAAAGCAAATTAATTGTAAAGCCTCCAATTTGGGAGGCTTTGCTTAAGTTTAGGAAGGATTTTCACTCTCTGTAATAAGATTCCTATTAGATTTGGAATTTTTTCTTAATAATTGAGGAAACTGGTGAAATAACTAGACAAAAATAGTGAAAAGGATCGGGGGCGCGCGGATTCGACAAAAAGCCGCGCATCAAACAAGGATAACCGCGCGTGAATGATGGTTTACCGCGCATAGATGGGGTTGATGCGCGGGTACAAGCGTTTGGCGCGCGGGGAAGGGCAATTGATGCGCGGGTACCTACGTTTGACGCGCGGGTACAAGCGTTTGATGCGCGGGTCAGATGATTGAACATGCAATTTTGATAGGAAAGTATGAAACTCATATTAGTAAACTTGGCCGTCACCGCGCCTTTCGGTTACAACCCTAGTTGCACTTATGCAGGTAAGAAAGTTTTATGCTTTCTTACCTGCCAAAAGAAAGGCGGGGTGCTTACATTATTTTAGTGCAGATCCAACGCCTTCCTTCTTATTTACTGTGGCTTTTTTGTCCAAGCTTCTGCTGCCTTATTGCTGCTGGACAGCCTGATAATCTGCATGCTCTTCAAATTGCTTTTTCGCAAAAGGACAGATTGGTATTACTTTCAGGTTCTCCTTTTTCGCTTTCTCAACCACTTTATTTACAAGCTCTGCTGCTAAGCCTTGACCACGATGCGCTTGTTCTACACCAGTGTGATCAATAGTAATTACATCGTCCCCTTTTCGAGTAAAGGTTATTTCTCCAGCTTCCTTCCCCTTTTGATCTTCCATAACAATACGACCAGCTTCTTCTTCAAATTGATAGTTCATTTTTTCATCCTTTCATTATTTAAGTAATTACTTCCTATCATTCACTCATGATATTCTATCTCTACACATCCCTGATTATGCATAGCTTATATCTTCAATATCAAAAAGGGTATCCCATTCTATTATTAGGGATACCCTCTACGCAGTAAAAATAATCAATTGATTGAAAAATTTTTTCCGCTAAGTCACTTTCCAGGAGAGCTGGGATTGAAAAATTACCAGCCCCGCTCCTGCATTCTCTCTTCTTCACTTAACTTGGAAATTTCAATGCCCTTCATTGCTGTTCCTAATTCCTTCGATAACTGAGCAATAAGCGCATAGTCTTTATAATTTGCTGTTGCTTGTACGATTGCTTTTGCAAATTTTTCCGGATTTTCCGATTTGAATATTCCTGATCCGACAAATACTCCATCAGCGCCCAGTTCCATCATTAATGCAGCATCAGAAGGAGTAGCAACTCCACCCGCAGCATAGTTCACCACCGGCAATCTGCCTGCCTCTTTAACTTGTTTTAAAATTTCATAAGGTGCCCCAAGCATTTTTGCTTCCGTCATTAATTCATCATCACTCATCATTTTTACTTTACGAACCTGGGCTTGAACCTTGCGCATATGGCGCACTGCTTCTACAATATTCCCTGTACCCGGCTCCCCTTTTGTTCGAAGCATTAATGCTCCTTCTCCTATGCGGCGTGAAGCTTCTCCCAAATCTCTGCATCCACAAACAAATGGCACAGTGAAATCACTTTTTAACAGATGAAATTCTTCATCGGCTGGTGTCAGCACTTCACTTTCATCAATGAAATCCACTCCTAAGCTTTCCAAAACACGAGCTTCCACAATGTGACCAATTCTTGCTTTGGCCATTACTGGAATGGACACAGCGTTCATTACCTCATCAACAATACGCGGATCCGCCATGCGCGCTACTCCTCCAGCAGCACGAATATCAGATGGCACACGTTCCAAAGCCATTACTGCAATGGCACCACTTGCTTCTGCAATCTTCGCTTGTTCTGAATTAACAACGTCCATAATGACGCCACCAGCTTTAATTTTTTCTAATGTTTGTTCTTTTTCAGTTGCCGTTATAACTCCCATGTATAGCACCCCTTTTTAAAATTATGTTGATTTGTTTGAATTTTAATATATTATAGAAGTTAAGTGATACTATTTAAAGGTTCAGTTTTACGAAAACTAACAGGGTCAGATTGGAGACTGTAAGCTAATGGAAATGCTAACTTGCAATTTGGATAGAGACAGTGACACCCCGCTTTATGAACAATTATATGCATATATAAGAAAAGAAATAATGGGTGGAAGGATTCCCTATGGCACGAAACTCCCTTCCAAAAGGAAGCTTGCCGATTTTCTGACAATCAGTCAAAATACCGTTGAGCAAGCCTATGATCAGCTCGTTGCAGAAGGCTATATTGAAGGTATTCCAAGAAAAGGATATTTTGTTTTGGCGCATGAGGATTTAGAATATGCCCAACCAGTTCGCTATGAGCATACCCCGCAGCAGACCGCACAACAAGTCCAATATAATTTTCATCCAAGCCGAATTGATACAGAAAATTTCCCATTTGAAAAGTGGCGCAAATATGCCAAAAATATTATTGATAAAGAAAATCAATCCCTTTTATTAATGGGCGATTGGCAAGGAGAAAGTATTTTACGTGAAGAAATTGCACAATATATTTATCAAGCCCGTGGCGTGCAGTGCTCCCCAGATAATATCATTCTCGGAGCTGGTGTGGAGACACTGCTTCAGCAGCTGATTCTTTTATTGGGCAATCAAGTAGCTTACGGTGTGGAAGATCCTGGCTATCATGCAATTTCCCGGATTTTAAAAAACTATCCGAATGAAGTTTTTCCTTTGGAAGTGGATCGTAAAGGTGTGAAGGTCGATAAATTGGAGGAATCCAAGTTAGATATTGTATACGTGACTCCTTCCCGCCACTTTCCATATGGTGCCGTTCTTTCGGCAAATCGAAGGATCAAATTATTAAACTGGGCAGCCAATAAAGGAAATCGCTATATTATTGAAGATGATTATGATAGTGAATTCCGTTATGTTGGAAAGGCAATACCTTCCCTTCAAAGCATGGATAAAAATGAGAAGGTTATTTATCTTGGTACTTTCTCAAAGTCACTCATTCCTTCTATTCGCATTAGCTATATGGTACTGCCCAAACAATTAATGCGGCTTTATAAAGAAAAACTATCCTTCTTTCAATGCTCGGTTTCGCGGATTGATCAATATATCCTCACTCAATTCATGAGAGAGGGTGACTTTGAAAGGCATCTTAATCGCATGCGTAAGGTCTATCGTCGAAAAATGGATAAAACATTGGAGCTGTTAAAACCCTATCAGCATTTTGCTGAGGTAGTTGGTGATTTGTCTGGATTTCATATTGTTTTAAAGATAAAAAACGGCATGTCTGAGCAAGAACTGGTTAGAAATGCACTAAACGCGAATATTAAAATTTACCCGCTTTCTTCTTATTTACTGGAAAGTCATTACGAATCACAGCCTATTATTATTCTGGGTTTTGCTGGCATTCCTGAACCAGACTTAGAAAATGCCATGAAACGATTGCTTGAGAGCTGGGGGATTTAATAAAGTGAAACTTCATTCAATGGAGGTTTTCATCCCCACTGCATGTTAGTTGAACCAATCGGTGATTTACTGGCAGTCCCCCACTAACAATTATCGTTTTCACTTCGAATTCTTGATGTGGGAGTCTTACTGCCAGTTAATTGGGATAAATATTTCCCTTTTGCATAGCAATGTTTGACTCAGGGGATAGTAGGGTATATATGAATACTTTTCAAATTTTGATGTATGTCATTATTTGTAAGTCTGACTTGGCGTATAATAAAGATAGTATATGAAAAGGAGAGATTTATTATGGCAATGGAACAATCACATATTCATCATCACAAATCCGCCGCCTCAATGACCAATCATATTGTAGCAAATTTAGGTGTTTTATATGTAAAACTTCATCAGTATCATTGGTATGTCCAAGGGCCAAAGTTCTACACCTTGCATGTTAAATTTGAGGAATTGTATAATGAAGCAACCGAACATTTTGATGAAATTGCAGAACGTTTGATAGCACTTGGCGAAAAGCCATATTCCACATTAAAGGAATTTTTGGAGCACGCATCAATTGAAGAAGCAGTCTATAATAACAAAATCTCTGCCGATAAGATGGTGGAAAACCTTGTAGCCGACTACCGTACAATTCGTGATATCACAAGTCAGGGAATTGTTTTAGCCAGCAAGGAAGATGACTCCGTAACCGAAGATTTATTAATAGGATATAAAGACAGTGTTGATTTAACAATCTGGATGCTGCAAGCCTTCTTAGGAAAAGATGCAACAGAAGGTGAGTAAGAAAAAAATACATGCACCTCTATTTGCTTTTAGTTAGAGGTGCAGTTCATTAATTTTCTGCATTTTTTGGGTAGTACACCCTATTATTAATCATAAGATGTGGGATGCCTGGATGTTCCTTAACAAGATATTTTGCATCTTCTTTAGATATCCCCAAAAAGTCATGCACGTTATCTTTACTGGAATTTTAAGAAGGTCAACAATAAGAGACGAGGGCATTACTTCCAAAAATAGCCAATGGCGCGCGGATTCGACAAATAGGCGCGCATCAAAGTGGTTTAGCCGCGCATGAATAGGGTTTAGCCGCGCGTGAATACTGGTTACCCGCGCATACATAGTGGTCATGCGCGGGCAGCTCTGTTTCATGCGCGGCCTCCCCGGTTTCATGCGCGGGTAATCACGTTTCATGCGCGGCCCCCTGTTTGAAATGCGCGTGCGGATTCAAGACAGATAAAAAGCGTGCAACATTGCGGATTGCTCAGTTACAACAAAAAAGGCGTGGTGCCTACACTTTTTCTGTGTGGCACCAGCGCTTGCTTTTTTATAGTTTTCCCTTATTTTCTTCTTATTTTCTTAGATATAACATTTCCAAGCGATTGAATTACCTGTACCATTACAATCAGTGTTACAACCGTTATAATCATAATATTCGTTTTGAATTGATTATAGCCGTAGGTAATCGCAAGGTCACCAATACCTCCGCCTCCAACTGCACCAGACATTGCAGAGGCTCCTACCAATCCAATTGTCGCTATTGTAATCGCTAAAACTAACGACCCCAAAGCTTCAGGGAGGAGAAATTTCCAAATAATTTGCCAGGGAGTTGCTCCCATTGACTCAGCTAATTCTATTGTTCCACTGTCTACTTCCAATAAGGAGTTTTCAACTAATCTTCCAATATAAAAGGCGGTAAAAAGCACGAGTGGAACAATTGCTGCTGTTGTGCCTATAGAAGTTCCTACAATAAACCTCGTAAAAGGTGTAATTGCAACTAAAAGAATAATAAATGGAATAGAACGGAAAATATTTATAACCACGTTAAGGATATTAAAGATTATTTTATTTTCTAAAATTCCATTTTCTCTTGTAATGACCACAATAACCCCAATAGGCAATCCAATGAACACAGAAATAATTAACCCGACACTCACCATATAAAGTGTTTCATTTAAGGCACTAAAGAATTCTGGCCAAAACCATGGTTCAAAGCCCATATTAATCCACCTGCCTTATGACGACATCATGACTTTTCATATACTGAATCGCACGCTTTATTTCAGACTGATCACCATTAAAATTCACGACTAAATTTCCAAAAGGAGTATCCTGCAATTCCGTTATCATACCGTGAACGACATTAATATCAACCATAAACTTTTTGGCTGTTTCCGATAATAAGGGACTTCCAGTGGAACCACCTTTAAAAATAACACGATAAAACCCAGAATCCCCCGTTTTGCTCTGTTCTTCAATTAATCGCTTAATTGATTTTGGAATATCTGAATTAAGTACTGTACGAACAAAGCTTTCCGTAATTTCTGTTTGTGGTTCGGTAAACACATCCATTACTGAACCTTGTTCTACAATTTTTCCATCCTCCATCACTGCCACACGATCACAGACATCTTTAATTACATTCATTTCATGCGTAATCATAAGAATAGTAACGCCAAATTCATCTCTTACCTTATGAAGCAATTCTAATACTGCTGCAGTTGTATTCGGATCGAGTGCTGATGTTGCTTCATCGCATAATAATATATCAGGATTCGTTGCTAGTGCACGTGCGATACCAACACGCTGCTTCTGCCCGCCTGATAACTGTTCCGGGAAATGTTTTGCTCTATCTGCTAACCCTACAAAAGCTAATAATTCACTTACTCTTTTTTCAATTTCTGCTTTTGGACGTTTTTCCAGGATTAGAGGCATGGCTACATTTTGAAAGATATTTTTCGCATGCAGCAAATTATATTGCTGAAAAATCATTCCAATTTTCTTCCGCTGTTTTCGCAAATCTTTAGGAGGCATGGCCATCATGTCGATATTATTTATGAAAACTTTGCCCGATGTTGGCCTTTCCAGTAAGTTAACACTTCGAAGCAATGTACTTTTTCCAGCACCACTAAAGCCCACTACACCAAAAATCTCACCTTTATTAATTGTTAAGTTAATATTTTGTAATGCATAAACTCTTTCCTCATTCTTTTTTCCAAATTCTTTATTTACATCTTCTAATATTATCATCTTTTAATCTCCCTGGAAGTTATTTCGTTTTCACAAAGAGATACTAGTCTCTCGCTTTTCCTGACTAGTATCTCCCGATTTTTAATAATCATCTAAAAACGAAATTGGTTCTTTCACCGGAATTGCCGCTCCACTGAATTCCTCTTCGATAAAACTGGATACTTCATCTGAATGAAAGATTTCTACAATTTTACTAAATACTTCTTCATCTTTTCTATCTGTACGAGAAGCAATAATATTAATATACGCTTTATTACTTGAATCCTCTCTGAAAATTGGATCATCAGTTGGATTTAATCCTGCATTAAGTGCCATATCAGAATTGATAATAGAAATAGCTGCATCATCGAGACCTCTGGCCGCCTGACCAGCATCTACTGCAACAATGTCCAGGTTCTGCGGATTATCAACAATATTCTCAATACCTCCAGTTCCATCAAAGCCTTCCTTTAATGTTACCAATTCGGCTTTTTCCATAAGGGCGAGTGCTCTTCCTAAATTCGTAGGGTCTTTTGGAACGATGACTTGATCGCCTTCCTGTAATTCATTTAAATCATTCATTTCTTTAGAATATATCCCCATTGGCCAAATTGAAGTTGTTCCAACTGCGGATAACTCCAGTCCGCGATCTTCGATAAAGCTTTCAAAATATACCACGGTTTGGAATGCATTTAAATCAATTTCATTATTATCGAGCGCAATGTTCGGCTGTACATAATCATCAAATTTTACTAATTCAATTTCGATTCCTTCTTCTTCTGCAAGTTCCTCCACGAGCTCCCATATAGGCATCTCTGCAGTTGTTGTTCCAACTTTAACCACATCTTCTGAGCTGCTCCCGCATGCCGCAAGGGTAACTGTCAAAATACCAATTACGAATATGAATAATTTATTTTTCACTTTATTTCCTTCTCTCTTTCCATATTGTCTTATTTATTAAAGCGATTAGGATTGAATATCCCAATATCTAAATCTAATGTTTCACCTAGTGCCAGATCTGCTCCGATTTTCCCAATAACAGGCGCAAATTTAAAACCATGCCCCGCCATTGGTCCAAGGAGAATTACATTTGATAAGCCTGGTGCTTCTCCAATAATAAAATGCTCATCTGGAGTATTTGTGTAAAAGCATGTTTTTGCCTTGACAGGATCAGGATCAAGATCTGGGAAATATTCTTTCACCAGCTCTGTTACTTTATTCAAATCTTTCTTATGAATTTCCCGATCCACTTCATTTGGATGATGAATGATATCTCCGCCACCATGATGAATTGCAACTTTTACCGTCTTGCCATCCAGTGTTGGGAATCCATAGAAACCAGCTCCATCCACAACTCGAGAGAAAATCGGAAATTTATCCTGCGTAAATAATGCAGGATTTTTGGCATCATACCAGACCAATACCTGTCTCTCTAGCTCTAATGGCAGATTTAATTGAGGCAATAGACTATTTGTCCATCCGCCAGTTGAAACAATTACTTTCTTCACTCTATACTGTTCTTCACCTGCTGAGATTAAAACGCCTTCTTCATCGGACGCAATTGCTGTAACTGGGTAATCATTGTATGCAGTTCCACCAAGCATAATCCCTTGTTTTACCGCCGTTTCAATTGCTAGTTCTGGACGAACAAATCCCGCATATTCTTCGCAAATAATTTTATAGTTATCTTTAAAGTTTATTTGTGGGTAGGTCCCTCTTGCTTCTTCTGGACTTAACTTTTTATGCGGCAATTTGTATGTATGGACACTTTCCTCTACGGTTTCGATAAAAGCATCGCCAATTGGACCAAACATTATTCCTTTATTCTCCGTATATACTTCGACATCTGCTTCCGCCTGAAATTCCTGCCAAAGCGAACGAGCTTGCTGCAATAAGGGGACATATTCTACCCCTTCTCCATAGGCAGTACGGAAAATTCGCGTTTCTCCATGACCAGCACCTTGATCATGACCAGGAGTAAATTGTTCAAATCCAATGACACGTTTATTTCTCTTAGCAAGCTGCCAAAAAGCAAAGCTGCCCATTGATCCCAAACCAACTACAGCATAATCTGCATCATAAAACTTATGGTTTGTCATTTTTATATCCCCTTCATTTTTAATTTGAAGTTTTATTAATTACATTAAAAAAACTCTTCTAAATTAAAGAAGAGTCGACATTAAATATTTTCTCTTCTTATCTATCAAGCATTTCGCTTGCTGGAATTAGCACAGTACAACGGAAGCATTGCCTGTTGCCGAGGTGTCGTTGGGCCAGTCCCTCAACCTCTCTCGATAAGAAAGCTATTAAGTTATGATTCTTATATACTGCAATGTAGGTAATTATACTGGTTCTAAATCGAATAAGCAAGTATTTAGGAAAAATACAAAAAAATAAATGATACAACCAAAGACAGACCCTCCATCACCCTATTCTAATGCAAATTGGTTTCTTAGCAATAATTTCTATCCACCAACATAATCACACCACACGCATTGTAATAGATTATTACAATTCTATTTACAATTCATTTCATTTACAGTATAAACAGGTCTAGGAATTTTCTTTAGATTCAAATTTCAGATACATAGAAAACAAAAAAATTAGAGATTATGTTGCATTTAAAGGGGAATTCAGAATGAATAAAGCTATCATTATCCATGAATTCAAAATGATGATGAAAACGAAGAAAAATTACTTGTTTGTCATTGCACTGATTAGCTTGCTTTTAACTTATTGTTTTTTAATTCTTCCAGTAATGGAGACAGATGATTCATTTGAAGCTGAGCCAATGAAGACAGATGTAAAAAACATAGAAGCTGTACAGCAAGGAATGATTGACAGGGATGGCACAGGATTTGGCAATATGACGGGTACACAAGATGGACTGGAAATTAATCAATTGCGCCTGAAAGTCCATGAGCTGGACAACGCTGGCATACCAGATCATTTAATTACTTCTAAAGAAGATATTCTCAAAGAAGATGCTCTCTTACATTATAGATGATAATAACTTACCAATCGAAGCTGTGCTTTGCGATGATTGCAGCTGCTGACACACCATTGATGCTGATGGATGAATTGATGAATGGCCTGGATGTTGCCAATGTTTCACTTATTTCCAAACGTTTAATTCAAATGAAAGCGGAGGGAAAGCTCATTTTTGTGGCTTCTCACCTGCTAACCAATCTCGATTTATATGCTGACCGTGTTTTATATTTAAAGGATGGCAATATTATTCACGAGCAAAACGCTGTGAATGCCGCTGAAAAGTTTTTGAAAATAGATTTGTCACCTGAAGAATATGAAAAACTCAGTTTAACCTGCTCTTTTCCAGAGAACCATTTATATATCGCAAATCATCTATGCTGTATCTCAATAAATTTGCTGCAATTTGAACCGCTTTCTTAAGGTAAGAAGAAGTCTTCCGAAAAGTTAAAGTTTAAAATAACGCCATTAACTAGCTGGTGTGCATACGGTATTCAATCCGCAACCCGCCATCTGTTTTTTCATATCAGTTCCCTTAAGCAATATTTGTAGCAGTCAGTCGATAAATCCTTGTATAATAACAATAGAGAGTTTGAGAATTAGAGGAGGCTGAAGATGAACAAGACAATCGGAATCTTAGCACATGTTGATGCTGGAAAAACTACTTTTTCAGAGCAGCTGCTTTATCATACAAAAACAATTAAACAACGAGGACGTGTAGATCATAAAGACGCCTTCCTTGATAGTCATAGAATTGAAAAAGAAAGAGGAATTACCGTTTTTGCGGATCAAGGTAAATTTACTTATAAAGATTCAACCTGCTACATCATAGATACCCCTGGTCACGTCGACTTTTCACCAGAAATGGAAAGAGCTATTCAGGTTATGGACTATGGAATCATCCTAATCAGCGCAGTTGAAGGTATAGAAGGTCATACGGAAACAGTTTGGCAGCTGCTTAGAAAACATCATATTCCAACCTTCTTCTTCATTAATAAAACGGATCGGGAAGGAGCAAATCCAGCACGTATTTTAGAGGAAATCCATACAAATCTATCTGCGGATGTATGTGACATTACATATTCTCATTCTGGTGAAATGAATGAAACATTAATTGAAAGTATTGCAGAACGGGATGAAACACTGTTCGAAACATATTTAGACACCGGCTATGAAAAAAGCTTATGGCTGGAAAGCTTTAAAAACCTGATTAAAGAAAATAAATTATTTCCTTGCGCACATGGCTCTGCTCTAAAGGACGAGGGCATTGCTGAATTTCTGGAACAGCTCGAATTATTAACAGCTACAAATTATCATACGGAAGCCCCCTTCTCTGCCCGGGTCTATAAAGTTCGCTATGATGAAAATAAAAATCGGGTAACTTTTATCAAAGTTTTAAATGGTAAACTGCGTGTGCGGGATGAGCTGACTTATGGAGATATGGAAAATACTTTAACAGAAAAAGTAACTCAGCTAAGAGCTTATAATGGACAAAGCTTTCAACAGATTAATGAAATTCAAGCAGGAGAAATTGCCGCTATTATTGGCCTATCTTCTGCTTCAATTGGTGACGGCTTAGGTGAGCTTAAGGAAAAGTCCACCTTTGAAATGATGCCCATTTTAAAATCAAAAGTGCTGTTTGACACATCCATTCATGTAAAAGATATGCTTGCCTCCTTTCGAATGTTAGAAGCAGAAGACCCTTCCCTGCAGGTTGTTTGGGATGAAAAATTCCAAGCGATTTACATCCATGTTATGGGAAAAATCCAGCTGGAAATATTGGAAAAGGTGATGAAAGACCGCTTTTTTTATACCATTTCTTTTGCAGCACCCGAGATACTATACAAAGAGACGATAGCTGCAACTGTTAACGGCTACGGACATTTCGAACCTTGGAAACATTATGCTGAGGTTCACTTGGAAATTAAGCCTGCTCCAAGAGGAACTGGGATTACTTTCGCTAACCAGTGCCATGCAAATGATTTATCTATTGGAAATCAGAACGCCATTCGTCAGCATATCTTTGAACGCAGTCATCATGGACTTTTGACTGGTTCTCCGCTAACAGACGTAAAGGTGACTTTATTAAAGGGACTTGCACATCATCAGCATACAAAGGGTGGTGACTTCCGTGAAGCAACATTTCGTGCGCTGCGTCAAGGTTTAGAACAAGCCAAGAATATTTTATTAGAGCCATATTATGATTTTAAAATAAAAGTAAAACTGGAACACATCGGAAGAGTAATGTCTGACATCCAGCGAGCGCAAGGCACATTTTCTCCTGCAGAAACAGTTGGAGATCAAGCGATTTTAACAGGCAGCGTACCAGTCGCAACTTTTATGGACTATCAGGCTATATTTGTTTCATATACTCATGGAAACGGTGTACTCCATCTCTATAGTGGCGGTTATGATCTTTGTCATAATACAGAAGCTGTGATCGAAAAAATTGGTTATCGGAAAGATGCTGACCCAGAATATGCATCCTCCTCTATTTTTGCCGCTAAAGGTGGAGCCACAAATGTAGTGCCATGGCATAAAGCTAGAGATGCGATGCATGGACTGTAAACAAAAACAACTATCAGTGAGAACTTTAATGTCCTCACTTTTTTATAATTACGCAGGAAATTAACTCATCATTTTTCCAATTTCGAATATTACATATTGACATCGCTTACACCTTTTGGTTAAATGAAGACACAAGTTAATATATTGTATGGAGATATGGAGATCTGCAAAAAGAACCTTTTGTCTAAAAGCTGAATCTAGGCAATCCAAAGGTGGTTTTGTGGATTTATTTTTTTCCAGGGGGATGGAGAAAAGAAAGATGAATGGATTCATAGATATGATAATTTATTAAAAAAGGGGTGCCGAATTATGGTAAAATCAGATACTGCTCCAATAGAGAAGAAAGTAAAAGAGAGAAAGTATCATAGCCAGCTTAAATTGTTTGGTTCTGGAATGCTGTACTTACTTCCTGCATTGGCGCTATTATCCGTGTTTCTGTTCTATCCAATTATCAAGACATTCTATTTTAGTTTTTACGATGTTGGTGGAGGTGGAATAATTAATGGTTCTGTAGGGTTAGAGCATTATAAGGCATTATTCCATTCTGAAGATTTTAGGAAAAGTATGGTTGGAACACTGCTATTTGTATTATACACTGTTCCACTTGAAATCATTATTCCATTATTCTTAGCAGTCATTGCCAGTGAAAAATTAAAGGGGATTGGTTTTTTTCGAACGATTTTCTCTTCTACACTTGGTGTTTCCGTGGCAGCTGGGGCTACAATATTCTTATTTTTATACCACCCTTCCTTAGGAGTCTTAAATAATATACTTGATTTTTTTGGAATTCATGCGATCGATTGGCTGACAAATTCCAAATGGGCATTATTTTCTGTTGCTTTGACAACTGTTTGGATGCATATTGGAATCAATTTCATAATTCTGTTAGGTGGTTTGCAAAATATATCTAAGGAACTGTATGAAAGTGCACAAATCGATGGGGCTGGATATTGGTCAAGGTTATTCAAAATCACCATTCCAATGCTTTCTCCAGTATTATTCTTTGTAACAATCATATCTGTAATTGGTGCTTTTCAGACATTTGGTCAAATTGATATTTTAACCCAAGGCGGACCTGCGGGGTCAACTAATATTATTGTATATTCCATTTATCAGCAAGCCTTCTCATTTGGCAACTTTGGATATGCAAGTGCACAAGCGATTATATTGTTCTTCTTTATTTTAATCGTTACGATTATACAATTTAGAGTTGGAGAAAAGAAGGTGCATTACCAATGATACGAAAAACATTTTTTTACACATTACTATCAGTATCTGCATTAATCCTATTTTTTCCAATTCTTTATGCCGTTTCAGCAAGCTTTATGCAGCCCCAGGAAATCTATGCAGGGAAGCTGTTGCCATCTTCCATTAGCTTTGATGCATATCGGGAAGTATTCAATAATATTCCATTATTACATTATCTATCTGTGAGCTTTTGGATGTCCTTTATTGTAATGGTGGGTCAATTAATTGTATGCAGTCTGTCTGCCTATGCATTTGTATTTATCCCATTCAAAGGCAGGAATCTAATCTTCTTTCTTTTTTTATCAACCATGCTGATTCCATGGGAAGCAACAATCATCCCTAACTTTTTGACAATCTTAAACCTTGGCTGGGTGAATACGTATATGGCATTAACCTTTCCGCATTTCGCCTTGCCATTTGGAGTATTCTTGCTGAGACAGCATTTTCTCACTATCCCTAAAGAATTATGGGAATCTGCGCAAGTCGATGGCTGTTCCAGATTCCGTTTCTATTGGAAATTTGTTTTGCCATTATCAAAGTCTTCTTTAAGTGCACTGGGAATCTATGGTTTCCTGACAACTTGGAATATGTATCTCTGGCCACTATTAGTAACGAACGACGATACGGTAAGACCTGTTCAGATTGGTTTAAAAATGCTCATTGCCAATGAGAGTTCATCATCCTGGAATATGGTAATGGCTGGAGTTGTATCGATTTTACTTCCTACACTCATTATTCTATTTGTAGGAATAAAATATATTCGCGAAGGCTTAACAGCTGGAGCTATCAAAGGATAAAACAAAGGGGGATTTATCATGAGGAAATTATTTAGCGGATTCTTTTTAGCAATTGTCTTTGCGCTTGTTCTGGCAGGATGCAGTGGCGGAAATAATGATGGGGACAGCAGCTCAGGAGAATCAGGGGACAAAACGAAAATTTCATTCTGGCATGCAATGAGTGGCGACAATGGGAAAGCTTTAGAAGACATTGTGGATAAATTTAATGAACAGTCTGACGCAGTAGAAGTGGAAGCAATATACCAGGGGAGCTACGATGATTCCCTAAACAAATTGCGTGCTGTTGGCGGTTCAAGTGAAGCACCCGCAATTGTTCAAGTATTTGAAATTGGTACAAAATATATGAGTGAAAGTGACTTTATTACTCCTATGCAAGAGTTTATTGATAAGGATGATTTCGATGTATCACAGTTAGAAGAAAATATTCTTTCATACTATACATTGGATGACCAGCTTTACTCTATGCCTTTCAACACATCTAATGCAGTCATGTTTTACAACAAGGATAAATTTGAAGAAGCTGGTTTAGATTCAGAAAATCCTCCGGCTACTTTCAGTGAAATGGAAGAGGCAGCTGAGAAGCTTGCAACAGATGGGAACTATGGATTCACAATGGCTACAATCGGCTGGTTTGTAGAACAATTACTGGCAAATCAAGATGCATTGTATTTAGACAATGATAATGGCCGTGCGGGGGAAGCCACGGAAGCATTAGTTAATTCAGAGGAAGGTCTAAATATTTTTAACTGGTTAAATAACATGAATCAGGCTGAAACGTTTACGAATTATGGAAGTAACTGGGAAGACCCACGTGGTCCATTCTTTGCAGAGCAGGTGGCAATGTACCTTGATTCTACTGCAAATACAGCTGAAGTAATTAAAAACTCACCATTTGAAGTGGGAACTGCTTTCTTGCCAGTAGCTGATGGAAAAGATCGTCAAGGCTTAATTATCGGCGGTGCATCACTATGGATTACGAATCAGGTGGATGAAGAGCAGCAAGATGCTGCATGGGAATTCGTTAAATTTACAACAGAACCAGATGTTCAAGCAGAATGGGCGGCAGCAACAGGATACTTTCCAATTACACCTGCTGCATATGATGAAGAGGTTTTAGTTAATGTTTATGAAGAAAATCCTCAATTTAAAGTAGCGGTAGAGCAGCTTGAAACAACTACACCTAGTCCTGCTACTCAAGGAGCACTCACAACTGTACTCCCTGAAGCAAGAAAGATTATTGAAACAGCTCTAGGTGAAATGTATGAAGGCAAGGATCCAAAAGAGGCATTGGATGATGCTGCAAAGAAAATTACCGACGCCTTGAAATAGGAGGAGATTAACTTTGGTATTAAACTTTGCACACAGAGGCTCGCTGACTGAGGCCCCTGAAAACACGTTATCAGCAATCAAAAAAGCGATGGAGCATCGTGCGGATGGAATTGAATTTGATATTCAGCTTTCTAAAGACGGCCATATGGTAGTTATTCATGATCATCGTTTTTCCCGATTTAATCAAAATGCGGGTCTGGTCAAGGACTACACTCTGGCAGAAATTAAGCAAATCGATATTGGTTCTTCCTTTTCTAATAAATTTGCGGGTGAAGCTCTAGCAACACTTGAAGAAATCTTAGAAATAGTACCTGAGGATACTTTGTTAAATATTGAAATCAAGAATATCCCAATAATTTATGAAGGTATTGAAAAAAAGCTTATCGAATGCTTAGAAAAGCATGATCGCAAGCAAAATGTTCTTGTTTCTTCCTTTGACCATATTGCTTTAGCGAAATTTCAAAAGCTTGCTCCTGCTATTCCTATTGGCATGCTAATTCATTACCCGCTGATTAAACCATGGAAATATGCTAAAGATTCAGGGCTGGATATCCATTCGATTCATCCTAATGCAGTATTTCTTAATAAGGAATTCATTGATGCATGCCATGCTCACGGGTACAAGGTTTATCCTTATACTGTAAACAAGCCAGAGGAATACGAGCAGTTTGTGGAATGGGGTGTTGATGGGGTATTCTCCAATAATCCAAAGCTATTTGAGAGCTATTCAAATGATAACTAAGGCTGGAACTTACAAACTTTGATAAGCACACTATTGTCCCAGCCTTAACTTTAAAAAATACCGCAGCATGTCTGACAGAGGCTCTGCGGTATTTTATGATTTACAATTATTTAGCTTTCTTTTGCTAATAGCTAAGTTTCTGCTTGATTACTGTTAACCAGACTTCTCTCTTTACACAAATGTACTTAAGAACGTCGTAACATGCTTTTTCCAATTCGATTTTCGTTTATTTGTTTGGTTATTATTTATTGTTTGTTTTCCGTAAGTTTCTTTTTTAATTTCTTCCATTCGTTCATTAGTGATACATTTAACAATAGCAATATCCATCTGCACGATTGCTTCCTCCCTTATGCTATTCTATAGATTTATCATACACTCAGGGAGACTTCTGGTCGTCGGCTCAGGGCCTGAAATTCAGTAACAATTATTTCCCACCATCGATTTAGAACAACTGCGTCTAAGGTCTGATTTTAATCAAGTACCTTGCTTACAGTTAAACTTATACAAAGTCAATTGGCGATTAGGGTGCAATTATACAAGAGCCACCTCATTTATTTTATTTAACATCATCACTGTTACCTCCTTTCTCAAATATTAATTGCTGCATTCTTATTAATGCACGAAAAGGGTTGTCCAGACAAGGGAAAGATTAATTATATTTGTTTTGTACAATAAAGAATAGACTTTCGAGGGGGAATTCTAATGTTCTATTTTACAGGAATCTACATTTTGGTAAGGAGAGAAGCATTATTTTTCCTTTTCCAGATTAGATGTCCTGTAAGCACATATGTTGAAGAGTAAAAAACGCAAAGCATCGTTTATTAGCTTCACGTTTTTATATATTAAGATACTTATTCATTGTTTTTACGCATTTTATATATAATTTTTCGTATACTGTCAATCGATAGATGAAACCTCCGCTCTAACGCTTCCATCGATTCTCCATTATTATATAAATAAAAGATTTCTTCATTCCGCTCAGCGATTAACGCCCTTGAGCCGCTCACTTCTCCCCAGGCTGCTCTTTCCTTTTTTGATTTTGGAATATAAATCAAATCACCCTGAATGTACTTCTGCATCTCTTTTAGCAAACTAGGGGGAAGGACCTCTTTTGCATTTTTGTATTGCACGATTTACGTCCTCCTTGTTAACATGTACATCTGTAGCAAAATTAACTGGTATAACATTCATTTTCGTGACAGCTCCTTTCCTAAATTTTTATTCATTCGATGCTGCTTACTGAAATTATAAACGATTTTTCTCCGTAATGTAAGATGCAAATTTTCCGAATTCTTTTCATAATTAAATGGGACCGCAAGAATTAACGGTCCCATGCAGTGATTCCCGCTATGCGGAAATCACCTCTCTATTCGTGATCAATATAATCAGCCTCCTTTCATAAGAGTCTATCGGTCCGACACCTTTATTAACTCATATTTCGCATTTCTCCTCAAGGGAAAGAATAATTATAACTGTTTTATCCTTTTGCTAATTTTGTAATTATATTAAATCCATAGGTTTTATAATTCGCCATATCCTGGTAGACATCCGACACATCATCTAGAGAAACTTCTCTTTCAATTAGAGATTTAGGATTCAGCTTTCCTTGGGCAATCAAATTTAATAATCCGTCATAATCTGTACGCGGGTTGCCAAAACTGCCAACCACTTCTAACTCCTTCATCGTTACTAAATCAATGGGAATATCCACACTGCCCGCTTCCTGACTTGTAGTAAGACCAATTTGCACATGGCGTCCACCTTTTTTCAATGACAAGATGGAATTTAGAATGGTTTCCTTAATACCAAGTGCATCAATCGAAGCATGGGCACCGCCCTTTGTAATTTCTTGGACAGCCTCGGCGACATTTTCTTTCCGGGCATTCACCGTCACAAGTGCCCCCTCTTTTTTTGCCATCGCTAGTTTGCTGTCCTCGACATCAACCGCAATAACTTGGGCACCAACAGCAGTTCCTACTTGAATCGCAGATAACCCCACTCCACCCGCGCCATGAATGACAAGCCAATCACCTGGTTGTAATTGACTCCGAACCACCCCATGGAAACCCGTCATATAGCGGCAGCCAATCGCAGCGGCAGTAAGTGCATCGACTTCATCAGGCAGATGAACTAAGTTAAAATCACCGTTGGGAATATTGATATATTCCGCATAAGCACCATCTTTAGTAAGGCCATAAACCTGCGTATGTTCACAGCGATTCGATTGTCCACTCACACAATAAGAACAATGGGAACATCCCTCATGGAAAGGAGTTGTTACCCTGTCCCCTGGACGAAAATTTTTAACTTCTTTCCCAATTGCAGCAACAACTCCCCCCATTTCATGGCCTGGTATAATAGGTAATTCCGGCGCTATCCCAATCCATGAGAAGTCGCCCATCCATCCGTGCCAATCACTGCGGCAAATACCGCTTGCCTCCACCTCTACCACAACATCGTAAGGACCTGGTGTGGGATCAGGTACCTCTCCAATTCTTAACGGCTTCTTAAACGCAATAATTTGAGCAGCTCTCACCTGCAGGACCTTCCTTCATCTCTAAATTTTAATCGTACATCAAACATTATCCATTTAACTTATCTGTAAGGAAATTCAAGATTCCGAAATTATATGTTGATATTTTTCAAGGTTTGTCCGTAATTCCCGTGGTATGGGAACTGACTTTTGTTCTGGATTGTTAAAGCAAACAATCACAGCTTCTGCCGTTGCAATGGTTATTCCCAAATCTTTCGTTGTCAGTCTATGACTTAATGTAAAGCTTGTATTTCCGATTCTTGCAATTTCCGTTTTAACTTTTAATAGCTGACTTGCAAATGCTTGATTGATATAATCGCATTTAATTGAAGCGATGATAAAGTTAAAACGAGCATCTTTATCAGGGAAAACCTCTGCGAAAAACTTCGTTCGAGCCTCTTCAAGGTATAAGAAATGACTTGTATTATTCACATGTCCTAGCGCGTCCGTTTCACAAAACCGGACATATATTTCAATTTCATGCGTCATCATCCGTATCTATAACCCTCCCGTTTACCGTTTACATCCAAGTGGTTAGTATCAACTCCCCGTCACATCGCAAGCGAACCGCCATCAACGACAATCGTTTCCCCGGTAATATAATCTGATGCGGATGCAGCTAAAAATAGCGCAACACCTTTTATGTCATTCTCCGAACCAAATTTACGCAGTGGTGTGGCCTGAAGGATTTTTTCCCCACCCTCTTCCAGTAATACTTTCGTCATCTTCGTTGGGAAAAATCCTGGGGCAATCGCATTCACATAAATTCCTCTGGGGCCCCATTTCACTGCTAAATCTCTTGTAAAAGATATAACCCCGCCCTTACTCGTGTTATAGCCGATGGTATCCATATATTCCGGGTTGGAGCCTTTTAAGCCTGCAACAGATGCAATGTTAATAATCTTACCGTATTTTTGTTTCGTCATCACTTTTCCGACTGTCTGGGACATTAAAAATGTTCCTATCACATTGACATTCAGCACTTTTTGAAAAGCTTCCAAAGGCATCTCATCAACAGGGGCTCCCCATGTCGCACCACTATTATTCACAAGAATATCGATGCCTCCAAATTCCTCCACCGTTTTATTTACCACATTTTCTATATCATCCCGGTTCGTAACATCACATTTAAACGCAAGTGTCTTTACACCAATCTTTCTTAATTTCTCACTGACCTCTTGGCAATTCTCCTCTTTTCTTGAACAAACGACCACATTCGCCCCTGCTTCAGCAAAGCCTTCCGCAATCTGTTCGCCTAAACCGCGTCCACCTCCTGTGACGAGTGCAGTTTTTCCACTAAGATTGAATAGTTCCTTTACATGCATTCCATCCTGCCTCCTTCATAATTGAGCACATTTATTTATAAATGGCAAAACGTATATTCCCTTTCACAACTTCTTTTCCATGCTGGTTCACAGCCATCACCCGAAAATTCAAATGTGTATTCGTAACTTCCTCTGCAATTGCCTGAAGCGTAATCACATCATTTAAAAACACCATCCCAGAAAAGCGAATGGAATAGTCCTGGATAAACCCTTCTTCATGGAAAGGTGTAAACAGTTTAGCTAGGTTCCCCATTGTCCACATGCCGTGAGCGATAATTCCCGGTAAACCTGCATGGACTGCCTCCTCATCGATTGTATGGATGGGATTAAAGTCTTTAGACGCTCCAGCATACTTTATTAAATCAAGACGAGATACCGCTTCAAGGGTTACATCATTTAACGACTCCCCTTGGCGTAATGCAAGTAATTTACTCATACTTTCATCGCCTTCCTTACCGCTTCCGTTATAATCGTCACTGCTTTTTCTGTAAAAATCAGTTCACCCGAAGTGTCTTCGCCATATCTTTCTACCACAAGAAAGCCCATCAAACCATTCTTCCCCGTTTTCTCATAATAATCTGTTACTTTTGTATAGCAATATAATTCTTCTCCGACGAATAATGGGCGTTGATAATGGTAAGTTTGTTCCCCATGGATCAGTCCTTTTTCCGGAAGTTTTAATCTTGCAATCGCACCATATTCAAGTATTCTAGGAAAGGTTGCCGGTGCTATATTTCTGCCATACCTTGATTGTTTCCCATATGCTTCATCAACGAAAATCGGGTGTGCATCACCGATTGAATGTGAAAATTGTTTTACTGCTCCTCTTTCTATCGTATTCTTTATCCGCTGTGATTTTTCCCCAATGAAAGCACGATACACGTTATCCTCACTCCCCCCTTAATTTCTTGGTCCTCCTGCAACATAAATAACTTGTCCATTGACAAATGATGATCTTTCGTCAGCAAAGAAGGTTATCGCATTGGCAATATCAGCTGGTTTTCCGCTTCTTCTTACAGGAATATGTTCGATATTTGCTTTCACAAAATCTTCAAAGGGGACACCAATTCTTGCCGCTGTTGCTTTGGTCATTTCGGTTTCAATAAATCCAGGTGCAACCGCATTGACGGTAATCCCAAACTTACCAAGTTCAATCGCCAATGTTTTTGTAAAACCTTGTAAACCTGCTTTTGCTGTAGCATAATTGGCCTGACCGCGATTTCCCAGGGCAGATGTAGATGATAGATTGATAATGCGACCATATTTCTGCTCAACCATATACTTTTGAGCGGCTTGCGAAGCATGGAAAGCTCCCTTCAAATGCACATTCATTACCTGTTCCCAGTCATTATCAGTCATTTTAAACAACAGATTATCACGAATGATTCCCGCGTTGTTCACTAAAATATCGAGTGAACCAAATCGATTGACCACTTCTTGCATAGCCGCTTCGACTTCAGCAGCATTTGTAACATCCGCTTGTTTGGCAAAAAGTGTATACCCTTTTTCTGTAAACGATGCTTCCGTTTCCTGTAATGCTTTTTCATTAATATCAATGATTGCTACTTTTGCTCCTTCTTCTGCAAAAGCCTCAGCAATTCCTTTTCCAATTCCACGGCTCCCACCAGTGACAAACGCCACTCTCCCAGTAAATCTTCCTGTCATAACTAACTCCCCCTAAATAAATTGTCCTATTTTCACATTGCCTTTTAATAGATTACGAGATATAATCCAGCGCTGAATTTCATCCGTCCCATCATAAATCCTCCATAATCTTGCTTCACGGTACCAGCGCTCAATCGGTAACTCCTTCGTATAGCCCATTCCACCATGAATTTGCAGAACACGGTCGACCACTCTATTTCCCATATTGGATCCATACAATTTTGCCATGGATGCTAAATGACGATTGTCTTCTCCTTGATCAAGCGTAAAGGCAGCATTTAGTACGAGCCATCTGGCAGCTTCGATTTCAACTGCAGAATCAGCAATTTGCCATTGAATAGCTTGTCTGTCAGCAATTGGACGACCAAAGGTTTCACGTTCTTTTGCATAATCAATCGCCATTTGCAATAAACGTTCTGCTGTACCAACTGCGCGTGCTCCAACAATCCATCTGGCAAAACCAATCCATTCAAGCCCGAGATTATAGCCGCCATGTAAATCACCTAAAATATTCTCTTCTGGAACACGCACATTTTCAAAAATCAAACTTGCCGGTCCCCATTCCCCCATGGTGTGGATATATTCGGACTTCCAGCCCATGTGGAGGCTATAGCGTTGCTATGTCGCCAAACTATGTAGAAATCCTTAGTTTCAAGGCGTTTTACAAGCATTCTTACTTTGAGACAAATGGTGAAAATGGCAGAAAAAAAGTGATAAAAAACCACATTAATGTTTCAGTAGGAATTGACCTGGTGTGAGGAGACATGTGAAATTAAATATTCTATCTTAAATTGATGCGATACTTTTAGACGTTCAAATAAACTGAACGTCTATTTTTTTGTTTAAAATAGTTTGTGAGGATAGTGAATTACATGAAAGTGCTTAAATTAGGTAGTCTTTTTGATGGAATTGGTGTATTTCCTCTTGCAGCTTCTCGTTGTGGAATTATACCTACATGGGCAAGCGAGATAGAGAAAGCACCTGTTTCCATTACGAAACGCTACTTTCCAACTATGCTTCATCTTGGAGATATTACAAAAATAAATGGTGGAACAATACCACCTGTTCATATCATTACATTTGGTTCACCTTGTCAGAACTTATCCAATATTGGAAATCGAGAAGGTCTTGCAGGTAGTCAATCGAGTTTGTTTTATCATGCAATAAGGATTATCGAAGAAATGAGGTGTGCAACGAATGGAACATATCCAATTATCGCTGTTTGGGAGAACGTCATGGGAGCTTTTTCATCAAATAACAGGTTGGATTTTAAAGCCGTGCTGGAATCGTTCACAAAAACCGATATTCCAATGCCTGCTTCTGGAGAATGGGCAAACGCTGGAATGGTCCGAGGGAAAGATGTTGAAGTGTGTTGGAGACTCTTGGATGCCCGATATTGGGGAAAGCCCACGCTCGCTCAAAGAAGAAGACGTATCTTCCTCGTGGCAGATTTTGGAGGAACACGTGCCAAAGAAATATTATTTAAAACCCGTGATCTGCAATCGTTTCCTACGCCTTGCAGAAAAGACAGGCTGTCCTCCACCAGCACCAGTCGAATTTCTGCTCAAAAAACAAGGGGGAAAATACCCGTCGTTCGCCCCTTTCAAGAAAGACGTATGCGAAGTGCCGCAAACGATAGAAATAAAACAGGATTCATTGGAAGTTTTGGACGAACGCATGACCCTTTTCCCACTTTGCTCGCAGGCTCTGTAAATTATTTTTCATTTTGGTACGAAGGAGAAGAAAAAGAAGGATTTATTCGTCAGCTTACCCCTTTAGAATGTGAACGTTTGATGGGCTTACCAGAAGGTTGGACAGCTTTAGGACACAGAGATGAACCGATTAGTGATTATGCACGATATAAAGCGATTGGAAATGCAATTGCTGTACCATGTGCGGCATATATCATGGCTGGTATTGCAAAAGTTTTATAGATAAACAAACTAACGTGTGACAAATTCCATCTGTCATGCTTTTTTTATTGTCCAGATCAATGAAGGGAGTGTAGTTTTTGTGGAAAAGAACGAAACAAAGGTGATGGAATGGATTGATGATCATTTTGTAATAAATGAAATTGAGATTGAAGATTTCCCGTTTTTTCCTTGTGGGAAATTGATTCGTGATAAAAATGGAGATACAATGATTGTGTTTTGGTGTGTCATTTATGGACGTGTAGATTATCGTTTTCAAGACGTATGAGAAAGCTATTTTTTTATTGTTATAGTTTAGAATGGAGTGATAAAGGATGAAATACAATATTATCTATGCTGACCCACCTTGGCGATACAAACAAACTAAAGGACAAGGTGTCGCAGAAAACCATTACCCTACCATGAATTTAAAAGACATTTGCAATTTACCTATTGACGCTATCTCTGACAAAGATAGTGTTTTATTTTTATGGACGACTTTTCCTATGTTGAAAGAGGCTCTAAAAGTCATGGCTGCATGGGGATTTATATTTAAAACCGTTTCCTTTGTTTGGGTGAAACAAAATAAGTCTGGAAATGGTTATTTCTTTGGATTAGGATATTGGACACGTTCCAACGCTGAAATTTGTTTACTTGGTGTGAAGGGGCGTCCAAAAAGAGTGTCGAAAAAGGTTCATCAGCTTATTGTTAGTCCAGTGGAAGGACACAGTAAAAAGCCCGGCATTGCTAGAGATAAAATCATTGAGTTAATGGGCGATTTACCACGTATTGAATTATTTGCTAGACAATGTGCTGCAGGATGGGATGTTTGGGGAAATGAAGTAGAGAATAGCCTTTCTTTAAAGGATTTGCAAAGGGAGTGATGTCTCTATGAAGGCTTTTCATTCTCGCTCCCCTCCTACTCTCTTTGCTTCCCATATGAACAGTTTAAGCAAAAATACAATTAGAAAAGAGGTATGTAAGATGGAATTAAAATATGTGATTCCCAACATGGAAAAGACGTTTGGAAATTTAGAATATGCTGGTGAAGGTAAGGTGGAACAACGCCGGATTAATGGGCGCATGACAACATTGTCACGTAGTTACAATTTGTATTCAGATATTCAACGGGCAGATGATATTGAGGTGATTCTCCCTCAAGAAGCTGGAGAAAAGTTTTTTGAACATGAAGAAAAAGTGAAATTAGTGAATGCAAGAATTACTGCAGAAGGCTATAAAATTGGTGATCGTGGATTTACAAAATATATCTTACACGCAGATGACATGGTAAAAGCGTAAGGAGGAAAATAACATGAGATTAGCGCAAGGTATTGTCATTGATAAAGAAAAGACATTTGGATTATTAAAGTTTTCCGCATTACGTCGTGAAGTGTTTCTCCAAAATGAAGATGGAACCGTATCATCAGAAGTCAAGGAACGCACGTATGACTTAAAGTCTCGTGAACAAGGCCGCATGATTCAAGTAAGTATTCCTGCTTCTGTGCCTTTGAAAGAATTTGATTATAATGCGGAAGTAGAGCTTATAAATCCTGTCGCAGATACCGTCGCAAATGCGACATTCCGTGGCGCAGATGTGGATTGGTATGTGAAAGCAGATGATTTAGTTTTAAAGGGAAAAGCGGTAACAGCGGGCGGTAATGATTCGAAAGTTAGGCCAACTAAGGATAAATAATGAGTACTTTCCGAAGACGAGGGAAACGCATTAAGGAAAAAGATACTTCCCTCGTTTTTCAATTTATATTCCTTGGGCTGGTTGGTGTATGGCTCGTTTCCTTTATCCCTTTTCATCTGTCCTTTTTACTCTCGACCACATGGCAAGTGGATGACTTTCAAGCACACTTTATCAGCACGTATGGATTGGTGACATTGTTAATTAGTCTTGCCTTAACTGCTGGATGTGCATATCTCTATTATCGCTATCGGTATGACAAAATAAAACAAGTCATTCACCGTCAAAAGCTCGCAAAAATGATTTTGGAGAATGGATGGTATGAAACAAAACAAATTACACAAGAGGGCTTCTTTAAGGATATTCCATACAATAAAACAAAGGAAAAAATCAGCCATTTTCCTAAAATGTATTATCGGTTTGAAAAAGGATTACTTCATATTCAAGTGGAAATCACACTTGGAAAGTATCAAGAACCGTTATTAAATTTGGAAAAGAAGCTGGAAAGCGGTTTGTATTGTGAATTGATCGAAAAGGAATTACATGATTCTTATGTGGAATATGTGCTTTTCTATGATATGATTGCGAACCGCATTCCAATTGAGGAAGTCACTGCTCAAAATGGCCGTTTAAAGTTAATGGAATCTTTCTATTGGGAATATGATAAGTTGCCGCATATGTTGATTGCCGGTGGAACAGGTGGTGGAAAAACCTATTTTATTCTTACGCTTATTGAAGCATTGCTGAAAACAGATGCAAAATTGTATATCTTAGATCCGAAAAATGCCGATTTAGCGGACTTAGCTACCGTTATGCCTGATGTGTACTACAAAAAGGAAGATATGACAACTTGTATCAATCAATTCTATGAAGAAATGATGAAACGGAATGAGGAAATGAAAAACATGCCGAACTACAAGACAGGAGAAAATTATGCTTATTTAGGCTTGCCCGCTCGTTTTTTGATCTTTGACGAGTACACGTCGTTCATGGAGATGATTGGTAAAGAAAGCGTGAAAGTCATGAGTAAGCTAAAACAGATTGTCATGTTAGGGAGACAATCAGGGTTTTTCCTTATCCTTGCCTGTCAACGTCCAGACGCCAAATATCTGGGAGACGGGATTCGAGATAACTTTAATTTCCGAGTAGCTTTAGGGCGCATGAGCGAACTCGGATACGGCATGGTTTTCGGCAGCGACGTACAAAAACAGTTTTTCCTAAAGCCTATCAAAGGGCGTGGATATGTCGACAAAGGAGATAGTGTCATTTCTGAATTTTACACACCGCTTGTCCCAAAAGGTCACGATTTTCTAAAAGAAATTGGTAAGTTGGTGTCATAAAGGCAGCCCAGTGCGGCGGCGTGCGAAGCGAAAGCCGCCGTGCTGGGCTAAGCCTGCGTGGCGACAGCCACGCCTTAACCCCCCGTTTCTAACAGGGGGGTAGAAAAACAATAAGAAACTGTTTCAAAAGTACAGAAACCCTGATGTATCAAGGGTTCAGTTCATATTACAAAGATGTCAGCTTTTAGTCCTTAGTTGACATCTTTTTTCTGTTGGGAGGAATGCACATGAATGAAGTACCTTGGTATCAACAATTAAAAGAAAAACGATTGGCATATGGCGTATCGCAAAATAAATTAGCGGTACATGTAGGAATTTCAAGGCAATATATTAGTGAAATTGAAACAGGAAAAATGACACCGACCCAGACCTTACAAAACGCGATGTTCGATATTTTAGAGCAATTTAATCCCGAAGCACCCTTAGAACTTTTATTTGATTATGTGCGAATACGTTTTTTAACAACGAATCCGAAGCCAGTTATTGAAGAAATTTTACGATTGAAAATGGAGCATATGATCCATGAGGATTATGCGTTTTATTCTTACGTGGAACAATATGTCTTTGGCGACATTGTCGTTATGGTTTCACCAGATGAGGATAAAGGCTGTTTACTTGAACTGAAAGGCAAGGGTTGCCGTCAATTTGAAAACTTTTTATTAGCCCAGCAACGTACATGGTTTGATTTTTTCATGGATGTATTTCGAGTAAATAGTGTCTTTAAACGGGTTGACCTTGCGATCAATGATAAGACAGGCATTCTGGATATTCCGTTTCTCATAAACAAATGTCGAGATGAAGAATGTATTTCTGTGTTCCGTAGCTTTAAAAGTTATCGGTCTGGCGAAATGGTTCATGGAGAAGAAAAACGTGATATGGGAAATACATTATATATCGGTTCTTTGAAAAGTGATGTGTATTTTTGTTTGTATGAAAAAGATTATGAACAATACGTGAAACACGGTGCATCACTTGAAGATACAGACATTAAAAATCGTTTTGAAATTCGATTGAAAAATGATCGTGCCTATCATGCGGTTGTTGATTTAATGACGTATGAAGATGCGGGACGAACAGCTTTTTCCATCATTAATCGATATATTCGGTTTGTTGATAAAGATGAGAAAAAACGACGAAGTAGTTGGCCAATGAATGCGGAGTGGCAACGTTTTTTAGATTTAGGTGAAAATAGAAAAATTTATTTAACAACAAAACCTGAACCTTACACATTCGATAAAACACTTAGATGGTTGGCACGTCAAGTAGCCCCTACTTGGAAACTAGCTACTAAACTCGATGAAATCAATCAAACAACTGTGATTCAAGATATGTTGGATCAAGCAAAGTTAACCAAACGTCATCAACAATTATTGATGCAACAGGCACTGGAAACGGAAGACGTCATTAAATGACAGATTGGAGGGCTTCCATGAAATTCGTAAAATTTATTTTTATTACCATCATAGGTGGCATTATTTTATGGTTTATCGAATGCATGCGTCAAGTGACAAAATATTAGAAAGTGGAAGGAGTAATGTAAGATGAACTTTGGGCAGAATTTGTACAACTGGTTTTTAAGTAATGCGCAGTCTTTGGTGTTAATGGCTATTGTAGTAATTGGTATTTATTTAGGCTTCAAGCGGGAGTTTTCTAAACTGATTGGATTTTTGATTGTTGCTTTGGTTGCAGTAGGGTTGGTATTTAATGCAAGTGGAGTAAAGGATGTATTGTTGAATCTGTTTAATAGAATTATTGGCGCTTGATTCAATTGTAAATTAGTAAAACAAGTTGATATACTTATCCTAATAATAAAATATTTTAGGAGGATAAGTTTGAAACTATTTGAAATAAAGTCATTATTATCTAATATGGGTAAGAACAAAGTCACCATGGATAAATTCAAGTTTTCATATAATGAAGTGCAATTTGAGGTATTAATTTTTACTGACCGTACACCATTTCAACTATTATTTGGTGTACTTGAAAAAAATTTCAGCTTTATTTTAGAATTAAAACAGGGATATCAACTTTCAAATCTATCAGACGAAGATTTTTTTACTTTATGTCGTATATTAAACTTAAAGCCTGGCAAGGGTAGCTTTACTTCGCATAAATTTTTAAAGCATTTTTCTACTTGTATTCCACTAGAATATAGTGGCAAAAAAATACAACCACATGAAGTTGCTTGGTATAAAGCAAAATATGTCCCTGAATCAGAGAAGATATATTTTTATGGATGGAAAACATATGGTCCAGATAGTCCCCATTCTGCTAAAAATTTTGAAAAAACAAAAGAATTTTTAGGGGAATCAGTCTATCAATTTTGTAAGAAAAATAATATTAGTTCACGATGGACTGACGAACCAGGTAAAAGAAAAGATTATTATTCACCTAATCTGTATTTAAAAAAGTAGTCACTTTAGTAACTATGAACAGTAAATCAAAATGGTTTACTGTTTTTTTATGCCCACTTATAACAAAAAGGATGTGAAATCTAATGGACATGCAAGTATATATTACCAATCTTGGAAAATATAATGAGGGGGAATTGGTTGGTAGCTGGTTTACACCACCAATCGATATGGAAGACGTCAAAGAACGCATTGGCTTAAATAGTGAATATGAAGAATATGCCATACATGATTATGAATTGCCATTTGAGATTGGTGAATACACTCCAATCTCTGAGATCAATCGGTTATGTGCGATGGTAGAAGAATTAGAAGGATCGCCGATTTATCATGAACTATCTGAAATTCAAGGCTACTGGTTTGATAGTTTGGAAGAATTGCTAGAAAGTCAAGATGATATTATTTGTTATGCAGATTGTGAAGATATGGAAGATGTGGCTCGTTACTATGTTGAAGAAACAGGCATGCTTGGGGAAGTGCCTACTAATTTACAAAACTATATTGATTATCAAGCGCTTGGTAGAGATTTAGAAATAAACGGGAGTTTTCTTGTTACATCACATGGCGTATTTGAATATCTTGGATAAGTAAATATAAAAATGTGAAAACAGTCCGTGTACATGCAGGCTGTTTTCTTTTTGAAAGGAGAACTTATGAAAAAACTAAAAAGTTATACACGTATTTGGTCAGTTGAAAAAGTCATTTATGCGATTAATGATTTTCGCTTGCCCTTCCCCGTCACCTTTAATCAAATGTCGTGGTTTGTACTTTCTTTATTACTCGTCATGTTACTTGGGAATCTTCCTCCACTCTCATTGATTAGTGGAGCGTTATTAAAATATGTGGGAATTCCAGTTGGCTTAACATGGTTTATGAGTCAAAAAACATTCGATGGCAAAAAGCCATATAGCTTTTTAAAATCCGTCATCACTTACTTTTCGCGCCCTAAATTAACTTATGCAGGGATACCAATCAAATTACAACAAGTGAAAATGAAAGAAAATATTACTGCTGTGAGGAGTGAATTGCATGCGTTATCCGATTAAATATATAGAAAATAATCTCGTCTTTAATCATGATGGCGAATGTTTTGCTTATTATGAATTGCTTCCCTATAATTATTCCTTTTTATCACCAGATGAAAAAGTTCAAGTGCATGATCACTTTCGCCAATTGATTGCACAAAATCAAGATGGAAAAATTCATGCCCTGCAAATTAGTACGGCTAGTAGTATTCGTTCTGTTCAAGAGCGAAGTAAAGAATTGGTAACTGGAAGGTTAAAAGATGTTGCTTATGCACGAATTGATGATCAAACCGAAGCGCTCGTTTCAATGATTGGCGAACATCAAGTAGACTATCGTTTCTTTATCGGTTTTAAACTGCTTTTGAATGAAGAAGAAGTCAGCATGAAATCCATGGGAAAATCAATTAAAAACTCACTTTCTTCTTTTGTTCGTGATGTGAACCATCATTTAATGGGGGATTTTGTTTCTATGC
>DAMDKS010000009.1:0-107743 GCA_032085455.1 Oceanobacillus sp.
CTTTTCTTCACTAAATTGATTTGCGATATAATTTCTAATCGTTTCTTCATCTACTGTTCCAACTGTTGCACAAAAATAACCTCTTGCCCATAAGTACTGACCCCAATATTTCTTTTTCAATTCGGGAAATTGATCTTGAAGAAGTCTTGATGATCTTCCTTTTAGATATTGCATTATTTTACTTGGAGCTAGACTTGGTGGACAAGCTATCAATAAATGAATATAATCTTTTCCTACACTTCCCTGCAAGATTGTAATACCTATCACTTCACAGCCTTGTCTAATTTACTCTCTAGTTCTGTTCGCAATTTGACCATGTAACATCTTATATCTATATTTCATTACCCAAATTACATGGTACTTTATATCGTAAACCGCGTGACTATTCCTTCTTGTATCCGTCCATACTTTTTTCACCTCATACACTAAGTATGGACATTAAAAGATAAGGCTAAAAGCGGATACCGTCTAAAGACGGTGGAGTTAGACCACGCATTTGGAAACTAAATGGTCTTTAGCCAAAAGGTGGTTTAAATTATATTGCTTCTAATACTTCATCTACAGAATTGCTAAACATATTTGGGTCTTCACTTTTTATGTCATTTAATAAGTTTATTATTATCTCTTTTGACTTGTCATCTAGCTTAGATAGTACACTACCGTATATTTTTCTTACTTGTTCATGATTTAAAATTCTGTAATGTAAAACTTCCATCCATTCCCTTGCCCTATCAATAACACTAGGGACAGCTATAGCGATTAAATATAATCCTTCTTCAATATTTTCTTTATAGAGATGCTCTATGCCATGTATTAATCCGAACATTATTTCATATTGTTCGGTATCATCATCAAATCCCAAACATAATCCTGTAATAACTGATACATCCCCTAAACCAATGAGATTACCTAATGCTGCTTCAAATGAGGATATTTCTTTTTGAGATTGTAAGAGTCTATTTGTGTAGACTTTCTTTAATTCCAATTTCACATCCATATACTCCGCCCCCACTTACTAATTAAATAATTCAGGATATAATTCTCTATTCTTTCTAATCGTATTTAAAAGTCCTGCTCTTACTTCAGGTGTGTAGACACCATCCTTCATGTATATCCTTCTTGCATCTAATATTTCATGAGTAAGGGTATCACGGTAACTTAGGTTTAAATATTCTTCTAATTTATTGCCACTTAAACCATAAGTATACGTTTTTCTATGCCTACCCCCTACTCCCGGATGAGGTTGCTCCATATTCATACTAACACCATCGTTCCTTTTTACTCCAGCCTGTTTCATTTTAGTAGCAGAAGGCATATGATGCGGTGTAATATTATCAAATGCTGTACCTTGTTTTGCAAGTTCCTTAAAAGTCTCTACTTTACCTTCTGTAGGTAATATAGCATTTCCCGCACCCTTAGCAACCTTCTTCCCACCACTCATCACATCATCTATCGGCTTCAATACCTTCAATGGTTTGCCAATTGGTAGGAACAGTGCTAATGCGAGACCTCTTTCACCTGCTGTCGCATCTTGGCTAATCAGTTGAATCCTTTTTTCATGTCTCCGCAGTCCCGAAAATTTTCTACCTCCTTAATGACTATCGGGCGGATCCCGTGTCTATATTTTTTCTTGAATGACTCCCAATGTTGATTTATATCGAAAAATATTTCTTTCAAAATATTTTTTACTATATATTAAAAATAATGACAGGCACTATGGTAGGGGCGATTTTTATAATTACTTTCATTGAAAGGCATTTAGCCAATCAAGGTTTTTATTCTTTAACTCAAAAAAGTCTGTAACTGTTTTAACCATTCTTCAAAGTTATTAGCTTCTTTATCTATATTAGTTTCTTCATGTGAATAATAGTAAACTCCTGTGTTTGGACACTCATTGCAAAGAAGGCAGAAGTAGTCACCATTACCTATACTATAAAACGGGATTAATTCTTCCTTCCATCCCCCCTGTTTCATTTCATAGTCATAGGTAAATTCAATAGTGTCATTTCCATTTGTATTACCATTGGAAACATTTAAGATATCTCCAGGAAACGAATATGTAGACATTAATTCAATAAAAAATTTAAATTCCGTTGGAAATTGACATCCAAACTTTTTTTCGATATTTTCCCAATCACTTGCCAAAGGAATATCTAAATTCCCTAATTCTTTATCTAATATACCATCTAATAAATTTGCAATTTCATCTCTTGTCATTTACTTTTCCTCCTTTTAAATCTCTTCTCCAGGTAGTATATATTCTTTTCCTCTTTCTTTATAGTGTTCTCTAATTTCCTTGGCTCTTTAAGAAGGAGTTAACTGGGAAGATTTATCATGACGTGTATGATTTCCTCCACCTCTATGAGTTCTTTGTTCTAATTCATCTAATATCCCGCCATTTTTAACAGGGACTTGTTGTCTATGGTGTGCTTCTATATTTTTATAACCTTGCGTCATTTTAGTTGTTGGTACTTTTCCTTGACGCATTCTTATGACTTCTTCAATTGTTTTTGGTTCATATCTTACAGTTGGTATAGACATAGGTGGGTCTGGATTTGGATAATTCGATGGGCTTAGCTTAGCATTTCCCGCACCCTTACCAACCGTCTTCCCACCACTCATCACATCATCTATCGGATTCAATACCTTCAATGGTTTGCCAATTGGTAGGAGCAACGCTAATGCAAGTCCTCTTTCACCCACTGTCGCATCTTGGCTGATTAGTGTGCCAAAATCTTCTGTGAAGAAATCAGCGACTGCAATGGCTGGGCCTGCCAAGCCGTCGGGTGCGTCGTTCAAAAATGCTTCGATTGCGGCATTTTCCATTGCTAGATTCCATGCATTTGTTCAATCAATGCGGATAGAGTTTTACCAGTCAACATTAGAAACAGTATGCAAAGTGTTAGACATCGCCATTCAGGAGTTAATCGATGTGGAGTAGTCTCATTCTAATAATCGTTCTATGAACGTAAAAGTTGCAAAAAAATTAAAAGGTTGGGGGAAAACGAAGGTAAAGGATTTGTGGATATAAATGGTGGCAACTAATGATTTTATAATTACTTTTATAAGGTAGAATACATTAAATAGGTCATACGGTTTAAAGGTGTGTACTCGTTAAAACATCGTATAGAGCTTATATGGATTATCTATATTCTATAAATAACTGGCATTTCATTCAGCACTAGGTAGCCCTCATAAAAGAAGAAACCTTAAACGACCACCTGCTAAAGCAGGTGGATTTGGACATAAATGTCGGCGACTAAAGTCGTTCTACAGGCTAAAGTCCTGCTTAAAGTCCTTATGCTTAAGCACACTTCAAATTTGACTAAACTCAATCATCAATCCTAAATATATCGTTCTTTTCTTCACTAAATTGATTTGCGATATAATTTCTAATCGTTTCTTCATCTACTGTTCCAACTGTTGCACAAAAATAACCTCATTACATGGTATTTTATATCGTAAACCGCGTGACTATTCTTTTTGTATCCGTCCATACTTTTTTCACCTCATACACTAAGTATGGACATTAAAAGATAAGGCTAGAAGCGGATACCGTCTAAAGACGGTGGAGTTAGACCACGCATTTGGAAATTAAAAGGCATTAGCCAATCAAGGTTTCTTCTTTTATTTTTATTTTGTTTTTACTCCTTCTTCCATTTTCCCTACTAAATTATTTTGCCATTGTAGAGGGGTTAATTCAATAGCTGGAAAATAAACTTCGGCATTATTTTGAATAATATTTTCTTTCTCCTGTTCTGTTAAATCACTATTCAAAAACCTCTCACAATCCTTTATTGTGGACATCAAACATTCTATGCTTGCTTCGTTTATAAACTCACCTAATGCTTGTTCTTGAGAACTGATGTCTTGATGAAATGTTCCTCCTAAAAAATCTTCCAGTTCCTCTAAGTAATCATAAGTTTCATCCATAAACTATCCCTTCTTTCTATTTTTTTACTCACTCAAATATCAGTTACTTTATTATATAGTAAAGTAATAGCCTTGAAAGGCATTCAATCAAGCTAATAATAAGCACTTGATGCCCGAAATGGCAATCAAGTGTTTTATAGCTAGCTATATGACTATTCTGAGTATTAATACCTTATGAATTTAAACTTCTTCTTTTTTAATCAGTAGTTATCCTTATAAATTCTATACTTATTCTGTCAACTTTTATTTCAATATATTTACCCATCAATTCAGGATAATCAGTGAAATAATCATCTTCGTCAGTAAAAATTAATCCTGCATCCACTGTATCCTCATGTAACAAGCCCCTTATATAATACTCATATCCTAAACCAATACGTTCTATTTCTTTCTTCTCTCCCTGGATTTCACGAATCATCAATTCATTTAAGATAGTAAACCCTATTGATACAGGATAACTATTTCCTACTTCAATTTTATAAGGGCAAATAAAAGCAAATCCTGTAAATTCAATACCCTCAATCTCAATTATCACTTCTTCCTCAATTTGTGGGTCTAGTCTTTTAACAAGAGCCGTATATACCATATATAAATCCTCACTTCCTACTCTGCTGGATTAATCTCTGGAATATTTTCACCATTAATGGTCTTCCAAATCTTTTTGCCACTTTGAGTATGGTAGGTTATAATATCTCCGTTATTATTAGTACCTACAAATTCAAACTTGGCTTTACCATTTTTGTTATTTCCCATAAATTTGACATATCCTGTCCTTATTTCACCTCTATATTCATAATTCACCTTTATGCCATTATTAATAACCTCTTTTGCACCTTCAAGATACTCGTCGGCATTTTTATACAATTCGTCAAATTCCTTCCCATGCTTATCAAAATGTCCCTCTAGTTTAGCACGATCTGCAAAATTTGAATGGTTTTTACCCGCACCTTTACCAACCTTCTTCCCACCACTCATCACATCATCTATCGGCTTCAATACCTTCAATGGTTTGCCAATTGGTAGGAGCTACGCTAATGCAAGTCCTCTTTCACCCACTGTCGCATCTTCACTGATTAGTGTGCCAAAGTCTTCTGTGAAGAAATCTGCGACTGCAATGGCTGGGCCTGCCAAGCCGTCGGGTGTTCCCGCTAAGGATAAATTTCCGCCGAGTACTTTACGTTTATCCCAAAATTTAATTTCTTCGCGGTCAGGTTCTGAATAGTTTTCAAGAGAATAAGCACTTGTTGAATCATTTTCTATAATGTCGTTCAAATGTGATCTGATTGCAGCAATTTCTTCTTCAGACATTGTATTTTCCACTGCTAGATCCTGATATGTTTTTGTTTCTTTTAGTTTATCAAAATTCACCGGCTTGTTGCTAGGTTCATGATTCCGATATGTAATCGGGAATATTAATTTTGGATAAAGCAATACTGCGAGTGGTGCTGCGTAGGAATACATATTCTTTAATTTATCCAATAGTGGTTTTAGTTCTGGTAGTGTCTCATAAACTATTTCAAGATTCTTCTGATGGACGGGATTACTTATATTTTGGAGTCTTCCTTCCAGGTTAAAGCACTTCAGCACATATTGAATGATACTGTCAGCACCAGTCATTTCAATATAAGCATCACTCTCAAACAACATCCTTTTCGTAAAGGTTTTAATGGAAAAACTCCCGCTCTGAACCATCTTCTCCATATCAGATATATACTTTTTCATCGTTTCAATATCTTGTATCAATTGCTGCAGTGCTTTTGTTTGCGAACGGTCAACATCATACAACTGTTCCATGACTTGCCGGGTTTTCTTTTCTCCTTGCCTAACCCGATAAATTAGTTCTTCAGGATCAAGTTGCGGTAAGGAAACAATATCACGAATACTTTGGATCGTATGATTTGCATCTTCTGTCAGGTTCAGCGTTGTACGCTGTATATTTCGCAGACCATCGTGGGTTTCATTTTCTATAAATCCTTGCTCGATTCTTCCGTTTGGGTCTGGTTCAAGTGCGTGAACAACCAGTTCCATCTGCTTCAATGCTTGATCAAAGTCAATCAGAAATTCATATAATTGAATCAAAAACTTCTGATGTACTTCCTGATAGAACAATCGAATCGCATCGCCGGTTTTCCCTTTTAGAACATCTTCAAGGTAGGTGACTTGGCGGACCACCTTTTGAGTGGCTGTAATCTGATATTGAAGCGTATCAATATGTTTGCGGCTCTTAGCAGTATCATCCATCAAACGTTTTACATCAAGAACTTTCACACTATCCCCCCCTGTCTCATCCCATTTTAGCTACTTCATGCTAGAAGCAATTACCTCATCTGTTTCTTTTATTGTTTCGATTGTTTGCATGGTAACTTCTATACTTTTAAGAAGCAGCTGCTGGTAGGATGAAACAAGCTGATCAAAATACTGCTTTAATTCATTCATCTCATTTACCATATCTAGCTTGTTTTCTCCATCTTTCACACTAGCCAAAGAGGACTCAAACTGAGCTGCAACAGATTTCAATTCAGACAATGCCGATTTTACTTCCGCATAGTCCAGCTTAATTTCTGTACTCATTGATTACGAAGCTCCTCTCTCCTTCTTTCTTTTAAAGCAGAAATACTTGAACTAATTGAGGCAATTTGTCCTTGTATATTTGTGATGGATTGTTCGATGGTGATGATTTTTTGCTCTAATCTGTCAAGGACATTGTTAAATTGAGTTGTTCCAATCTCTTTATAACTTGATAATAACTCGCCTTGCCGAAAGGATTGAAACGTTTTAGCCAATTCTCCTCTCCAAGAATTCGAAGGCAGCTCAGGTTTTTGAATCGTATTCACACGCCGGTGTAGCTCTTCTTGATCTCCCAGTAATTTACTTCTTGCTGTTTTTAGGCGTCTTAAATCCGCTTCCTTTTTCCCTAATAGTGAATGCATTGTCTGAACCGAGCTTTGAAGATGGTAAATCTGCTGCCCAAGTGTTGAAGTTACACCCATTTTTTTCACCTCAAAATGACTCCGTTTTAAACGTATAAACAATAATGTGTTAATTCTACGTTAGCTATGGATATTAATTAAGTGAATTACTTCCTAAGTTCGCACCAAAAACAGCAATTTTTTACAGTAGTTAAGTCCTGAATCTTAATTCTTTTCTACTTTTTTCTATTTGTCATGCTAAAAACAAACGTTCAGCGCATCCCTATTGATCGTGTATGCAGAATAAAGATAGTTCGACAGGCCGTGTTCGAGTTTTTGCAGCAACGCTCTGTATGTATGAAAAACGTAAAAAAAGCAGCAGTATTTCCTTCATACTCCTGCTATTTTTTATGATAATTATTTTTGAATGTCAGTACTGGATAAATTCCTTATTCATCATGGGTTTCTGTACCCACTAGTGGCGGGTTAAATACACACACCATACGCATATCTGTTTTCGTTCGTACTTCATGTTTATCATTTTCATTCAGCACATAGATTGTCCCTGGCTTAAGCTGACCATTTCTTCATCTTTTTTCCATGCAATTAAAGCAAAAGGACCGCTCCCTGCATCCGCATTATCCAAACTTCCACCATTTTCTTCTACAATAGTTTGATTAACGATAGCATTCTTTGGATTTGCAAGATAAGTTAAAAAAGGTGCAACGGCTTCTCTAAGATTTATAACTACGGTTGTATCATCTGGAGTTTCAATGGACTTTACATTTTCACACTATGGTGCTCTAACTACCATGTCTATTATTCTATTAATCGAATATTTAACATCATCAGCAGTTAATGTATCTCCATTATGAAATGTTATGTCATCGAAAAGATGAAACGTATAAACCTTCCCATCGTCTGAAACATAATCTTCCACTAATTCTCCTCAATTTCTCCATAGGTTCCCTTTTCGTACTTGAACAATGTATTGTACATATTTTCTATATACCTCATCGATTGTGCTTCTGTTTCCTTGTGTGGATCCAACCCCTGAGCATCATTCAAATCTGCAATGTACAGACTCCCACCTTCAACTGGGTCTGTTTCAATTTCTAATTGCTTAGTTTCCGTTCCTTTTTTTACATTCGAGCTTGCATCTATTGATTCATCTTTTCCAGTAGAACATGCTGCCAATAATACAAACAAAAATATAATACTAAACAATGCATATGATTTTTTCATGGCTTTCTTTTTAAAAGCATTTATATAATTATCTATTTTACAGTGCAGAAAATATAAAAGGTGGGAAAACAGCCTAAAGATATCTTTCCTTTTTGGGGATTTATAACAAAAATGAATAAATGAAGATCAAGACTTTAGAATAAATTTTTCTTGTTTTCTGGGATTAAAGACATATATATAAGCCTTTGTGACGGAATAAGTTACAGGAAGTTCATACGTTGAGTCAACAATCAGGTGGATTTTGTATAATTTCGTGCAATCCCTACTCGAAACCTCAATATACCGTTTGATTTTTGGTGAAAATATTTTTTCTCTGTTTTCCCAAGCCTTGATTGAACAGGGATTTGGGAACTCGCAATAAAAAAACCGCCGATAAGGGCGGTACTCTTGGGAGAAATCAACTCGTTAGAGACAGTTGTGGCTCACCCAACTGTCTCTATCATTTATCTTTTTAGAGTATTCTTTTCTTCTTTATTGTTACTTTCAAAACAGATGCCTTAAAACCTCTGCATAACAGGGTTTTCAATACATTATTCAATCTCAATAATCCCCTTATCTCCAATCTCTACATTGCCTTGCTTCTTCAAACGCACCTCTTCTCCTTCTTTTAGGTTCGTGAATACGATTGGCGTTATAATCGATGGGGCACGTTCGCTTACATAATTTAAATCAACATTTAATAGCGGTTGGCCGATAACAACTTGATCATCTTGTGAAACAAGTGCTTCAAAGCCTTTTCCTTCTAATTTTACTGTGTCAATCCCAATGTGAATCAGTACTTCGCGCCCTGAATCCGATTCAATACCAATGGCATGCTTCGTTGGGAAAAGATTAATAATTTTTCCGTTCACAGGCGAGACAATGGTTCCATGTGTTGGCAGGATAGCAAATCCATCTCCCATCATTTTTTCCGAAAATACAGGATCCGGAACCTCACTAATCGACTTGATTTCACCAGTAAGTGGGGAAACAAAAATAGCTTCTTCTATAGAGATCTGCGAACCTTCTCCTATATTCTTTTGTTTCTCTTCTGCTTTTCGTGGGGTTTTTCCTGCAATAATATCTTGCATTTGACCCTTAATGATCTCAGAACGCGGACCAAAGATAGCTTGTATATTATTCCCTACTTCCAATACCCCTGAAGCTCCAAGCTTTTTCAAACGATTTTTATCCACTTCGCTCTGATTATTAACAGATACGCGCAGACGTGTAATACATGCATCTAAATGGGCAATATTCTCTTTTCCACCCATTGCATCGAGCACCTGAGCAGGCAAGCTATTTTGATCAACCGCACCTCCTTCATCACCCGCTTCATCGTCTGCCTCGCGTCCTGGTGTTTTAAGATCAAACTTCTGAATCATAAAGCGGAAAATGACATAATAGATAACAGCGAAAACAAGACCAGCAATAATAGCTAACCACCATGGTTCCCTCCCTGGCAGGATACCAAATAACATAAAGTCTATCCCCCCACCAGAGAACGTATAACCAATATTCACACTAAGTAATGTCATGAGTACAAACGATAGACCATCCAATACAGCATGAATTAAAAATAGTATTGGCGATAAAAACATAAATGAGAATTCAATTGGTTCCGTAATTCCTGTGAGGAAAGAGGTTAAAGCACCAGAAGCAAGCAGCCCAGCAACTAACTTCTTTTTTTCAGGACGTGCTGTATGGTACATTGCCAATGCTGCAGCCGGAAGTCCGAACATCATAATCGGAAACTCACCAGCCATGAAATTACCAGCAGTTATCTCGACACCATCTCTAAGCTGTGCAAAGAAAATCGTCATATCACCGCGTACAATTTCCCCAGCAGCTGTTGTGTAGCTGCCAAATTCATACCAGAATGGCGCATGGAAAATATGATGCAATCCGAACGGAATCAATAAGCGTTTAATAAAGCCAAATGCAAAAACGGCGATGTACGTTCCCTCTTCAATTAACCAAAGTGAAGCAGAATTCATCGCTTCTTGAACTGGCGGCCAGACAATAAGCATTAATAGACCAGCAATAAATGAAAAGCCAGCAGTTACAATGGGTACGAATCTTTTGCCAGCGAAGAAACCTAGAAAAGATGGCATTTCAATATTATGAAATCGCTTATAAGAGTATGCTGCAATTAAGCCAATAATAATCCCGCCAAAAACACCGGTTTGCAATGTCGGAATTCCTAACACACTTTCATATCCAGGATCGGATGCTAATGTATCTGCGGATAATCCTAACCACGATCCCATCACCTGGTTCATGACTAAGTAACCTACTAAAGCTGCAAGTGCTGCTGCGCCATCACCAGCTAGTCCAATCGCAACACCAATCGCAAAAATAAGTGCAAGGTTGCTAAAAATAATATCTCCGGCATCTTCCATTACCCGAGCGACTAATTGCAGCCAATCCGCTTCTAGGAAAGGCAATAGCTGGAGCATCGCATCTTGCTGCGCTGCATTACCAAAACCTAACAGTAAACCAGCTGCTGGCAGCATCGCAACAGGAAGCATTAATGCTTTACCAAGCTGCTGTAAAACCCCAAAAAACTTTTTCCACATCTTTCTAAACCCTCCCCAGCAAATTTTTAACTAAAAAAACAGGTATAAGTTCGGAAGAAGAGATAAGAAAAAGAGAAAAAACAATTATCATCCCTTTTTATTTACCTTCCCTACTTATACCTGTTTTAATCAGCAAATTGCAAGGCTATTTTATTTTACCACAGTGTACTGGCTGCGTGACGTGACTCCCCTAGGCTGCTGGAACATCGTCGTCCGCGAAGCACGTTGACACTAGTCCCGCGCATGAAACCTGTGTACCCGCGCGTCAAATTCGAAAATGCGCGCATCAAACACTCCTGCCCGCGCATCAAACTAGTTTATGCGCGCATCAACCCCATGTATGCGCGGCAATTCAACATTCATGCGCGGCTAAATCGCTCTGACGCGCGGCTTTTTGTCGAATCCGCGCGCCCACACCACTGCCTTTATAACTCCACTTCATTTAATACAGCTCCAAGAAGTGGATTTCCGCGGGATGGAAAGTCCCCACTAAACAACGTCGTTTCACTCTACCGCTTGATTAACGGCTTCAATAACTTCCTCTGTGGTACGCATTTGCAATGCTTTTTCAGTCAATTTTTCCATATCTTTTTTAGACAAACGAGCAATTTGTGAGCGTGCTCTTAGAATGGATGTAGCACTCATGGAAAACTCATCCAGACCGAGTCCAAGCAAGAGTGGGATGGCAGTTTCATCCCCTGCCATCTCTCCACACATCCCAGCCCATTTTCCTTCTTTATGCGCTGCGTCAATTACCATTTTGACCAGACGTAAAATAGCTGGAGAGTATGGTTGATATAAATAAGAAACGCGTTCATTCATACGGTCGGCTGCCATCGTATATTGAATCAGATCATTGGTTCCAATACTAAAGAAGTCAACCTCTTTAGCAAACTGCTCTGCCATTACAGCAGTAGATGGAATTTCAACCATAATACCCACTTCAATATGATCAGCAACTGGAATTCCTTCATTTATTAATTTTTCTTTTTCCTCTTCTAACAGTTGCTTTCCTGCTCTAAACTCATCTAAGACTGCAATCATCGGGAACATAATTTTTAAATTTCCATACGCACTTGCTCGCAGTAAGGCACGCAGCTGTGTACGGAATAAATCTTTTTCTTCTAAACATAGACGAATGGCACGGAACCCTAGAAACGGATTCATTTCCTCCGGCAAATCCAGATAAGGCAATTTCTTATCTCCGCCGATATCTAGTGTACGAACGACAACAGACTTTCCATTCATCCCTTCAAGAATCGTCTTATAGGCTTCAAATTGTTCCTCTTCAGTCGGAAGCGCCTCGCGTCCCATGTATAAAAATTCCGTTCGATATAATCCGACTGCTTCAGCGCCATTTTCAACTACACCCTCAAGGTCTTTTGGCGTTCCAATGTTTGCGCCTAATTCAACAGACTGACCATCAGCGGAAACCGTTTTCTCATGCACGAGCTTTGCCCATTCAGCTTTTTGGGCTTCATAACGTTTTTGTTCTTTTTCATATTGCACAATTTCTTCAGAAGTAGGATTAATATGAACCTCACCCTTTAATCCATCAATTACAATTAAATCACCATTTTGAATTTCTTTCGTAGCTGCTTTTGTACCAACTACGGCAGGAATCTCCAATGAACGCGCCATGATAGCGGAATGAGATGTTCTTCCTCCTATATCCGTAGTAAAACCTCTTACAAATTTGCGATTAAGCTGTGCCGTATCGGATGGTGTTAAATCCTCCGCAACAATAATAGTCTCTTCAGAAATCGTACTTGGATTTACAATTTCAACCCCAAGCAAATGGGAAAGAATCCGTTTCGTTACATCACGAATATCAGCAGCACGTTCTTTCATATAATCATTGTCCATTTGCTCAAACATCGTAATAAACATGTCCGTTGTTTCCTTCAAAGCCTGTTCAGCATTGATTTGTTCTGACTTAATTTTATCTTCTATTGGGTTGATTAATTCTGGGTCATTTATAATTAGCAAATGTGCTTCGAATATTGCTGCCTTATCTGCACCAAGTTCCACTTTCGCATTATCTCGAATAACTGCAAGTTCTTTTTCTGTTTCAGCAAGTGCAGCTTTAAACCGTTCTGCCTCTGCCGAGATATCTTCTACTTTTTTCTTTTCAAATGTAAAATCTGGTTCCACTAAACGATATGCCTTTGCAATTGCTATCCCATTTGAAGCTGCTATTCCTTTTAAACTCATTATTCTACTACCCCTTCCTTATTTCATGTTTCTTTTGAAGTATCTAATGCTACCTATTTATTACTACATTTAATGTAGTTACAATTCAATCATGTATTCCTGTTTTTCCGTAATCTTAAACGTTTTCCCTGCTGCAGCATGACCCCCTTTCATTATACTTCAATATTTTATATACTTATCTTTTAAATGATGTTACTAGTAATGTGCAAAGTAGTGTTTCTCTCTTTTCACTTACATGAAATCCTTCTTAAAAACAGTATATCTATTTAATCTATTCTCTACCTAAAGGTAAAAAATATAACGGATTCGAGCACGCGAGAAGAAGCGTGGTCATAATTATGTATAAATTAGGTAACAGGCTTTCAAGGTACATAAAATGAACGATTAAAATAATTCATGTAGAATTGAAAATTAAACCTTTATTATAAAAAAGTGATACCTACTCTTAAAGAATACACCTTTTTTCAAACCTTGTACAAATCTACTTCTCCCATAATTATTGTCATTACATTCCATGGTTGTTCAATAGAGAAGACTATAGAATTTGCATCAGCTTTATCAAGTATTCACCTGAATTATTCATACTCTCGAATACAAGGTGGATCTTAATACAAATTAAAGTTTTTTGTTTTTTGAGATTAGAAAAAGCCAATCATCCATGAAACGTGAAAGGAGTGGCTACTCCTATTATCTAAGGAAAAAACATTTTTGGCTTCTTTGATATAGTTCTCTATTGTGCTTCTTTTTTTGATAAGTATGTCAACATCTTTTGAAAAAAAGACTATGGAGGAGTTTAGCGTTAATGATTGTAAAATAGCCATTATAAGAAAGAATCCTTTCTGCGGTTATTTTGTGATGATTTAACTCTATCAGAAATGGATTCTTTTTTCACTTATTTGATGCAAGATGAACTCTTCTATAGATAAGCGTTGTTTAGATATTAAAGAATTTCTATGGATAATTCAGGATAAAATAATTTTGATGACGATTTTTAAACGAGTTCCTAATTCACGAACCATGCTTATTCACGGTACGTTTGACGATTGCCAACAATTTTTTTATATCTTCCACATTTGTTTGGCCCGTTTCCTCATCAACAATCGAGGAATACACATGCGGTATCACCTTAGGTACTCCAGCTTGCAATGTGATATCTAAAATCTTTTCAAAGTTATGCAAATCAATACCACCGGTCGGTTCTAACGCAAAGTCTGCTTCTGCACATCCTTTAGCAACGGCACGAAACTCCTCTTCATGAGTGAGACCTTTCATCGGGAAAAACTTCAATGCATTCCCCCCCATGTCTTTAACTAAAGCAATAGCTGCTTGTAACGAAACAACGGCCTGCTCTTTTGTATCTGAACTTATTGGTCCAGTAGAAATCGTGACATAGCCAGGTATGCCTGAGGGAGAAACTAAGGCATTGATCCAACTGTCTCTTTCACCTAAATTAGCCCTTGTAGCGCCAACAGATGTGAATACTTGATTGATATGACTTCCCTCATATACTTTGACAATTTCCGACACAATCGCAGCCTGTCTACTATCGCCATCGCCTAATCCAATGGATACCGCACCATCAATTGAAGCATCAAATTCTTTCATGGCAGATACAGCCTCTGCAACCGTATGATAATTTTTCGAGAGGACACCTATTAATACATGACCCTCTGCCGCATCACAAACCGCCTTAGCATTTTCGATACTATTTGCCAAAACATTTAAAGCGACACGCTCTTTGTAAAAATATTTGTCAATGTTCATTCTTGTTTTACCTCCTCAATTTGCAAATGCCCTTGCTATTTTATATTTTTGCCCATGGTGTAAAAGTTGAGATACCCATGCATCTCTTTTCCTTAAGATAAAGACAATGATACATGGGTATCAAGAAAGATTTTAATCCGGAAAAATCTCTTTGAATCGTTGAACAATAAGCTGCAAGTGATTTTCTTTCAAAGGCCGCGGGTCTATAAACAACACACCTGTATTCACATAGTGGTCGCGCAGATAGATGGAAGGATGACCACTTTCCAATTTTCCCTTTAATTCTTCTGCTGTCAGTCCTGCACGTTCAGTGACTTTAATGGCACAACGATAAATATCACGACCTGCCTCATCTTGTTTTACTTCACACATGAGACCTCTTAATTTGTTTAACTCTTCGCTTAACTCTCCCATCTCTTTCTTAAAGTTCGATGATTTGGAATCACCTTTTTGATAACGGTTGAGACTGGCTAGCATTCCAATAATGATTTCCTTATTCACCTTCATGGCGCGGCCAATCCCTTTATACTGCTCCCTGCAGGCTTCCATTATTTCTTTTTTTCCGCATATAAATCCGGAAGTTGGGCCATTAATTGCTTTGCTTCCACTATAAATAACGGCATCTGCGCCTTTGATAACATAACTATTTAAATCTTGTTCAGCTGCCGCATCAACAAGAATAGGAATGTTTTTTTCCTTGGAAATTTCGATCATATCATCTAATGATACCATTCCTTTTTGAACAGCATGGTGGGATTTAATATAAACTAACCCTGCAGTATTCTGATTAATTTCATTCTTAATATGGTCAACTTCCACCTTATTGGCAGCACCCACTCGTTTTACTTTCCCACCACCTAACTGAATCATTTGTTTCACTTCAGCACCATAGTTGATATCGTGGCCGGCCTGCAATATAAATTCATTTTTTCCTTCAGAAATTGGGATTTTACTAATTTTCGCTAGGTCCTTCCCGGCAACTAAGGAAGCAACTGAAATAACAATTCCTGCTGATGCGCTACTAGTTGGACATCCATCCTCAGCACCAGTTTTTTCTGCAATGACTTTTCCCGCTGATTCAATAAGCTGATCCATATTCACATAATTTTGAGCAGCTTCTATCATCGCTTTTGTAATCTCTTCATCTAAAACAGATGAACCTAGAGCAGTCATTTTTCCACTGGCATTTATGACTGTTGGCAAATTTAAATCTGTATACACAGATGTCATGTTCTATCATCATCCTTTTATCAATTTTTAAATAGGAAAAAATGCGCCTATGGCCATAGCTCCTAAAATAGCTCCACCAGCAACAGGTTTATTCCATAAATAGAAGAGCGCTCCTCCCAGTAAAGAACCTATTCCGACAGGGATTGATGCTGATGCAGCAGAAATGATGATCAAGGGTCCCAAGAATCTTCCGGATGCATTACCAGCGCCCATCATCACATCGCTACCGAATGTCGAATTGGCTTGCCCGACGGTAAATTTTTTAATACCAATCACAACGTAGCCTATGACAGCACCAATTAATAGACCGGTGATTAAAGAAACAAAAAAGTTTTCTAAAGGCATAACAATGCCTGCACCTAATAGTAATGCGGGTATACCTATCCCAACCCCAGTCAATATGGAACCACCAATGTCAAGCACTCCTACTAACCCACCTTCAAGTACACGGGCAAATAAAAAACTAGCACCAAATGCTGCAGCGGCACCATAGCCAGATCCTTGGATACCTGCTTCCAATAAAGCAACAATAGCTACTTCATTAAACGCACCCACTTTATACTCATAATACATATGTGTTCCTGCAAAAACTCCAGATGAAAGAAGCGCTACAAAAACGGGGAAAGACCAATCCGCAAACCAAAAACTCTTTTTATACATTTCTTCACTTATTTGATTATCAGCCATTTTATTTCCTCCTAACTAGGGTCTATTAAACTATGAAGTGCTTCTAACCAGTTTGGTACAGTAAGACGAAGACTTTCAATCAACTCAACATCAATGCCCCTAAAGAAGGCACTAAATAAGAATAATACAACAATTGCAGTCATTAAGATTTTAGTGATTTTATTCCAGCCGCCATCGTCCACACCTTTACCTACCAATATTCCTAAAACAACACCAGGAACCGCATTTCCCATAATAATTTGAGCTAGTCCACCAAAAATCGTTCCCCAAAACCCTGAACGTTTTCCAGCGTCCAATGCAGCTAGCCAAAAGATAACCGGCATCGCTAGATTGATTAACCAATCGGCAGCTGGTGCCAACACTTCCAGTGCTACATTTCTAAGTCCCTCCGGAATGGACGCCGTTGTTGTGCTTAAAAAAGCAACGACGATGGCACCAACGATGGCGCCAGCTATACTCATTTTGAAAGGATTATGCATTGTTTCCTCTATTGTTTTTCCTTTTCTTAACAAGAGAGCAACAGACCAGTTGGGAATGATTCGATGGTCCACATCTTGCGTCATTGCCCCAGCCCCAACCGCTGATGCCCAGGCGTTAAAGAAGAATCCGAGACCGAAGGAAAAATGGGAAGCTCGGTCGCCTGCACAGGCATTCATTTCTCCCATTGTTCTGAACGCTCCCATTGATTGCGACTTTGGTGCATGGAACATCCTTGCTGCCCCTGCACCTGCCCCAAATCCAACAATGCCACCAATGATTATAGATTTAATTAGAATAACTGCTATTTCGCCCACGTATACCCCTCCTTAATGAATGGGAACTGACTTTTTTCCGCCAATTTAGTTTTTCAGAATCCATTGTCTTTAAGTTAAGATCCACTTTCAACGTCACGTTACACTTCCGTTTTTTGCGCGGAAAAAAGAAGAAGAAAAAACGTTCCGTATATTCTTCGACCGTTGCTTCGATTTCCTCAATATTTTCTGGTTCTGCTCGAATAACAAGCTGACTAACCTCATTAAAGATTTGCCTCTGTATTTTACTTAAAGCACGGCTGACTGCTTCTTCTTTTGTATTTCCTTTTCCAGAAATGGTTACCGTCACATGGTGGTTTTCAATCATCTTAGGCCTCCTTGTAATTTGTTATATTCTTCAACAATACGTTTTCCCAGATCTTCTACATCCATAAATCCAAATCCTAATACTTTATAACCTTCTCGAATCGCAGTTACCCCCTCTTCAATCGAGCGCATCCCGTGTTTGGCTTTATATCCATATTTTGTTTGAGCCGTGATTGCACCAGCTCCGCCACTTCCACAAAATGATATTCCTAAATCCGCATCTACTTTATTCATCTCATCACCTAGCTTCATATCAGCACCAATCCCTGGCACTACGATAGCTTCTCCCCCAGCAAGTTCCACTCCACGTCCAACATTTTGTCCTTTTCCAAGTCTATCTGCAATGACTACTTTTACCATTGACATCATCTCCTCAAGTTAATTAATTATATTTGACCACTTCAAAATGTATTGATAATAAATAGGCTTCTTCTTCCGAAATGTTTTTTAATTGGGTCACTAATTCAACAGCTTTATCTATGGAATCTTGAGAAATTTCATTAAATACCGTCTTATCCTCGACTTCCATTTTTTCTTTGTTTATATTTCTCTTTACCATTTCAGATAGATGATTTAATAGAGCCTCTTTTTGACTGTCCCTTATTTCATAATCTTTGTTTTTAATATAACTCATTGCCTCATCATAAAGTTTTTCACATACTTTTGGGTCTTCACTATTTAAAAAATAGTGATTTAATTTATTCTGATTCACAATTTTAACCTCTTTTATATACTAATTTCCCTTTCTTCCATGTCATTTGTGGGATTAAACGTTGATTTATTGTTATTGATTCACCTTGGGAATCAATTAAAGCTGACTTATTTTTATTGATATTGAAAATTGTAATATCCGCTTTATTTCCAGGTTTTAATGTTCCATAATTAGACAAGGATAGAATTTTAGCTGGAAGAATGGTAACCGATTCTAATAAATCTTCTAAACGATAGCCCACTGCCAATAGTTTTGAAATCGTATCCATTAAACTGCCAACTGGCTTTTCAAAGTTTTGATCATAAATATCTGTACTGATTGTAAAAGGATAGCTGTATTTCTCTTGGAACCTTTTAATAGTACGATAGGAAAAACTTGAAGTCCCATGACCAACATCCAGTTTAACCCCACGTTCAATTGCTGCCTGAGCCTCTGGTATTAACACACCATTTTCATCAAGAATGCCACCTTTTTTTCCGTGAAAGGCATGTGTCACGATATCACCTTGCTTTAGAAGGGGTAGTATATCGCTCAATGGTGGTGGAGGCGAGCCAATATGAACCATGATTGGCGAAACGGTTTGATCTGCTAGTTTACGAGCATGCTCTAAAGGCCGAATTCCCTGTTTTCCAACGACTGATTGACTCATTCTAGCCTTTAACCCTACAATTGACGATTCCATAGCATTTAATCTCTTCCAGTCATTTTCACTGATGAGATTATCTGGGTTAGACAGTTCATCCAACTCGTCTACTAAGCCAAAATTCGATATATTTAAAAATGAAAATATTTCAGTATCTTGGCTCTTAGCCATCTTTCTAAATCGATAAAAATCTTTATATCCCGTACTACCTGCATCAACAACAGTTGTAACCCCTTGGTTAATCCCTACTTTATCAGCGTTGATCCCAATTTTTGCATAATTTTCAAATACATGAACATGCATATCAATAAACCCTGGAGATACATAATTGCCTTCTGCATTCCATTCAATTAGACGATCTGTTTTTTTGATGTCTTCTTCAGCTATGACTTCACCATCGTTTATATAAAGATTTGATTTAGAAAACGCTTTCCTTTCAGAATTAAATAAAATGCCATTTTTGATGACAGTTATCTCTCTCATGTTTGTGAACCCTCCTTTTCTATATAGAACAGGATAGCCTTCTTCTCATCTACACCGGTATGAATTCCCTGTTTTTTAAAAATATTATCTATTTTCAGGTAGTCAGATGTTTCTATAAAAGGGGTGTTGACTAGGTGATCATATTCCATGCTAAATTTAATCCGATGAACCATTAAGAAGATATGCACTAGGAATGCATCCTCCATATTTTGCTTAATCCTGCCATGAAACGTTTGCTTAAGTTCCAAATATAATTCCATCGCTTCTAAGATAATTTCTCTGGATAATTCCTCTGGATTGCAGTGATTGTCCTCGTTCATAGTAGTTATTCGCTCTAGAGGCAGTTGACCTTCTCCAGTCAGTTCACTTACTTTGTTCCTTAGTTCTCGAATATTCCTTTCCGTAGGCACTGGTTCCACCCACACAGTTGGCGTTGCAGTTTCAATTGGAAACACACTAATAATTAAGTCAAACGTTTCAATTTTTGTCACTTCTTCTAAGTCATCTAAACCACAATACTGAGTCACTTTAATTTGTGGCACTTCTTTTTCCACATGGTTTTTTACAACACGGGCAACCCCTCTGCCACTTGCACAAACGTAAAGTGCTTTTAAAGGAGTACTATTTGTAAAATTTGTTTCTAAAGATACAAGAAAATGAAGTGTCACAAATGAGCTGATGACTTCCGATGGTAAATTATGTTGCATAAATTTTTCACATGCTTGTTTGACAGGATGATAAAGATAGCCATGCTTTGTTTTAAGGTCTTCCATAAAAGGGTTGTTTTCTAGTAATATGGCATTGTCTTCTGTGAATTTGTTAGAAAGATGGAATAATAGATTACTTTGTAAAGTGCTATCATTATAAAAAGGAATGGATAGCTTTCTGCTTACGTAATCAATAATATGATTCGTTATGTCTATTAAATTTTCATGTTGATTATTTAAGAGGGCATTTCGATAAATGTAAATGAATTCATCATTTGTAATTTCTAGATTGGATTGTTCAAAAGCTTTGCTTGAAACAGTATAAGCAAACGCTGCAAAATTCGATAATGACTTATCGATTTCCTCGTGATTGCTCCCCAATTGAATTGTTTTTTGCTTTTTTACTCGGCAAATTGAGATAACTAATCGGATAAATAAAGTGAACGTTTCAACGGATGAAGGTTTAAATTCCATGGATAATTGATGCATCTCTTTTTTCAGTACGTCATCCACTAATTGAACGACTGATTTAATCGCTGGTGAATAAGAAGCTAACTCTTGTTTAAAACTTGAATATAATTCTGGCTTATGCGAATCTTCCATCATTCCCTTATAGGTCAATAAATATTCAACTTGTTGGCGTATATCTACCTCCTCACCAGTAATGGTATAACCTTTTCTTGGTAAAACGTTTAATGTCAGATTACTTGGCAAATACTGATTTACCTTTTTCATATCTTTGTAAATGGTTTGCTTACTCACGAGTAATTGATTGGCCGAAAATTCAGCCGTCAAATATTCACGTGGTTGTAAATTCAACAACAGAATGATACGACGTATGCGACCCTCTTCTCCCCATATGTCCTCATCTACTGTTTCCAGCAGGAGTTCGTGGTGAATGGTTACTTTTTCTTGTTCATTTAACTTACCAATCCAAAGTCCTTTATTAGGCTGTGATTGTAAATCCACGTCATGTTTTTTAAACCAATATTTGACTTCTTTCATATCTGATTTCATCGTTCTAAGCGATACTGCACATTTTTCAGCTAATTCTCTGTAAAACAACGGTTGCTCGCTATTAAGGAGTATCAATGCAACTTCTTTCTGCCTATTTGTTAACATGCTTATCATCCTTTTCACCCTCAATTCGATTATAGTTACTATAAACGTCATGATACAGACAAAATTGGTTCCCTCTAATAGTGCAACAAAATAGCACTAATGCACAAAATCATGACCTGTCATTTCCTAAACTATCATTCTTAGAAAAAAAAGCAGATAATTATTCGGCATTGCTAAAGTAAAACCTCGTAACCTGCATTCCCGAAATGTATAGATATTCTACAATCATTGACACAACAACATCCTATCATCGTTATAAATGAAGTATTTATAACGATGATTTGTATTTCTAAATCGCGTTGTTCTTTTATTCCTCGTTATAAATTAGCGTTTTTCTCGGGAATGCAGGTCGTAAGTGAATCGTTTTTCACTGAACGCTTATTAAACCCTATAGACTAACTGTTCCTCCACTTCAAACTGACGTTTCCCCTCATTTTTTATTTAATTGATGATATTCATTATTTTAAAAAGCTTCACCTTGCTACTTCTTCAATATCCGAAGTAGCAGGGTGAAGCTTCTTAGTATTTATTATTCACTGTAATCCTATTATAATTACTCTATATTCGTTAATGCCACGCTATCGCCATCTGATTCTACTGTGTAAATCCAGCTATAATCACTGGTTTCCTCTTTACCGCTGTCATAGATTTTCTTAATGGTTTCGTTTGTTTCCACTTTCCAAGCGTTACCGTCTTCTTCGATATTTGTTACGGTTGCACGAATAACCTCTTGTTCCATCCCTTTTTCTGCCAAGCGGTTTACTAAATCAACTTGCATGCCATGAAGTGGACTATCATCCTTGATATACGGACGAACAAGTTCATAATCATCTGCATTAATCGCATCAACAAGGTTGTAGATATAATTTAAAGTTGTCTCTTCTACATCTTCATCTGCCTCTGCATCTTTGCTCGCTGAAGTTGAAGCAGACTTGGCAGCCTGATGTAATTCTTGTGAACCTTCCAATGTTTCCGTAGCTTCAAATTCATCATCGTAAAAAAATCCATAGGAACTCGCTTCATCAATCAGCCATTTTTCTTTATCAGAATTGAATACAACATATAATGTTACAGTCTCAATTTCTTCTTCTAATTCAGGTTTCTCATCACTATCATGAGTAGATGCAGTAAAGTAGAAATTAGCTGGCAGAGAAAGTTCATTTTTGCTATCGAAAGTCAGCTCTTCATAATTTATCTCTATTTTATCTAATTGACCAGAGAAATTTTCATCGTAATCCATATTATAAGAAAAGGAGTCTTTAAAATCCTTTCTTAAACTTTTCGTGATCGTTGTAAAAATATCAGCATCATTCGCGGCATTCGCTTGTACATATTCCTCGCCATACAATAAAATAACTTCTGATAAATCATCCATCAATTTTTTACTAACCGTATTTAATACAATCTCATAATAATCTTCTTCCACTTTTATATCATCTAATGTGACTTTTCCCCATTCTGTTTCAATAATAGGGGTTACCTTGACAGAACCATCCATGTTTAACGGACCAAATGCGCCAATCTCCAGACTTTCATCGAAGTCTATTTGATGTTTATCTACTTCAATATACGCATTTTTAATCGGACTGTCATTCCAATTATTTAAATAGAATGCTGTCGATTCGGCATCCAATTGAACCTCATAATAAACCGTATCACTATAGCTGTCTCCAAGGATAATTTCATCTTTAGATTCAGCTTCCGTAAATTCTCCACTGTAGCTGCTATGTATTTTATACTTCCCAGGTGCTAAAGGACCGTAAACAATAATTCTTTTATCAGACTGCTTAGCTGGAAATTCCTCTTCATTAAATGTATTCTCAATTCCTTCAAATGGCAGATTTGCCTCCACGTATTGAGGAACTAAAGAAAATAAATATTTAGGATAAATAAAACAGTTCTTCCCATTCTCTGTTAAACGAATGAGATCATTTTGATTAGAGAAATCTTCTAAATGCGTTGTATCAATATTAATATAATGTGTTTCTTCTTTTGCAAGTGCGATAAGTGCTTCTGCCTCTGCTTTTGATATGGATTCACCTTGCATGATTGTAAGGTCTTGAATTTTTTCAGAATCCTCTTCCATTATTGCTGTGATAAATCGTTCTGTCGTTTTTTGTGGAGAGAAATACGATTTCCCCCACATATAGCTGCCTATCATGATAACTAAAAGAGCAACTGCTGCACCGATAATGATTTTTTGCTTCTTCGTGTAAGTCCTTGGTTGTTTTTCCGGAGAAGGAACTGTATTTTTCTCTTGTTCTGAAGAGGTATCCAATTTACTTCCGCAATTCTCGCAAAAATTCAAGGACTCATCTACACCCTTCCCGCATTCCTTACAATATTTTTCCATGTACGATAGACTCCCCTTATTATGTAATCCTTTATCTCTTTAATCATAAGTAGTATATAATAAGATTTATAGTTTGTTAAGCACTTTTTTACTAGTTTGTATAGGATTAGTGATTATTTTTACCCATCCAGAGGCTTGGGAGTAAATTTATTTCACCTTCGTACACGGAAGCGGGTCAAAAGAACTGAGTAGGAAGCAATGAACTTCAAAGAAAGAGTCTGAGAAAAAATATATCTTTACTTGGTAGATAAGAAATCTTTCCTATTTGTATACGTGAGAGCGCTTCTCTCGTTGTATTTTTCTCATTTTCATTATTTTTGAACGTGAGAGCGCCTCTCTCGTTGCTTTTTTTCTCATTTTCATTATTTTTGAACGTGAGAAACGCTCTCTCGTTGCTTTTTTCTCATTTTCATTATTTTTGAACGTGAGAGCACTTCTCTCGTTGTATTTTTCTAGAAACCCATGAAAATGACTTTTAGCATTTCCTTTATAAAATGAAAATTCATGCAGTGGGGGTTTTTTCATCCACCACTGCATGTTAGTTGAACCAATTGGGGATTTACCTGCAGTTGTCCACCACTTACAATTCTCATTTTCACCTCAAATTCTTGATTTGGGGTCATACTGTCAGTTAAATCGGGATAAATAAATCCTGTTTGGAATCATCACTAATGGTGCTTCATCCTACAAAACGAACGACTTTCCAGATTAACTTTTTTTCAATGTAATCGTCCAAGCAGCCTCACCGATTTGTTCAAAGTTTGTGATTGCGAGACCTGTCTCTGCTGCCCATCTGGGTATGCTTTCTGTTGCTTGGGTACAGTCAAAATTAATGACGAGTTCATCCTCCAAATTAATTTCATTTATCGCTGCCTTTGCCTCTTCTAATGGGAAAGGACAAACCTGCCCCATTACATCTAATACTTTTTCCATCACGATCTCCTCCTAAAATTAAGATGCACTAACTGCTTTATTTCCGAAAACTGCTCTCTTTTGACGTGGGCGAATAAATACAAAGTAAGAAGCAGTCCATGTGCCTAGAATCATGAACAATAATGACGTCCAACCCTGCCAGGTCATCATTGCCGTCATTACTAAGCCATTTCCAATCGAACATCCGCCAGCAAGACTGGCACCAAAGCCCATTAAATTTCCACCAATGAAACTAGTAATACCTGTTTTCGCATCAGGCATCCGAAAACGAAATTCACGACTTGCTTTTGCTGCTATGAATGAACCGAGAAATATTCCAAGAACTAAAAACACACCCCAATTTAGGAAGGAAACATCACCTATAATCAGGTATTGCAAGATGTTAGCAGAAGGTGTTGTAATGCCAAGCCCAAATACTCTGCCTGTTGCTGCGCTTAACGGCCAAGCGAGAATTGCAATGAGACCAACTAATGTCGCTGTAAAGAATGGATGCCAGCGCTTCTCAAATAAAAAGTGCGCAAGACCGGAACGTTTCGCTTTCATCGCCGGTATAGCAATCTTTGGTTTTCTTAATTCTTTTATGACAAGAAAAAGTACGATAGCCAGAAAACCCGGAATAAGCAACCAAATCGGAATTCCCGTCGTTTCCGCAATAGAATTATTTGCTGGTCGAATAGCTTTCATTGATTGATCGAGTGGTGCCAAAAACCCAGTTCTCATTACCGCACTCATAAACATATAGCCAAAAAGGGCAATCCAGCTGCCAAGGAGACCTTCCCCGGCACGATACCATGTTCCTGTTGCACACCCCCCGGCAAAAATAATCCCAATGCCAAATATAAAAGAACCGCCAACTGTGGCAACAAGAGAAAATTCTCCTGATGAATACGCAATAACACCAAATTGGATTAAGGCATAAACCCCAATGCTCTGCACAGCAATAGCTATTAATAATGCGTAGAACATCCGGTTATCCTTCGCAATATACATATCACGAAATCCACCAGTTAAACAGAAACGTCCTCTTTGCATAACAAAACCAAGAAGCACACCACATAATAAACCAGTAACAATCATAAAACCCACTATTTCTACACCTCCACCTTAAATCATATTATTCCTATTGGGTTTATTATATTTATGCTTTATGAATATGTCAAATGTATTTTTTTGTTCCATATTTTTTGAGATAAAAAGTGGCGATCAGGGATTGAGAGTGGGATAATGAGAAGGAATATTGGAGATGTTAGAAAGCTGCTCGAACAAAACAAATTCAAGTGAATACTACTTTAGTCGAAAGAGAAAGTTCAACCTTTATAAAGTGAAACTGCGTTCAACAGGGGCTTTCTTTTCATTCCCTACTGAACGTTAGTTAAACCAATCGGGGATTTACTGGCAGTTATCCTCCACTTAGCCTTCTCGTTTTCACTTCAAATTCTTGAAGTGGGGGTCTTACTGCCAGTTCATTCGGGATAAAAAACAAAGATTAAAAAAATGAGGTGCCAATCATGCCGAAAGTACTCGTAATTGGAAGTTTAAACTACGATTTGGTGTCAGTAGTAAAAAGACTGCCTAAATCAGGTGAAACCATCCATAGTATCAATTATTATGAAAATCCTGGAGGAAAGGGGGCGAATCAGGCTGTTGCTGCGGCAAGGTTAGGTGCAGCAGTTCATTTTATTGGGAAAGTCGGTCAGGATGAACACGGAGATATTCTTCTTTCTAGTTTAAAAAATAACCAGATTAATGCGGAAACGATTCGTCGTGAAGGTTCGACTGGTAAGGCCTTTATTACAGTGGATCAAGCTGGCAATAATCATATTACTTTGATGCAAGGAGCTAATTATTTAATAACGAAAGAGGATATTGATCAATCAATGGAATTGTTCAAGGAAAGTGATATCATCCTGCTGCAATTAGAAATTCCATTAGATGTCGTTGCTTACGCTATTAATGTTGCGCATAGCCTGAATAAATACATCATTTTAAATCCAGCCCCTTCTGCAAAATTAGACGATGAAATTTTTAAGAAGATATCCTTAATGGTTCCTAATGAAACAGAATTACAGGAATTAACTAGATTACAACTTCATTCAATCGAAGAAATAGAAACAGCTGCAAATACTCTTCTAGATAAAGGTATAAAAGATGTCGTGGTTACGCTCGGAAGTAAAGGGTCGCTTTACATTTCTAAACATAAGATAAAAAAAATAGAAGCATTTAAAACGAATGTAGTTGACACTACTGCCGCTGGCGATACATATATCGGTGCCTTAGCAGTAGAACTTGCTAAAGGGCGCTCAATGGAGGACGCTATGAAATTTGCATCCGCTGCATCAGCTATCTGTGTTTCCAAAAAAGGAGCAATGCCATCTATTCCTAGATTAGCGGAGGTAGAAAAGTTCCTAGAATTGTAAAGGGTGGGAAAACGATTTACTGTAAAAGAAGATATTATCATTTAGTTATCAGTAAAATCATACAATAAAAAGATGGTATTTTCTTCGGAAAAGATTCTGCCGACAATATCATATTCGTCCATGGGGTACAAAATCTTCTTAAATCACTAAAATAGGATCCCTGCAAAACAGATCATGTATTGCAGGGATCCTGTTTACTCTTATAAAAAATCACATGCTTATCTACCCAAGTGCCTGTTTCAGATCTTCTATCAAATCCTGTACATCTTCTAAACCGACAGAAAGGCGAATCAAACCGTCTTCTATTCCCAGTTCGATTCTTCGTTCTCTTGGGATAGAAGCATGTGTCATTTTTGCTGGAAGTGAAATAAGGCTCTCAACGGCTCCAAGGCTTTCGGCTAATGTAAAGTATCTCACTTTATTTAACACTTCCATTGCTTTTGTTTCATTTTCCACCGTAAACGACACCATGCCGCCAGAGCCTCCCGATTGCCTGGCATGAATAGCATGATTAGGATGCTCTGCTAAACCTGGATAGTACACCTTTTTTACATGCGGATGTTTTACAAGAAATGCAACAATTTTACCCGTATTGCTCTCAACCTCTTCCATCCTGACTCCTAACGTGCGGATTCCTCGTATTAACAGCCAGCTGTCATGCGGAGCGAGAACACCACCAGTTGCATTCTGAATAAAATGAATCGCTTCACCAAGCACCTCATCATCTACTACTACTAAACCTGCCACAAGATCGCTATGTCCTCCCAAATATTTTGTTGCACTATGAATGACAATGTCTGCTCCATGTGCAATTGGTGATTGCCAATACGGTGTATTAAACGTATTATCTACAATTAACTTTAAATGATTCTCATTGGATATCTCCGCCAATGCTTGAGTATCTGTTATTTTCAGCAAAGGATTTGTTGGCGTTTCTATGAAAATAGCTTTAGTTTCCGGACGAATCTGCGCTTTCACTTCTTCTAAATTACTGGAATCGATAAAGGTTATATCGATGTTGCGCTTGCTTAAAATCTGTGTCATATAGCGATACGTTCCGCCATAAACATCATCGGTAACTAGAATATGATCCCCAGTTTGAAATAAATCCATCACTGCTGCAATTGCTGCCATTCCAGAGGCAAACGCAAAACCGCGCTTCCCTTTTTCAAGATCTGCTATAAGTGTTTCTAAAGCTTCTCGTGTAGGATTTCCAGTTCGTGCATATTCATAAGTAAAATTGCCAACCCCATTTTGTTTAAATGTGCTCGCCTGATAAATTGGCGGCGACATTGCACCTACATTCTTATCAATAGCTGCGCCCCCATGAATTAATCGTGTTTTCTTTCTCATGTCCAATCTGCCCCTTCATAAATTCCCGTACTCAAGTATCGTTCACTGCTATCGGGAAAAATAGTAACTATATTTGATCCAGGTTCTGCAAGTTCCGCTTCTCTTAAAGCAGCTTCTAATGCAGCACCAGAAGAACTGCCAACAAGTAATCCTTCATATTTTGCTATTTCAGCTAATCTAGCAAATGCCCGTTCATCTGTAATCGTATAAATCGCATCAAATAGGCTCCGGTCCATAAACACAGGCAAAACTTCCATTCCGATTCCCTCCGTTTTATGCGAACCGGGATGGCCACCATTTAAAATAGAGCCCTGTGGTTCGACAATGACTGTCTTAACCTGTGGATACTGTTCTTTTAAATAACGCGCTGTACCGGTAAAAGTCCCACCGGAACCTGCACCGGCAATAAAAACATCGACTTTGCCATCCAGGTCAGCCCAAATTTCAGGGCCTAGTGTATCATAGTAGGTATTGGGATTATCCTCATTATGAAATTGATTAGGAAGATAAGCCCTCGGGTTTTCGCTGGCAAGCTGTTTTGCCTTTTCGATTGCATAGGTCATTCCAAGCCCTGTCGGTGTATTGATTACTTCAGCACCTAATGCGCGCATGAGGGCTTGTTTCTCCTGACTGAATTTTTCTGGCGTAACGAAAACTGCATGTAATTTAAATTGAATCGCAGCAAGTGCTAAGCCTATGCCCGTATTACCCGCTGTCGGTTCAATCACCGTATCCCCTTGCTGTAATTTTCCTTTTTCCATTGCTTTTTGAATAAGATAAAATCCAAGCCGATCCTTGATGCTCCCGCCGATACTTTGAAACTCCAACTTTGCAAACAGCCTCACGTCCTTTGGTAAATCATATGCAGTAATTTCATACATTGGCGTATTTCCAACCAATTGACTGAGATGCTGTACAATATTCATCTTTTCTGCCACCTGCCCATTCGTACACACATTTTCTATTAAACAAGGCTTTATTCTCCTATAATCTGTGCCTCCATAATCCATACAAAATCATTAATTTGTTCAAAACTCGATGTAAATCCATGCGCATGGAGCATATCTTTCATCTTTGGAATCGTAGTATAATATTCTGTCTGCAAATCCTCCGCCAAGCGGTGATAACCCTTATTTTTTGCTAGCTGATACGCTTCTTCATGTTTTCTCTTATTCTCAAAAATCGTATCGCCAAATATAATTTTCCCTTGATTTGCTAATATATTAGAATAAAGTTTTATTGCTTGCTCCTTTTCCCTATCGGTTAGATGATGAAATGCATAACTGCTGACAATCATGTCTGCTTTTTTATCTTGGCTGGGAAACGATAGAAAATTACCTTTAATGATTTTCGCGTTTGGAAGTTTTTGCAAGGCAATCTTCCGCATATTTTCAGAAGGTTCAATTCCAACAACGTCTAATCCTTTTTCAATTAGCCTTTTTGTTAAGTTACCTGTCCCTACGCCGAACTCAAGTACAAAACCATGCGCTCCATCACTTATTTTTTGAAGAATCGTCTCATACTTTTTAAATACATCACGATACTCCAAATCCTCTCCATCTACCGTATTGTCAAAGCTTGCTGCCCAAGCATCAAATAAATCATTAAACTGTTCGCTCAATTTAAACACCCTATTCCTATTAATTTACTTGGTATTATTATATTAGCAAAATATAGCAATTGTTACAATTGATTTTATTATTTTTAAACAAACGGTGAGCCTTCTATTTATTTGCAGCTACCAGAATGGATGCTTGAGAGCGACATCTATAAGAACCTAATAAAAAAGCAAATTCCCAGCAGTCAACTGGAAATTTGCTTTCACTTCTATAATAATTAAATTCTCACTTTATGAAATAGGAGAGCCCTCTCGGTGTTTCACTTTCTTTGCCGGATGATGCTTTGGTAAGTAAGCTCCCTTGGCATAGAGATTATCTCGAAGGGTCTCGCCTTCGTATGCTTTAGGAATACGTCCTCTTTCCTGAAGCACTGGAACAACATCATTCACAAAGTCTTCGAAAGTTCCCGGCGTAATTGCATAAGCAATATTAAACCCGTCGACACCTGCTTCATCCACCCACTTTTCCATTTCATCCGCAACTTGTTCCGGCGTTCCGATAACTGCATTACCCATGCCACCAATTCCAATTGCCTGCATGACATCCTCAACAGTTGAAGGACGATCATCATGAATGTTTGTGAAATTTTCCAGCGATGAGCGAATCGCATCATTTTCGATATATCGGACTTCCTGATCCTTTGTGTAACCAGATAAATCAACACCAGTCCAGCCTCCGAATAATGCAAGTGCACCTTCAGAGCTAATATATTGCTGGTAATCCTTAAACTTAGCCTGTGCTTCTGCCTCCGTTCTCCCAACAATTGGAATTAACATACTGATGATTTTTACTTCTTCTTGCTTTCTTCCAGCATTTTTTACTTCTGCTCTTAACTTCGTGACAGTCTTTTTCGCCAAACTAACATTTGGAGCGCCAATGAATATCAGTTCCGCATTTTTTGCAGCAAATGCTCGTCCTTTTGTTGATGCACCTGCCTGATAAAGAACTGGAGTCCGCTGCGGTGACGGCTCACTTAAGTGTGCACCTGGAACCTTAAAATATTTTCCCTTATGGTTAATATTATGGACTTTAGCGGGATCGGTATAGATGCCGTTTTCTTTATCGACCTTTACCGCATCATCTTCCCAGCTTGCTTCCCAAAGTTTATAGCATACTTCTAAATACTCATCGGCAATATCATACCGCTCATCATGCTTAATTTGATCATCAAGTCCCATATTCATCGCTGCACTTTTTAAATAGGAAGTGACAATATTCCAGCCAACCCGCCCATTTGTTAAATGATCTAATGTACTCATTTTTCGGGCGAACGTATAAGGATGCTCATGGGTTACCGATGAGGTGACACCAAATCCTAAGTGGTTGGTAACTGCCGACATCAGTGGAACAATTAGAAACGGATCATTAACAGGCGCCTGAATACCATGCTTGACAGCTGCATCTCTTGAACCACCATATACATCATAGGTTCCCAGCACATCAGCAATAAAAATTGCGTCAAACCTTCCTTTTTCCAATGTTTTAGCAAGGTTAATCCAATATTCACTATCTTTGTAACGATGCGACTCGTCATTCGGGTGCTGCCAAAGTCCGGGTGATTGATGACCAGGTGTATTCATGTCAAAAGCATTTAAATAAATTCGTTTTTTTGTCATTTAACGATTCCTCCAAATATAATAATTATGAATATGTTTCAGACAGAGCTAATGTAGAATGATTTACTAAGTGATTGAAATAATCGATCTGTTTTCTCGTACGTTGTAAAATGTCTTCCCTAATAATCGGGATGGAATGATTTTTATCAATCTCTTCATCCAATAGATAAATCCCTTTTAAATTATGTGCTTTAAGCGTTGCCAGTACCGGCTTTAATGCATATTCTAATGCTAATAAATGCGAAGAACTTCCACCTGTCATTAATGGCAGTACTGGCTTATGCTTGAGAATATCTTGTGGCAAAAGATCAATGAAGGCCTTTAGTACACCGGAATAGGCCCCTTTATAAACTGGCGAACCGATGATAACTCCTTTTGCTTCCTCAATTGCCGCCACAATCTGCAGTACTCTCGGGCTATTGTAATTTCCGGAAAATAAGTCTTGAGCAGGGACATCCTTAACGGAAAAATGACGAATAGATTGACGTTTTTCCTCAAGTAAATTGCCAAGATACTTTAGGACTTGCTCAGATCTTGAAACTTCAGTCGGACTGCCTGAAATAATAATAATGTCACTCACAAATCATTCTCCTCCCAAATTTCAATTTAAGTTACATAAACTTGAAGCTATTCGTTTTAATAAAATTAAAAAACCCCCTTTTCTGCAAATTAAGAGAAAAGAGGATTGGTTTTATCACTTCAGCTCTTATCTCTCAAGGAATGACTCTTGCTGGAATTAGCACCTTACTGATTTGAATCAATGGTTGCTGAAGCTTCACTGGGCCAGAACCCTCCACTTCTCTTGATAAGAATAAAACATTATTTAATTGTTTGTTATATCTTAATACATTAATTCAAAGTAGTCAAATATGTTTTATTATAATTAATGGATTGGTAATTCTAAACTTTTAATATTCAACATTTAAAAATTCCATTTTACATCTTATCGATAGGGATGGAGAAAAATAGCTTTTTAATATCCACAACAGGTTTGATTTGAAATCCTGTACTAATTTCATCAAGTAAGATCTTCTAAAAAATATAAAAATAGAACAACTACAAAATAAATCTAGTATTGTAGTTATCCTATTTTTCAATGTATTACGTTGCCATTAACTTGATCTCACATATAGCGTGAATATACTTCCCGTAAAATCCATGCTATTTTCAGTATTTCTTCTTATCTTATCTTTTTAAGATGCTTCCACATCAGCTAGAATATCTTTATTTTTTGTTTCAGGTAATAACCAAACCATGATAATAACCAAGGAACAGGCTACTACAGTGGTAGCTAGTAAAGCTCTGCCAATTCCCATTGAACTAGCTGCAAAACCAATAAAGGCTGGACCGAATGCAGAAACACCTCTTCCGAAGTTATATGCAAACCCTTGCGCTGTAGCTCTCAAGCGTGTTGGGAATAGCTCTGCAAGAAAAGCACCATGCCCTGCACCTTGTCCACCTGCAAAAAAACCAACGAACCAAGCAACAATATACGTTGCGGAATTCCCCTCAATCGGAGAGAATACAAGGAACGCAACCGATATACCGCACCCGATGGTGTAAAGTGTATAAGTTAAACGTCGTCCAATTTTATCATGGAAATAACCACCGGACCAATAGCCAATTAATGTTCCAAATATTAAAGCCCAAATATAAGTCGTTGTACCGATTAGATCCATTCCTCTTTCACTACTCAAATATAATGGAAGGAAGGATACAAGTGAATAATACGTGGCATGACATCCCAAGGTAAATGTCGTCGCGATAATCGTTGTTTTTAAAATACTGCCACTAAAAATTTCCTTTAAGATATTCTTTGGTTTTTCTTCCTTACTAACTGTATATTTATCTTTTACATTTCGACGAATCCAAAACACAGCTAATGCTGGGACGATACCAAGTACAAACAAGATTCTCCACGCTGATTCGTCTGGAAACATAGAAAATACAACAAAATATGCTAAAGTTGATACAAACCAGCCTACAGAATAAAAGCTTTGTAAGAAGCCCATCATACGTCCACGAGATTTAGCATTAGAATATTCAGCTAATAAAGCTGCACCAACCGGCCATTCTGCCCCAAAGGTAAATCCTTGAAGGATACGCCAAAACATTAATTGTTCATAGCTTTGCGCCGTAGCCGTTAAGGCAGTAAATATAGAAAAACCTAGTATAACAAATTGCAACACGCGTACTCTACCAAATCGATCCGCTAGATAGCCCCCAGCAACGCCCCCAAAGGCTGAAGCCACAATACTTGCCGTCGTAACCAAGCCGCCTTGAGCAACAGTTAAATCTAATGAAATTAACAATGCCGGAAGTGCTAAAGCAAACATGGTATAATCGAAGCCATCTAGTCCCCATCCCAGACCAGTGGCTAAAAAGGCATTTTTTTGTTGTTTATTTTTTCCCATTCTTATCCCCCATTCTAGGCATTAATAGCCTGCAACACGAACACACTTCAAATAGAAATACTCATCTAAAGCATAATGACTACCGTCTTTCCCAACTCCGCTTTCCTTAATGCCTCCATGTGGGAGATGAGGTCCTGTACCAGGACCATTGACATTAACAATACCAAATTGTAAGCGCTGTGAAATTGCTTGAACTTCCACTACACTTTCTGACCATACATATGAAGAAAGCCCATACTCTGTATCATTTGCAAGTTCAATCGCTTCATCAATAGATTGATAAGGCATACAAGCTAATATTGGACCAAAAACTTCTTCGCGAAACACGCGCATATCTTGGTTGACATCGCTTATTACGGTAGGTGAAAAGAAATAGCCTTTGTCTATCTGATCTGGAGCCTGTCCTCCACACTCCAAAACAGCACCCAAGTTTAAAGCATCCGCAACGAACGATGCCATCGCTTCCACTGATTTCTTATCGATCAATGGTCCGGTATTTGCCTGTTCATGATCCAGCGTACCAAACACAACATCAGACATTTTTTCCTTCACTTTTGCAATAAATGGTTCATAAACCTCTTGATCGATAATTACACGCTGTGGTGATACACAAGTTTGACCAGCAAGCATCATTTTATTCACTGCACAATGACTAGCAGCTTTATCTAAGTCTGCATGTTTTGTAACAATAACAGGTGAATTCCCCCCTAATTCAAGTGAGAACTTTTTGATGGAGGTTGTTGAATCCCCAATCAAATCTTTTCCACCTTTTGTTGAACCAATCATCGTTAACATCGCTGGAATTTTACTTGCGCTTAAAGTATAGCCAATCTCCGAAGCACTTCCTGCAATTATATTAATAACCCCTTTTGGAAAATCAATTTGCTGTAATAGCTTCCCAATAAATAGCGTACTTAATGGCGTTTTAGTCGCGGGTTTAATGACCGCCGTACATCCTGATGCAAGAACTGGTCCCAATTTTGTCGCTAGATTATGCATGGGTAGATTCCATGCTAAACTAGCTACAACAACGCCCAAGGGCTCACGAACAACTATGTGATGCCCTGTTTTATTTGCTGTATCTCGAAGAACTTCATTTTTTATATTTTTTGCTTCTTCAAGAAAGTAAGTAAGATAATTATATAAAGCTTGAATCTCATTTTTAGCAAACCGGCGAATTTTCCCTGTTTCATAAGACAAAATATCTGCTAGCGTATTTTCATTTTCACGAATGACATTGCATAATTTTTTAATCCAGCTTTCTCTTTCTCCAATAGAAAGCTTTGACCATGTTTGAAATGCAGTGTCCGCCGCTAATAATGCTTGTTCTGCTTGCCCTTTACTTGCTAATTCAAGCTGATAAATATGCTCTTCTGTACCTGGACAAATGACTTCCGTACTGCTACTTTCTCCTTCTACCAATTCTCCATTAATATATTGATAGAACTTCAAATCTTTTAATGATTTAATCATGAAATACTCTCCTCTGTCTCATCGCCCAATGTTGTAGTAATCGCTTGGTCAATACATGCAATTTCATCCGCAGTAAGTTCCCAATTGGTAGCTGCACAATTTTCTTTTGCTTCCTCTGGTTTCTTCACTCCTGTTAAACACGCATTCATAAAGTCTTTTTGTAATGCCCAATTTAGAGAAACTTGTGCGACTGGAACGCCTCTATTCTCAGCAACCTCATCTAATGTCTTTAACAATTCCATTACTTGATAGAACTGCGGCTCCTGAAGAAACTTATAAAAGAAAGTGCGCGCATCGTCCTTTGGAAAATTAGGAAGCTCACGAATTGCACCAGCTAATACACCGGCACCAAGCGTCCCATATCCCATTGTGGCAACACCTTTTTCCGAATAGGTTTTTAAGTATTTTTCTCGAGAACGATCGACCATAGAATAAGGATATTGTGCAATATCTAAACCGCCTAAATCATACAGTTTATCCACTAATGGCGATTCAAAATTTGACATGCCTGTGAAACGAATTTTCCCTTGTTTTTTTAAATCATTTAAAGTATCAACCGTTTCTTCCAAAGGTGTGTTCGGGTCTGGCCAATGAATTAAGTAACCATCAAGATAGTCTGTTCCCAATCGCAATAATTGTTCGTCAATTGATTTTAAAATATATTCTCGGCTACTATCTTTAACCGTTCCCTTATCATAATTGCGTTCCCCTTTTGGCCAGTAAGTACCAAATTTGCTAACAAGGAAGACTTCATCTCGTTTTCCTTGTAACGCCTTTCCGAGAACACGTTCCGATTCACCATCAGCATAAATTGGAGCTGTATCAATCAGATTAACACCTTGATCAAGCATCGCGTGAATACTATTAATCGCATCCTGTTCTCGAACACTTCCAAATTCCTTTCCACCAATTGCCCAGCTGCCTAGACATAAAACGGATAATTCTATCCCTGTTTCACCAAATGTTTTGTATCGCATCGTATTTTCCCCCAAATTTAAATATTTTTTATTTCTTCTTCCGTTAAACCATAATCATTGATTGCGCTTTCTTTTGAAATATAACCTTGAATTAAATCATTGATGACTAATTTCCTATCTCTTTCTAAAGGATTACCATACCCTCCCGCACCTGGAGTCTGACACCGTAATAAGCTGCACTCTTCAAGCGGAATATCAGATTGTTTCGAGTCTATAGTAACCGCTTTGGTCGTTTCTGGATTAACTTTAATCACTCCTGGCAGGCCATCTTTTCCTCCTTTAAGACCCCAAGGTGGCGTTTTTTGACGGTCTGCCTTTACTGTAAATACACAGTTATGATCTAGTGGGCGAATATCTTTACGAACACCTAGACCACCACGAAACTTTCCAACTCCTCCCGAATCTGGTACAAGACTATAGGACTCTACCATAAAAGGATATTCGATTTCCATACTTTCAATCGGTAGGTTGGAAGAGTTTGACATATGAACTTGAATCGCATTTAATCCATCGCCATTATATTTCGCTCCGCCACCACCGCCGAAAGTCTCCATATAAACGTAATATTCATCGGTATATGGATCAACTCCGCCAAAGTACAGACCTGTGATTGAACTATTTCCACCTGCTGTTACCTTTTCAGGAATGATTTGTGAAAAAGCTCCAAAAATTATATCCGCTAGTCGCTGCGCTGTATCACTTCGCCCTGCTACTGCCGCTGGCTCTTTACAGCCAATAATGCTTCCCTCTTTAAACAAGCAATGAATCGCACGGTAATATCCACCATTCGATGGAATCGATGGGTCTAAAATACTTTTCACTCCATAATAAACACAAGCAAGTGCACCATATTTCGTTAAATTAATCGCTCCAGCAACTTGATTTGGGTTGTCAGTTAAATCAAAAACTAATGTATCATCTTTTACTTCCAATGACAGGTTCAGCTTAATGGGATTGCTTCCTACGCCATCTGAATCGATATAATCACTAAACGTATATTTTCCATTTGGTAATTCCGCAATGGCTTGACGAATTTTCCGTTCCGAGTAATCCAGCATCTCTTCCATCGCTGCTTTGGTAACTTCTTTCCCATATCTTTGCGCTATATCTTCAACACGTTGACGACCTTTTATATTACATGCAAATTGTGCTTTAAGATCACCATGACGAATATGACGAACTCTACAATTTAAAAGAACTAGATTTACAATATCTGTATTTAAATGATGTTGATCATAAATTTTTACTGGCGGGATACGGATACCCTCTTCATAAATCGTCTTTGAATCCGCCGCATTCGATCCAGGAACTCTTCCACCCACATCATTGTGGTGAGCGATGTTAGCTACAAACGCAATAATTTCATCCTCCCAAAACACCGGTGCAGCTACCGCTATATCTGGAAGATGCGTACCGCCACCATTGTAAGGATCATTGGCAATAATCATATCCCCTGGGTGGATATCTTCTTTATTAAAATCCTTTAATACCTGTTCAACCAATCCAATAAGAGAACCTAAATGCATCGGCATATGCTCCGCTTGCGCAATCGTATTCCCTGCTGCATCAAAGATTGCACAGGAACAATCCTTACGTTCTTTAATATTCGATGAATAAGAAGACTTAACGAGAACTGCTCCCATTTCTTCTGCAATCGACATAAAATTATTTTGTAAAACTTCTAACATTACCGCATTAATTCGTGGTTTCATCTAATAAAACCTCCTGTTGCCTTTCTTCACTCGGTTTACAATCAACAATAATATTTCCATATTGGTCCACATCAAAAGTTGTATGTGGTGGGATTACCGTCGTAGAATCCATTTGTTCAATAATACAAGGTCCCTCCACTGCTTTGATTTTTCTTATTTTATCTCGGTCATAAACAGGACAAGTTATTTTGCCTGTTTCCTCAAAATAAACTTTCCTTTCCATAAGCAAAGCTTCTGCAATCTCATCCATATCCTCTTCTATCTTTTTCAATTGTGGCTTTTCAACAAGACCGATTGCCTCGCTGCGAATGTTAACAATTTGAATCTCATTATTCGGATCATAGTAGCCATAACTCTTCTCATGTTCCTTAAAGAAGTTTTCTCGCATTTCTGCGATATCATCTTTTGTAACACCATGAACTGGTACCTCAACCTGGAGCTCATAATTTTGCCCTTTATAACGCATTTCTGCGATATTTCTAAATTGGCGTTTTTCCACTTTCACTTCTTCAGTTACTAACCATTCATTCCCTTGCTCTAATAAACTTTCTAAATCCCTATTAAACGCCTCCATATCAATACTTCCAAGATCACTGAGAATCGTTTTCACATAACCACGTCTAATATCAGCAGTCAATAGACCAAGCGCAGATAAAACACCTGGAGCAGGTGGAATAATTACATGCTTAATTCCCATTTCTTGACCAAGTCGAACGGCATGCAATGGACCTGCACCACCAAACGCTACTAAGGAAAAATCGGAAGGATTATGTCCTTTTTCAACAGTAATTACGCGAATTCCCCTCGCCATATTCGAATTGACAACATTAATCATTCCTTGCGCTGCTTCGTCAACCGTGACACCCATTGCACCAGATATTTTATTTTCAATTGCTTGAATGGATAGATTACGGTTTAGCTTTAATCTTCCACCTAGTACATAACTTGGATTTAAATAACCCAAGGCAAGGTTAGCATCTGTCACCACTGGATTCTCGCCACCTAAACCATAGGCGGCTGGTCCAGGAAATGCTCCAGCACTCTTACGTCCTACCTTTAATGCGCCTGCATTATCCAAGTGACCTATACTTCCACCACCAGCACCAACTGCATGTACATCAATCATTGGTACTCCTGAAGGAAGACCAGCAACTTTACGTTTCGTTGTATATTCAGCTTGCCCATCTACCACAAGAGAAACATCCGTACTCGTTCCACCCATATCGTATGTAATGATATTGTCAAAGCCAGCTAATTTCGCAATATGACTTGCTCCTACAACCCCAGCACTCGGTCCAGATAAAGCCGTTTGAATCGGAGTATCAATCGTCGATTCAATTGACATCACACCGCCATTCGACTGCGTGATATATGGGTCTACATTAATGCCAATTGATTTAATTCTATCTTTCAACGCATCGATATAAATCTTCATCTTAGGTCCTAGATAAGAATTAATCACGGTTGTACTCATTCGTTCAAATTCACGGAATTCAGGAAGAACATCCGAAGAAAGCGAATAATAGACTCCAGGCCATACTTCTTTAATACATGATTTGATAATATTCTCATTTTTCTCGTTAAAAAATGAGAACAAGAAACAAACCGCCAGTGCTTCAACACCAGCTTCTTTTAACTCGATTAAGATTTTCTTTACTTCTTCATGATCAACTTCTTTTAAGATTTCCCCTTTAGCATTTGTTCGCTCTGCCACTTCCAAACACATGGATTTAGGAAGAAGTGTTTCCGGTTTTTCTTCAAAAATATCATAAATACTTGGTCGCGTTTGACGACCAATTTCTAATAGGTCCTTAAATCCTTTTGTTGTTAAAAGAGCAGTTTTCGCACCATTCCTTTCAATGATCATATTGGTAGCTACAGTCGTTCCATGACCAAAGTATTTGATTTCACTCGAAGTAACTTTATTAAGGTCTAAGATTTCCTTAGCACCATTCATAATAGCGATAGACTGGTCATCTGGTGTCGAAGAGAGTTTGTATGTTGTAAAATCACCACTTTCCTCATTTAATAATACAACGTCTGTAAATGTCCCCCCTACGTCTATCCCGATCCTATACATATTTCTACTCCTCCTAAATTTTTTTGAGCGTCTCAAAAAAAAACGCAAAGTTTCAAAAGCTTTTTTGTAGTATAAAATACATTCACTATCATTGTCAAGCGCTTACAGTTCAAAAATACACTTATTTTCGACAAAATACTACATAATAACCCTGTTATTTACCGATTTCGCTTTTTTAATTTTCAGTTTGTAGTAAATATAACATTTGATTTTAATAAATATCGATGCTATACTCTGAAAGAAAAAACAATTGTGGAGGTTATCGTTTAGATGAAAATCAAAAATAATAGTTCTCTATTAGACCATGGAGACAGGCATTCCAGAGAAATTGTTTTAAAAATTGCCGAAGCAACTTTAAATTCCTTAGACGCCTATAAAAGAATTAAATCAATTATGTCTTTAGATGAAAATGTACTAAAAGTAGGAAATAATACATGGAATTTAAATAAGAAAAGAAATATCTATGTTATTGGGGCTGGGAAAGCATGTAACCATATGGTAAGAGCGATAGAGGAAGTCTTAGGCTCTAAAATGACTGATGGAATTGCTATTGTTAAAATCTTCGAAGAACAGGATAAAGCCTTAAAAAGCGAGGTCTATGTTGGAGGACACCCGCTCCCAAATCAAGAAGGAGTAAAAGCAAGTAAAAAGATTATTCATTTAGTTAACCAAGCAACATCTGACGATTTATTTATTGGGGTTTTTAGTGGGGGGAGTTCTGCATTAATGAGTTTACCAGTAGAAGGGATTTCACTTGAGGATGAACAAAAAACAAGTGACGTCTTACTAAAGACTGGTGCGAGTATTCAAGAAATTAACGCAGTACGGCGACATATTTCACAAATGAATGGTGGACGACTAGCGGAAAAGATACAACAAAAAGGAGCAGAATTGATTGGCTTCAATATTAGCGATTCAATCAGTCTTCCACCTACGGAAAATATTGAAGTTCCACTAACCGAAATGAAAGGAACACCAATTGGCATTGATCCTACAACAATTCAAGATGCTTTACAAGTCATTAAAAGATATGAACTCGAAGGTCGTCTGCCGGAAAGTGTCATTCATTACCTTGAACATTGTAGCGAAGAGGATGAAACACCAAAAGTTTTTCCAAATAATACTTATTATTTAATAAATACTTTACCCGATTCATGTGCATATGCCAAAAAGGCAGCGGAAGAACTAGGGATTCCTGTGATGGTTCTCACCACATCCCTTGAAGGAGAAAGTAAAGACGCTGGTACTATTTTAGCAAGTATCGCAAAAGAAATTCAGCAATACAAACGCCCAATCGCTCCTCCTTGTGTTTTGTTATCAGCAGGAGAAACGACAACAAAAATTAAAGATAGTTCCGTTATTAAAGGATACGGTGGACCGTCACAAGAATTAACATTAAGCTTTGCCATTGCCGCCACAAAATTGAAAGGGGCATGTATGTTTTCCATCGATAGTGAAGGGACAGATGGAACATCCCCTGCTGCAGGCGGAATAACCGATTCTCAAAGTTTTGAAATAGCTAAAAAACAGGGCATTGATTTTTATGAGGCACTAAATAGTCATGCAACATTTGATGCACTAAATAAAATAAATGATGCAATTATAACTGGTAACACAGGAACAAACGTATGTGATATCAATATTTTATACGTACCTGATGTTGAAGAGGAGAATGGAAAATGAGTAAACAAACACAAATCAAATCTGTAACAGCAAGACAAATTCTAGATTCAAAGTTTCGACCTGTATTGGAAGTTGATGTTTTTACAGAAGGAGGAGCCATGGGGCGAGGTGTAGCTCCAACTGGAAGTTCAGTAGGTATATACGAGTCTTATATTTTACGAGATCATGATGAAAATTCCTTTAACGGATTATCCGTATATAAGGCAGTTGATGTTGTCAAAAACATTATTGCTCCAGCGATTATCGGAATGGATGTGATGGAGCAACAAGCAATTGATGAAGTAATGATTGAATTAGATGGAACACCAAATAAAAGCGAATTAGGCGGAAACTCCATCTACAGTACATCGATTGCAGTCCTGCGTGCGGCAGCAGCATCCAGTAATACACAATTATATCGATATCTTGCCAGTGGAGAACTTACTACCATTCCTACTCCAAACTTCAATGTCATAAATGGTGGATTTAATAAAGAAGCAGTACAAGCTTTCAATGAGTTCATGATTGTTCCCTACAAAGCAGAGAGTTTTGAAGAGGCAGCAGAAATGGCAATTACAGTCTATAAAGAATTAGAAAAGGTAATTGAAAGGTTCAAAAAGGGAGTACCTGCACAATTAGGTAACTCTTATGGATGGATTGCTCCAAGTAAAGATCCAGAAGTTATATTAAATTTAATGGAAGAAGCTGTTAATAAATGTGGATATACAGATAAAATCATCTACAGTATCGACTGCGCCTCAAGCCAGATGTATGATGAAGAAAGCAATACATACAACTTAAAAGGAAAACAAGTTACGAATGATGAATTGATTCATTACGTTGATGATCTTTCGAAAAAGTTTAAGCTTCTATTTATCGAGGATTTATTACACGAAGACGATTGGGAGGGCTATCAATGGGCAAAGGCCACGATTAAGCATACGAATCTATTCGGTGATGATTTGACAGTCACTAATTTAGAGAGATTAAAAAAGGCACACGAACTTGATGTTATAGACGGCTTTGTATTTAAGCCAAATCAGGTTGGTACGATTACAGAATCCTTACAAACTATTAATTATGCCAAAGAAAATAATATCATTACCCTTGCTTCTGGTCGTTCGGGTGGTGTCGTCAATGATGTAATCGCTGATTTATCACTCGGATTACAGACAGAGCTTTCTAAAAATGGAGCTCCAAAATCCGGAGAGCGAATTGAAAAAATGAATTGGTCGCTAAGAGCAAGCTCCGACAATCCGAATAGTAAGCTTTTTGATTGTACGGATATCATAAAATTCTAATACGTTATTGATGATAAAAAGTCACAGAAAGACCTGTTACATAGATATTTCTGTGACTTTTTTAGGATTTATTAGTGGATACTATTAATTTTTTAAGTTTTTCATTATTGGTATTAAAAATGTTTTAGCCAGTTACCTCTATTTCACTGCCAATAGGATGTTCGATAAACTTTATACTCTCTATATTTTCCGATTGTTCAAATACCATGAAATTCAAATAAGATTCGAAAGTGTTTAAAATTAATTTATCATAATCATTATCTCTTTAAACAGCTTTATGATATAATGTTGAAAAATACATTCTCTTGATAGAATTTATTTGTCATCCAAAGGTTAGATGATAGATAGATTTTTTGGTGACAAATGATACTAGAATTCTTTATAAAGAGGAGGCAACATTCTTGTCCGAAATATTAAATAAAATTGATGAAACATATAACCAGATGACTGATTCACAAAAGCAAGTTTCTGATTACTTTTCTGCTAACCTTAATTCCGTGGCATTCAAACGACTTGATGAGTTATCAGCAAATATTGGAGTAAGTACTACAACCATTATTAGGTTCGCCCGAATGCTAGGATACTCGGGATATACAGATATGCAGCAAGATGTTCAGGCAAGCATTCGTGGACAAATGAGTCTTCCTGAACGATTAAATACTTCAGGAAAAAATGTGAATCAAGATCAATTATTATTAGAAACATTCCAAAACGATATCCAGAATATAAAAGCAACAATTGAGGCTATTTCTCACGATGATCTAACAGCAGTTGTTGAAAAAATCATACATGCTCCAAACGTATATGTATTAGGAGTAAGAGGCTCCTTCTCACTTGCACATTATCTTTCTTTTCGATTAGCACAAATCAAAAAAGGCGTTCACCTTATTCCAGGAACTGGTATGACGTATCCTGAGGAAATTACATCTATAAATCAAGACGACCTGTGTATTTGTTTTTTAATGCCGCGATACTCAAAGATTACAGCTAATATTATTGCTCAACTAAAAAAGAAAGGTGTCACTATTGTTCTTATTACAGAGCAGAACACTCCTGAAATTTCACCGTATGGAGATATTATCTTACCATGTCGGACGAAAGGGATTTCATATAAGAAATCATTAGTAGCTCCTTTTAGCGTTTGTAATTATATTTTGAATTCCGTTGCGCTTAAAGATCATGATAACGCTAAAGAAATGCTTGACCGTACTGAAGAAATCTTAAAAGATGGCTTTTTTCTTGGTTTGGGATAATGATTGTTGCTTAATTTAATATAGAGAAAACGAATTAGTAAATGTGATGGGCTTGAGATAGATCCCATCCTTTTTTATTTGCTTTGAAGTTTTATGAGTTTCTTATTATATCAAAGTTAGAATCGGGAGAGCTATATTGGACCGTGCTCCTGTTTTATTGAGTTATATGCTAAAATAACTTTAATCTATAAATTTTAGAATGGAGCATTATTATGGAAAAAAAGGTAGTTTCCGCTTGGGATGTGGCAAGATTAGCAAATGTTTCACAGTCTACTGTTTCACGTGTATTTACTCCAGGGGCGAGTGCCTCTGAAAAGACAAAAAAAAGAGTATTGGAAGCAGCAGACAAACTAAATTATCGTCCAAATGCATTAGCAAGAGGATTGACAAAACAAAAAACAAATATTGTCGGTCTTGCCATGAAAGATATACAAAATCCCTTCTATCATGAAGTTTTAGGGATGTTTTCACAAAAGTTACGTAAAAAAGGCTATAATGTTCTATTTTTATATACTGAAAACGAAGAAATTCAGCAAGAAGAAATAAACCATTTTTTAGAATACAATGTAGAAGGGATTATTGTTACGGATGCTCTTCTCTCTTCAAAGCTCGTAAGTAAAATTCATAATAATAACATTCCGGTAATTCTATTCAACCGGTATCATAAAGATGTACCATGCAATTCAGTTTCTAGTGACAATATTGCAGCTGCTCGAGAAATTGCTTCCTATCTTTACAAACAAGATGTTCGTGATATTGTCTATATTGCAGGAAGAAAAAATACTTCTACCAATAGAGACAGACAAAAGGGATTTACCGATTATTTCCGGAAAAAAAACATCAATATTACTATTTTGGAAGGCAACTATACATATGAAAAGTCCTTCTATCTCACGAAAAACATGATTGAAAAAGGACATCAACCTGAAGCGATTTTTGGTGCGAATGACATCACAGCAATAGGCGCACTTGACGCACTAAAGGAAATGAATATCGCCGTACCGAATGAAACAATGGTCATTGGTTTTGACGATATTAAAATGGCAAGTTGGCCATCTTACAATTTATCTACATGGGTGCAGCCTATTGAAGAAATGGTAGATAAAACTATTTACCTACTTTTAAAAGCACAATATAATAATCCTGAAGCCTTAAAAGTAAAAGGAAACTTCATCTATCGTAGTACAACTAGATAATTTTTTAAAAGGATCTAAAAAATATTTCTTGACAATTGAAATCGTTTTCTATATCATCTTTTCTAAATCTATTATTTAATAGCTTTTTAAATTACAACTATTGCATACGTATGCAATAGTGATATGCAATTAATATAATAATCGATAGATGCGCTATTTTGCATACGTATGCAACTGAAAGGGAGAGAGTAATATGGCAGTATTTTTAAAAAGAGGGAAAGTACAAGAAGATATTCAAAAGGAGGATGCAAAGATCTCTGAAATTGTTCGCTCGACAATTGAAATGATTGAAAATGACGGGGATAAAGCCGTTCAAAGTCTCTCGAAAAAATTTGATAATTGGAATCCGAAAAGCTTTCGATTATCAGCAGAACAAATCGAAGAAATCGTAGCATCAATTCCTGAACAAACAAAAAAAGACATTGCATTTGCACAAAATAATATTCGTAAGTTTGCAGAAATACAAAGAGCATCAATGAAAAACGTTGAAGAAGAGACTATGCCTGGCGTTATTCTCGGACATAAAAACATTCCTGTAAACAGTGTAGGCTGTTATATTCCAGGTGGACGTTACCCAATGGTAGCATCTGCACATATGAGCATTTTAACGGCAAAGGTTGCTGGTGTAAAACGTGTCATTGCATGCACGCCACCTATTAATGGCGAAATTCCAGCTGCGACGGTATATGCAATGCATCAAGCTGGAGCGGACGAAATTTATATATTGGGTGGAATTCAAGCTATGGCTAGTATGGCAATTGGTACAGAAACAATTGCTGCCGTAGATATGGTCGTCGGACCGGGAAATGCTTTTGTTGCAGAAGCGAAGCGTCAACTCTTTGGCCGTGTCGGTATCGATTTATTTGCTGGCCCAACAGAGACATTGGTTGTTGCAGATGAAACAAGTGATCCGGAGATGATTGCAACTGATATTCTTGGTCAGTGCGAACATGGACCAACTTCTCCAGGCGCGTTGATTACAACCTCTCGTGAAATTGCAGAAAAAACCATAAAAGAAATCGATTGTCAATTGAAGATATTACCAACTGCTGATATAGCAAGTGTTTCTTGGGGTGACTATGGACAAATTATACTTGTTGAGGATGAAGAAGAAGCACTTAAAGAAGCGGATCGTTTAGCTTTTGAACACGTAGAGATTTTAACGAAAAACCCAGATTATTTCTTAGACAATATGACAAATTATGGTTGTCTATTTTTAGGACCTGAAACAAACGTTGCTTATGGCGATAAAGTTATTGGAACAAATCATACATTACCAACAAAAGGCGCAGCAAGATATACTGGTGGGCTTTGGGTAGGTAAGTTTCTTAAAACAGTTACTTATCAAAAAATCATATCTAAAGAACAAAGTGCAAATATTGGTGAGTACGCTGCACGACTTTGCCAACTTGAGAACTTTTCTGGCCATGCGGAGCAGGCTTTACTGCGCGTTCGCAATTATAGGAGAAAATAATGTCAATTATAATTCTTAATAATGGAAGCAGGTGGCATATATGATTAGTATGATTGGATTAATTGGTGGCTTAATTCTATTAACTGTCTTAGTAATGAGAGGTATGAACCTGCTTGTTGTTGCTCCACTATCTGCGGTGTTTGTTGCATTACTTAATGGTCTGCCATTATTTCCGCAATTAGCCGGAGATGGGCAGATGGATTTTGTCACAAGTTATATGGATGGATTCTCTGGTTTTATTACATCATGGTATCTTATGTTCTTAGCAGGCGCAATTTTCGGTAAAGTAATGGAAGACAGTGGTGCTGCAGACAGTGTTTCCAACTGGATTATTTCTAAAATTGGTATGAAAAATGCTGTACTTGCTATTATCCTTGCCTGCGCCGTGTTAACATATGGCGGTGTTAGCCTATTTGTTGTTGCATTTGCCGTGTACCCAATGGCAGTAAGTTTATTTAAAGAAGCTAATTTGCCAAGAAGATTTATTCCAGCTGCATTAGCTTTTGGTTCAACCACATTCACCATGACAGCAGCTGGATCACCGGAAATCCAAAATTGGATTCCAATCCCTTATCTAGGCACCAGTCCATATGCTGGATGGAAAGTTAGTCTAATTATTGCTATATTTATGTTCGTCTTAGGATACTGGTGGTTAATGAAACTTATTCGTAGAGCAGTTAAAAACGGTGAACAATTTATTGAAAGGGAATCAGATAATAAGGAAGTAAGAGAAAGTATGCCACATCCTTTAATAAGTTTAATTCCCTTATTAACTGTTCTGATTGTATCTTTTATTTTCCATGATTCATTGCAACAATCTGCGCTTATTTTAGCTTTACTTAGTGGGATACTTACAACATGTTTATTTAATCGAAAGTATTTTAAAAACTTTTGGAAGGCAGTTGGCGAAGGAACTACAGGTGCTTTAATTGCTATCGGAAATACTGCTGCTGTTGTTGGATTTGGTGGAGTTGCGAAAGTTACTCCAGCGTTTGAAACAGCTGTTAATTATATGACAAATATCCCAGGTGATCCATTAATTGGCGGGGCTATTGCAGTAATTGTAATTGCAGGGTTAACAGGTTCTTCCTCTGGCGGACAAACAATCGCCTTACCAATATTAGGATCGCACTATTTAGATATGGGTGTTAGTCCAGAAGCACTCCATAGAACGATTTCCCTTTCATCGGGAACATTAGATTCTTTACCACACGGTGGATATACTGTAACAACTATTCGAGCTATATCTGGTGAAACTCATAAGAGTGCGTATCCAGCATTCTTCTGTGTCACAGTACTCGTGCCACTTATATCAGTAGTACTTGCAATCGCTTTATTTTCGTTAGGTCTGGGGTGATAAAAAGAGAAAGTTCTGTTTCATTCCAAAATTAATAGTTGCAGTATCTACCATCGAAATTTGATGGAGATATTACGCTAATGAAATTATTAGATGTAGTTCTGCTAAAAATCACTAAAATAGGATAACTACAAAATAAACCTAGTATTGTAGTTATCCTATTTTTACTTTAATGTATTACACATTGCCATTAACATGCCTTCACATATAGCGTAAATATACTTTCCTTAAACGCTTTCTAGTACTGTATAAGAAAAGTCTGTTTTATCATCCCTTCCTGATCCTTTAGATGCAGGAATGAGTTGTGCATTTGTCAAGTTAGACAACGCCCCCATATCATTAACAAATTGCCGTCTTTCGATTGCCCATTTACCGTCATGATATGTCCACTTGTCTATATAACGACCTCTTACCCTTTGCTCGTACTCATTTTCTTCAATTTTCATCCTTCCCGCCATCGTTACATACGACTCACTAACGGCGCTATCATCATCTACCTCGATAAGAATATTTGAAATTTGATGAGATGTAACAAGCAGACTACGGTGCTGATTTGCCACCCATTCTACAAATTCATAACCACTACCTTGAAATGTATCCTCATAATCAAGCACTGCATCTGGATGAAAAACAGTTTTTGCAAGATCGTTATCGATTCTGTCCATGCCTCGGCAATAGGTATAGAGTCTTTCAGTAATCTCCTGTTTGACAAGTAACTCCTTTAACACATCTTTGCTAGCCATAATTATTTACCTCCAAATATTTACTTATTTCACCAGCAGATATAAACCTGAGGCTAGGTTAATCTTATGGATTGACCAGTTAATCGTTCGTCTCCAAGAATATTTAATACTGTCCTAGCAACATTTTCTACTGTATTCGCTCCCTTAGGCATACCGGCTATCATCTGTCGAAGTGCTTCCTCACCATTATCCAAATCCTCAAACGCTTTTAATGTTAGTGGCGTAAGAACGGTGTTAGGCATCAGGCAATTTACGTTAATATTTTCTCTTGTATATTCAGCAGATAATGTTTCTACCAGGCTTTTACTTGCAGCCTTTCCTGCTTGATAAGCAGCAAGTCCTGGCTCTCCCCCAACAGCTGAGATGAAACAAAGCAAACGTCCAAACTTTTGTTCCATCATTGGCTTAAGCGCCACTTGAAAACAATTAAACACCGGGTCTATATTAAACGAGAATTGCTTATTCCAAAATTCTGAAGTATATTCTGAAAAGGGTCTAAATTCTCCTCCCCCAACGGTAACTACTAACATATCAATACTCCCATTTTCCTCAACCACTCGATCCGCAGAACTTTGTACAATGTCATGATCTAAGGCATTCACTTTCATGTATGAAACAGAACCATTGTTACTCTGAATCATTTGCTTTGTTTCCTTCATTAGTTCCTCGTTCATATCCCAAATTACAACATGCGCCCCCTCAGCTGCCAATGCTTCAGAAATACCTCTGCCAATACCACCGCCTCCACCAACAACAACAGCCGTCTTTTCTTTAAATGACATAGCCAAACCCCCCATCTATTATTTTTCTAATTCCTATTAATCTATAGATTACTTTGAATGGACCATTCACTAACATCTTACGTTTGATGTTTAGTTTTTACAATAGTCAAACTTTGCATAATTGTAGTATAGTCAATGATGAAGTCTATATGTCTAAGAAAGCTCTGCTTATTTTACATAATTGCCAACATTGTAGTGTATTCTATTATGGAAATAACTTATGAATGGCCCAGAAAAGTGAAAATTTTCTTTTCATTGCTAACATTCACCTTTGTATTGATGTATAATGAATAATAGCTATTTCTTATTCATCTTATGTTTCTACTAGATTTGCCTTTAGATTACTACTAAAAATTGCTTACAATCAGTCCTCAATATAATATGAAAGGATGATTATTCTTGGGATATACTGACCGGAGAACTTTTACAACACGCAATGCTATAAAGGAAGCCTTTTTATTACTTCTGGAAGAAACAGATTTTGAATCAATAACTATTCATGACATTACGCAAACTGCAAATTATAATCGTGCTACTTTTTATATCCATTTCCATGATAAAGAACATTTATTGGATATTATAATCGATGAAAAGCTTGAACAGTTGCTTAGCAGTGTAGCTACTTTAATTGAGAAAGAAATTCACAAGATTAATTATCTGCAGCCAGATATTTTTATAACCCACTTCTTCTCCTACTTTTCAAAACATGTTTCATTCTTTAAAAATGTACTTGTCGCACATAAGGTGAAATTAGATTATATTTACAAAAAACTGTACTCCACTATTTATAACCAATTTTCAATTCGAGTTGTTTCTGCAGTAGGCAATAATTCAGTAAAAATTGATACACGAGATTCCATCATATACAATGCTTATCTCTCATCAATTACCTTAGGACTTGTTATCTACTGGATTAACAATTACACACGCTACACCCCAGAATCCATCGCAAAACAATTATTAATAATCAATCAAACAAAGCCACTACAAAAAATCTTAACTCAGACCTTTGATAATGATAAGCAGGTTGAACAGCCACTCGTTCAAGACAACAAATCTTCCATACAAAAACCTAAAAGTCTAGATTCAAGAATGATACGCAGTAGGAATAAAATGAAACATGCTTTGATCTCACTAATGAATCAGAAGGAGTTCATGAAAATCACCATTCGTGAAATCTCCGAACATTCTAATCTCAACCGTGTGACGTTTTATAATCATTACCAAAAGAAAGAAGATCTATTAAATGAAATATGCGAGGATATAGTCGAAGGTTTAATCACACCATTTAAATCTTTTAAGGGAAATAATAAAAAAGATAAAGAGAAGATAACTTATCAAGCATTTCTTTCCTTCTTTTCATTTGTAGAAGATAATTATAGTTTTTTTAAAATGATGCACAGTGATAAAATGCCTTTAAAATTCTATAATAAAATATACCATTCCCTTTTCAGCTATTTTAGAAATGCTCTCTCCAAAGTTTCCTATTTTAATAATCACGCGCTTCAAAAGATCGATCCAAATATATTTGGATGCTGGGCAACTGCCGCATTACTTGGAGTAATCGCTTACTGGGTATCAAATTCCAATATGAAATATTCAACAATCTACATGGCGAAAACGATGACTATTATTATTAACAGTACTCCAAAATCACTATCTTTTGTAAACCAAGCATTACCAAGCAAATGACATGCATGGAATGAATGGATTAAAGTTTGCAGAAAGCTTCAATATTATAAATCAATGAATTGTTTATCGATAAGAGGGTATAATGATGCGCAACCAAAGTCACGAAGATTTATTTCCACCCCGCGAATCTAGGGAAGGAAAGTTTTACATTGCGGAAAAACTCACATAAATATGTGCTTGAAAACTAAGAGTTATGGTGTCATAAACAATAAAATTAGAAGGTCATAACATAAATAAAGACCGTTATACGTGATCATGAAACGGTCTTTGTGTGATAGTCCTTACAGGGACAGTTCACGTTATAAGATGGAGTAACCATCTAAACACTTGGCTAAGCAGTTAATGAGTGGTTACTTTTTTTGTTCTGACAGTATGACTACGATTAACGTTACGAAGGAAATCATTAATCTTTTAGTGATTCAAATACTGTCATATTTTCACCCTCTTTCTAAAGAAAAAACAAAGGGAGTGAACTGCCCCATAAATGCTTTATCACACTGATATTATTTATAGCATATTTTAAACAATCTGAAACAATGTCTATATATAAAAGCGTCCCACGATAACAAGGACGCTTTTTTGTGATTGTTTATTGCATATTATTCTTTGACTCAACACCTCTCCCCCACAAAACGACTATCCCGCTCCCATTGTTTATACCACCTTCTAACATTAGGACTAATCTCTACGCCTATTTCCTGTAATGCCTTTTCTAGTTTTTGATACTGACGGCTTACAAGGACACCGCGCTTTTGAGAATTGAATAATTTCATTAATGAAAAATGGGCATTTTCATCTTCTGGTTGGGCTGTACATATTTTTAAATACCAAATTTCCGCACTTTTATTATCATTTTCTTGGCTATAATAATTGCCCATTTGGTGAGCGACTCTTAGCCATAATTGTTCTAAACGATATCGCTCACCTTCTGCCCATAAATAGTCGTTTTCTTTTAAATAAGCTCCTCTATATAACTGCATGCATAATTCATAGTCATGAATGGTGTCCTTATGTATAGGGGGAAGGGTACTTATCCTGCTTTCCCACTCTTGTAAATCAATATAGACATTTTTGGTAGTTAGATTATAACCTTCTCCAACATTTTTAATAAGAAAATGATCATGAAACTTTTTTAACGTTTTACGTAAATGATAGATTGCTGTATACAATTGAGAATATGCTCGATCCTGGTCAAATTCAGTCCAAAACAACTCTATCAATTTTGATTTACGAACGGTTTCATTCTGGTGATGCAGTAGATAGAGAAATAATTCTTGGGATTTTGTCGTTCTCCAGTGAATAAGTTCAGGATTCCCTGGAATGAATTCAAATGATAACTCTCTGGAGACGTTTATTCTTAACGTATGATTTTCAGCTATTGATTTGGGCTGTTCTACTGACTGATTAACGTTCTTCTTCACTCTATTCCACGTTTTCTTTAATCGCTCAAATTCAAGAGGTTTTAAAATATAGTCCAATGCATTTAATTCAAAAGCCTGTACAGCATATTGTTTAAAGGCAGTAACAAAAACGATGGATATATCTGCATTTATTTCAAGAATCTTTTCTGCAAGCTCTATTCCGTTCATTTCCGGCATTTCAATATCTAAAAAAAGAACATCAATGCCTTCTAATAGAGAGGTGCTTTTCTCTATATCCAAATAGGTAACTTTCCGAATCGCATCGATATGATCAATTTTATTAAGCTGAAATTCTAAAAAGTCCAATGCTAAAGCTTCATCATCCACTAGTAGCACTTTCATAAAGATCCCCCTTGATTTAAGAACATTTCAACCAAAAACGAATCAGGAGTGAATCATACTTCCAATATGTTCTTCCATATAATCTATTTAAATATTATAACAAATGCTAAGCAGGAAATGAACAATTAAGATGCTTTATCGTAAAACGAGTGGTTGACAGTTTATAGCGTTTGATTTGCTATCGTTTTGTATTGTAAATCAATAGTTTTCTTGAAAATCGGGGAGAATGATGTACAAGAAAAGCTGCCACAGATAGTGTATATCTCAACCTTTTTTTATAGTTTTGATTTCGCCGTTTATAAATCTTTGATACGGTTTTCTCTAAAATAGTTGTCCTGGACAGTACCATATTTTTGAAGTAAACATGCTGGTGCAGCTCTCTCCTTCACATTAATATTTTCTGAAATTCTAAAAACCTACTCCTAAAACTCCATCAACTAACAGCACGGTCATAAAAATCTCCTATTGATTAAGGAGAAAAAGCGGGTTATTTACAGTTTGTAGAGTTATTGTAGAGTTTTGTTTGATATTCTCTATCAGAGTGATAAGAAATGAAGATTACTGGGGAGGTGTTTATAGGAAATATGAAAGCACAATTTTATAATAAAGGAGAGGATGAAATAACAATGGGAAACAACAAAAAACGTCGTCACCTGCTGAATCGTACGTTTGCTATTATATTAGCTTTGACGTTGATACTGAGTAATTTCTCAACAGCAGCATTATCGAAAGAGGTCGCAGCAGCTGACGAAAATGGTCCAGGCGGTGTAAAGGATGGCTTAATTTCCTGGGTCGATGTCGAGCAAAGTGCAGAAATGGATGGAACGAATATCACCTCGCTAATCGATTTAGTCGATAACAAAAGCTGGGAAAAGGAAACAGACAACCCTTATATCCCTAATGCAATGAACTTTAATGGTGGACTTCAAACTGAAAAGGCGATGTATACACGTTCCGCGAATGATTTTAATATAGAAGACCCAGCACGGGAAGTATTTTCTATTCAATCAAGCGATGGAAAAGGATTTCCTTGGGAGTTTGGCGGAAAAGGCTCAACAGCTTTATATAATGCAAAAGATAACACGATCAACACCTATTTTGGTAGGACAAATGCAATAAATGTTGAAGTAGATAATTATGAGTTAAAAGATGGAGCAATGCTAAATATTTGGAGTGCAGAAAATGATTGGGCACTTTCCTTAAATGGGAACACGTTAGACAAAACAGCAGATAATACGACGCAATTTGCCACTGATACTTCGGGTGGAAGATATTATATTGGTGCAGGTCATTCAAGTCGGTTTAATGGAATGATTGCAGAAACTATCCTTTTTGATCGCAAATTAAATGATGATGAACGAAGTAAAGTAAACAGTTACTTAGCTTTAAAATATGGTCTGACATTGAAAGATGACAATGACAATTCCATCGATTATGTTGCTAGTGACGGCTCACCAATGTGGGAAGCGAACAACAACGAAGGGTATGGAAATCGGATTACTGGGATTGGCCGTGACGAAAACGGAAACCTATCTCAAAAACAATCGATATCCCAAATTAATGGAGCAAATCTCACCATTGCTTTAGGAAATGAAATAAAGGAAACAAATCAAGCCAATTCTGAAGCAATCGCAAACGATAAATCCTTTTTCATTTTCAGTGATAACGGAATGTCTACTGCATTTCATTCTGAAATAGAAAATGAAAAATTACCAGCCGATTTAAAACATCGCAATGATACAACAAAATCCACCAAACAAATGGATCGCGTATTTAAAGTAGATAAAACGAATTGGAAGGACACGGACATTACTTTACAAGTAGATGATGTAAATATAGCTGACCAAGAATTCTATTTGTATATTCTAGATACGAACGTATTCATTCCTGTTGACAAAGAAACTGGAAAAGTAACACGAAATAGTAATGTGCTTTCTGATGGTAGTTCTTTTACTTTTATTCTTCATGTAAATAAGAAAGATTTAGAATCTGAAGTTCGTACTTCAGAAAACTTACAAGAAGATAATTACATTAGTGGCTGGGAAGAGTTTCAGACTGCCTTAAAAGAAGCACAAGACGTATTAACAGATGCAGACAAAACACAAAACGAAGTGAATGAAACTTTATCAGCATTGCAAGAAGCTAGAAATAATTTAGAGAAAAAAGAAGAACTAAATTTAAATATTCATTCACCATCAGAGCAAGTAGATACTTCTCAACCGGAATTTAACGGAATCGTTACAGAAGGTGCTGATGTTACTCTCGTCATCAAAGATCAAGACGGGAATATCATCGAAAACATAGGTGGCACTGCAGAAGTAAATGATGACACTGGACTTTGGACATATACTCCCGTTCATGATTTACCCGATGGTTCCTATACAGTGGAAGTAACCGCAACAAAGGATGGCGCTTCTATTACAGAAACAAAAGATTTCCGTATCTATACAACAGATAAAGAAAAACTTGAAAAGTTAGTCGATGCAACAAATGACATTGAAAATGATGGATATACGGAGGAATCATGGAAGTATTTCCAGGATAAATTAAACAATGCGAAAGAAGTTTTAGATAACGAAAATGCCACACAAGATGAAGTCGACAAAGCCTATGAGGATTTACAAGATGCCTTTTTAGATTTAGAAAAAACAAAACCAGAAAATCCCGTAGATAAGTCATTATTAGAAGACTTAAAAACAAACATTGATAATAAAGAATTACAACCAGAAGATTATACTTCCAAAACTTGGGATGGGTTAGAGCACGCATTGGAAAATGCTGAAAATGTGTTAAACAATGACCAAGCATCCCAAGAAGAAGTCGATCAGGCATTAAAGAATCTGGCAGATGCCTATACAAATTTACAACCAGCACCTGTCGTGCCCAAAGTGGATAAATCACTATTAGAAGAGTTAACAAAGGATATCCATGATAAAGATTTATCTGAAGACGCATATACTCCAGAAAGCTGGAATAATCTAGAAGATGCATTACACCATGCAGATGTTGTATTTAATGATGAAAATGCAACACAGGAAGACGTCGACCAGGCTTTCTTAGACTTAACAGATGCCTATGCGAATCTAAAAGAAGTCGATCCTGAACCTGTCGTTGACAAATCATTGCTAGAAAAACTAAAAAGTAATATTGAAAACAAAGATCTAGCAGAAGGCGATTACACTTCAGATAGCTGGAATGCTTTGGAAGAAGCACTAAACAATGCAAGAGAAGTATTAAATAATGACCAAGCAACACAAGAAGAAGTGGATCAAGCATTAAAAGATCTAGCAAATGCTTATACGAACTTACAACCAGCACCAGGTGAGCCAGCAGTGGATAAATCATTATTAGAAGGATTGACCAATGATGTCTATGGAAAAGACTTATCAGAAGATGCATATACACCGGATAGCTGGAAGAATTTAGAGGATACACTGCACCATGCAGAAAATGTATTGGCTAATGAAAATGCTACACAGGAAGACGTCGACCAAGCTTTCTTAGACTTAACAGATGCTTATGCGAATTTGAAAGTAATCGACCCTGAACCTGTAGTTGACAAATCATTACTAGAAAAACTGACAAATGATATCCTAGGTAAAAATTTACCAGCAGAAGTCTATACATCAGAAAGCTGGAAGGCGCTGGAAGATGCTCTAAACCATGCACAAACAGTATTAGCTGATGAAAATGCTACACAAGAAGAAGTCGATACAGCATTAGGCCAATTAATTGAAGCGTATACGAACCTAAAGGAAATTGAAAAAGCACCAGAAGTAAATAAACAATTACTCGAAAATCTTGTGAAAGATAGTAACAATCTTTCTAAAGAAGCGTATACAGATAAAAGTTGGCTAGCATTTGAAAAGGCTCTTCATGCAGCAAAAGATGTCTTAAATAATCCAAATGTAACGCAAGCAGAAGTAAATGACCAAGTGGAAAAGTTAGTCGCGGCATTTAAAGCTTTACAACCGGTTAAAGAAGAAAAGCCAGAAGCAGATAAGTCCGATCTTCAAGATTTGATAGATAAGATACGTGATGAAAACTTATCGGATCATGATTACACGCAAGATAGCTGGAATGATTTAGAAAGTGCATTACAACAAGCTGAAAAAGAACTGAATGATGCAAAGGCTTCAAGTCAAGATATTAAGAATGCACTCTCCTCTTTAGAATCAGCGTATCAAAAGCTAGAACAAGTAAAACCAGCTCCTTCTGGAAGTAACGCACAAGGAGAAAAGTTACCTCGTACTGCAACAAATATGTATACAAATGCATTCATTGGAACACTTATTTTAGTTGCAGGATTCCTGTTACTTTTCGGCACTCGCAGGAAAAAAATAAATTAATTTAAACGAGCAATTGGAATTTAAGCACTACCTCTGGTGATGAATGACGTATCGTTATTCATCACCATTTTTATATTAGGGGCGACTCGCGCGGTAAAGACCGTGTGTTTGCTCGCATCAAACTGACAACCCCGCGCGTCATCAAGACCGTATTCGCGCGCATCAATCTTGTTCCTCCGCGCATGAAACTGCCTGACCCGCGCATCAAACTCGTTCATGCGCGGCTATCCCGCTTTCACGCGCGGATAATCCCCTTTCACGCGCGCCTATTGCTATTTCATGCGCGCACTTTTGTCGAAACCGCGCGGCTCCCCGCACCACCCTAAATTCCCTTTCCCACAGGAATATGAAAACTTACCGTCGTCCCTTCGTTTGGTGCACTTTGAACGATTAATCTTTCCCCATAGAATTGTTTTAAACGGTGATTCACATTTCGTAAACCTACACTTGTTCGTTCCTTAGCAGTGTTCTCTGTGAAAAGCTGCTTGACCTCTTCTTCTGTCATTCCTTTTCCATTATCTTGTACAGAAATAGTCATTTGCTCTGACTCTTCTACAACTTGAATAAGAACTGTTCCACCTTGTGCATTTTTCATGACACCATGTTTTACAGCATTTTCTACAAGCGGCTGTATTGTTAGTGGGGGGATACATCTATCCATATTTGCTTCTACTTCCCACACAATGTTTAAGCGATCACCAAATCTAGTTTTTTCAATATATAAATAAGAATGAACTAAAGATAGCTCTTTTTTTAAAGGAATAACTGGATCTGCATTGTGGAAATCAAAGCTAAAACGCAGATAATTACTAAATACCTCAAGCAGTTTTTGCATTTTTTCAATATCAATATTACTAAGTGCAGCAATGGAATTTAATGTATTAAAAATAAAATGTGGTTCAATTTGTAATTGCAGCCATGCACCTTCCATACGAACACGTTCTTCTACAGATGTTTTTAAATTCGTTAAAGCACGCACTCTAGCTGTTAACTGCCATGCATCGACTGGTTTCGTAACATAATCGTTCGCTCCGGATTTAAAGCCTGTTAAAATATCCTCCGTTCGGGTCCTTGCCGTTAACAGCAATATAGGCAGCTCAGAAATAGTATACCATTCTCGAATAATCCTTGCTAATTCATAGCCGGAAACCTGGGGCATCATCACGTCAGAAATAACGAGGTCATATGATTCCATCTCAAGCTTTGCAATTGCCTGGGATGCACTGATTGCACTACGAATCTGATAATCTTCTCTTTCCAAAATAGTAGATAGTATACGAAGATTAATCGGATCATCATCTACAATTAGAATTCTTATTTTCGTTTCTTTTAATGTTTCATCCACATTCAACGTAGGTTGTTCATTAGCAGCAGCTAGACTTTCGTTAACTGCTTCTTTCACCAAAGGGATAGTAGAACTTTCCTCTTCATCAACAGCTTTCCCTTTATACAAAGGTAAGGAAAAAATAAAAGTAGATCCTTTTCCTGGTTCGGATTGAACTTCTAATGTTCCGTGATGTAATTCTACTAACTGCTTACATATATGTAATCCTAATCCAAATCCGCCACTAGCCCTTTTCGCATTCACTTCTGCCTGTTCATATGGAGCAAATATTTGCTCTAAATCCTCTTTTCCAATACCAATTCCCGTATCCTCTATATGAAGATAAGCCATTTCTTTATCCTTTGTTGCATGAATGGTGATTGTTCCCTCGTCTGTAAATTTGATCGCATTATGAATTAAATTAAAAAGAATTTGAATGAAGCGATTTTCATCTGCCATCACTGCAGGAAATGTATCAGGTATTTCTGTCCGTAACTGAACTGGTTTTCCAGCCGCCATTAATCTGGTCATATCGATTACACCAGCAACTACAGATTGCACCTTTGTTTTTTTGATATTTAATTGAACAGTTTTCTCCTTTAGTCTCGTGACATCCAATAAATCATTCAACATAAAGTTCATCCGATTGCTTATATGAACCAGGACGGATAAGCTTTTTTGCTGCTCCTTATTCAGTGGATTTTTTTTATCATCTAAAAGACTTTGAACAATATTTGTCATTCCGTGTAAAGGATTTCTTAACTCATGTGATGTATTTACCAAGAAATCGTCTTTGCGCCGGTTTTCTAATTGCAATTTTTCCGCAAGTTTTTCTGATTCTGATGTCGTGCGAAAGAATCGTTTAAACCAAAAAGCCGTAAAACAGAGAACAGTAATAATCAGGTCAAATGGATAATGCATCATGTCCAAAGATGTATTCGTTTTAATAGAAGACCATAAAATATTATTTCCAATGCTTAAACAGCTAAGGATAAGAAAAATCCCTTCCCCTTTATCAATCTTTGCCTTTCGGAAATGGAACGTCGATACGAAAATTGAAAAGAAAAAGACCGCAAAAAGGAATATCTTAGCTGTTTGGAATATATTTGCTGGTGATGCTAATAAAATAAAAAATGTGTATCCAAAGCAATACATTATGAAGTATCGTAAAGCTTTTTTATGAACAATGTTTGGAAAGATTTGTTTGATTACTAGTGGAATAAATGCTCCCACGCCAACATATGCCATGTAGACTAATTTTATTTCCCAATCATATCCAACGGAAATCCAGTTAAATAATATTTTATCGTCAGAGCCAAGGACGGTAAAAATAGCGGCCACAAGCAGTAAGGTATAATATAAAAGACCCTTACTCAGGGACGAACGCATGAAATACAAGATAAGGGCATAAACACTATGCAGGATGAGGACAACACAAAGTAAGAGCTGTAAGCCCAATGATAGAAGATTTTGAAACTGAATTGCATTTTCAGTGCCAAATCGAATTGGCTTCGTAATTCCTCCGTCTCGGCGATTACTGGAGACATGAATCATGAGCTCAATTTTATTCTGGTTCGGCTGAAAAGAGACAGAATAAGGGACTCCACTTCCTTCATGATTTTCTTCGGTTACAGCAGCTTGTCCAGACTCACCAGCTCGTTCACCGTTAACATAAAACGCAGAAGCATTATTTAATTTATTTACTTTTACCGCAACTTCATTTGTGCTCTCATCATCAAGCAATATCTGCAGCCGATATGTTCCATATGTAAAGGAAGCATCCTCCGTAAATGCAGCTTTCCAATTAGAGGGCGTATCTAAATAAATGGGAACTTCCTTGTCCAACTGTTCATTTGGTTCAAGAAACACAGATGGATAAAATTCCCATTCACCATTTAATTGGAGTGTTTGTTTTTGATTAAGTTCCCATCCCCGTAAATCAAGAATCCCTTCTTCAGCCGCAGGACTGTTCGCGTAGTCTAGGGTTGTTAAAAAAGACATCCAGGTTAAACGTATTGCAGTAATGACTACGATGAAAATAATAATGATGATGGCCCATTTATATGATTTCACTTTTTTCAACACGTTTTATAATCCCCATTCTAATTTCTTTATTTTATCATACTCAAAAAAAGGGGGTACGTCATCCTATAATCATATTGATTTTAGGATTCTATTTTATGAATGGTAGTTTATCATAGTGTCTTAAGTAGTAGATTTACATAAAGTGAAACTTCGCTCAGTAGGGGTTTTCTTTTCATCCCCTAATGAACGTTAGTTGAACCAATCGGGGATTAACTGGCAATTGTCCCCCACTTACAATTCCCGTTTTCACCTTTAATTCTTGAAGTTGGGGGTCTTACTGCCAGTTAATTCGGGATAAAATCTTTTTTAATGAATACTAATTAAAATAGCTCACTTTAACAAAAAGTAGGAAGTGCTTAAATGTATTAGCATTAATTACTATTCTAATCACCCTACTCGTCCCAGTTGGACATTGGTTCAACTGAGACCTTTTTCATTTAGTGTGCTTATTACTTCAACTAATGTCTCGGGTCTCCCCGAAACGTTCTATGCGTTAACTCATTGTTTAACCCAACTATCATAAAAGCCCCAATTATAGAAGAACTTTTATTAAAAGTTTCTACACTACTTTGGGGACTTCCATTTTCTTATTTTATAAACTTGCAATATCTCTTTAAGCTACTTAAAATTATTCACTAAATACTAAGGTACATTCAAAATAATAACAAATCTTCTCATAAATGCTGAGTCATTCAATGTGAGATTGCTGGCTTTTAAAATAAAACGGAAAGAAAGGGGCCAATAGCATCTTGAATGACTTCTTTGAGTTCTGTGAAAAAGTTCTGTATCATAATATCTATATCCTTTGGATTTTTTAGTTTGATTGTACTTAGTATCTAATCGCCTTGGTATTTTTATTGTCTCATAAACTGAATTCTTTTAAAAATTCACTTCGCTCCTCGATTTCTTTTGAAAATCTTCATCAAGTTCTTTTGGTGTTACTGGATCATTTACTTGATAATTTTTTTCTTGAAACTCAAGCCAGCCTTCAGTTTCCGACACTTTCATAATAGCTTCATTTATTTTTTCAACAATTTCTCGTGGTGTACCCTTAGGAGCTACAATTCCTCTCCAAACTGTGCCTGAGTAATCATACCCTTGTTCTTTGAAAGTAGGAACTTCAGGTAAATATTCAAATCGTTCTTCACTTGCCACTCCTAAATCTAGAAAAGTTGTTAGTAATGGTGACTCTCGGAAAAGATTCTTAGGGAGTGCTGTAAGACGTCCTCAGATAGTAAGCGACTCCATTACACAAATGGAAACTCAAGAAAGATGGAAAAAGAAAAGCTTCATTAGATAAAAACGGAAAAGTATTATGAAAGAGGTAAGCAAATGAATAATATAAATTTTGAAAACCTAAAAATTAACTATAACAAGGAAATTAATGTTTTTCTTAATAAAGATACAAAAAAATAGTCTTTATCTCAAAGGATTATGAAGAAATACATGCTGTTTTGGAAGTAAAAGAAAATCAAAAGTTTCAAATATATCCAAGCTGGAATGTAAATTTTTCAATCAATGAAAACGAAATTACAATTGATCTAAATTATCAAGAAGAAGACTAAACACTTACTTGCCTAAAGGCATAGAGGTTGCCATCAAGGCAACCTCTTTTTTGCAAGAACAACCAACTTACCCCTTAAATAACAGGTACTGCGATTACACTTGTTGCCAGACCGTATTTAAAAGCATCTCCCCAGTAAGCAGCCATTGCCCCTTTTTTTGCTTTATAGACTAAATCCTTGCTCTCTTTCCTGGCTTCGTTTACGACTTGGTTGAGATCGTTTTGCATCTTATTCGTGCTGTTGCTTATTTCCTCGTTGATACTGTTCAACTGACTTTGATTGCTCTTTTCCAGTTCGTTCAATTTACTGATCGTTTGGCTGTTGTTCTCTTGAATTTGCTTGCGTCCATCTATCAAAACCCTGCGCTAGGCTTCGTTGCTTTTCTCGATAAGTTCTTCCTGCCTCGTTAAGATCGACTCCATGTTCATGATGATGTTGTTGGAGTTCGTACGGATTCGTCCGAGTTGGCTCTCGATCGTCAGATCCTTTACTGTTTCTTCGTTCATCTGGACCCGAATATAACTGGTTATCAACTTGTTCAGTTCCTGGATTTCTTTCAAGAGTTCGCTCAAACTTTGATCCTCTTGCAATTTTTCTTTCAAAGTCATGTTCTAATGCACCCCTTTCATAATTTAAACCTAGCTTATTGGCTCGTACAAAGCGCTGACGGTCTGGATGTAAAACTGATGGTCTTATAGGGACAGTTCACGTTATAAGATGGGGTAAACACCTAAACAAATTTCAATCTAAATTCTCAACAGCTAATGAAATTCCCTGACCAACACCGATACACATTGTTGCCAATCCACGCTTGACATCCTGTTTTTTCATTTCATGAATAAGTGTTGTTAAAATTCTTGCACCACTTGCTCCTAAGGGATGACCTAAAGCAATTGCACCACCATTGACATTTACTTTTCTTGCATCTAAACTTAACTGCTCCATGCACGCAATCGACTGAGAAGCAAAAGCTTCATTTAATTCGATTAAATCAAAATCCTGTATCGAAAGCCCTGTTCGTTTCAATAATTTATGGGTAGAATATATTGGTCCAAGACCCATCACCGCTGGCTCTAAACCTGCCGCAGCTGATGCTATAAATTTTGCAATGGGCTGTAAACCAAGTTCTTTTGCACGTGTTGCACTCATTAGTAAAACTGCGGAAGCACCATCATTCACACCAGATGCATTTCCGGCAGTGACCGTTCCACCTGCAAATAACGGTTTTAAATGATTTAATTTCGCTACAGTTGTACTTGGACGTGGATGTTCATCCGCAGCAACAACTGTTTCATTTCCTTTGCTATCCTGTAGAACGACAGGAATGATTTCTTCCTGGAAGCGATTTGAATCCATTGCATCCTTGGTCTTCTGTTGACTGGAAACTGCAAATTCATCTTGGGCAGCACGCGAAATTTGAAATCGTTTCGCAACATTCTCCGCTGTTTCCGGCATGGAATCCGTTCCATACATCTCTTGTAACTTTGGATTCACAAACCGCCAACCGATTGTCGTATCACATAATTCCATATTACCTCGTTGAAAGGAGACATCTGGTTTTTGCATCACAAATGGAGCGCGTGTCATGCTTTCTGTGCCACCTGCAATAATAATATCTGCTTCATCCGCTAAAATAGAACGGGCCCCCATACTAACTGCATCGAGTCCTGATCCACAAAGACGATTAACAGTTGTACCACTTACTGTTTCAGGTAATCCAGCAAGTAAAAGTGACATCCGTGCCACGTTACGGTTCTCTTCCCCTGCACCATTTGCATTTCCAAAAATAACATCATCAATTTCTGCGATGGGAACCTTACTATTCCGCTTCAATAATCCTTTAATTGCAATCGCACCTAAATCGTCTGGACGAACGTCCTTCAATGCACCACGATAGCGGCCAATTGGAGTACGAACAGCATCTATTATTACGACTTCATTCATCACCATGCTCCTTTCGCAGTTGTGCAGATACTCTGAAACTCGCTGAAGTATTTTTTTCAACCTCTTCAATTGAGGCATCTCCCATTAAATCAACTAGTTCATAGCCATCCTTTTTCCATTTAAACACTGCTAAATCCGTAATAATGACATCAGCTTTTCGCGTAGAGGTAATTGGTAATGTACATTGATCAACAAATTTAGGAGAACCATCTTTGGACATATGACTCATCGTAATTATTATTCTATTTGCCCCTGTTAATAAATCCATTGCCCCTCCTACACCGATAATTCCTTTTCCAGGAACAGACCAATTCGCAACCATTCCTTGCTCATCGACTTGAAGTGCTCCTAAAATAGCGACATCAACATGTCCCCCGCGAATCATCGCAAACGAATCTGCGCTATGAAAATAAGCAGCACCAATTGCTTCACCTACTGGAAGTTTACCTGCATTTACAAGATTCGGATCCACATCAGTTTCTGCGACAGAAGTAACACCTAACATCCCATTTTCAGTGTGTAAATCAAAATACGCTTCCTCCAAATAATTGGCAGCTAAAGTGGGAATACCAATTCCTAAATTAATAACCGAATATGGGGTGATTTCTTCGGCAGCGCGCTTGGCAATCCTATTTTTAATGTCCATTTTTCACCACCCCTACCTTCGTCAAAATCCGTTCACTTAAAACGATGGCATCGACGTACAAATGAGGTGTGGCGATTTCTTCAGATGACAGTGAGCCTGCTTCAACAATTTCATCTACTTCTGCAACAACATATTTCGCAGCAGTCGCCATATTTGGATTAAAATTACGAGCTGTTTTATAATAAACGAGATTCCCCTTTGTATCCGCTTTTCGCGCACGAATTAGCGCAACATCCGCCCTTAATGCCTTTTCAAATAAATACGTCTCATCATCAATTACTTTTGTTTCTTTTCCTTGGGCAAGTTCTGTTCCAACAGCTGTTTTCGTATAAAATCCGCCAATTCCCGCTCCACCCGCACGAATTGCTTCAGATAATGTGCCTTGAGGGAGTAATTCAATCTCTATCTTGCCTTCATTATAATATTGGACTGCTTCGCGATTACTCGTAAAATAAGAGCCGACCGCCTTTTTTATTTTTCCTTGCCTTAATAATAAACCTAACCCTTCACCAGCTTCTCCGACATTATTACTGATTATTGTCAAATTGCGAGCAGTATGTTTTGTGAGTGCATCAATTAAAGTCAACGGACTTCCAATCAATCCAAATCCGCCAACCATAAGTGTATCACCAGTGTGAACATGTGACATGACTTCTGTTATTTCTTTCTTTTTGTTATACACATTTCATACTCCTTCATTTCTTAAATTCTAATATTGTAATTTAGCTATTGCCCAGATAAATGAGGCAGGAATGTAACAATTTCAGGGAAAATAATTAAAATGATAACAAACATCACCATTGTGATAATTGCCGGAATTACCCCTCTAAATATTTGTCCAATTGGCACTTCTTTAACAATACTGCTAATAATAAATACACTTAATCCCAAAGGTGGCGTTAACACTCCGATATTAATCATCATTATGACAATCACACCAAACCATAGTCCATCAAATCCTAATTGAATAATTAATGGATAAACAATTGGTAATGTCAAAACCATGATGGCTATCCCTTCTAAAAACATACCAAGGAAAAAGTATACAACTAGAATCATAGCTAAGATAATATATGGAGAATAATCCAATGAACCTACAAATGTTGTTAAATACATTGGAATTCTGCTTAATGCCAAAAATGTTCCGAATAACCCAGCGCCTATCAAAACAAGAAAAATCATGACAGAAATTCGCACAGATTCATCTAATGATTCCATTAATATTTTAAAGTTTAATCGTTTTGTTAAGAGAGTAAGAAGAAATGCCGAAATTGCTCCAATTCCCCCCGCTTCCGTCGGTGTAAATATTCCAAAATAGATTCCACCAATACTGACTAGGAAAATAACTAAAAACGCCCAAACACTTTTTAAAGAGCGAAACCTTTCACCCCAAGAATACTTTACGGCACTTCGTGGAGCTTTTGACGGATCCAAACGAACTTGAACATTAATCATTATGATGAATGCTAAAGCCATAAGTATACCTGGCAATAATCCCCCAATTAACAAAGGACCAATAGCTTCTGAAGTCAGTGCACCATATAATATCAACAGCACACTTGGCGGAATTAACGATCCCAACGTGCCGCCTGCCGCTACTGCAGCCGTAGAAAAGGTTGTATTATATTTATATTTTTTCATTTCGGGAACACATATTTTAGTTAATGTTGCTGTCGTAGCATTTGCTGAACCAGAAATAGAAGAAAATATTGATGAGGCGCCAATCGTAGCAATTGCAAGTCCTCCACGAAAATGACCAATCCATCTTTCAACAGCTACAAATAAATCATTTCCTAAGCCTGTATTAGATAAAAACATTCCCATTAAAACAAATAAAGGAATAACGGTTAACGAATAATTATTCGCAATTCCAAAAGTGGATGAGCCCAATTGAGCTAAGGCAGCATCAAAACCATTTAACCAAGCTATCCCAACAAACCCAACTAATAGTAACGATAGACCAACTGATACTCTTAGAAGGATTAAGATAACCAACAATATAATACCTATAACCCCTATCATTTCACTACTCATTATTTCTCACGTCCTGTACTAAACGACTTTATTATTTGTAAAAAGTAAGTTAAAGTAAAAGCCAAGGAACCAATCATTGCCAAAAATATAAATATATATAATTGTAATCCTAAATCTCCACTAGTTTGATTCCCTGATAAAGTTCTTAAACCATATTCAAATAATTGCCAAGTTGTTAAACATAGAAGGATAAACAAAACGAAAGACGTAACACCATTTATAAGATTTTGCGTTTTTTGTTTCATTGAATTTGTTAATACATCAATTTCAAGATGTGCCCCTTCCATTTGTGCTGAACCCAAGCTAAAAAAAATAATTAACACTAAAGTTAAACCTGATAATTCATACGTACCCGTAACAGGTTTGTTAAAAGTAAAGCGTCCTATAACATCTGCCGCTGTTAAAAACATCATCAAAAAAAGAAGGATGCTTGAGGCTTTACTTAAAACTTTAGTAATAACACTTATAAATGCTTCTAGTCGATTTATTAAACCTTCGAATTGATTAGATTTCAATTACACTCACCTCTCAACACATTAATAACACAGGGGAAACCTGTTGATATTCGTTATTTTTCCCTCTTGAAATGATACATTCGGCTGAAATTGCATCAATAAAAGTTAAAGGGAGTCGTGGGTAAGTATTATTCCTATTTATACCTGTTTACTGCCCACAACTATTTAACATTTGTATTGACAATATAGCCTTCTGATTATATATTATTATTTTATTTGTTGTAAATTTTCGTATATTTCTTCTCCAGGTAATCCCTGTTTATCCATATCAGCAATCCATTCCTCAATTACTGGAGTAGCTGCCTCTTGCCATTTCACTATTTCAGCATCATCTAACTCAATAATTTCAATACCGCTCTCTTCAGCTTGGTTATAGCCTTCTTCTCCCGCTTCATCCAATGCTGCACCTGCAAGACTGGACATTTCATCTCCAATAGATAATAAATATTCCTGTGAATTTTCAGGCAATCCATTAAAGGTATCCGTATTCATGACTGAAAACAATGATGAAGTGGAAAAATTTCCGATTGTAACATAATCAACAACTTCATGTAAGTTTAAATCGAATAACGTTGACATACCAGCCATTGCAGCATCAATGATTCCCTTATCCAATGATTCGTAAATATCATTCACTGGCATTGAAACTGGAACTCCTCCCCATGCTTTAATAAGCTCAGTTGAAATTGGTGAAGGAGATCTGACTTTTAATCCTTTTAAATCTTCAAGTCTCTCAATTGGTTTCCCTGTACTTAAAAGCTGATTCGGTTCTCCTGCAAATATCCATAAAGTAGTCACTTCACTATGTTCATTTTGGAGATCTGGGGAATCTTTATATAGCTCCCAAATTATTTCCGATGCCTCTTCAGAAGAATTCGCTAAAAAAGGTAAATCACTTACTGACATTAATGGAAACTTTCCTGGAGTATAACCATGTACAGATAAAGACATATCAGCTGTCCCAGTCACTGCCATATCATATTGAGCATCCGGTGTTCCTAATTGTCCAGACGGATATATTTCCATATCAATTCCTTCATCCTCTTTTAAATTGTCCTGAAGAACTTCCAGCACGTTCGTATGAACCAGATGGTGGCTTGGCCAAAAATGCGAATAGTTCAAGGTCTTACTTGAAGCATCCTTAGCCTTGGATTCATTTCCTCCCCCACTGCTACAAGCACTGAGGATAACAAATATAAAAAATAATAAAGTTAAATAAAAATAACCCCTTTTTTTAAACATTAAAACTCCCCCTAGAATATAAAATAGTATTTTCTCTAACTTAGATTTCCCCTAATATCATCAACTTTTAAAAATTGCAATACATTATATGATGAAAAAAATTTAACCTTTTTAATAATACGATAATTCATCATAGATAAAATCTCTTTTTGGATGAATCAAGTAACGTCGTTTCATAATTCGTTGACCAAGCAGCATTATCATTCCATAACTTTGGTTTTAATGGTAACTCTTCATGCCATGGGCGTGGAGAAAAGTAGCCTAATTCTGGAATAAGTACATCCATATCAATAAATAATTCAACTAAATTTAAATCTGGATCATGATGATACGTTGCTATATTATGGCCTGCAGTATGTCTTGTTGGACCCCAAACAATTGGAATATCATTTTTTGCAAGAATATCTGAACTGACAACTTGATGACTAGCATCTTTTAATTCAAATGCAATATGATGCAAATAGGACATTCCAGTATTTGATACATTGAGAACATGGTGATCATTATTACATGTTAAAAATGTTGCACGCTCTCCAATCGTATCTGTATAGGTAAAATTAAATATATCTTTATAAAAAGCAATCGTTTCCTTAGGTTTATGAGACCCTAGTGCCAAGTGACCTAATTTAATTGGGACTATTCCATTTTCTTTATAACCAGGCGCAGTCATCTCAATTGCATTATATAATTGAATCACATTTCCGCTAGGATCCTTTACTTCAATCATTTTTGATATACCTGGTTGTGCATCAGTTTTAATTTGTGCATCGATTCGTAATGCATCAAGCTTTTCTATTATTTCCTCTAATGATTCATTACTCACCTGATAACCTATCGAAGCTAGATCACTTTCTTTTGCAGGAGTTAAAATAATATTATGATGATCCAGTCCTGTACTAAGGTAAATAGTCCCATCCTGTTCTTCTACGATTGTTAAACCCATTACACTCGTATAATAATCTTTCATCGCCTCTATATTTTTTGTTTTAAAATTTAAGCAACCTAACTTAAATGGTTTAATCATTTTGAATTCCCCTTTTATTCCTTTATTCATTGTTTACTTAAATAACATCTTTGTTCATGATTATTTTATTGTCTTCTCCCATAATTTGCATAATATTCTTGAAATTATCAGAAAAATGATTTGCATCTTCGCTTGAGAATACACCTGCAATATATTTATCAGGTCTAACTAATATCAACTTCCCCGCATAATCCTTAAATTTCCCAGATATATCTGAGACTACGATCTCATCCTCCCTAGAATGTGGCAAATAATCCTTTGGAAGCACAGTCACTTTCGTAAATTCGATTGCTCCCCATACCTCGTGTGATAGATCAGGAAACTTCATATAATTGGGATCACCAACTTTAACCAATGCAAAGTTGTCTCCTAAAGCTTCATCGAACTTCCTGAAATTTAAATCTTCGAACATCATATTAGGCTGCGGAATCATCGTACCCACTATTTCGTCTTTGTTAATATCAATAAACAATCCTTCTTTACATACTGGCTTTGGTTTAAATCTCATTTCTGTCACATATCTTTTTAACGGTGGGATTATTGACATAAATGCAAAAGCCAGATCCCTAATCAATTTTCGCTTTTTACTTGTTGTTAAGATAAAATTCCCCATTCCAACAGCTAATTTAATCATGGCTTCTACATGTTCTTTCCGTTCAATCTGGTAACTATTAATTGTGGTCGGATGCATTAATCCTTTACAAATTGCCGCAACTTTCCATGTTGCATTATAGGAATCACGTATCCCAGAATTGAGACCCTGCCCTGCAAATGGAGGAGTAAGGTGAGCTGCATCCCCCAATAATAATACGCGATCTTTTTGAAATTCTTCTGCCACCAATGCATTAAATGTTACTACTGCACGTTTAACAACATCTTCTGAATTATATTCAAGAAAGGGTTCTAACAACTCAGATAACACTTTATCAGATAGCATTTCTTCCTTATCTTCTCCAGGTAGTACCATAAATTCAAATCTCCGCTGTCCCTTGCTAGTAGCAGCATTCATAGACGGGCGAGGCGGATCACAATAAAATGCTGTATGACAGCTATCTATTTCGTCATTATCTAAATCAAGTATAATCCACGGTTCTTCAAAACTAGAGCCATTTTTCTTGCTGCCTATTTCTTTCCAGGAAATCCCTAACAACTTTCTGACTGTACTTCTTCCTCCATCACACCCGAATAAGTATTTAGAATGCACTTCAAAATTTGCCTGCTTTTCATTTTGATATAAGATAGCGGTTACATCTGAGCCAGTCTGAGAAAAGGATTTTAATTCTGTATTAAACTGAACATCAACATGCGGAAAACGGCTTAAACCATCCAATAAAACCTGTTCAAATTCTGGTTGTAAAAATTTACTGCGGGGATAATACCCATATATCCCCATTTCAGGTCTTACTTTGGCAAATGGATTATCTAAATCAGATGCAAAATAATCCGCTCCCCCACCAGTAACAATAATTTCCTCTACTTCCTTCACAAGACCCACTGTTTGACATACTCTTAATGTCTCATCATCGATTACAATGGCTTTAGGTATGTCACTAGTAGAAGAATCCCGTTCAACAATAAGCGTTTTGATATTATAAATTCCTAACAAATTAGCTGTGATTAAACCTGTTGGACCTGCACCAACTATAATTACATCATAGTCATAAGACATACATTTTTTCACCTCAAACTAAAATTTGCTTTCAATTTCATCCTGAATTTTTGCACTTCTAATACCTAAATGAACACCTCCATCCTAAAATTTAATATTATCTATCATTTTATTATCGTAAAATAATAATATATCAAAAAAAATTTAAATGTCAACACAGTTAGAATTATTATTATCATTATTTAATAATAATTTATTTCATTTGTTTGTTTTTTATATATTCATAGCATTGCTCCGCTGCTAATTTTGGTGCGGTTAAAATTGGAATAGAACAATTAACTTGTTTGGCAATATGTTCTAAACTAAATTGAGCTAAAACGATAGCATCAGCTTGGCTTTCAACCTGATAAATCAATTCCCTAATTTTTTTATCATGTTCTTCTTTTCTTCCCTGATAAAGTAAATGAATTAGTCCGGGAATAATATGTGAATCAATTGAAATAGTTGCCTTCCTATTTTTTAAGTATTTAATAAGCACATTTGGTGTTTCTTGCACAGTTGAAATAATACTAATTTTTTCATACGTTAACGCTTTATTCAACACCGCTTCATCGGAACGAAATATTTTCACTTCATAAAGTGGCTTTAATGTATCAGCAAGATCATTAAAAGCCGAGCATGTAAGTTGAATCACATCTACTTTAGCATCGATCGCTAAGTTCAATAGTAATGAAAAACGGCGAATGATTGGCGCAGTCAGTTCTCCTTCCTTACTTATCATCGTTAATAATTCTGTATCAACTAAGTGTACAATTTCTATTTCCTTCGACACATTCCTCATGGCATTTTCAATCGGATCAAGTGATGCTTTTGTAGCTGAAATTAAAGCAATTTTCATGATTGTTTCTCTCCTTTTTAATCTAGTTTGCTAATTCATTTAAATTTAATAATTATTTTTATTATATAGTATTTTTTATAAAAAGATAATTTAATAATAATACTCACTTGATTTCCTATATTTTTTATATTATTATCAAAATATGATTATTATTTAATGGGGGATTATAAAAATGAAATTAGCCAGTTTTCGTTTCAACAATGAAATTAAATTCGGAATCATCACGGATAAGGGGGTTATTGATTTAAATACCAGACTAAATAATAAATATCTTGATTTAAAGTCATTCATTAAGAATAATGGTATAAATGACATGAAGGATATTAATCTAGAGGAAATAGATATGACGCTTGATCAAATAGAATATCTTCCTCTAATTCCTAATCCGGGGAAAATAATTTGTGTGGGTGTAAACTATGATGAGCATCGAATTGAAGTGAATCGAAACAAATCTGAGTACCCAACCATTTTCTTTAGATTAGCAGAATCTCAAATTGCTCATGATGAAAATATGATTGTTCCCAAGGTATCTCACAAGCTGGATTATGAAGGTGAAGTAGCTATCATAATCTCAAAGGAAGGAAAAAATATTAGTGAAGAAAGTGCGTATGAATATATTGCTGGATATGCTTGCTATAATGATGGAACAATTCGTGATTGGCAAATCCATACATCGCAATGGGGACCAGGTAAAAACTTTGATGGCACAGGGGCGTTCGGTCCTTGGATGATTACTAGAGATGAAATTCAAGATGGGGAAAAACTCACCATAGAAACAAGATTAAATGGGGAAGTACTACAGAAGTCAAATACAGATATGCTTATTTTCTCGATTAGAGAATTAGTTGCTTATATCTCGACTTTCACTACACTTAAAGCTGGAGACGTTATTGTAACAGGTACTCCAGGTGGCGTTGGAAACAAACGTGACCCGCAAGTGTTCATGAAAGATGGGGACATCGTTGAAGTGGAAGTAAGCAAAATTGGTATTCTTTCTAATAAAGTAAGAGCAGAATAAGAGACAGTAAACGATTACTACTAGGAATTTAAAAAACACCTTTACATGTAAAATTCTATGTAAAGGTGTTTTTAATTCACACATATGGTAAGTTTATTAAAGTAATGTTATCTTAGTAAGCGGCTATATTATCCACCAATGTTTCATTCAAAACGTTAAAGTATTCTTATCCATTTACTACTATAAGAGCGTGTTCAAAAGGAGGATAAAAAGGACCGAGAAGTTCGAGGCGGTGAGAGCTCTCGGCACCGGAATGTACGTTCATAGGTACATGAGGAGAGGAAAAACGAGCATTCGTGCGAAATTCGAAGTGTCATTTTTACCGGACTTTTTGAACATCCTCTATAATAAAAATTAGAGGGGTGGAAACACATTGTCTAGTCTTTCTAAAATGTTATCAATACTAGATCTATTTACTAATAAAAAGTCAGTTTGGACAGCTGAGGAAATATCTAATGCTCTAGGCGTTTCATTGCCTACAGGATATCGTTACTTAAGAGCACTGTGTGATTCGGGCCTATTAGCTAGAGTGGAAGGTGGTTTTTATATTATAGGACCCAAGATCATTAAACTAGATAATCATATGAGACAGTCAGATCCAATTCTTGTAATTGGGAAACCTTTTATTGAAAGACTTGTCGAAGATACTGGTTGTGAAGTTCTTTTAAGTAATCTTTATAATGATGAAATTATTAATATTTTTGAAAAAACACCAAATGATAAGCAATCTACACTTAGTTATTTAAGAGGAAGACCGCATCCTCTATTTACTGGCTCCACTTCAAAAATAGTATTAGCTCACTTATCACGAAATCGATTAATGAAACTATACAAAGAAAATCAAAAGGAAATATCAGCGGCAGAACTCGGCGGCAATTGGGAGGACTTTAATAAAGGTTTATCAGAAATGCGCAGACAAGGTTATTGTATTTCTCATGGAGAACTCGATAAAGGAATTACAGGTATCGCCGTTCCCATTTTTCAAAATGAACAAATAAAAGGAAGTATAACACTTACCTTGCCTACTTCCAGATTTACGTTATTTAACACTGATAAATTAATTGAGTTATTAAAGTCTACTGCTATGAAAATTACAGAATTAATTTCTGAGCCAGCATAAAGGGAAACTTCATTCAGTGATGTTTTTTTCATCTCCACTGCATGTTAGTTGAACCAATTGGGGATTTACTGGTCCCCGCTTACAATTCTTGTTTTCACCTCGAATTCTTGAAGTGGGAATCTTACTTCCAGTTAATTCGGGATAAAAGCGGATATTTATATTGATAAAGAGAAATGACTTCTGCAAAAAGGGGCTGTTTCTCTTTTTTTAATTGATGTTTAATCTAATGTGGTCTTTTTATTACTGCGGCTTTAATTTGCTTATGGTTATGGCAACAAGGACATTTTCTATTATTTCACTTGCTAATTCATTATTCTATCTAATAATTGATTATTAGGAATAACTTTGCTTACCAAAACCCAAATTCCCAGCTTCTGCTGAAGAAAATGAATTACCTGTTAGTATTCGAAAAAATATCTCATCTATTAGAACTTACAACAGCTTATTTGGCGATTCATAGTCACTTTTGAATAAAATTTCTTTTGTTTTCATTGCAGTCCAATATCAATCTCCTCCATAATATCCGCCGCTACCAAGCTTCTCAATTTCTTGACATCGCTCAAACCTGTGTCTACCATGATATGAATAGTCTAGAATATAAAAGAATATAGAGTGTACTATATTCTTCCAAATTGCTATGACACTTAAGAAGATTCAAGAGCATGAATGAACATGGCGAGTGTTGGTAATAGTATTAGGGAATTCTTAGGGCTGAAGTGGTTTATAAGATACAAGGGAGTGCAAAATATTGACGATAAAAAAACAATTCATAAATGGAAAATGGGTCCTTTCCGAATCAAATGAGCGGCGGACAATTATTAACCCATACAACCAGGAAGTGATTGCAAAAGTAACAGAAAGCAATGAAACGGATACGAAGGCGGCTATTCAGGCAGCAAGAAAGGCATTTGATAACGGAGATTGGCCAAATCTGCCAGCGACTGAACGTGGGCAAATCGTTCATAAGATAGCAGACCTCATTGAACGGGATAAGGAAGAATTAGCTGAATTAGAATCACTAGATACCGGTAAAACACTTGAAGAAAGCCGCTGGGATATGGATGATATTGCCGGAGTTTTTCGCTATTATGCAGAAATAGCGGATAAAGATGGGGGGGAGATGATTGCATCACCAATTCCGAATACAACGAGTAAGGTGGTCAAAGAACCCGTCGGAGTTTGCGGACTGATTACCCCATGGAATTATCCACTACTGCAAGCATCTTGGAAATTAGCTCCAGCACTTGCAGCAGGTAACACACTAGTCATGAAGCCAAGTGAAATTACGCCACTTACCTCTATTAAAGTATTTGAATTAATCGAAGAGGCTGGTGTTCCAGCTGGAGTAGCTAACCTTGTGTTAGGCACAGGAAATACAGTCGGTGCGGAACTTTCTAATAGTAGGGATGTTGATTTAATATCCTTTACAGGTGGCTTGGAAACGGGTAAAAAAATCATGCAGGCAGCAAGTATCAACGTTAAAAAAATTGCATTAGAGCTTGGTGGAAAAAATCCAAATATCATCTTTGCCGATGCTGATTTTGAGACAGCAGTTGATCAAGTATTAAATGGTGTATTTTTCCACGCTGGACAAATATGCTCTGCCGGAACGAGATTGTTAATAGAAGAAAGCATTCATGATGAATTTGTTGATGCCCTTGTTGCACGGATAAAAAACATCAAACTTGGTAATGGGTTTGATGAATCTACCCAGATGGGACCACTTATTTCAGCAGAACACTTAAATAAAGTTTCAAATTATGTTGAAAATGGCATCAAAGAAGGCGCAACCCTTGCAATAGGCGGAAAACGTCCAGATGACCCAGAATTACAAAACGGATTTTTCTATTTACCAACTATTTTTACAAACTGTACAACGGATATGGATGTTGTTCAAAATGAAGCATTTGGTCCAGTTATTACTGTAGAAAAATTCACTACAGAAGAAGAAGCTGCCAAGTTGGCAAATGACTCCATATATGGTCTTTCTGGTGGTGTCTGGACTGAAGATATTACAAAAGCAGAGCGCTGTGTTGCAAAAATGCGCATGGGAACTGTTTGGATTAATGACTTTAATTCATATTTCCCTCATGCACCATGGGGTGGCTATAAGCAATCAGGAATTGGCCGCGAACTTGGGAAATTGGGATTAGATGAATATACGGAAACAAAACATATTATGCACAATTTAAAGCCGAGTCCTATGAACTGGTTTTGAGATAATCTAATTTTTTCTTATTACAGCTATTCATGAAAATGTATTTATATAAAAAAGGAGAATAATTATTGTGTTTAAAATGAACTGGAAAAGTATCAATCTTATATCTAGTTTCGTATTTGTATTATTGATTGCCGGTTGTGGTACCGATGACTCTTCTAAAGATGAAGTTGAGAATACTGCACCCGTTGGAGAAGGACAAGAAATAGAATTATCATTAGTTAATTGGGATTCGGAAGTTGCTTCCTCCCATGTTGTTGCAAAGGTCTTAGAAGACTTAGGCTATGATGTAACAATAACGCCTGTAGACATGTCAATTATGTGGGAGTCTATCGTTAGCGGAGAAGCTGATGCTATGCTTGCGGCATGGTTGCCAGGAGATATGAAAGCACAATACGAAAAATATGGTGATCAAGTAGTTGATCTTGGACCAAATTTAGAAAATGCCAAAATTGGATTAGTTGTTCCAAACTACATGGACGTAGATTCTATAGAAGACTTAGACGACGAAGCAAACAAAATAATTACTGGCATTGATCCAGGAGCGGGTGTTGTTACGGCGGCGGAGGACGCTATTGAAGCATACGAGAACTTAAGCGATTGGGAAGTTCAAGTATCTTCAGATGGGGCAATGGTTGCCGCACTTGATCAAGCATATGAAAAAGAAGAGCCAATCATTGTAACTGGATGGTCGCCACATTGGAAGTTTTCCTCGTATGATCTCAAATTTCTAGAAGATCCTAAAGGTTCCTTTGGTGATGAACAGTATATAGGTACAATGGTTCGTGAGGGGTTAGAAGAGGATATGCCAGAAGCTTATAAAATTTTAGACGCATTTTATTGGACACCGGAAGATATGGAAGAAGTAATGCTTGATATGTCTGAGGGTATAGCACCTGAAGAAGCAGCCGCAACTTGGGTAAAAGAAAATCAAGATAAAGTAGCAGAATGGACCAAAGACATCGAATAAGAATCACAGGAAAATTATGAGGATCGATCTTAAAGGGGACAATCGAAAGTTTTTTCACGAAGGAGGCATGATGAGCGGAGATAATCAGCTCGTTATGTCTCCTATTAATTTCAGCAGTTCGTATTTTTTGCAGGCAATCCACATTGCATAGAGACATTCTGCGTAAAAGTCTCATATGGATTGTAAATTCCCAGTAATCTCATTTTTATCCTTCGTATTTCTGCTTCTATTCATCTTCAACCACAAGCTAAAAATGGTTTTCACATATAATCTCATTACCCACCAAAATACAATCATAAACTTCTGATAATTATAATTTGTCTAATATACAAAAATGCTATAAAATGAAAGTGACATCATGTATAACGATTTGAAACGATAGCTTTCATCACTCATACTGAACGGAAGAGTTTACAAGGAGGGGAAGAATGGAAATTAAAGACTTGCTGATTTTTCAAAGTGTTGCTCGTAATGGAAGTATCAGTAAAGCTGCAGATGAACTTAATTATGTCCAGTCCTATATCACTGCACGTATTAAAGCACTGGAATTAAGTTTGCAAACACAACTATTCGATCGCCACAGCAAAGGAACAACGGTAAACTCAGAAGGAAAAAGGCTTTTAGTCCATTCGGAAAAAATTTTATTCATGATTGAAGAAATCGAGAAAGAATTTCGGGAATCCAGCAATCCCTCAGGTACACTTGAGATTGGAACGGTTGAGACGGTGACGAAACTGCCAATGATTTTATCCAATTTTCATCAAAATTATCCCAATGTCGAGTTAACATTAAAAACGGGTGTCACCAATGATTTAATCAATGATATTCTGAACCGCAAATTAGATGGCGCCTTTGTTACAGGATTTGGGAAGCATCCCGATATAGAGCAGATTGAAGTTTTTAACGAAGAACTTGTTTTAATAGCGGATAACAAAAAGGTAAGTTATGACAGTTTAAAAAATAAGCCCATACTTGTTTTCAGCAAAGGATGCAGTTACCGTGCGCGACTGGAAAATTGGTTAAATGATAGTGGAGTGGTAAATGCGAAAGTTATGGAATTTGGCACTTTGGAAACTATCCTAGAGAGTGTAATCGCTGGGCTTGGAATCAGTCTTGTACCAAGATCTACGGTTCGTTATTTAAAATTAGCCGGCGATGTTCTGTGTTATCCAGTGCCTGAAAGATATAGTAATATATCAACTGTTTTTATAAAACTGGTAGATACCTATTTAACAAAAACGATGCAAAAATTTATCGATACAATCCATATATTAGAAAATGAAACCCCCCGTCCATTCATCAACCCAAATGTAGATGTTTCCGTTTTAAAAAAATATTCCGTTTGAAAGGCATTACAATACATTTTTTCATACGATCATTTTTATCAGTGGGTGTATTTCTTCCCCACTGATTTTTTTAATGATTATTTATAGCCCCATTTCTAATTCAAAAGAACAATATCAGTTTTACTGATAGAAGAATATCACTATCAGCTATTTTACGTAACGAAAAACAACTTCTATACTAAAGATAGAATCCACTTTTATAAAGTGGAATTGCGTTCAGTGGGGGATTTTCTTTTCATCCCCTACTGAACGTTAGTTGAACCAAGATAAAATTTTAAAAAAATAAAAGATGGGAGGAATTTTTTTGGTTGCGAATAAAGCTGTAGTCTACAGAGAACCTGGAGTAGTAGAAGTTGAGGACATCGGTTATCCGGAGCTGATTTTAAGAGACGGACCTGGTGTTAATCCTTTGAATGTGGGCAGAAAATGTGAGCATGGTGTCATCTTAAAAGTAATTACCACAAACATATGCGGAAGTGACCAGCACATGGTTCGTGGCAGAACGACTGCTCCATCAGGCCTTGTTCTTGGCCATGAAATTACGGGCGAAGTCGTTGAAACAGGACGCGATGTGGAATTTATTAAAAAAGGCGATCTCGTTTCCGTTCCATTTAACATTGCCTGTGGCCGCTGCAGGAATTGCCGGCAACAGGATACCCATATTTGTGAGAACGTAAATCCCGATCGCCCTGGATCTGCTTATGGTTATGTAGATATGGGTGGCTGGGTTGGCGGCCAATCCGAATATGTCATGGTGCCTTATGCAGATTTTCAGCTATTAAAATTTCCCGATAAGGACCAAGCAATGGAAAAAATATTGGATTTAACCATGCTGTCTGATATTTTCCCGACAGGATATCACGGTGCAGTAAGTGCAGGTGTAAAAACAGGGTCAACTGTATATGTCGCTGGAGCAGGTCCAGTAGGTTTAGCAGCCGCCCACTCCGCGCAGCTATTAGGTGCTTCTGTCGTCGTTGTTGGAGATTTAATTGAAGAGCGACTAGCCCAGGCCAGAAGCTTCGGCTGTGAAACGGTAAATTTAAGAGAGCATAGTAATTTGTCAGAGCAATTGGAACAAGTCTTAGGTATTCCTGAAGTAGACTGTGCTATTGATGCAGTTGGATTCGAAGCAAGCGGCCACGGACGGGATGCTGGGGAAGCACCAGCTACCGTATTAAATTCCATTATGGATGTTACGCGGGCAGGTGGACGATTGGGTATTCCAGGGCTCTATGTAACAGGAGATCCTGGTGCCAAAGATAAAGATGCACAGCAAGGGGCATTAAAAATCCGATTTGGCTTAGGTTTTTCCAAAGCACATACATTTGCGACCGGGCAAACGCCAGTAATGAGATACCATAGAAATTTGATGCATGCTATTTTAAGTGATAAAGCGCAGATTGCTAAGGCAGTAAATGCCACAATCATTTCACTTGATGAAGCACCTGCTGGATATAAGGAATTTGATGGCGGGGTTGCCAAGAAGTTTGTGATTGATCCACATGGAGCACTGCGGTAATTCGCGTTTATGTAAGTAGGCGGTCCCTGTCATTTTATCGACAGTAATAGAGGAAGTAAAAACAGAGGAGGAATAGAAGCATGACCAAAATGAATCTTGATCTAGCAAAACAGCTTATCGGAGGCGCGGAGAATAAAGCAGCAGAACTCGGGATACAGATGGTGATATCCATTGTCGACGAAGGTGGAAATCTGATTGCAGTACACCGTATGGATGATGCATGGTTAGCCAGCGTCGATATCGCACAAAATAAAGCATGGACTTCTGTTGCATTAAAGATGCCAACATCCGATTTAGCTGAAGCGACTGTTCCACACGCAGAACTCTATGGTTTGAATACAACAAATAATGGGCGGTTAGTTCTCTTTGGTGGAGGCATTCCTCTAGTTGAAGATGATAAAGTAATTGGCGCTGTTGGCGCAAGCGGAAGTGCTGTTGAACATGATATTCAAGTTGCACAGGCAGCGGTTGATGTTTTTGAGAATTTGAAGTAGGTTAAGCGTCGAAGCACTTGTCTTATTTTGGGCAGGTGCTTTGAGATTTTTTATTCGTTATAATTCTTGTCTTGGTTACAATGCTTTAGGTCCACAAAAATCGCTACGTAGAGACAACACATTAACAATCAATTCCCTACTTTATGAATCATAGCTAAAGAAAGAGTAAGTTGATGAAGAAATTGTTAAAGCGAGGTATCATAGAACTTATGGATAGAGAAGACACCAGCATGTTATGCATTGCTGATGTCTTCTCTATTAATAACTGCTTTTAAATTTATGCACTTCATAAAAATCCAAAAACCAGTCATTTCCTAATAAATTTGATTTCCACAAAATTTTCCCACTCTTCTATATCTCTTGTACACATCAATTCATTCATAAAGTCAGCCTGTATTTATTTAAATTGTACTCTCTTGTTTATTATTTTGGATATTACTTAGTTTTTTTGGGATTCTATAGCTTCAAAATCATGTTTATAATGGAGGTAAATTTGAAAAGGGGGAAATTGGATATGAAAATGAAAACGTTTACTGTGATGATGTGCTTACTTATTGGATTTATAATTACTGGATGCTCTTCAGATAGTAGTGATAATGATAAGGATAAAGATAGCAATACTTTAACGATTTATACTGCACGGAGTGAAAGTTTAAATAATGCTGTTATCCAAAATTTTGAGGAAGATACTGGAATCAAGGTAGAAATAGTTGTTGCAGGTACTGGAGAACTCGTAAAAAGAGTAGAGTCTGAAGTCAATAACCCAATGGGTGACATTTTATGGGCTGCAGATGAAACAATGCTTTCTAGCAAACAAGATTTATTTGAAAAATACATTTCACCGGAAGATGAGTATATGATTCCTGATTTTAAAAATAAATCCGGTTATTTTTCACCAGCGTTTGCGGATCCCACAGTATTTATTGTAAATACAAACACAATTGGGGATATAAAAATTGAAGGCTTTGAAGATCTATTAAATCCCGAATTAAAAGGAAAGATCTCGTTCGGAGATCCAACTGCATCCAGTTCAGCATTTCAATCCTTAGCAGCGATGTTATATGCAATGGGTGATGGGGATCCGATGTCAGATAAGGCATGGGAATTTGTAAAGAAATTCGTAGCAAATCTAGATGGAAAAATCTCAGGCAGCTCTGGACAAGTTCATAAAGGGGTTGCTGATGGAGAATACCCAGTTGGTCTAACATGGGAGGATCCTGTTGTTCAATATATTAACAATGGTGCACCGGTTGATATAGTATTTCCTGTTGAAGGAGCAATTTTTCCTGGAGAATCAGTCCAAATTATTAAAGATGCAAAACATATAGAAAATGCTAAGAAGTTTGTTGACTATGTTTTATCAGAGAAAATTCAAAATCTCGTTGGAACTGAATTAACTGTAAGACCTCTGCGCGAAGGTGTTGAACTTGCTGATTACATGGTACCAACTGAAGATATTGACTTAGCAAAAAATTATGATGAAGCATGGATTTCCGAAAATAAAGATGAGATTACCTCCAACTTTACAGATGTTTTAGAAAAATCTATGGACTAGATTTTAAATATTTATCAGATTCCTTGAGATTATCTTACTTTAGAGTAGCTTATTACATGATATTTTTAGGCTACTCTATCATTTATTAATTGAAAAATCCTTATTTGAGTAGAACAAAACAAGTAGGAAGGATGAAAAAATGAGTGTATCTATAAAAGTGGATAGCGTTGTGAAAAAATTTGGAGATACAACAGTCATTAACGGACTATCTGTTGATATCAAACCAGGGGAATTATTTACTCTCTTAGGACCATCAGGATGTGGAAAAACAACATTATTAAGGATGATTATCGGTTTCAATTCTATTGAGGATGGAATAATAAAAATCAATAATAAAGAGGTAAATCATATCCCTGTGAGTAAACGAAATATGGGCATGGTCTTCCAAAACTATGCTATTTTTCCACATATGACTGTAAAAGATAATATTGCATTTGGTTTAAAAAATAGAAAGTTAAGTAAAGAAGAATTAGAAAAACGGATTGATGATATTTTGCGAATTGTTCGTATTGAGGATTATAAGGATCGTATGCCCGATAAGCTTTCTGGTGGACAACAACAACGCGTTGCTTTGGCGAGGGCAATAGTGATTCATCCTGAAGTATTGCTAATGGATGAACCATTATCCAACTTGGATGCAAAGCTTCGCATTGAAATGAGAAATGCAATTAAAAGTATTCAACAACAGATTGGAATTACAACTGTATATGTAACCCATGATCAGGAGGAGGCATTAGCTATATCCAACCGAATTGCTGTTATGAATGCTGGGGTCATTCAGCAAATAGGCAGTCCAAAGGAAATTTATGAACGCCCTGCGAATATCTTTGTATCAAAATTTATTGGAACTTCTAACATTCTCCATGCCACATTAGTTGAAAATGATGACGAAAGAATGATTAAACTTACTGAATCATATAGTGAAAAAGTAGAAAATATCTCAAACCGAGCACAACTTGGTGAGACGGTACTTGTCTCAGTTCGTCCACAAGAATTTATAATCAATCATAATCCAGATGGTATAAAAGGTACAATCATAAGTAATATGTTTCTGGGAATTAATACACATTACTTTATTGACATCGGTAAAGGGAATGAAGTGGAAGTAATTCAAGATGCAGATATAGATGAACTCATCCCTGAAGGAACAATTGTATATTTAAAAATAAAAGCAAATAAAATCAATATCTTTGATGCAAAGGAAGAAAAGACATTAATTGAAGCAGGTGACATATATGAAACAAAATGAAAGAAAACTTTCTTTTTGGAACATATCCACCTTAATCATTCTAGTTATTTTTCTTATTTTTATTGCTTTTCCACTGTTTCTCGTTTTAAAGAAAAGCGTTATTGATCCAGTAACGGGTCAATTTACTCTCGAATACTTAGGGAAGTTTTTTGAGCGTAAATATTACTGGGTTACAATATTAAATAGTTTTAAAGTAACGGTAGTTGCGACTTTACTCGCTGTTACAATCGGGTTGCCATTAGCATACATGATGCGCAGAGTTAAAATAAGAGGAAGTAAAGTTATAGAAATATTAGTTATTATTTCATATATCTCTCCTCCTTTTATTGGTGCATATGCTTGGATTCAATTACTTGGACATAATGGTATAATAACAAAATTCATTAATACTACATTTGGGTTAGGATTTGAAGGAATTTATGGATTTTCTGGAATTGTCTTAGTGTTAACATTGCAGTCTTTTCCATTAATTTATATTTATATTTCAGGTGCATTGAAAAACCTTGATAATTCTTTGAATGAAGCCGCAGAAAGTCTTGGATATACTAATATCCAACGATTTTTCAAAATAATTATTCCGCTAATCATTCCTACAATGCTAGCAAGTGCGCTATTGGTATTCATGCGTGTGATTGCAGACTTTGGAACCCCAATGTTAATTGGGGAAGGATATCGTACAATCCCAGTCTTAATTTATACTCAATTCATGAGTGAAGTAGGGGGAAATGATAGTTTTGCTGCAGCTCTATGTGCCATTTTTATTATGGTAACATTAGTGTTATTTATGATACAACGTCTTGTCGCAAATCACTTTTCTTACTCAATGTCTGCCTTAAAGCCAATGTCAGTTGAGAAAAGTACCGGAATTAAAAGTATTTTATCTCATGTTTTTGTTTATTTAACTGTATTTTTAGCGATTCTTCCACAGTTAGTTGTAACCTTCACTTCCTTTTTGGAAACAAAGGGCGGGAAAGTGTATACAGGAAAATTTTCATTAGAAAACTATAAAAACATATTGTTTGCAAAGGACATATCTGTTATTTGGAATACGTACAAAATGGGATTAATGGCGATTGTGATTATTCTTGTATTAGGTGTGCTTATTTCGTATCTAACGGTTCGTAAGAAAAACATCATAACAAATATTTTAGATACAGTATCGATGTTTCCGTTTATCATTCCAGGATCTGTATTAGGAATCAGCTTTATCTTCGCCTTTAGTGATAAACCAATTATTTTAAGTGGGACGATATTAATTATGGTAATGTCGTTTGCTATTAGAAGAATGCCCTATACCATCCGTTCTAGTACAGCTATTATTAGTCAAATTAGTCCTAGTATTGAGGAGGCTGCAATCAGTTTAGGTGCATCAGAGACCAAAGCATTTAGAAAAGTTCTTATTCCAATGATGATGCCAGGGGTATTAGCCGGGGCTATAATGAGTTGGATTACAGTAATAAGCGAACTTAGCTCTTCAATTATTTTATATACGACCAATACCCAGACATTGACAGTTTCCATTTACACAGAGGTCATTCGTGGAAACTACGGTAATGCATCGGCATACTCAGCCATTTTAACGGTTACCTCCATCTTATCATTATTATTATTCTTTAAATTAACGGGGAAACGTGAAGTAAGTGTATAGATTAAAGTAAAGATCCCGAATAGACATGTGAAACTTTAAAACGGTAATTCACTCTATATATGGGATCTTTTTCTACCATAAGGATTTAAGCATGTACATTAGCTCTTTTGAAACTAGTGATATAATTATAATTATACAGGCATTTATTAAAAATATCAGAGGTCAAAAATGAAAACACAAAAAAGCTTTAGGAAGTATATTAAAAAAACCTTCTTAAAATATTCGGTAGTTACGGTTACGCTTATTTTTTCGTTATATATCGTTTCATTGTATTTCACATTTAACTTGGTTGTCGTGAAAAAAAATAAACAAGCAAATCAAGAGATAAGTCTTTTGATAGATCATGAGTTCAATGAATATAGGGATGGATTGAATAAACTAACTAACAACGAGTCGGTTCAACTCTTATTAACAGACTCATCTTTTCTTTGGGAGGTTAATAATTTACTATATCAATTTCGAAATGACAGAAAAATTAAAAGTAACTTTGCTTTACTTAATAATAAAGGAGAAGTAATTACCACTAGTTTATATAAAGATAACATCAATATCTTAAAAGAGGATTACATCATTCAATCATTAATAAAACAGCTGGACTTTCAGGGTATAGTTCAACGCACACTAGATACTCCCATGTTTGAAGGTGGTCAAGAAAGTACTTACTTTTTTGCGAAACCTATTCATTTAGAGCAACAGCAACAAGGGTATTTATTTTTCTTTCTCGATGATTTTGGTAATAATATTCCGCATCAAGCAGATATAGTCGCAATAACGGACTCATTTGATCAGGTCATATATGTAACAGATTCCAGTCTAGTAACCCATTTAAGAAAATTAAAACCAGATTATTTTCATGGGAACACTGCTACGATAAATGCAAACTCTTATTATGTTACGAGCCAATCCGTTACAAATCAAGACATACAGATTATTAGTATGCTATCAATTGAAACATTTAAACAATCGGTTTGGATTGGGATAATATCTTTGCTTGGTATTGAAATCACTATTATTTTACTAATTCATTTTGCATTACCAAAAATCATAAACCAAAATTTACGATCATTCGATTTATTACTTCACTTTATTCATAACCCTAAAAAACAAACGAAAACGCAGAAGTTTAGAGAGTTTCAAATAATACAAGATGAATTTGCTAATAAAATCGAACAGATTCAATCTCTAATGAAAGCAAATGAGGAGATTGCAGAAACAAAGCGTAAAATGGAAATAAAACAACTTGAATCACAATTCAACCCACATTTTGCTTTTAATGTACTTGAAATGCTTCGTTACGAGATATTATTTGATCCCGAAAATGCTTCGAAAATTGTTGTATTATTTGCCAATTTATTAAGATATAACATTCATTATGGAAGTACGCTAGTTCCAATTGAAGCTGATATTAATTATGTGGAGGATTATTTGAAGTTACAGAAAAAACGCTTTGGTAAACGACTTGATTACTCCATTCGATTAGAAGCTTCCATAAAAGACGTAAAGATTCCAAAATTAATCATCCAACCGCTAATTGAAAACAGCATTAAACATTGTATGGAGGAGAGTCCGCAACTTAAAATAACTATAAATATATATCAGAAAGACAACGTAATTCTTATGTCAGTGGTAGATAACGGAAAAGGCATATCGAAAGAAAAGTTAGTTGAATTGCAGCAAATACTGGAAAAGGAGAGAAATGAATCTAATCATTACGGGATATTCCATTCCCATCGCGTTGTACAGTTAATGTTCGGTAAACAGTATGGCTTAACCATAGATAGTGTGCTTGGGGAAGGAACACAGGTGCAAGTAAAAATACCTTATATAAAAGGAGACTTAAAACATGTTTAGGCTGCTAATCGTAGAAGACGAAGACATCATACGTAAGGGTTTGACCTATAAGGTAGATTGGCTTAAAAATAATTGTGTTGTCATTGGCAGTGCAGTTAATGGAAATGATGGATTAGAAAAAATTAAAGAGCTAAAGCCAGATATTGTTGTAACAGATGTTAGAATGCCTTTTAAAGATGGGATTACTATGTTGGATGAGGGTTTAAAATTTTATGATTTTGAAACAATCATTATTTCAGGATATAGCGAATTTGATTATGCAAAAAATGCTATCTCACTAGGGGTAAGTGAATACCTTTTGAAACCAATAGATTTTGAAAAATTAGATGTCGCGATTCAAAAACTTATTGGAAAAATAAAGACGAAGCAAAGTCAAAATAAAAAACAGCAATATCTTCATGTATACAAGGAAGTACTAGATATCGACGCAATTACTATACAATCAACACTAGTTAAGGCTATGTTGGATAGAATTAAGATAAGCTTTCAAGAAAAATTATCTCTAGCCGATTTAAGTGAGGAGTTTAAAGTATCTTCAGTTTATTTGAACTCAAAGTTTAAAGAAGAAACAAGCTATACATTTAATAACTTTCTGAACCGCTATCGTATAATGAAGGCATTAGAATTTATTCAACAAAATGATAAATTAATTTATGAAATTGCAGAACTTGTCGGATTTAAGGATTATAAATATTTTAGTCATGTATTCAAAAAATATGTTGGTTATTCGCCATCGAAGTTTATTAAGCAATGATAGTGAATTATTTTGGTTTATATTTGAATACTTTTAGAAAATGAGGTCAGAAATCAGATTGGGCAAAATGGATTTTATTTTTCTTAAATGCCTGTGACCAGAACTGAACACCAAGCAGAGAGAGGATTATTCTTATGTTAAACTGAATCTGAAAAGAAAGTATGGTTACATGCTTTCTCCAACCTTTTTACGACGGCTGCAGAAATTTATCATCATATACGAATTTCTTCGAATATATCCAGAAAAGCATTAAACGCACAAGCCGAACCATAACCGATACAAATACAAAAGGAAATAAAAAATACAGAAATTATGACCTTATACGTATTTAACGACTAGCTTGAGTGATGGATACATTCCAATTTAAGCGAATTTCCAGAAAAAAGGACTGACTAAAGCAACATAAAAACCTGTTACTTAAGCCAGTCTTACTAAAACTGCCAACAAATTCTATATACTAAAGTAATTCTCCTGCTGCTTTTACTCGTACTCTTGTTGCATTTCCTGGTAAATATGCGAGTGGGACGTCTTCAATATCGACAATAACTAAGCTATCCTTATCTGCTCCAGCGTTCACTGCTTCGTTTTTTGCTTCGTCCCTTGCATCTTGAAGTGCATGATCCCTCCCAATTTCATCTAGTAAGTAAATTTTTTCAATTTGTCCACTTACTTGTGAAATTGCTGATCCAATTGCATTCGCAACACCAGAATGTTCCGGACGGATGACCTTGGAAGCACCTTTTAATTCCGTCGGGAAAAGAATGCTTCCTCCACCGACTAAAATAACTGGCATCGGATCTGCACTTGTCTTCATCTTATCAACGGATTCTTCAACAAATTCAACCATCTTTCCATATACACGCCCTAACACTTCTTGATCTAGATGGGCTACTTTCGATGAATCACCAAGTTCAACTTTTCCTAAAGCAACAGCAACATCCGTTGCCGTTAAGATGTCTCCTCCAAAAATCATCGCTTTTTCTGGTAATTTATAACCGACACTATCCGGCCCAATCGTAAATGTGCCATCATCTTTTAAACGAATAATGGTACCTCCACCTAAACCAATTGAAACTAAATCAGGCATTCGAAAATTGGTACGCGCTCCCCCAATTTCAACAGCTAATGAGGATTCACGTGGAAATGCGTTCACTAATATTCCTACATCAGAGGTAGTTCCTCCTATGTCAACAACAATTGCATCGGTTAATCCACCTAAATAAGAAGCTCCTCGTAAAGAGTTCGTCGGACCACATGCAACCGTAAAAATAGGATACTTCACTGCATAATCTACCGACATTAATGTTCCATCATTTTGACCGAAAAATACCTTTGCATTAATTCCTTCATTTTCTAATGCTCGAATAAATCCTTTCGCTGCAGTTTTTGCTACATTTACGACAGACGCATTTAGTATCGTAGCATTCTCTCTTTCTAGTAATCCAACCGAACCAACTTCTGAAGATAGGGAAATCGCAATCTCTGGACCTAATACTTCCGTAAAGATATCACGCGCCCTCTCTTCATGCTTTCTTGACACTGGTGAAAAAACAGATGTAATTGCAATGGAATCTACTTTTCCTTTAACCTCATTTGCAATTTTATATAAATGCTCTTCATCCAAATGCGCAATTTCTCGACCGTCAAATTCATGTCCACCACGAACGAGGTATACATACTTTCCAAGTGACGCCTTTAGATCCTCTGGTACACCAGTTAGGGGTTTAACCGCTAATGTGGCAGGTGCGCCAATACGAACAACTGCAATTTCATTCAGTCCCTTTCTTTCAACAATTGCATTCGTACAATGCGTCGTACCAAGCATGGCATAGTGAATATTTTCTCGGAAGACATCTGCCTCCGTAATAACCTTGTGCATTGCCTCATATATTCCTGTCATTACATCATCAGTTGTAGATGATTTCGTTTCAGATATAACTTGGTTCTCTTCATCAAGTAACACCGCGTCTGTATGCGTTCCTCCAACATCAATACCAATACGATATGTTTTCATTATTTTGTCACTCCTTGTTTGGCAAGTTCTTCTACTGGAATATAATCAACATCGTAACCAAAATAGCCCGGTCCCACCGTTTCAATTCCTTTCTGAGTCCGCCATTTCGGATGGCACGGTATTCCAATCACCACACATCTAGACCCATACCGTATTCCTTCTGTTGTTATTGGAAGACCAGTTTCTTCATCAAGTACTGCAATTAAATCAGGAGTAACACAAAGCAGTTTTTTATCTGTTTGAGCAATTAAATGTTCATTTTGGAAACGAAGCTGTAAAGTTTCATCTTTATAGTCATTCATTCCTTCAAATGTTGCTACACCTCTTGCAAACCCAGTTTCTGTTTTCCGATTTATATCGATTACTTTTCCTTGAAATAGTTCAAAACCACCAACTGTTTTCAATACTTCTTGAATAGCATTAACACGGTTTACTTTTGCTAGGCGGATAACTTTCCCAATTTCTTCTTCTAATTCTAGAATATTAGGAATACCACTTTCTTTTAAGTTTTTTCCTCGCATAGAATACATTGCATTCATGACAGAACCACCCATTTGAATTGTTGCTGCACGAGCAATTCTTTCTGTCCAAATATTATCGATTGTTGATAACAATGCCGTATTTCCCTTTTCATCTGCAATAACAGCAGGGGTTGCCGAAACGCCATCTAAGTAAAAAGTAACCATTTGCAATTCCGGAAAAGCTCTCCCCATCCCGTCGGCATCTACAACTGGTAATTCCAATCTGGCCGCAAGTGCAAAAGGTAACATGGAATTTAATCCACCCGCTTCAATTGGAAACGTTGCGTAAACTTTTTCCCCTAAATACTCTTCTAATTTCTGAAATGCTGCTATCGCCTCTTCCCCACTTGGAATCTTTTCCAACATGACAGTAGGAGCTCCCATCATGGATGAAGGAACAATCAAGGCATCATCAGGAACTTCATGGGGTTCTAGCACAGTTACTGGCCCGTGTTCTTCTATCGCTTGCAAAGCCATCAATTTTCCAATATACGGATCCCCTCCACCGCCTGTTCCTAGTAAAGCCGCTCCAACTGCAATATCTTCAATCTCTTGTTTTCCCACTTTTTTCATTATTCAACCTCCGTCAATAAATTATGCTGATTGTCTCTTTACATTGTTTTTCTTAAACAGTAATGCACCAATGTAATAAATTACTCCACTAATTACTAATGAATTAATAGAAGGAATACCAATTGTGATTAGATTGGCTGATACAAATCCGACTATCCATGCAACTAATGTAACTGGATGTAGCTTTCCAACGTTCTCAGGTAATTTCCCTTCTTTTCTCGTTTCATCCAGTTCTTTACGATACGTTCTTAGAATGAAATACTCAACGACCATAATTCCCGCAATTGGTGGAACGAGAACACCAAGGAAGGTTAGAAAATCAACAAAATAATCAAGAATACCAATCACCGATAAAGCCGTCCCAATCACTCCGATAACTAAAGTGACCATTCCACGATTTAATTTAATATTAAATATGGAGTCAAAAATATTTGTAAACCCTAGAGATGAGGAGTATAGATTTAAATTGTTAATTTTAACCGTAGATAAGATCACAACCAATGCTCCAAACCAGCTAGAGGTTTGAACCATGATACTAACTACATCATTCGTTCTAACTGCAAGAGCAAGTAACACGGCCACCATGTTAATACCTAGTTCACCAACCAAGACGCCAATCGTTGCCATCCAAAAAACATCTTTTCCGCTCTTAGCAAAGCGACTAAAATCCGGGGTAATAACAGCACCGATAATAAAGCCACCAGCGACCATCGTTGCAGCAGCCCCCATGGACAGTGGCTCACCTGCTGGACTAGCCGTCATTAAATCTGTCAGTGAGTGCTCACTTAATACATGATAAATTCCAAATCCAACTGCTAGAAGAAACAATGGAACTGTTATTGTTGCAGTAATACTTAATAACTTAAAGCCAAAAATAACAAGTATTGTAACACCTAACCCTGTAATTGTTGCGGCAACAGGAAGCGATAATTTCCCACCTGTTGCCTGCACGATTCCATCTGCGAATACAGAGTTTTGTACACCAAACCAACCGATACAAGAAATGGCAATAACTCCTCCAATAATACTAGAACCGTACCTACCAAATCCGGTATATCGAGATAAGAGACTTGTAGAAAGACCTTCACGTGCACCAGCATAACCTAGTAAAAAACTAATAACCTGTAGAATAACACTGCCTAGCATCGTCGCCCAAAATGCTTGCCAAAAAGTCATCCCATAGCCTAACGCTGCACCTAACATAAACTGTGAAATTGTTGCCAATGCACCTATACGAACAATGGTAATACTCCATAACGATTGTCTTGCTGACATTGGAACCCTCGTTAAAGAATAATCATCTCCAATACTAGCTTTGTTCTTTTTCGTACTTTCCATTCTCCTAACCTCCAAATTTTTCAAGCGCTTCTTATTTACGTAACTCTTCTGACAATTAAAACGACAGATTTTTATTTGTTTTGTTTATATCTTCCATTCATTTCATCAATCAATGCATGAATAACTTGAATGGCAAGTACGACCTGTTCATTAAAATCTTCACCATCGTACAATTTGATTCCCCAGAAAACACCATTACCTATAAGTACAAATTGTTTTATCATCCGATTCATTTCTTCTAAAGTAATCTGCGGATAACTACTTTTTAATACTTTCTCTAGTGAGCTGACAAGCCAATCATTATAACGTTGTGTATGCTCATACAGATACTCAGAAATCCCGTCTATTGGAGTTGTAACCAGTGATATATATGCATTCGTACTTTGCATATCTCCTTTATGGTGAGATACAATTCCATGAATCATTGCGGAAAAGATTTCTTCTATCGGTTTGTCCGAATTGTCTTTTAAGATTCCCTCCATTTTTCTTAAATGATTCTTCAATAACCGTTTAAATGCAGCTTTAAATAATTCTTCCTTATTCTTATAAAAAAAATAAATAGACGCCGGCTTGATTCCGACCTCATCCGCAATTTTCCGCATTGTAGCCCCATGATATCCGTGCAAAGCGAATTGATTTAATGCTGCATTAATTAATTTTGTCTGCAATATATCACCACCTAATGAATGTTAGGTTCGATTATATGTATTTTTTTGATACGTGTCAATAAGTTTTTCGATAATTTCCGTAAAATGAAAAATTATCTTTTTTGGGAGGAAAGCGAATTCAGCACTGAAAAAATAGGCTTGGTTTCGCTTTCATTGTTTGTTTTATTTGTTAAATTTCGTACAGTTTTGACACTTCAGATTAGTATTTCAGGAATAGATTCGCAGTGTAAGCCCCCAAAAATTTCTTTCTATTATTTAGCTAGGGGGAGGTATTAACGGTTTGGTTAATATACAGAAAAACTGCGAAGTAAAAGGTGGAAATTCTTTCACTTACAGTTTATTTTCATAACCATTCTTTTCATATACTTCATAATTCTCTCCCGCTTAAAGTTCATGATAACGAGAAAATGCTAGATGTACGGTGTGGATGGTTTATTAAATTTCAACGATTACCCAATAACTAATCTAATAGATATAAAAAAATGAAAGAAACAGGGGAAAGTGTCCCCTGTCCTTTATCTCGAAATATCATCTTGATCCATTCTTAACATTGCCAATTCCTCTTTTGTTGGTAGACCTTCAACATCTCCTTCACACATCACTGCTAGGGCACCTAGTAGATTTCCTTGTTCTGTTGCCTCTTCTAATGATAAATCATCTAATAAACCCGCTAATACACCAGCAGCAAAGGCATCTCCCGCACCCACACTATCAACAATTTGCTCAACCTTAATCCCTTTAACAGTTCCATAACCTTCGTTATTCAAATAAAAGGCACCACGTTTTCCTAACTTTATAACAACATTTTTAGCACCAAGAGTGATTAATTTATCAGCTACTTTTTTAGGGTCATCCTCTCTGGTTAAAAATTTCCCTTCCGAAATACCAGGCATTACTAAATCTGCTGAAGCAATAATTTGATTAAATAACTCAATCGTTTTTTTCTCATCTTTAATTAATTTTATTCTTATATTCGGATCGAAACTTATATTCATCCTATTTTTCTTGGCAAGATCTATTGCCTTTAATACGAGCCTTTCGCAACTTTCACTTAATAATGGTGTGATACCAGTGATGTGCAACCACTTAGCATGAGTAAAATAATCAACATCTAAATCTTTCACACTCATTTTGCTTGCTGCGGAGTCCTTTCTGTAATAGTAGACATTCATTAAACTAGAATTTCTTTTTTCTTTAAAGTAAATCCCGGTAGGTGACTCATAATCAATCTTTATTCGGGATGTATCTACCCCTTCTGCCTGTAGTAAAGCAATGATGCTTTGACCAAACGGATCATGACCAACCCTAGAAAAGAATCCAGCTTTCTTCCCTAATCTTGATAAACCAATTGCTACGTTTCCCTCCGCACCACCGACACCTCTATTAAAACTTTGTACAAAATGCAAAGGACCAATCCTATTTGGATTAAATACACCCATCATTTCCCCAAATGTTACTACGTCCATAATCCACCTTCTTTACCTATTCTCATTTTTAATATAATAAAGAAATAGCTGCATCATTTTCATAATTTATGAAACGATAAATTGCTTCCATAAAGTAATAATCACCATACATAGCCGATTCATTAACTCCTGAAATTCTAGGTTTATCCACAGTAGCTTTCTCAATAATTCCATATTTATTAATAGATTGATAAAAACAATGATGAATCATTGAATCTATAATCTTTTCCGCCCTATTTTTCCAAAGAATAGATTCCTGCATATTAACTTTCTGCAATAAATACGAGATTAATAAAAAACCAGAGGCTGCAATAGAGGAAGCTGATGCATCAATTGGTTCTTCAACAACATTCTTAAAATGGAAATCCCAACGTGGTAGTTTTGTATCATCATCTACATGCTCCCAATAATAACTAGCCAATTTTATTGCGGTTTCCAAGTAATCACTATTATTGGTATAACGGTGCATATTTGCGTAACCATATAATGACCAAGCTTGTCCTCTTGACCAACAAGTGTCGGATCTATAACCCTGATGTGTTGTCCTTTCCACAATTTCATAAGTATCCGTATCCCATTTAACCATATGGTATATAGAATAATCATCACGAATATGGTGTTTCTTAATATGATTGGCAAGTTTTATGCCTTTTTCATATAAAGTACTATTTTCTTCCTCCCTGGAAGCCCAAATCATGATAGGAGCATTCATAATCGTATCCACAATTGCAGTTCCCTCATAACCTGGTTCATCCCACGCAAGAACCAATCCTACCTCGTCCACAAAAAGATCTTCCATATTATGTGCACCGGAAATTGCCATTTCCACCAATTTCTTATTCGACTCAATATTATTTCCGAAAACACAGCTTGGTCCAAAGATAAAACCCATATCATGTGTTTTATTATCATTCATCCGAGTAGCTAATTTTAAAGCTTGAGCATATGCATCTTCCTTTAAATTAATTTGATTATGTTCTAAATAATTCAACCATAATAAACCAGTCCAAAAACCGCCTGTCCAATGTCCTTCTTTATTGGTCAACCATTCTCCGTTTTCAGTGATGTGGGGAAATTGACCATTCAATTCTTTAGTCACATATCTTACTTTACTTAAACCTTTCGTGTAAGAATCTGAATAATTCACTGTACCGCCTCCTTTTTATTCGAATGTCAATTTAATGCCTGGCTATATTCTTTAGCTTTTCTCTCCAACGTTTTATAATCATCATCAGTCGATAAATAGTCAGTATTAACTAGCGAACTACCTACTCCTACGGCAATTTTACTAGCAGTATAATAAGAATGAATATTACTTAAATCAATCCCACCTGTTGGAATGATTGGAACTGACGACAGTGGGGCCGATATGCTTTTAATATATTTTGGTCCAAAAACATCTGCTGGAAATAGCTTCACTATATCGGCACCATTAGAATATGCACTGAATACTTCTGTAGGGGTCAAACCACCAATGATAGAAACAACATCATGTTTTTTACACATATCAATTACATCAACATTCAATATTGGAGTAACAATAAATTCTGCTCCAGCTTGAATGGCTTTAATAGCCGTCTCCGCATTCGTAACAGTTCCTGCTCCAATTAATTCATTTTGTTTTTGATGTTGTATTGCTGTTTCTATTACCTCTAACGCATTCTCCGTCTCCATGGTGATTTCTAATATATGGATTCCCCCGTTATTTAACGCATCACTAATCTTTATGATTTGTTCTGTATTCGCCCCACGTATAACAGAAAGAATTTTATGCTTTTTTACTTTTTCGATAACACTCATATATTTCACCTACCGATTGTTATTTATAGAGGATGTTCAAAAAGTCCGTTAAAAAGACACTTCGAATTTCGCACGAATGCTCATTTTTCCGCTCCTCATGTACCTTTGAACGTACATTCTGGTGCCGAGAGCTCTCGCCGCCTCGAACTTCTCGGTCCTTTTTATCCTCCTTTTTGAACACGCTCTTATATTAATAATATAAAACTCATAAAGTTCCACATGATTTCCTTAAAACTAATTCTGTTTCTAGAACAATATGGTTTTTTTTTGTTTTTAGATTTCCATTTTCCATTTTTCGCAACAATAGATTAGAAGCTTGATAACCAACCTCATAAATAGGCACTCGTACAGACGTAAGCTGTATTGTTTCCCAAGATGATAAGAATAAATCGTCAAAACCAACGATAGAAATATCATCAGGTATCAACTTTCCCATCTTTTTAACTGCATCCAACACACCATATGCCATGATATCAGAAGAGGCAAAAATTGCCGAAGGTTGTTGATAACCTTTATATTTATTCAACAATTGCATCGTTATTGAATAACCAGATTGATAACTAGCATTTCCTTCCAACACAAATGGAGTCAAATTCAATTGTTTCATCGCATCAATATAGCCGTTTAATCGATCTTTTGACACTGGGGAACCATTCATGTCCCTAAGAAAAGTAATATTAGTATGTCCCAAACTAATTAAATGCTCCGTTGCCTTATAAGCACCAAAATAGTTATCCACAACAACGGAATCAAAATTACATTCCTCCAGTTTTCGATGAGCAACAACTGTAGGGAAATTTAAGCTTTCTAATTCATGTACATTGTCGATATCGCTATTCACTAAACTTGCTAAAATAATCCCATCCAATTTCCCTTCGCGAATTTGTTTAATTATATTGGGAATTTGATTCTGTTGCTCATCTGTGTTATACATCATCAAAGTATATCCTTTTTCTTTGAAAGCATCTTGGCAACCCTTTGCAAGATTAGGATAAAAAGGGTTTGTAATATCAGGAATAACCAGTCCAATGGTATTATTTTTTTTGGAACGTAAACCTCTAGCAGCAGAATTAGGTATATAGTTTAGTTTTTCAATTGCATCCAATACTTTCTTTTCCTTATCTGGATGTACTGGTTTGTTATTTAAAACGTACGATACAGTTGCTGTTGAGACACCCGCCGTTTTGGCGACATCTCTAATTGTTGCCATTTACTTTTTCCCCCTTCACTAACGCCCACTATCTATCATTAACAAACATCTTATTACTATTATTATTACATTAATCACTAAAAAGTAGGTTAGCAAACAAAAAGATCCCAACCGAAGCGTTATTTTTCATTAAGTGCTGGCACTCAAAGATCGCAATCCTTCAGGTCCCATTTTACTACAAACACTTCGGTTAGAATCATCTTTATACATACCTTTATCTAATTAATAGATTTCTTCAAGAATTTGTTCAATATCTTCTACAGAAGGTGTCCTTGGATTTGTTAATGTATCTGAATGATGATAGGATTCTTCAGCTATCAAAGGAAGCTTATCTTTTTCAACTCCGAAACTTTGTAGTGTATGTGTAATACCAACATCTATAAGTAATCTTTCTACCATGGATACTAATTGATCCGCAACTTCATAATCTTGCAATCCAACTGTTGGAATATCAAAAGCCTTCGCAATAAGACGATATTCCTTTGGAACAGCAATTGCATTATAGCGTAATACTGGAACAAGAAAGATAGCACATGCGATACCATGCGGAATCTTGTAAAATCCTCCTAGTGTATTTGCAATACCGTGTATCAAACCACACGCAGAATGAGCCATTGCTGCTCCAACCATAGCGGAAGCTTTTTGCATGTTACCCATTGCCTCAACATTTTTTGAATTTGCCACTGCAGGGCGTAAAGATTGTTTAATTAGAGAAATAGCATGCAAATGAAGCGCATCAGAAAATGTATTTGAAGTCGTTGATACAATTCCTTCTATCCCTTGTGTCAAAGCATCTACACCAGTAGATGCTGTCACGAATGGCGGTAAGGTATAGAGCATTTCGGGATCCAGTATCGTATAATTAGCTGCTAAATAATCAGAAACAACTACTTTTTTTGTATTTGTCCTAGAATCACCAATCAGCGCCCCACGTGTCATCTCTGATCCGCTACCAACAGTTGTTGGAATCGTTACTAAAGGTAATCCTGGAACCGTCAACTTATCCCAATCATCAAGAACCTCTTCCAATTTTACGTTATTTGTTAGTAATACAGAGGACATTTTTGCAATGTCAATAGAACTGCCACCACCGATGGCAATTAACATGTCGGTACCATTTTCTCTAATTACATCAAGCGCATCAAATACATGTTTATCTTTTGGATCTGCTTCTACTTTAGCGTATAATTCTGCATGAGGAATTACCTCTTGAATACGTTCTGGTAAATCCGTTGTTCCTAGAAAAGTATCTGTTACAATCATTGGATTTTTTGCTCCTAACTTTTCGTACACTTCTTTCAGTTCTTTTAAACTCCCCGGTCCTGAGATCACTTTTGATTGAATACCAAATCTAAAATTCATGTTATGTTCCTCCTAAATATGTGTATTTCAAAATTTCTTTGCATTTTTTATGACAAATGATTTTACCTGACTGAATTCTTCTAGTGTGGTTGAGATTCCCTCTCTACCAATTCCAGAGTTTTTATAGCCGCCAAAGGCCATATCGATATGACGGTAACTTCCTGATCCATTGACAACAACAGAACCAGCTTGAATATGATGAGCAATAGCAATCGCTTTTGCCACATCTTTTCCGATTATAGATGCTTGAAGCCCATAAGAAGTTTGATTTGCAATTCCAATTGCTTCTTCCAAGGTGGTGTAACGAATCAGCGAAATGACAGGACCAAAAATCTCCATATCTTTTGCAACATCCATATCTTTTTCCACATTGACAAGCAACGTTGGTTCAACGAATACATCATCATTAACTTTACCACCAGTGACACACGTTGCACCTTGACTTATCGTTAACTCAATTTGATCTTTAACTTTTTGTGCTGCTTCCCTTGTAATAACAGATCCAACTTGTGTATTCTCATCGAAAGGATCTCCTTGAATAACTTGACTTAACCGCTCTTTCACCTTTTCTTGAAATGCCTCATAAATATCATTCGGTACTAAAGTCCGCTTACTAGAACAACAAACTTGACCAGAATTCATCATTCGACTGTTCACCAATTCCTCAGCTGCATAATCTAAATCTGCATCTTTCAAGATAATTAACGGATCATTCCCTCCCATTTCTAGATATACTGGATGTAATTGTGGAGCTGCGTCCGTATAAATAGCAGTTCCAGTTTCTGTACTCCCGGTAAATGTCACTGCAGCGATTTGTTTACTTTTTGTGATGAAGCCTGACATGAAAGCACCATCACTATATAATAACTGAACTGCATCATCAGATACGCCACTTTTAATTAGCATATCCGCAAGTAAAAACTCAGGAAGTGGGTCAACTGTAGGTGTTTTCACAATTACCACATTTCCCATCAGCAAGGCCGGAATCACTTTATGGACAAATAGTTCTACCGGAGCATTAAATGGTACAACGCAAGCAATAATCCCAAGTGGTTCACGCTGGGTAAAAATAAGATCATCTTCCAGTCCTTTTTGTGTATCTGTCAAGACATCCCCATACATATGTTTTGCTTTTTCCACAAAACCCCGGGTCAGGGCAATGGTAACCTCCACTTCTGCACGACACTCTGTTATGGTTCTCCCCATATTTTGCACCATAGATTGTGCAACCTTTTCTGCGTTTTCTTCCAAGAGATCGGCAAACTTATAAAGAATATCTCCTCTCTCGTATAATGGTTTATTCGACCAACTGTTAAAACCTTTATTGGCAATTTGAAATATCTTGTCTGCATCTTCTTTTCCCTTTGCTAAAGGAAGTATTTCAAGTATTTGACCAGTCACTGGATTTGTAATATCAACTCTTTTACAATTAGCTGGTTCTTCACCGTATAAATAACCATTAAGATAAAATTTCAATTTTAGCCCTCCCTGAAAAATCATTTATTTAAAAATTGGGTCTCTTTTTTCGAAGAACGCATCAATACCTTCTTGACAATCATCGGTTTTAAAAATAAAGTCACTCATTTCTAGATTGTATTTCATCATTTCATCTGTTGAGATTTCCATTGTTTTTCTTACACCTTGTTTAATAATTCGTAAAGCATCCTTCGAAAAGTTAGCAATATTCCCTGCAAGCTCTATTGCACAGGAAAGAACTTCTCTAGGCTCAATTACATCATTGACAAGTCCAATTCTATGAGCTGTTTCCGCATTAATTGATTTCCCAGTATACATTAACTCCATTGCATTACTAATGCCTACTATTTGTGGAAGTCGAAATAAACCACCACTTCCTGGAAACACACCCAATTTAATTTCAGGAAGCCCAATTTCTGCGCCTCTTGAAATGACTCGAATATCACATGCCAACGCAATTTCACAACCACCACCAAGCGTGGTCCCATTTAAAGCAGCAATAACAGGCTTTGATAGTTGTTCAATCATCCTAAACACTCTATTTTCCTCTTCTAATTTAAAATCAACAACATTATGTCTTACATGGTGAAACTCTTTAATATCCGAGCCAACGCAGAAAAATCGGTCACCCTTTCCCGTAATGACAACTGCTTTGATGTCATTATCCGCTTCTATATCGGATAGGACCCTTTTAAATTCTTGCGTCATCTCCAACGTTACTAAATTTAACGGTGGATTATCTAAATATAAAACAGCCACATTATTATTTTGTTTGATTAACTCTAGCATCGTTATTTTTTCACTCCTACCTTTAACAGAAATTACATTCTAGATACTCTGGAAATTTGTTAATTTATATCCCCTTACCAAGGAATTCATCCACATTTGACTCATCAACAATGTCAAATTCCAGTTCAATCAATTCCTCTATATCTTCCCCATTCAACACTTTTATAGCAAGTTCAGCTGCGTCTCTTCCCCCGTGTGGATAATTAGCTGACGCTGATAGCGTTCCTTCCTCCACCGCTTCGAACGCATTGTTTTGTCCATCAATAGAGAATACTTTAATCTCATCTAATCTTCCCGCTGCTTGTATCGCACTTATTGCTCCCAATCCCATTTCATCATTATGTGCATAAACAGCCTGAATGGAATTCGGTTCGCTAAATCGTTGTAACATATCTTCCATAAAGTTCATAGCAGGGTCCCTCAAATAATCTGCATGCTGTTCAGCAATCACCTCGACATCAGACCCTTCAATAGCTTCAAGGAATCCTTCATGTCTTTCTATGGTAGCCGAACTTCCAGCTGTTCCTTGGATTTCAATTACTTTTCCTCCATTCTTAAGCTCGTTCACAATATAATCCCCAAAAACTTTTCCAATTTCTGAATTATTAGCACCTACATGTACAGTCACTGGAGTATTAACCTCTCGATCCACTGTAATTACTGGTATTCCAGCTTCCATAGCATCCGCTACAGCTGGAGTCAATGCATCAGATGTAAGTGGACTGATAGCTAATAGGTCAATCCCCTGTGATATTAATGTTTCTACATCAGATACCTGTGTACTCGAGTTGTTTTCCCCATCTGTAATCAATACTTCAACTTCTGGATGATTTTCCTTCATATAATTTTCAAATTCCTCTACCATAGCAACACGAAATGGATGATTCATTGTTCCTTGAGAGAATCCTACTTTATATGTAGTTGCAGAATCCTTTGAATCACTACTGCTGTTTCCAGAATCTTTATTACATCCAGTAAGAGCAAATACAAATAATACTAAGGTAATGACAATGAATAAATTCCTTTTCATACTTTTCTCCTCCAAAATCCTTGTATTTTTAACTACTTCTTCTAGTTCTAATTGTTTCTATGAATACCGCTAAAATAATGATGAGACCCTTTACAATTTGTTGTGTGAACGGATTAATTCCAACCAAATTTAATAGATTTGAAATAATACCTATAATACTAGCTCCAACAACTGTACCTAGAACTCCACCAATTCCACCAAAGAGACTTGTTCCCCCGATAACAACCATTGCTATAGCATCTAATTCATATTCCATCCCTGCGCTAGGTTCTCCAACAGTAAGCCGGGAAATTAGTATCAAAGCGGTGATAGAAGCACATAGACCAGTAATTGCATAAGTAGAAAATTCAACAAATTTCACATTAATACCAGATAGTCTTGCCGCTTCCTTGTTATCTCCCACTGCATATACAGATCTTCCAAAAGCTGTATACCTCAATATAATAAAGCCCAACAAAGTAACTAAAGCGAAGATAATTACAGGTACTGGTATACCTAAAAGTGAACCTCTTCCCAACCAAGCAATTTTTTCTGCTGTTTCTCCAACACTGATTGGCTGACCATTGGCATAAGTCATAGCCAATCCTCTGCCAGCAACCATGATCCCTAATGTCATAACAAAGGGAGGAATTCCACCCCAAGAAATTCCCAATCCATTAATACTTCCTACAAGGGTTCCAAGAACCATACCAATAAGGATTACTAACGGTACTGGTAAACCATTACTTAATAAGTCAGCACTTATGACAGCAACAACTGCTACCGTAGCTCCGACAGATAAATCAATTCCCTTTGCTAAAATGACAAAGGTCATTCCTATAGCAATAATTCCAATAATAGAAATTTGACGTAATAAATTGACTAGGTTATTAATATCGAGAAATTGTGGCGCAATAATCGTCGCGACAATAACTAACAAAATTAATACACCCAAAATTCCTAATCGATTTAGTAATTGCTTTGATTGATTAGCAAAATTACTCATTTTTATATCAACCTTCTTTAAATTTATGTTCTATTTCCTCTCAAACTAACGAATAGCATATGACATTATCTTTTCTTCACTTAAATCATTGTTACCCAACTCAATAGCTAATTCCCCCTCTCTCATTACAAGGACGCGATCACTCATTCCAATAATCTCAGGAAGTTCAGAAGAAACCATAATGATTGTTACTCCATTTTCTGCTAATTCATACATCAAACGATATATCTCTTTCTTTGCACCAACATCGACACCACGTGTTGGCTCATCGACAAATAATATTTTTGAACCTGAGTAAAGCCATCTAGCAAACATAAACTTTTGTTGATTTCCACCACTAAAGTTTTTCACAATATTATTCACATTTGGCGGTCTTACTTGCATTTCCTTAGCAAAATGCTCTGCGCTACTTTTTTCCTTTTTCAAGTCGATAAATAAACCTTTTTTCACCTTTTCCAATTTTGTAATCGTTGTATTGAACTTTCCAGACTGATTTAGCATTAAGCCATCTTCTTTTCTTTCTTCTGGTAAAAAGCCTATTCCCAATTTGATGGCATGCTTTGGATTTGCCACCTTTTTCTTTTGACCAAAGTAATACAGCTCTCCATCATCAATCGGGTCAATCCCAAACATTGCCCGTAAAAGTTCTGTCCTTCCTGCCCCTTCTAAACCTGAGATACCAAGAATTTCACCCTCGTGGACATTGAAGTTAATATTTTTTAAGACTCCCTTTCTATTCAAATTTTTAACCCTAATAACAGTATTTTCAGGAACTTTCTCTCTTCTTGGTGGATAGAGGTTTTTTACCTCCCTTCCAACCATCATCTTAATCAACGTATCCGAATCAATTTCATTCGTTAGTCTCGTCCCTACATATGTGCCATCCTTCAACACCGTAATTCTTTCTGTGATTTCAAACAGCTCTGACAGACGATGAGAAATATAAATAAAAGCAATATTTTGTTTACTCAACATCCTAATTACTTCGTATAATCTCTTTAGCTCTTCTCCGCCAAGTACTGCAGAAGGTTCATCTAGTACAATAAGCTTTGGTTTACGAGTAAGGGCTTTCGATATTTCTACTAATTGCTTTTTTGCGATGTTTAAGTCTTTCACTTTAGTAAAAGGGTCTTCGTTTAATCCTACCTTTTTCAATACTTGTTCAGCGTTTTCCCTTAATTTAGACCAATGTATTGTTCCCAATTTTGTTTTAGGCAAGTTTCCTAAAAATAAATTTTCCGCAATTGTCAGTTGGGGAAGCAAGGTCATTTCCTGATAAATGATAGAGATTCCATAATCTATCATTTTTTTGGGATTTGTGATGTCTACTTTTTCACCATCAATATATATTTCTCCTTCGTCTTTTTTATATGCTCCTGACAATATTTTCATCAAAGTAGATTTTCCAGCACCATTTTCACCGATTAATCCATGAACTTCACCATGCTTTATTTCTAAAGAAACGTTATCGAGTGCTTTCACACCAGGGAATAATTTACTAATACTTTTCATTTCTATAACATTAGGCATAAATGACCATCCTCTTTCCTAAACTCATTTAACTTGATGAGTTGGTTTCCAACTATTTTCGGAAATGACACCGTTATCAATTAATTCTTCAATTTGTTCTTCTGTGTATCCCTGCTTCAACAATATTTCTCTGGAGTTCTCCCCAACAGCAGGAGCTGAAACCTTATGTTCAAGCGGCTTTCCATTATATCTTATAGGATGGCTTAGTAACTTAATCGATCCTGCTTGTGGATGATGATATGTTTTAATCATTTCACTCCACTGAACTTGTGAATCTTTAATCACCTCATCATAAGTATTTACAGGTGCATACCAGATCTGATGTTTATCAAATAACCCTTTCCAATGGGAAAGTGACTTATCTTTGATAATCCCACTAAATATACGATCAATTTCAAAGCGTTTGTCACTCATTTGATCATCTGCAGAAAATCTTGCTAGTTCCTCTGAATCTAATATTTCGGCTAACTTCTCAACTGGAGTATTAGATATAGTAATGTAACCATCATTGGTTTTATAAACACCATATGGAGCCTGATGAAATCTACTTCCAAGCCCTGTGCTACTTCTATCCCATAGTTCACCTTTATTCAAATAATAGGTTAGTGGTTCAATCTGTAAATCTAAAGCAGCATTTAGCAAGCTTCCTTCCACTTCACACCCTTCTCCAGTCCTTTCCCGATTATAAAGAGCAGTAATAACGCCCAAGGCAGATAACACTGCTCCGTGTTGATCGACAATTGCTGTTCCAGTAGGAGTCGGAGGGTCTCCTTTCCTACCATTCAACTGCATCAGTCCACTTACAGACTGTAATAATAAATCCTGACCAGGTTTAGTTTCATATGGTCCTCCTAACCCATAGCCGGTGCATGAACAATAAATAAGGTTTGGATTAATTTTTTTCAAAGTTTCATAATCTAATCCAAGACGTTTCATAGCTCCTGGTCGAAAGTTTTGCACTAACACATCCGCTTCCTCAACTAACTTCAAAATAATTTTTTTCCCTTCTTTAATTCGCAAATCAATAGCCAAACTTTTCTGTTTGCGATTCGCTAGTAAATAAAAGATACTAACCCCTTCTTTGAATGTATTAAAACCCGACCAGTAACGTTCATAAGCGCCATTAGTCTGTTCAATCTTTATTACCTCTGCCCCTAGATCTGACAATATTTGAACTGCAGATGGTCCTTGTAAAAAGTGGGTAAAGCTTAATACTTTTATCCCTTTTAAAATCCCCATTAGTACTCCTCCCTTTTCTAAACGTTTAGAACTTTATCCTAAAAAAAAAGAATTCCATTAAAAAATAGCATAAAATAGTGTTTTTTTACTTTTTTATAATCTAAACGTTTAGATTTTATATTACCTACTCTTTTTTAAAATGTCAATACTCTTTTTAATTATTTGATTTAGAATCCAATAGTTTAATTAAAATTATCAGTCAATGGTAGTCGTGAAATAACATTATTACAGTGATACAGATTATTAAACTTCATTATTAAACAAATTAACAAATAGTATATAGAGATGATGGCATCAGAAGAAAGGATCTATGCAAAAATAAAATGTATTATTAAAAATAATACATTTTATTTCCGATGTAATTTTTAGTATAATCAGAACTGCCGAGAATAATTCCATGGATGTCTTCTTTAATATCACTTTTGTCAAAACTTTTAATACCATTGAATTCCACGGAAACTGATAACAATTTCATTGGTTCCTCCTCCCTCAATAACTTTCGATTTCTGAAGCACATAACCATCAAGACCGGTGTTTTTATCTTTAATAGTTTCAATGATATTGAATGTAATCCTTTGTCCATCAATATTATTGTTTTTAATGCTATCATAAGATCTATCAGACAGAAGAGCTAATTCATATTCAGTTAATGAGATACCCATGTTTACTCCTTTCATGTAAAAAGAGGTGTTTTCTATTGGAGTTTAGAAGAAATTCATTATTTTTTTCCATTATATTTATTATTCTATTAGAGGGTTGCTTTGTGAACCCTAAAAATTATGACGAGGGGACAGTTACAACGGCAAAAGAAACAGCTATAAGTTATATAGAGAATAATATAATTATCAGGATATCGAATCAATTGAATTAGAAGAACCCCATCCTTCACCTATGGGAAGCTTGGTTATGGAAGGAATAGTAAATAAACAGTATGACTTTACAATTAGCTTGAATGGAGACTTTATAGTAACAAGTGTTGGAGAGAATAATGGATTTCCTAAGTTAAAGGAAGAATGTAAAGAACAAGTTTGTGATTATTAACCCTGGCAAATGATTATGACAATATTCCTCCACTTCAGTCAATGTAGTAAGTTTTTTATGATAGTTGGGTTGAATATTAGTTAATATCGTGGCACGGAATTTTGTTTTAGATCTCTCACATCTTTTAATTTCTAGTTTAGGTCCTATTAAAAATGCTTCTTTATTTTTATGAACTGAATCAATTTCATAATTGCTTTTTTCCAAAATGCACAGACCTGCAGAATTTTTA
>DAMDKS010000010.1:0-104886 GCA_032085455.1 Oceanobacillus sp.
TCTAGCGGAATTTTGTGGTAGGACTTGATATTTTCGTTCATATCAGTGAAACTGCAATCAGTGGGAATCATCTGAAAGCAATTTCACCTTATGGGTATCACAAAATAAAAAACCACCAACGTTATGTATTGGTGGAGACGGAGGGAGTCGAACCCTCGTCCAAAGATATTGCCACTCAGGCTTCTACACGTGTAGTTGATATATTGGTGTTTCACTGTTCACTCGGCCTATCAACAGGCTTTGTGACAGCTAGTCTGATTAATCTCGACTAACAATCCTCAGACGGTGGAAGTTAGTCCAGCCTGTTTCATTTGAGACCCTTCAATCTGCAACACAGGCAATTGCAGGAAGGATCCTCTAGTCAGTGCTTACGCAGCTGCTAAAGAAAGATTTTCATTTTTGCCAGTTATAGGCGTTTACGTTTTACGAGCCGTAACCTCGACGCGCAACCTGAGCTCAACCTACCCCTGTCGAATCCGTAACGTCCCCATAAAATGAGAACAGCTAGGGTTAGCCTAAGCTATATATTGATTATAGCATAACCTTTAACATATTTAAAGAGCAGGAAAAAATTACATGGATTTAGCGATTATATTCCTTTATCGCTCGATCTGCATCACGTTTCATTTGCTGCCTCTTCAGATCCTCGCGCTTATCAAATTTCTTCTTTCCCTTACCTAAACCAATTAGCACTTTAGCAAAACCATTTTTAATATAAATCTTCAATGGAACTAATGTATAGCCCTGCTGCTGGGTGAGCCCAATCAGCTTGTCTATTTCCTTGCGATGCAGCAAAAGCTTGCGTGAGCGAGTGGGATCATGATTATACCGGTTTCCTTGTTCGTATTCTGCAATATGCAGATTAACAAGGTATACTTCTCCTTTTCGGTCTATTCTTGCGTGAGCATCCTTGATACTCACTCTGCCTAAACGAAGCGACTTAATTTCGGTACCTTGAAGAACAATGCCAGCTTCATATGTTTCTTCTATAAAATAATCATGTCTTGCCTTTTTATTTTCTGCGATAGCTTTTCCGTGTCCTTTTGGCATACATACCCTCCTCAAAGTCAACATACCATAGGTCTCTAGTTTACCAAACTCTGGCTATTTAGCCAATCAGAAAATGATGGCGGCAGCATAATCAAACTAATTTCCAGCATTGTCCTTCTAGTAACTAGACCATAAAGTGAAACTGCATTCAGTGGGATTTTTCATTTCATCCTCACTAAATGCAGCTGCACTGCTTTATTATTTTCTTTTTCTTGTCGTCTGCTTCTTTCCTTTACCTCTTGACTTTTCTTTCCCTCTGCCATTCGTTTTCTTTTTTCTCTTTGCTGGAATTTCGCGTTTTATTGGTTCACGTTCTCGCCTTGAGATTGATTCAAGCAGTTCAAAATCAACCGCACGTTCATCCAGATTCACGTTGATCACTTTAACCTTTACTTCATCACCAACACGGTACATTTTAGCTGTTCGTTCACCAATCAAAGCCTGTGCACGGTCATCGAAATGATAATAATCATCAACAAGATAACTCACATGAACGAGTCCTTCAACTGTATTCTCAAGCTCTACAAACATACCGAAATTCGTAACGGTACTAATCACACCAGTATACGTTTCACCGATTTTATCCTGCATAAATTCCGCTTTCTTTAAATCATCCGTTTCCCGTTCGGTATCAACCGCACGTCTTTCCATTTCGGACGTATGTCTTGCAATTTCAGGCATTGCTTCCTTCCATTGCTTCATCGTTTTTCTATCCATCTTTTTATTGAAAAGATAGGTACGAATCAAACGGTGCACAATTAAATCAGGATATCTGCGAATGGGTGAAGTGAAATGCGTATAAAACTGTGTCGCTAGCCCAAAATGTCCAATGCTCTCAGGGGCATATTTTGCTTGTTTCATGGAACGCAGCATCAGCTTGGAAACAATCATTTCCTCTGGCTCATCTTTAATCCCTTCAATTACCTTTTGCAATGCTTGCGGATGAATTTCATTTGCTGTTCCCTTAACAGCTATACCAAGTCCTGCAAGGAATTCAAAAAAACTCTCTAATTTCCCTTCATCAGGATCTTCGTGTATACGATGAATAAAAGGAACCTCCAGCCAATAAAAATGTTCAGCAATGGTTTCATTTGCCGCAAGCATGAATTCCTCAATTAAACGCTCCCCTACCGATCGTTCACGTAGTACAACATCAATCGCTTTTCCGTCATCATCAACAAGTACTTGCGCTTCCTTAAAATCGAAATCGATTGCACCGCGGCCTTTACGCTTTCCATTCAGAATTGCAGCAAGTTTTTCCATTTGTTCAAACATCGGCACAAGTGAAGCATATTTCTCCCGTAAAGCCTCATCCTGATCAACTAAGATTTTATTGACATCGGAGTACGTCATTCTTTCTGTCGTACGAATTACACTTGGAAAAATATCATGTTTAACAACTTCCCCACTTGAAGTAATCTCCATCTCGCAGCCAATCGTCAAACGATCGACCTGCGGATTTAAGGAACAAATTCCGTTTGAAAGCCGATGCGGTATCATAGGAATCACACGGTCTACTAAATAAACGCTTGTCCCTCTTTCATATGCTTCCTTATCAATTGGAGAACCTGCTTCAACATAATAACTGACATCAGCAATATAGACACCAAGCAGGTAATTACCATTTTCTAATTTTTTAACCGAAACAGCATCATCCAGGTCCTTTGCATCAGCTCCATCAATTGTAACAATTGTCTCATCACGGCGATCCGTTCTGCCCTCAAGCTCTTCTGGTACAATTGCTTCAGCTGTATTCCCAGCCTGCGCTATTACTTCTTCCGGAAAATCAATAGTTATTCCATATTTATAGATGATGGATAAAATATCAATACCTGGATCATTTTTATGACCTAATATTTGCGTAATTTCCGCTTCAGCACTGCTTTTCCCTTCTGGATATTTCGTTATTCTTGCAAGAACTTTATGTCCGTCAACCGCTCCGTTTGCTTTGTTTTTCGGAATGAAAATATCATGTGGGATCCGTTTATCATCAGCAATTACAAAACCAAAACTGCGGTTATCATCATACGTGCCAACTACTTCCGTTATCACGCGCTCTAAGATTCTCACAACAACACCCTCAGGGCGATCTCCATCATAGGCATGTTTTTCTAATCTTACGAGCACCTTATCTCCGTTCATCGCTGAAGCTAAATCAGTCGGATTGATATATACATCACTTTGTGCCTCATCATCAGGAATAAGGAAGGCAAAGCCCTTTTTATGCATCTGGATTCTGCCCAGAACAAGATTCATCTTTTCTGGCAAGCCGTAACGATTTTTTCTTGTCCGAACGAGCTCTCCAGTTTCTTCGAGCTGATTTAATGTTTTTATAAGCTCTTTAAATTCCTCTGAATCTTCTATTGCAAGCTGCTCTTCAATCTCATCTACACTTAATGGTTTCTGCCCGACCTCTTTAAAAAATCTAAGTAACTTTTCTTTCACACGCTCACCCTCTTTCATTATATTATTTACCTTTTAAAAGATTTATAATCATACTCTCCAGTCCAATTTCTCTAAGAACTGATAAATATCCTCATGCAGCTCTTCCTTCTGTTTATCTAATGTAATTACATGATTCGATTCTTTATACCATTTTATATCTTTTACTTCTGCTTCAACATGCTCAAAAATATATGATGCACTTTCCGGATTTATCATTCGATCTAAGCTTGCCTGTACAACAAAGGTTGGTGTATAAATAGTATCAATATTTTCCTTTACTTCTTTGATTGTCCCTCTTAAATCATTAAATATCTGCTTAGCGTTATCCATCAGCACTTGTATTTCTTTTTCAATGGTTTCCTCGTCTTTTCTTTCCAGTTGTTTATACTCTTTTGAAAAAATCTGGAATCCCTGATAAAGCTGTGTCCTATTATCAAAGAACATCGGAGCACACATGGGGATTACTGCTTTTATGTTTGTATTATAAGCGAGCTTTAGCCCAAGCACACCGCCAAGTGATAGTCCTGCGACAGCGATTTCTTCATAACCTAAATCCTTCAAATGGTTTAACGCGTCTTGCACATCCTGCCACCACTGTTCAGGGGTAGATTTAATTAATTCCTCCGGTGGCAACCCATGTCCCCGATAAATTGGCGCATGGGTTGTGTAGCCTCTTTTCTCCAAAAAACGGCCAAGCATACGCACATCTGCAGAATGACCAGTAAAACCATGCAATAATAAAACAGCCCGCGGACCTGCTTCAAATGTAAATGGCTTTGGCTGTATAATTTTCATGCTATCTTACTCCTTCATTTCATTGCTTTCTGTAAAAAAGCCCCTACCACAATTGTGATAAGGGCTGATTTTTATTGTAAAACATATGCACTTAGAAAAGCCAGCAGGAAAAACAATATACCTGTTACTACTGTACCACGATGCAAAAACAGATCAATTCCACGCGCTTTTTGTTTTCCAAATAGTTGTTCAGCACCTCCGGAAACAGCTCCAGATAGTCCTGCACTTTTTCCAGACTGTAGTAAAACTAAGGTAATCAAAATAATTGCATCAATTACTAATAAAATGTTGACTGCCATTAACATATTCCAAATGACACCTCCTGTGACGACACTAACTACTCTCTACTTTATCATATTTGTATTTTACATAGCAAGATAATTATCAGTTAAAATAGAACATCCGTTAAGAGATAATCACTTCGTTTTCATTCACGAATGTTATTTATCGATAATTTCCAAGTACTTTTCAATTGGAGTTCTTCCTTTTGTCCTGGTTACTTTCTCTGGATAGCCGATTTGCAGCACTGCAGAAATTTTATGCTTTTCATTATCCAAGCCAACCTCTTTTATAAAGGCTGCATCATGCATGTATGGCGTAATCGTCCATAGCATTCCAATATCATATTCCCATGCAGCTAGCTGACAGTTCTGAATAAAAGCTGCAGTAGATGAATATTCTTCCTCATTTCGTACCAGATTATCTTTCTTTTCAAAATAAATAAGTGCATGATGTGGAATGGTTAGCAGGAAGCTTGCGATTGATTCAATCGAACGTAATGTTGCTGGTGAGTCGTCATTTTTCAGCATCCCTGTCCGTTGATAGCTTTTAATAATTGCTGCTACTAAATTCTTTTTCCCGTCTCCTTGATAAAGCTTAATTCGCCAAGCCTCTGACATGTAATGTGTTGGTGCATAGGAACCATATGTAAATATTTCCTTCAAAACATCTTGTTCAATTTCCTCTTTCTTAAAGGATAATGTTGACCTGCGTGCTTTAATCGTCTTTAATATATCCATCTGTATTACCCCCACTTCACACCTGCCGTATTTTCTCTATAGACATTATTATAGCTGAATCAGATTACATCCTCAAATCATGAAATGGATAAGAAGATAAACATCCCAGGCTGGTTTTTATTCCTTCCTGGGATGTTTATTCTTCTGCTTATTTATTTAAATTGTAAAATGCACGCTCGCCTGCATACTCACCCATGCCTGCAAGCTCATCTTCTATGCGAAGGAGCTGGTTGTATTTCGCAACACGATCTGTTCGTGAAGGTGCACCTGTTTTAATTTGTCCGGCATTTATTGCAACAGCAATATCTGCAATCGTTGCATCCTCTGTTTCACCAGAACGGTGGGAAATAACTGCTGTATAACCTGCACGCTTCGCCATTTCAATTGCTTCGAAAGTCTCTGTAAGCGTACCGATTTGGTTCACTTTAACTAGGATAGAATTTCCTACACCCTGCTCAATTCCTTGAGAAAGTTTCGCAGTATTGGTAACGAATAAGTCGTCACCTACTAATTGTACACGGTCTCCAATGCGATCTGTTAAAAGCTTAAAGCCTTCCCAGTCGTCTTCATCAAGACCATCTTCAATTGAAACAATTGGATATTTATTAATCATTTCTTCATACCAATCAACCATTTCTTCTGATGTGCGTACAACACCTTCACCTTTTAGATTGTATTTGCCATCCTCATAAATTTCAGATGCTGCAACGTCCATTGCAAGCTTAATTTCTTCACCTGGTTTATAACCAGCAGCTTCAATTGCTTCTATAATTGTTTGTAAAGCTTCTTCATTTGAAGCAAGGTTCGGTGCAAATCCACCTTCGTCACCAACCGCAGTATTTAAACCCTTTTTAGATAAGACCTTTTTCAAGGAATGAAAAATTTCCGCTCCTGTACGAAGGGCTTCCTTAAATGTTGGAGCCGCTACAGGCATAATCATAAATTCTTGAATGTCCACATTATTGTCTGCATGCTCCCCGCCATTTAAAATATTCATCATTGGTGTTGGAAGAGTTTTTGCATTGAATCCGCCTAAATAATTATATAAAGGAAGATCTAAATAGCTTGCAGCAGCATGAGCAGCAGCCATTGATACACCAAGAATGGCGTTTGCACCTAATTTTCCTTTATTTTCTGTACCATCTAAATCAATTAATAAAGCGTCAATGATATTTTGTCTTGTAACATCCAATCCAATTAACTCTGGTGCAATGATTTCATTTACATTATTTACAGCATTTTGTACACCTTTTCCCAGGTAACGTTCTTTATCACCATCACGCAGTTCTACTGCTTCATATTCGCCTGTTGATGCACCACTTGGCACTAAAGACGAACCAAATCCGCCTGATTCTGTTGTAATTTCAACCTCAACTGTTGGGTTCCCGCGTGAATCTAATACTTCTCTAGCATAAACATCTGTAATATAAGGCATCTAAAAACTCTCCTTTATAGTAAATTTATTTAATAATTAAAGATTCTCCAGTCATTTCTGCAGGTTTCGTAATTTCTAGCAGATCCAGCATAGTTGGTGATAAATCAGCAAGTATTCCGCCATCACGCAACTCACAATTTTCTTTTGTGACGATGACTGGTACTGGATTTGTCGTATGAGCAGTCATCGGTTTATCATCTAAAGTTACTACTTCATCTGAATTCCCATGATCTGCGGTAATAATTGCCGAACCCCCGAGCGCAATAATTTTATCAACAATTTTACCTAGACATGCATCAACTGCTTCAATTGCCTTGATTGTTGGCTCAAGTTTTCCAGAATGTCCAACCATATCAGGATTTGCGAAATTAAGAATGATTGCCTGCTGGTTTCCATTTTCAAGCTCTTGAAGCAATGCCTCAGTCACTTCATATGCACTCATTTCAGGCTGCAAATCATAAGTCGCTACTTTTGGTGAATCAATAAGAATTCTCTTTTCACCCGGAAATTCTTCATTTTTCCCGCCACTCATAAAGTAAGTAACATGCGGATACTTCTCTGTCTCAGCAATCCGCAGCTGATTTAGGCCATTTTTGGAAAGTACTTCACCAATCGTATTACTCAAATTATTAGGCTCAAAAGCAACAAAGCCATTGATTTCATCACTATAATTAGTAAATGTTACAAAATCAAGGTCCTTTGGCACATTTTCTCCACGATCAAAATCACGAAAATCAGCGTCCACAAAGGTTTGGGAAATTTGAATTGCCCGGTCAGGACGGAAATTATAAAAGATGATCGAATCATTGTCCTCAATTAAACCTGCAGGCTCATCCTTATCATTTACTATAACAGAAGGAATGACAAATTCATCAAAAATTCCTTTTTCATAGGAATCATAAACAGCATCGAGTGCATGCTTATATTTTGGACCTTTTCCTTGAGTCATTGCCTCATAGGACCTTTTCACTCTATCCCAGCGATGGTCACGATCCATTGCATAATAACGGCCGGAAATCGTTGCAAACTCTCCAACACCTAATTCCTTCATTTTCTCTTCGGTTTGACGAATATAGTCACTTGCAGTTTGCGGACCAACATCCCGCCCATCAAGAAAACCATGGACATAAACCTTTTCCAGTTCATTTTTTTTGGCTAACTCGAGCAATGCAAATAAATGATTGATATGACTATGCACACCACCATCCGATAAAAGTCCGAATAAATGCAATGCCTTATTATTCGTTTTTGCTTTATGAATCGATTCTAAGAATGCTTTAATTTGATAAAAGTTGCCTTCACGAATGGAAAGATTCACTCTTGTTAGGCTTTGGTACACGACACGGCCAGCACCAATATTTAAATGACCTACCTCTGAGTTTCCCATTTGCCCCTCCGGAAGACCTACTGCCTCACCGCTTGCAGTTAATTGATTATGCGGATATGCTTCCCAATAACGATCAAAGTTCGGTGTTTTTGCTTGTTTAACTGCATTGCCTTTCACTTCATCTCTGATAGCAAAGCCATCAAGGATGATCAAAGCTGCTAATTTGTCTTGTTTCATTTCGTTCCTGCCTCCACAAGCTTTAGGAAGGAATCTGCTTCCAGACTGGCACCACCGACTAATGCCCCGTCAATATCCGATTGAGCAAGTAATTCATCAATATTAGCAGGCTTTACACTCCCGCCGTATTGAATGACAACCTTCTCTGCAGTTGCTTCAGTTGTTATTTCTTGAACGACTTGGCGAATGGCATGACATACCTCATTTGCCTCTTCACTTGTTGCTGTTTTACCTGTTCCAATTGCCCAAATCGGCTCGTAAGCAATCACTGTCTTAGTAATTTGTTCTTCTGTCAGGTTGGCTAGTCCAGCAGTTACCTGTTCTTTTACAAGGGAGACCGTTTCATTTGCTTCCCTTTGCTCTAGTGTTTCACCTACACAAATAATTGGTATCAATCCATGCTGATGCGCAGCGATTGCTTTTTTATTTACGGTTTCATTCGTTTCTGCAAAATATTCTCTGCGCTCTGAATGGCCAATAATCACGTGGCTGACACCGATATCTTTTAACATTACAGGACTAACCTCGCCTGTATATGCACCATTTTCTTCAAAGTGCATATTTTGCGCTGCCACCCTTAATGCTGTGCCTTTTGTTTGTTCAACTAAACCAGATAGATATGGAAAAGGAGCACAAATAACTGCTTCTGCTTTCTCTGAATCCGGGAGCTTGCCAAGCACCTCTTCAGTAAATTGCTTTGACTCTTCAAATATTTTATTCATTTTCCAATTACCTGCAATGACTACTTTACGCATGTTTCCACCTCTCCATTAATTATTTGTTATCTAAAGCCGCAACACCTGGAAGTACCTTTCCTTCCATAAACTCTAGTGATGCACCGCCTCCAGTAGAAATGTGATCCATTTCAGCTGCCAAACCAAATTTTTCTACTGCAGCTGCAGAATCACCGCCGCCTATGATAGAATAACCTTGTGAATTTCCTAACGCTTCTGCTACCTCTCTGGTTCCGCCAGCAAATGGATTCATTTCAAAAACACCCATTGGACCATTCCAAAGAATTAATTCCGATTCCAAAATAACGTCACGATATAATGCACGTGTTTCCGGTCCAATATCCAGACCTTGCCAATCCGCAGGGATTTCATTTACAGGAACAATCTTCGTGTCCGCAGACTCTGAAAATTCACTTGCAACTACCGTGTCTACCGGCATAAGGAAATTAACGCCTTTTTCCTTTGCCTTTTCAATAAATTCTTTTGCTAGTTCAATCTTATCTTCTTCTAATAAAGATTTTCCAATCTCATGTCCTTGTGCTTTGATGAATGTATAAGCTAAACCGCCGCCGATAATCAAATGATCCACTTTATCTAAGAGATTATCAATAACGTCAATTTTATCTTTAACTTTCGCCCCGCCAATAATTGCGGTAAACGGACGTTTAGGATTTTCCAGTGCTTGTCCAAGCACTTCAATTTCTTTTTCCATTAAAAATCCTGCTGCAGCTGGAAGCTTTTCTGCCACACCTGTTGTAGATGCATGTGCCCGGTGTGCTGCTCCAAATGCATCATTCACATAAACATCAGCCATCGCTGCAAATTGCGCAGCTAACGCTGGATCATTCTTTTCTTCTCCGGCTTCAAAACGAACATTTTCAATTAAAAGGATATCTCCATTTTTAAGCTGAGAAATGGCTTGATCCACTTCCTCGCCATGGACAGCATCCGTTTTAAGAATTTCTTTTTCAAGTAAATTACTAAGATGCTCCGAGACAGGATCAAGACGGAATTCTTCTGTCACTTTTCCTTTTGGCCGGCCTAAATGGCTTGCCAGGATGACCTTTGCTCCATTTTCAGTTAAATATTTTATTGTCGGGATTGCTGCTTTAATGCGGGTGTCATCTGTTACTTTGCTGTCCTTCATCGGTACATTAAAATCAACACGGCAAAATACTTTTTTTCCCTTTACATCAATATCTTTCAGTGTTTTTTTATTCATTTGCATACCCTCCCATAATTATATGTACAACCAGATGCACTTGATACAGTTTACCCAAAAGGCATTACACTAATCATTATATACTAGCTGGATATCAAACGCTTGTAATAAAGTAAAACTTCATTTCAGCAGGTTTTTTTCATCCCCACTGCATGTGAGTTGAACCAAGCAGAGATTTACTGGCAGTTGTCTCCCACTTACCATTCCTGTTTTCACTTCGAATTCTTGAAGCGGGGTTCTTACTGCCAGTTCATTCGGGATAAATAAAAAGCGGTGGAGGATTTTATCCTCCTCCGCTTTTTTTGCCTATTAAAGTCCTTTTTCATCCATGAGCAGTGCCAAGTCAACACAACGTGCAGCATAGCCGTATTCATTATCGTACCAAGAAATTACTTTCACCTGGTTTCCTTCAAGTACTAATGTTGATAGACCGTCCAGGATGGAAGAATGTCTATTGCCAACAATGTCAGAAGAAACAATAGGCGCTTCTGTATATTCAAGCACTCCTTTTAATGGTCCTTCTGCAGCTTCTCTTAGTGCATTATTTACTTCTTCCACTGTTACATCTTTATCTAATTCAGCCACAAGGTCAACTAAAGAACCATCTGGAGTTGGGACACGGACAGCCATGCCATTTAATTTACCATTTAACTCAGGAAGCACTTTACCTACCGCTTTTGCAGCTCCTGTAGTTGTTGGAATGATATTTTGTGCAGCAGCACGTGCACGACGATAATCTTTATGAGGTAAATCAAGGATTTGCTGATCATTTGTATATGAATGGATTGTTGTCATCATTCCGCGTTTAATTCCAAATGTATCATGTAATACTTTAGCAAATGGAGCTAGACAGTTTGTTGTACAAGATGCATTTGAAACAATATGATGGTTTTCGGCATCATATTTATCTTCGTTTACTCCCATTACAATTGTTAAATCTTCGTTCGTGCCCGGAGCAGAAATAATAACCTTTTTTGCACCTGCATCAATATGCTTCTGAGCTGCTTCACGTTTTGTGAAACGACCAGTAGATTCAATCACGATATCTACACCTAAATCACCCCAAGGCAAATTAGCTGGGTCACTTTCAGATAAAACTTTAACTTCTTTATCATCAATCATAATGCTGGATCCTTCTACTGTAACTTCTTCCTCCATTACACCATGAATGGAATCATATTTTAATAAATGACCAAGCATATTAGCATCTGTCAAATCATTTATTGCTACAACTTCAATGCCTTCTTTATTGAGAGAATCACGTAATACAATTCGTCCTATTCTTCCAAAGCCATTAATACCAACTTTTACTGTCATTTTATTTTCCTCCTATTTGAAAATATTTATTAATTATATTTAAAAAGGATTTATCCTTTCAAAATCTCTCTTGCACATGCTTCGTCTGTTATAAGCAAATCAGATCTACTCGCTACAAAGTAGGATTTTATTGCACTTGCTTTTGACTTTCCACCTGCAATCGTTATGACATGCTTAATGGATTCAATATCCTCCAGATGAATACCGACTGTTCTTACTTTGTGAACAACATTGCCTGCCTGATCAAAATAATAACCAAACGCCTCACTGATGGCCTGCTTTTCTTCCAGCTTTTTAATCACGGATTTAGCTTCCTTCCTCCGTCTGGCCATTGTCATTGCTTCACCTACACCATGCAGTACAATATTTGCCTGTTTAATTTTTGAAACAATATCACAAATAGATGGTTCTTCCATTAAACTCTGATATGCAGCTTCACTTAATGGATCTGGGACATAAAGCAGGCTATAATTTCCACTCGCCTTTTTTGCCATTGTCTCAGCGATTCTTGTTGCTTGATTTTCTACCTTTTCGCCAAGCGCTCCGCGGGCAGGGACAAATAAATAATCCCCTTTCTTATTCAGCGGCATCATTACGTCTGCTACAGCTGCGATGGAAGTGCCACCTGTAACTGCAATCGTGTCATTGGATGAAATGATCGTTTTTAAATAGTTCACACAGACTTTACCCATTTCCTGTTTAACCCAATCATTTTCATCACTATTACCTGGAACAATGAATACCTTATCTAGTTTTAGTTTTACCATTAATTGTTCTTCTAAAACATTTAACCCCCGTAGCTCACTCACAAAATCAGCGAGTTTTTCAAGTGTATGCAGCCCTTCCTGCGTAGCATACATCCCTTTACTGGTAATTTCGATGAGCCCCTGTTCCTGAAGAAAGTCAACTTCACTGCGCACTTGGCGTTCCGTTAATTGAACATTCTCAGCGAGAGCTCTTCTGCCAATAGGCTGCATAAGACGAACACTTTGCAGAATCGAGTAACGTTCATCCATGACATCAAGTAAATCTGGCACGAGTTTTTTTTGTAGATTAACAATAGATTTCATAATGAGCTCCTTATGGTTGGACGGATAAAGTCCATACCAGACGAAATGTGTCCCTCTTACAATTTTATTATATCACAGGTGATTTTTTTTACAACCAATTTGTATAGTGAATTTAAGTTTTTTGCTGAAATATCACTTAAAGTCACTAATAACGGATAAAAGATACGTTTAACCGCTGAAACATCTATCCACTAATGGTAAATACTTATCTGGAAATAACAAAAGTGGCTTTAAGCACAATATTATTTGCTCAAAACCACTTTTATATATGCTAGATATTTTGCTTCCTTAATAGCCTTTCCAATGCATCATAATTTATTTCCTCACAATTTAATTGTTCTCCATTTATTTCAACTACTGGTATCAATAGCTGATATTCTTCTAACCATTCGTCCTTTGAATAAATATCACGTTTTTCTAATGTATGGGGATATTCAAATGAAAAAGCTGACAATAACGCTTCAGCTTCATCGCATAGCGAACATACTTCTTTCGTATATAAAATGATATGCATTTTCCTACTTTCCCTTCCTTCTTTTTACTGAAGAGCCGATTTTTAATTGCTCGCGATATTTCATTACCGTTCGCCTCGCTATATTGATACCATGATCTTCAATTAATTTTTTCTTTATTTTTTCATCGGAAAATGGACTTCCCTTATCTTCCTTTTCAATCATATCACGAATCAAGTTCTTAATAACAATTGCCGTTACCTTCCCTTGCCCTTGCTTTAAACCAGTTTGAAAAAAGAATTTTATCGCAAATACGCCATGAGGTGTCTGAATGTATTTATTATTAATCGCCCTGCTAATCGTAGATACATGAAGATTTAGTTCATTCGCAATATCACTTAATTTCATCGGGACGAGATGTAATATACCCTTTTCCATGAACGCATGCTGTTTATCAACAATCTTTTTAATAACCAATTCAATGGTCGCAGTCCGGTAAGAAATCGCTTTTTTCAGCCACTCTACTTGATCGGTCTTTACTTTAAGAAATTGCATTGTCTCCTCATCAGCATCTTCAATATGCAGCTTATTATAAATAATCCTGGGAGCAGTCCAATTATAAAATGTAATTTTCCATGATCCATCTCCCTTATAAACATTTGCTTCTGGAAAAATATATTCAAATTCTGATGATTCAAGAAGCTGTCCTGGTTTTGGATTACAGGATTGAATCATTTTATGAAGCTGTGCTATTTCTTCTTCAGTTAGCGAATAAGATGCCATCATCGCTTCATGATTGTCATCTGCAATCCAATCAAGATGTGCGAGAAGTAATTCTTCCATATAAGGTTCATATTCTTTCATCTGTTTCATCTGTAAAAGTAAACACTCACCCAAACTGCGGGCTCCTATTCCCAGCGGCTCAAGTTTTTGTATTTCGCTCAAAGCTTGCTTCGTTATATCAACGGTTGTTCTGCAATTCTCCGCCCATTCCTCTAGAGAAATATCCAAATAGCCAGACGCATCCAATGAATCAATTCCATATTCAATCACTTTTCTAAGGTCTTTATGCAGATCAATCGTAATTACCTGTTCTTTCAATTGATCATATACACTTTTTTCCGATGAATTCATATCCGTGAAGGGAATCGTATCTGTTCGATTATATTTTGCTGGCTGAAAGTCAAAATCATAAATCACTTCATCAATTAAAGGATTTTCCTTTGATATTTCATGAATATAATCGTAGAGCTCTATAGAAGAAAACTGCAGCATTTGAAGGGACTGTATTAATGTTTGATTCATTTTTCTTTGAATCGTTTGTTGTTGAAATAAACCTTGTTTCATATGATGCAGCTCCTGTTTGCTTATTATCTATTAGAATATCTTCTATTATTATATTGCCATTAAAAAGCGAAAAAGTCACTTCACTATTTTTTAATTCAATAAAGCTTTAGTATCTTTTTACATGATTTTAAAAATAGCTTATACTACTTGTAATAAGGAGTGTGGCAAGCAAATTGATAGAAGTATATACAGACGGAGCATCTAGTGGAAATCCTGGTCCCAGCGGTATAGGGATTATCATAAAGTCAAATAAAGATTTTCTTGAATTTTCTTTCCCAGCTGGCAATCTTTCAAATCATGAAGCAGAATTTCAAGCGGTAATTAAAGCTTTAGAGCTTTGCAAGGAGAAATTCCCAAATGATATTCTCTCATTTCGAACAGATTCGAAAATTGTCGCTGATACAATTGAAAAAAATTATACCAAGAATAAGACTTTCCTCCCTTTGCTTGAGCGCATTCAGGAGTTAGCTGAAGACTTCCCTTACTTTTTTATTAAATGGATTCCGGAAAAACAAAATACCATTGCCGATCGTCTTGCAAGGTCTGGTGTACAAAAAGAAAAAAATAAAGTATCTGGGGGGGAAAGAAAGTGAATACAAAGAGTATTATTCTCATAGGATTTATGGGCGTAGGGAAAACGACGCTTGGCGAGGAACTTGCTAAAAAGCTAAATCGCACTTTTATTGATATTGATAGTGAAATTGAAAGTGCCTATGGAATGCAAACCGTAGATATTTTTAAAGACTATGGTGAAGAGGAATTTCGCAAAGCTGAAAAAGCACAAATTAAGAAGGCCTGTGCAACAAACGGAAAGATTATTTCTGTTGGCGGCGGTGCCTTTCTGCAAGAGGATATTCGCAGCTTCTGTATGGAAAACGCAATCGTGCTGTTTCTCCATATTTCCTGGGATGCATGGAAGGACAGAATAAGCTTGCTCATCGACACACGCCCCATATTACAGGGAAAGAATATGCATGAAGTAAAAAAACTGTTTAATGAAAGACAGGCAATCTACAAAGACCATCACTTAAAAGTTAATATCGACCACCTCAATGTTCTGGAAGCAGTAGAAGTAATTGAAGAAGAGCTGCAAAGAATTGGAAAAAAATAAAGACAAAGTTCATTCAAACTTTGTCTTTGTTAGTCATAATAAGCGCGCCCAGAGGGATTCGAACCCCCGACAAACCTGGTACCGGAAAACGGTGTCAAGTCAAAACCCCTCTACGGCGCTTATAAACTGTTAAAACTCCCGTATATCAACGTTCAACTAGCGTCCACGATTGCGTAAAAAGTACGGTCTATTTTATTACGGATGCGAACTAATTCGTCAATAGGGACATCCCGAGAACGTTATTTATTACCGTAAATTATAGCGTATGTAATCGAATATTGCAAGCTTAAAGCTCGAGATTTTTTTCGCCAAAATTTTAATTGCCGTTGGAAATAAAAGGAAAAGGGCGGGCGCCCTTCGAATGAAGAACGCCTTCGCCCGCTTAGCCCCGCTTAGTAACTGTACCCCCCTCCGGTATTTCTACGATAAAACTTTTCGTTAAACTTCTGTTTCTCCGACACAACCGGCTCTACCAGTTCGCCTACTATACGTTTATCCATTTCAACGCGTAATTGCTTCTGCTTGCGTAGTTCATTCGTTTGTAACTCCGCTTGCTCGCGTAATGCTGCCAGTTCGGCGTAAATGCCGCCCCCGCCGTCCATCACATTTGCATCTATTTCGCTTACAACCCGACTCATGGCGCCGCGCAGCCTACGCGTATTAAGCCCGTCCAGCTTTAAGTCGTCCGGGGCTGCGTTTTGTACGCCCTTAGCAAGGCTAGCCATCGCCTTAACTGCGGTACCTTTGCCCTTTTCGATTGATTCCGCGATTGATTCCGCAATTTTTACGTTCATGATGTCGCGTAAAGCGCCAAACTTTGCGGGGGAGAACGGCAGGTAACCTCTAATTTTTTCGGTAACCGTGCTGATTGCGGTGGTAACCTTGTCGGCGGCGCCCGTAATTCCTTCTCCTATCGACTTGACGATATTGCCGCCTGCCTCTTTAAATTTATCTTTGATATTTGTGACGACGTCTAGCGCGTTGTTTATCCCGTCATCCACGGCACTAACCACCCATTCAAAGGCTGTCGCCACAACGCCTTCCAGCGAATTGAAAATTTCCTCCACCTTTTTCTTGATTTTTTCGGCTATCGTAGTAATTATGTCTAAAATACCGTTCCAAATATCGCTGATAGTCGTATAGATTGCGTCCATTACCGTTTCAATTATCCCGTCGATAAACGATAGAGCTGCGTCGGTTATTCGCTCGACCGCGCTCCACATTGCGTCCCAGTCGCCTGTAAATAAGGCGGCAAAAAACTGAATAATCCCCATGATAAATTCGGTGGCTGCGCTAATCGTAAGCTTGATAACGTCCCAAGCCGCTATCACGACATCTGCGGCAACATTAAATACCGTTTTTATCACGCTAAAAATGACGTCTAGCGCGTCCGATATAGCGGTATAGACCTTATTCCAAGCAATTGTGGCTGCCTCTGTTATCATTTCGCCGTGTTCTGCCCAAAATTCTACGATATTACCGAAAATTTCTTGCACGAACTCGCTTACTTCGGTTAAAACCGTCGTAATAATTTCGCTTATGAACTGAAAAGCGGTACTGGTCGCCTCTTTTACCGACTCCCATACGTTTAAAACTACGTCCCTAAACCATTCGAATTCAGTATACGCCCAAATTACTGCACCAATTATCGCCCCTATAACGGTAACCACTCCGGCGGCTATCCCCGCAAAGCCAAGTAACCCCGCTACGGTCGTACCTACGGCAGCAGCAAGCGCCCCAAGCGATATAACAACCGTACCTATTACGGCGATAATAACGCCTAGCACTGCGCCTATTGCGGCTAATACGGTTGCAATGAGTACGCCCATCGTAATAAACATCTGTGCTTTCCCGTCCATCTCGGCGAACTTAATTGCAAGTTTTTCCACGTTATCTATCACGGGTTGTATGGCGTCCATGATTGCTATTAAGGCGTCTAAAAATGGTCCGCCTAACGTTATCTTGATTACTTCTAGCGTATTTTTCAGCACTTGCAGCTTACTCTCAAACGTTTTATATCTCTCTTCCGCTTCCGCCGTTAAAGCCGTATTCTCGCCCCAGGCTTTATTGGCGGTTGCAATTGCGTCGGTTGCCATTTCCTGAGCATTTGACGTACGTAGGATAGTATCGCGTAGCCTAATCTCGCCCAGCCCTAGCTCGTCGATTATCTTAAATGCGGACTCACCTTCGTCTGAGAGTTCGCTCAAGCCGCCTAAAAACGTCATTATCGCCCCTGCGGCATCTTTTTCAAACGCTTGTTTAAAGTCCCCGACGGACATATCCGCTATCCGCGCAAACTCCTGCAGGTTTTTCCCTCCGGTACTAACCTGCGACGCCATTTCAATCATCAGCCGCGAAATAGCGCTCCCTCCGGCTTCTGCTCTAATCCCAACCGACGTTAAGGCGGCTGAAAAGCCTAGTATGTCCGCCTCGCTCATGTTAATCTGCGTCCCAGCTCCGGCTATCCTTAGCGCCATCTCCGATATCTCGGATTCGGAAGCCGCGAAGTTATTGCCTAGCTCGACTATCGTAGAGCCTAGTCGGTCGAAGTCTTTCTGAGACATGCCGGTAATATTCGCCAACCTTGCCAACGCCATCGCGGCATCATTTGCGCTCATATCCGTGGCTACACCTAAGTCAATCATTGTCCTCGTAAAACTTAGTAGATGCTTATTCTTAATGCCTAGCTGCCCTGCGGCGGCTGTTACCTCTGCGATTTCATTCGCCGTTGCAGGTAGCTCCTTGCTCATGTCCAAGATGCCCGTGCGTAATTTAGCAAAGCCCTTCTCCGACATATCCACGGTTTTCCTCACGGAAGCGAACGCGCTCTCAAATGAGCTCGCTGACTTAACAACCGAGCCAACCGCCATAACCCCCGACGCCGCCATTACGCCAAAGCCTGCGGCAGCTGCAACGCCCATCTGCTGCGCTGCGGTTGCGAACGTAGTTAGCTGCGCCCTTGCTAAGCTTAAATTACGAGTGTATCCGGATATATCCGCCCCAACGCGTACTAGTATATCGTTAATTGCCATTTAACTGTCGCCTCTCCTTTCATAGTCATCCGCCAAGCTAACCGCCTTATGCATCCGCTTAAAATGCTCCGCAAAGTCGCGCCTTGCTGCGGCTTTTAACGCCAAGTTTAAGTTAGTAAACGCTGCGTAGAGCAACGATATATGCTTACTGTCCTCTGCGCTTAGGTTAAGTGCCTTTAGCTTGCGTTTGCCTTCCCGCGCCTGCGCGGCTGCAAAGTTAAAGGCTTGCGGGCTTGGGTTGGTTGCGACTAGCTGCGCATTGCCTTTTACGTACTTATTTACGATTGCCAAAATCTCCGCCTTGCCTGCTTTTTTACTTTTCATCGTTAATCCTTCCACTCCTTTTTTTAAATTTAAAAAAGCGCCCTTCGTTTGAAGAACGCCTTTCGTTGCTTGCCTTACTTTTCGGAAGCTGGCTTAGGCACCTGGTATTGCACCACTACGCCCCCGCCGATAAACTCACTAACGTGGATAACATCCCCGCCTTGTTCGTTAATCTTTGCGACTAATGCCTCGTACTCCTCCGTCGTTTTTGCGACTTGGTTTTTGAGTATGACTTCCTTCACTTTTTCGCCCCCCTTTCCGCCTTTCGCCTAGTTTTACTCGAACGTTAGTTCGCTTATCGCATCGTTGCTTGTGAATAAGTCAGCTAACCACGTCTGCGCTCCCTGCGTAAGCTCTACGCCTGTAACTGTAACCGCCTCGCCCTCTCTGTGCTGGATATAAAGTGACTCAAGCAGGCGGTTAAGCCCCTCGGCTACACCATCGACAACGTTGTAAGTCGCCCGCGTCCCCTTGCCGTAAGAAATGCCGTTATCCTCCTCGACGATGTAGGACATAATCGCACCCCTACGCTCATATTTTTTATACGTTACGTTTAACTTAATCATTGTTACGCTCTCCTTTCGCCTTTTTGGCTTACTTGTACGCTCTATGCGTTAATTTTAGTGTCAAAAACGGATACGTAATGCTGTCTGGGATTGCATTAGCCATCCTTGCCGCACGCTCAACCCCGTTAGCGTCCTCGTGTAGCTTGTGCTTAATTACACGTAATTTGCGCTTATAATAACTATCCCCGCTTGGTACTAAATCAACTAGGCGGTGCAGCTCGTTGGATAACGCGGCTTTGCGCCCCGCCGTAAAGTATTGCATGTCGCTCTCTAGCCGCTTAAGCGCGCCCTCTAGTCCGCCTAATTTAGCCTCTGTGACTAGTTCCGACATCAACTGCTCCGCGCCTGCCTTGTCGTTTGGCGTAATAACCCGGGTTACGTTAGCGCGCTCCTGTTCTGCTGCTAAGCGTGTGGCTTTAAGCACGGCGCTATAGTCTGCCTGCGCTTCGTCTACGGTTTCTTCCAGCTCTTCTTTCAGCTCCGCGACTATGCTCGCAAAAAATTCAGCATCCTTATAACGCGGGTCTTTGCTTTTTGCGTACTTATCGTATTCCCTTCTAAACTGCCCAACCGCATTCTTAATTGCGCGTTGGTATTGCTCAAGCTCAGGGATGCTGCCAACTTCTACCGCTGCGCCTTCGTCGAGCATGCGCTTGGCGACGTTATTAGGTACGTCATAAATATGGTCAATTGCGTATAAGCTATTCCCGTCGTTAAACGAGTCTAACATAAATAATTTTTTTTCCTTTTTTGTGACTCTCATTAAAAATCTTCCCCTTTTTTTAATAGTTTAGTTTAGTTTTTGTTTACTTTTGCCTAGCTTACCGACTGTAACCGCCTTTACCCCGCAACGTATAAACCGCAGGCATCTCTACATTTGTTGTTACTGCGCCCTCATCCATAATAAAGTCCTCGGCGCGACAATATCTCGCCATATCGTCCCTTGCTACGTTGTAAGCGTGATGCTCCGGCTCTATTGTTACGTATTTGACCTTGTAGACCGTCTCCCCGGTACTGCGCTCCACCAGATAGGCGGTAACTCTGTGGGCATATCGGCTAATCTTTTTGACGTTAATGCGCCCGGCTACTTTGCCCTCGGCTTCCTCGTCCCCTGCCTTGCCTCTGCGCCCTAATAATTTATGCATTGTCCTTCACCCCCTTTCCGCCCTTAACTTCCTCCGCTTTAAACAGTCCTCGCGGCTTGTACTTAGCCCCGCTGCTAAACACTTCAGTAACCGTCTGCTTACGCTTTAACGCGTCGAGATAAAGCAGGTGGGCTTCTTCTAAAATGTCGGCATCCCGTGCAGCAGGGCGGCACTTAATCGCGCCAAAGCCGTACTCATGTACGTTTACCCCGTCAATGGTTATGCCGGAATAGCTTACGCTTGCATACTCGTTGGCTTTTAGTAGCTCGTAAATATATTTGACGACGAAGCGCGCCTTTTCTCGGCGGCTTAGCTCTTGCGGGACGTAAACGCTGTGAATTGCCGTTGTAAGTCCGTTCTTTCTTTCGACAAACCCGAAGCCTGTTCCGCCTTCCGTCGACTCCGTAAACACGACGAACCTGCGCTTAGTAACCCGCTCCACCCGGTTATGCCCGTAAATCTGTTCATATTCGAAAAAGCTCCCCGAATAGCCCGGCAGCTCTAGCTTTAAAAAGTCGGTTGGTAAGTCGGCGCCCGTTGAGTCATAAATTTCGAAAATGCTTTCCGGGCTGCCGTTGCTCTGCCCCTGCCTAATAACTCCGCCTTGCTTGCAGGTTAAGCGATACTGCCCGCCTGTAACGGTTAAGCGTAAGGCTTCGCAGTCCTCAAATAACGGGCGCTCGTCCCCGTTGCGCTGCCTTGCGTATAATTTACTTCCCGTCTGCTGCCCGCGGCTGATATAATTACGTCTGGTTATGCATTTCATTGCCCGCTGCCCCCTTATAATTCCGCCTCTTTTTTCCGGTTAAATGCTGTTTAAAAAGCGTCACTTCGGCATTTCATGAACTAATATACTCGTAAAAACTAAAACGCCTGTATGGCGCTCTAATCGCCTTAAAACGCTATGCCTAGCTTAAAAAGCGTCACTATCTATCCGCCTTTTTAGCCTGCTTCCGTCGTTTCCATCTTCCGCTGCCCCCTTAAGTTTAAGTACCTTTAGGCGTTAAAAGTCGGCTTTTAGACTAATTGTTCATGCCTAGTTATTGAACGCCCAGAATTGGCTGTAATCGCCTCATATGCACCTAAATACGCCTTGAATGGTGCTGAATGGACGCTGAATAGATGCCGAATAGATGCTGAACTGCTGCTGAATCAGCTAACGCTGCCTAGCTTTTCGTTTTTGATACTGTCGCGCATTCTGTTCTCGGCGGCGTTGGTCACGGATAAAGTCGGCGCAACTCTCGCAATACTTTTGAGCGTTTGAGCGCTTTTTATAAATATCGCCACAGTGTGCGCAAGTCGCAGCTGCCCCGTAAACTGCCCCGCGGGCTTGCCAGTATTCGCGTTCTAGTTTCGGCTTTTCCGGAAGTACCGACGTTTCAAAATACAAGCAGCGGTTATTTTCGCCACTAAAAAGAGGACAATCGCAACAACCGTCCTCCTGTGTTTCATACAGGCATAGTCCGTTTTCATCGTAATTTGCGCATTTACTTGCGACATGCTGCTCGACTTTATTCATTCGTCGTCCCCCTGTTGGCGCTTGTTTTTTGGTGGGCGGTCAGTTACCATCCTAATGCCGTTTTTATTGTACTGGTTTATTCGCCGTGGCTCGCGGCTGTCCTTGCGGTTGCGTTTATAATTGCTCCTCATCTTATCTGCTCCCTTTCTAAAAAATCCAAATTAAAAACGCCTATGTAGAGGCGTCCTTTTTAGTTTTGTTTCCAGTCGTCATTTTCTACGATAGTAACTAAGATTTCTCCTGTAAGTCTATCGACTAGTATCTCGCGTCCTGTGTCCGTAAATAATATATGTGCTACTGCTCTGTCCTCGGTGTAATTCGGTAGTGTCGTAATTTTTAACAAGTCTTAGCCCCCTTATATTTCCCCACGTATCAAATTGAACCGTGGACTGTATTTTTATATGGTTCTTGTAGAACCTAGTTCCTCCGATAAATACATATACAAGCACCTCTCCGGAAAAGGATGAGCGTAAGCGAATCCGTTTCCGGGGAATACAATGAGCGTAAGCGAATAAGTATTCCCGTAATAGTATTTTTATATTGGTACCGTTATATCGGTATAGTTATATAACGTATCAAAATGAACTGTACCCACGTATCAAAATGAACTGTACCCACGTATCAAAATGAACCGTGGACTAGAAGAAACTTTCGTCAATTTCCTGCGGCTCTGCTTCCGGCTCTTCCTGGGGCTTCGTTTCTCCGTCTCTCCGCATTCTTTCTTCTGATTCTTTTCGTTCAATCTCGCGTAACCTCTCTTCCGATTTCTCCCGAATGTGCGGAAACTTTTTATATAACTGTTCCAGCGTATTAACCGGTTTTTTAACTACATACGTATTATTACCGTGCTTTGACTTACCTTTTGCGACTAGGTCAAGTTTTTCTAGCGTTTTTATATGCCGTTTTACCGACGATTCACTTAGCCCGCTATCGCGCTCCAACTGCCTTATCGTCGGAAAGGCGTATCCATATGCAGGATTGTAATAATCAAATAGTAAATCGTAAATTAGTTTCGCGCCGGGCTTAAAGTCCGGGTGCTGTGTGTAAATCCGTACTAAGCTGCTTAAACTGGGGATATAATGCTCCCCCTTTTCGATACTAAAAGGATTATTACCCTGTTTAGCTGGCGTAATAGGCAGTTCTTGCTTGTGTGTCATAGTGTTTTCCCCCTAATTTTATAATTTTATGCCCCTATCTTTTTCTATTTCGGTCAATACGCGCGATAATTCTGGTGTTTTTTCAAATAGAAAAGCAGCCTTGCCTCGGTATCTCGTGGACGGCTTTACTTTTTTAATTAAAAAACCCTTATCGACTAATTCATTTGCGATAGTCATGCTTAAAATTACCTTTAATTTGCTAGCCAATCCGATTACCTCCGTTTCTTTTTAATTCCGCCTTTTACGTGGTTTACGGTTAAACCTAGTTCCTCCGATTAAGCGAAGTCTGATTGCAAGCGTTCTTTGCTTGCTGAGGAAAAGCGTTTTTCTTTTCCGAATAGGTGTATACCTCCGCCATATACTACGGGCTAATGCAGGGCTATCGCCCCGACTCTTTTTCGAATCCTCAAAAATACTTAGCACGTTTTATACCCGCCCTTTAAGGGATAACGGCTGTAACCCTTGATACATCAACGTTTATAATTCGTTTTAGCACCTTTAAGTGCTGAGTCCGCTAAACCTGGCTTAAACCTGGCTCCGCTCCATTAAGTCGGTAAAGTCGATAAACTCCGGCTTGCTCACGTCAAACTTGCGTAACACTTTAGCCTTAGTAGCGTCACTTACCCGGGTTAGTCCGACTTCAATTTTTGCTACGGTTGATGCTGTTAGCCCAAACTGTCTTGCAAAGTCCTGCTGCGTTAATCCGAGGAATAGGCGTACCATCTTAAACTGTTTATTCGTCATGTTAATCGTTCCTCTCCTTTCGTTTACATTCCGTTACATTCCGATTTTTGTAAAATTCTTCCCTAGCGGGGAAATAAAAAACCGCCTGCTGGGCGTCCATCTCCCCCCGAACAAGCTATGATGTTAACTGCTCCTATATAGATAGGTTGGCTAAGCGCCCTCTATACAACTACCAACGAAAATAACCTCGGATTTTCCCAGGAATGGCGAAAAAGCGCAAATAAAAAGCCGCCCCTGCGCCAACAAGGACGGCTCTCCCTCCGGGGCAACCCCGCCAAAGGCTACCTCGAAGCTTGCGCCAAGCTTTTTTTATGCTTCTCGTTTTTATGCCGTTTGCTTTTATGCCGTTTGCCTACGCCGTAACTAGCGCCGTATACACGAATAGCAACGTCAGTATAAATAGCGTAAGATAAAACCGGTCAGCCTTGCCAAAGCTCCGCCATTTCGCTATAATTGCTTTCATCGGCACGCCCCTTTCTGCCGGATTGAAGCGCCAACTACCCGCCTTTGCCTCCGCCTTTGCTTACGCCTGCTCCCCCGCCAAAGGGCGCGGGCGCAAGGCTTACTTTGCCCCCAGGGCTTGCGCCATTTCGTCGTAATGCTCATTGCTCCAATCAGCTTGCATGCAGTCGGTAAAATGCGCCGGGATGCCCTTCATCCGAAAATAACGCCGTTCCACCTCACACGCCGCCTCTACGTATAACTCCGAGAGCTGTGCTGCGCCTTCTCCGCCGCTTACCCTAACCTGCCTGCAAACTTCGCCTCGGCTTAATGCAAAGTAATTGCGGGCTAGTTCTTTGTCGTCCATTGCCTTAACCCCAAAGCGCCCACTGCCTAGCTTGCCAGTGTAGCGTCCTAAAACGCCAACCTTGCGCAGTTCTACGTCCTGTTCCGGCTGCCAGTCTTCTAAATTTGGATTAATCGTTAGCCCTTCCGGCTCCCCTTCGAAGCTAATCCACTTAAACCCTTTTGCGTTAAATTCCGTTGTACTTGCGTCTGTCATATTAAAAACCTCCGTCGTATAATTTAGTAATTTAGTTTAAATTTCGTTTAAATTCCGTTCAGCAGCGCCTTAAGCTCCGCCAATTCTTTCGTCATGCCTTGTAACTCGGCTTGTAGCTCATAAAGAAGCGTTTCATATTCGCCTAGCTTTACATAAGCGTTGCCGTCAAACCATTTTACGGGGATGCCGTTTATAGTTTCTCCGTTTATGCGTTCTCCGGCTATGCTATTTTCGTCTGACATGCGTTCATCTCCTTTCCGTAACTTGTGATTACGATTTTCGTAACCCATAAACCTAGTATAATTACTAATTTCGTAATTGTCAACTACTAATTTACGAAAAAAGTAACGTAGCTTATAATATACTTAATGACGTATGACGAAAGGGGGCAAAAATATGACGAAAGGCAGCCGGTACATAACGATAAACCTAGCAAACGTATTAAAAGAACGGGAAATGACACAAGCAGAACTAGCGGACGCAATTAAGATAAGACGGGCGACTATTAATGACTTGTATCATAACCGGAGCAAACAACTTCCGATAAACGTACTTAACGAGATTGTTAACGAACTAGGCATCACGGACATGAACGAATTACTTACGATAAAATACGATAAAAACTAAATAGCCCCGAAGGCAGCCGTTAGGTAACGAAAAACTAACGAATGGCTAACGACGGGCTAACGAATGTCTAACGAAGTGTAACCGAAGTGTAACCGTTATGTAACCTAAGCTAATCCCTACTTAATTACTCGGAATTAACCCGCCAAATCCGTTGCATATAAATTGCATATAATAAGGAAGGAACTCGTTCAGCTGCGGCTTTTAACGGAAGTTCCGTCAAGTACTTTTACTTTACAAACGAGTAACAACCGTTTACCTGGGCGGCTGAACCCGGCTTAGCCCGAATGAACCCGACTTAACCCGATAGAGGCAGGCAACCCTGCGGCTTAGTTCCGAATTAACTCCGGCTTACTCCGAATGAACCCGGTAAACCGTTCACGACGAAGGGGGCTCCGAAAAACAGGGGGGCATAATCGAACGTACATTCGTTCATAGTCGGAGCATATTCGGTTCATATTCGGAGCATATTAGGTTTATACTCGGTTTATAGTCGCAATTTAGGCGGGAATAAAGCGTAAGTCTTTGCGAACTATTGTTCGATGAACGTACGTTCGGTTCCGATAACAGGTATTATGTAAACTAGCGTTCGGTTGTACCGAAAGTGACCTCGACCCTACTGCCGCAAGGCTTAAGCCGTTTCTTCGCATTGGGCTGTTCGGTTATTTTATCAGTTTATTTCCGGTTATGGACGGGTTATGGACGTATATAGTCGATATGCATGCCTTCATACCCACGTTCGGGACGTTACACCTACGTATATACGTTCTGATTAGAGCGTCCGTAATCTCCCCTGGAACTGCCCCTAATCTGCCCCGGAACTCCCCGCCGTAACTCTCCCCGTAGCTCCGCCAGCTAGCCGCCAGTTAGCCGGCTCACAAACGGCAGCTAGCACGGCAAGGCAGACACGGCTAGGGCGCAACGTAAGGGGGCTGTAACCGCCTTAAACTACGCCTTAAATAGCGCTTAAATAACGCCCAATGTAAACGCGATGTAAACGCAATGTAAACGCGCAAAGCTGCGCCTTTTTTAAGCGTTCGGGGAGCGTTTGAACAACCCCCGGGGGGCGGTCGATAAAATTAAAAGTCTGTGGGTACGCAAACAATTGCGCCAAAATTTATAACTACGGGGGCAACTCGCAAGCCCCTTTACGCTAGCCCCGCCTCGGCAGCATCGAATAGCTCCGCCATCAGTGCGCTGCCCATATCGTCGAGCATATTAGACAGTACCCCGTTAAAATACCCGGCTAAATTACGAAGCTGCTTAACCTTACTTGCGTTAAAAGTAGCCCGGACTGCTCGTAGGGCAACGTCCATTAATTCATTTCCGGCGTAGGCTTTGCGTAGCTCTTTAGTCTGCGATAGGTACACTCCATATAGCTTAGACACAAGCGGCTGCGACGGGTCAAACGAATAAATAGCTTGCTTAAAACGGCTGTACGGGTGTGAGTACGGCGGCTCTAGATACGTTTCTGTAAAGAATTTATGATTTTGCTTAAAAGAGTTAAAAGGTTCATTTTCGACAACTTTCGCCTCGTCTGTTGTCTGCGTAGGCTTTGCGGCTTCCTTGCGGGTAGTCGCGTCCGCCTTGTCATTTAACGGCAAAATTATATAAACGTTCGCCCCGTTGCCGCCGGAAACCTTACGAATAAACGGCTTACGTTCGATGATTTTTAGACGTTCTAGTTTGCGTAAAACTCGCCTAACCGTTATTTGCGACTTTTTAACGGCTTGAGCAATGGTTGCGACTTTTAAATGACTTGCGCCTGCGTACTTAACACTATACTGCGATAACATCATGAGTATGTCGCGGTCAGTTTCGTTTAACTCGTACTTATTCCGGGAAAGATGCTGCGCTACTGCTTCGTTTAGTTCCTTCGTGTTATTAAACGTTTGATAGTCTGATAGATAATGCATGTCTATTGCCTCCGTTTGGGGCGCGCCAGGAACGGATTAAATTAACCCTTGCCAATTTCGGATATTTTCGGTACAATTACCTTTATGTCGGTAGTGTATCGGGTATCCGTTCCCGGTGCGCTTCTTTTTTTTTGTTTTATAACTCTAAGTCGTCTTGCTTATTTGCTTTAGCGTAGCTGTCGATTATATCGGCGCCGCTATATCGTAGATAAACCTGCGTGGTGGATATATCGGCATGCCCTAAAATCATTTGCAGTGCCCTAATATCTCCACCATTTTTCAGAAACCTGACGGCGAACGTATGCCGTAATGAGTGGGGGCTTACTCGCGCTTCGTCGTTTAGCCCGGTTATCTCTCCGTATTTGTGCATACGCTTACGAATTAACCCGGGGCGTAAGGGCTCCCCGAATGAATTGACAAACACTCTTTTAATGTCCGCCCCAAAGTATTCTTGGTTTTCAACGATTAACTGCCGTAATTCTTCGCTTACCTTTACCGACATAGGCACGGCGCGCGCTTTGCGGTTCTTATTTTTAACCCCTGGGAGCATTAGAACTCGATTATCAAAATCAACGTCAGTAATTTCTAGCGCGTCGACTTCGTTGCCGCGTAGCCCACAATAGAGCATTGTAAGCATGGCGACATAGTCGCGGTAGCCCGCTAGCGTATCTTTGTCGATTATCGAAAATAACCGTTTAAGCTGCCTATCATTAAAAGCAAATATTGTATTTTCATCGGTTCGTAATTTAGGAATATCTTTTGCCGGACTTTCCGACAACACCCCTTCTTTTACTAAGCGCGAAAATATCGACTTTACCCCTCCCAATCGAATGTTTATCGTACCTGCTGCGTAGTTTTTAACTTGTAAACCAACCGTAATATACTTTCTTACGTCCTCTTTTGTGACGTCAAAGACATTATTCTTTCCGATGACCTCAAAAAATTCTAGCCAGTGCTGACGGTATTCTTTTACCGTCCTGGGGCGGTAGTTCTCCGCCTCTAAAATGCGACACATATCGGCTATTGCCTTATCATAATGCAAATTGTAGCGACTTATTTCGTATTTTAAGCCAATGTCCCGGCGCTTAACTACGCCTCGTCGCCTCCGAATGTTATTATTTTTAGACACAAAAAAACCTCCCGTAGTTTATACGAGAGGTTTAACAATTACTAATATAACGGTTGAACAAGGACAGGAAATCGAAGGGATTAACCCGGGGATTAACCCGAACTAAGCGCTTATATAATTTCGCTTTTGCCCCAAAAATACGTAGGCGCGTTTTTATAGGACTGTGTCCTTCGAGCCAACTATCGCCCACGAATTCGGTAAAAAGTTCGTGTCCCTTTGCCGTCATATCAACGTTTATAGCGTATAGCGCGCCCAGAGGGATTCGAACCCCCGACAAACCTGGTACCGGAAACCAGTGCTCTATCCAGCTGAGCTATGGGCGCATGAAATATAGTGTTACATGTTCCTGCCAAATGATGGTACACGCAACGAATTTGGCACATAGATTATTATAGCTGTTTCTAAGGATTCTTACAAGCTTTTCATAAGAATTCCTACTCTGTTGTTTATTAAGGATTAAAAACGGGAATCCTTACAGATAATATATTTTAAAAAATGAAGGTTTCTCGTTTGACCTTTATTGACCAATCATATATGATAAAAATAGATTCAAAAGCATATTTCATGTTAATAAGGAGGATTCGAAAATGAATTTAGTACCTACAGTTATTGAACAAACAAACCGCGGGGAACGTGCATATGATATTTACTCAAGACTTTTAAAAGACCGTATTATTTTACTTGGCAGCGCAATTGATGACAACGTTTCTAACTCCATCGTCGCTCAGCTGCTTTTCTTGGAGGCGGAAGATCCAGGCAAAGATATTTCGTTATATATTAACTCTCCAGGCGGATCAATTACAGCAGGAATGGCAATTTATGACACAATGAATTTCATCAAATCTGATGTATCAACCATCTGTATTGGTATGGCTGCATCTATGGGATCATTCTTGCTTGCAGCAGGTGAAAAAGGAAAACGCTACGCATTGCCGAATAGTGAAATTATGATTCACCAGCCTTTAGGTGGTGCACAAGGTCAAGCTACAGATATTGAAATTCATGCACGAAGAATTATTGAAATCAAAAAACGTATGAATGAAATTCTTGCTGAAAAAACGGGTCAGACCCTAGAAGTGATCGAACGTGATACAGAGCGTGATAACTTTATGACTGCAGAACGTTCAGTAGAATATGGCTTAATTGACAAGATTCTTGAACGTAAAGAAGAAGAAAAGTAAGCATGTATCAAAAAAACGTGGTACTTACCAAAAAACCTGGCCAAAGTACCACGTTTTTTTACTATTAAGCTTCCTGCTCTTTTAACACTTGTTTTGCTTTTCTTGAAGGAAGCATATGAAATACAATATTTAAAATAATTGCAGTTACACTTCCCGCCACAATTCCATTACTCGTTAAAATTTGCACACTCTCAGGTAATTGCGAAAATAATTCTGGAACGACAGTTACTCCCAGTCCCATTCCAATCGAACATGCAATAATCATCGAGTTTTCAGGAGATTCTGTGACAACCTGACCTAACATTTTAATTCCTTGAGAAATCACCATTCCAAACATTGCTACCATTGCCCCGCCTAATACCGCAGTTGGAATAATCGTTGCTAAAGCAGCAATCTTTGGTACAAATCCTAAAGCGATTAACATTAAACCAGCTGTAACAATTACTTTCCTTGATTTAACTCCTGTCATTTGCATCAATCCAACATTTTGTGAAAAGGCGGTATATTGAAAGGCGTTAAAAATACCTCCAAGGAAGATGGCAATCCCTTCAGCGCGATAGCCCTTGGCTAGATCCTTTTCAGTCAGTTTTCTTTCTGTGATATCTCCCAACGCAAAATACACACCTGTTGACTCTACTAAAGACACCATAGCAACCAGCAGCATGGTAAGAATAGCTGGCCACTCAAAGGTTGGCACCCCGAAGTAAAATGGCTTTGCGAAATGAAAATAAGATGCCTCTGAAACTGCTGAAAAATCTACTTTCCCCATCAGCATCGCTGCTCCTGTCCCAGCAATTAAACCAATTAAAATGGAAATGGAACGGATAAACCCAGAAGCAAATCGATATAATAAAATGATAAAGATTAATGTCCCAAAGCCTAAACCAATATTGGCAAAGGAACCAAAATCACTTGCATCCTGACCGCCACCTAAATTATTGATAGCCACAGGTATAAGCGTAATACCAATAATCGTCACAACAGTGCCTGTAACAACAGGAGGAAAAAAACGAACCAAGCTCCCAAAAAAGCTGCTGATGATAACAATAATAACCCCTGTAACCAGAATAGCTCCATAAATGGCTGTGATTCCGTACTCACCACCAATTGCAATCATTGGACCAACAGCAGTGAAGGTACAGCCAAGCACAACGGGAAGACCAATTCCAAAAAAGCGATTATTGATAACCTGTAATAATGTGGCAACACCACACATTAAAATATCTATTGCTACAAGATAAGTTAATTGTGCGGTCGTAAGTCCCAATGCCTCTCCCACAATTAATGGAACAAGAATTGCTCCAGCATACATTGCCAACACATGTTGAAATCCAAGTGCTGCCGTTTTCATCGTGACCCCTCCCGGAAGCTTACCTTGCCGCCTTCTAGTGAAGAAATAATTGCTAATGACTCCAAACGAATACCGCGCTCCCGAATTTCTTTCCCGCCATCCTGGAATCCCTTCTCAATCACAATACCAATACCTTCAAGCTTTGCTTGAGCCTGTTCAACAATATCAAGCAGTCCCTGAACAGCTTGTCCATTTGCAAGAAAGTCATCAATTATAAGTACGACATCATTTTCTCCGAGATAATCTTTTGATACAGAAATTTCGTTTGTTTCTTTTTTGGTAAACGAATATACTTTAGCCGAATATAATTGATCAACCAAAGTTAGTGATTTGCGTTTTCGAGCAAAAATGACGGGAACTCCAAGTTCTAGACCTGCCATCGTTGCTGGTGCAATTCCAGATGATTCAAGTGTCAAAATCTTGGTTATTCCACAATCAGCAAATCTTGCTGCATATTCTTTTCCTATTGCCAGCATCAGCTCAGGGTCAATTTGATGATTCAGAAATGAGTCAACTTTCAAAACCGTATCAGATAATACCTTTCCTTCATTTCTTATTTTTTGCTGCAATAAATCCATATTCATCCTCCTCATAAAAAATAAAAAAGCGCGGGGCCATGTTGCTCTACCATACTATGATAAAAGCAAGCCTCGAGCTGTAAAATTCAAAACAACACAAATAAAAGTCCATTCAGGATACGAATTTCCTTCATTTGCAGCATTGCTTTTCATAGTCAGTTTATTTACGGTAAACTGGTAGAAACTTCAGGCCCTATCCCTGTAATTATATGAAAAGATATATTAATTTTTTATAATTACTATTCTATTGCTTTTCCAGCTAAAAATAGAATAAGAATAGTATAGCATGAGCAGCGTCGAATAAGAAGCAAATAATAATAATAAAACCATTCAAATAATTAAATTTGTTCTAGAGGATGTTCAAAAAGTCCGGTAAAATGACATTCCTTTTAAAAACTGACTTCTACTTAAGAAATCAGTTTCTAACTTATGCAGCTTATATTTTAGTATTTTTCTTTTTTGCACGTTGTTCTAGCTGTGATTTGGGCTGCTGATCAGCTTCATTCTCTGAATACCCTTGGCTATTTACACTTGCGTTTACTCTTTTTTTGCTCCAGTTATCATTCCTTTTTGACATGATAAATCACCTCCAATCAATAGTATTTCAAATTCAACTCTTTTTATGTAAAAAAGGCGCTCTCTCTTTTAAAAGCAGAACGCCAAATCGGGTGAAGCTAATATCCTATTGTTCAGCCAATCCTTCATATTTATCTCTTAATGTCCGCTTAAGCACTTTTCCACTGGGATTCTTTGGAAGCTCCTGTGTAATTTCCACATACTTAGGGACTTTATGCTTTGATAAGTTTTCTTTACAAAAATTAATTACCATCTCTTTTGTTAGTTCCGCTCCATCTTTCGGTACAACAATCGCTGTCACTGCTTCAATCCAATAAGCATCAGGAATGCTAATCACAGCAACTTCACTGACCCCATTAAATTGATAAATAATTTCTTCAATTTCCCTGGAAGAAACATTAATACCCCCAGTATTTATCATATCTTTTTTTCGATCGATAATTGTAATATAACCCTCTTCATCCATTGTACCCAAGTCACCGCTATGGAACCAGCCATTTCGAAAGGCCTCGCTCGTTTTCTCCGGCTCATGTAAATAGCCTTTCATTGCATGTGGCGTGCGATGCACAATTTCCCCTATCTCTCCACAGGGCACTTCATTATCCTTATTATCGACTATTTTGGTTTGTACATTTAGCGTTGCTTTTCCAGCAGATCCAAGTTTTCTTAATTGGTCTTCTGGCTGAAGAGCAGTGGCAAGCGGTGCTACCTCTGTCTGCCCATAGAAGTTCCAGAATTTTGCGTTAGGCAACCGTACAGTAAGCTCTTTCAAAATTTCTTTTGGCATAATCGCTGCGCCATAGTAGCACTTTTCCAGAGAAGATAAGTCACGTTTATCAAAACCAGGATGTCTTAATAAACCTATCCAAACCGTGGGTGGACAAAAGAATTGAGTTGCTTTTTCTTCTTCAATTGTTTTTAAAATCATCTCCGGACTAGCTGTACCAAGAATAATTCCACTGGACCCCAAATAAATACTTGGTCCCAGAAAGACATGCAACTGCGCACTATGGTATAGAGGAAGTGCATGAACAGCGACATCCTTTGCCTCCATTTTGCCATCCGCAATACTGCTGACGTACTCATTAATCAAACTTTTATGAGTAAGCATGACCCCCTTTGGCCTTGATTCTGTTCCACTTGTATATAAAATCTGGGCAACATCATCATCGTGAAGATTGGCATCGACAAATGCAGTGGATTGTCCCTTTTGGATTTGTGATAGTGGCATCCATTCTTCATTTTCACCATGAGGAGATTTCGCTTCCATTAAATAGCGATATTTAATCTCTTGTTTGCCAGCAGCTTGATCTAGAAGGTCAGCATACTCTTCTGATGCCAGAAAGCCAATCGCTTCCGCATGCTCGACGATATACTGTACATCTCCAATATTAAGCATGTAGTTTACAGGAATCATTACTGCGCCAATTCTCGCGAGTGCAAAAACAGAAATGACAAAGTCAAGACTGTTTTTCGACATGACCGTAATCATATCTCCCTTTTTCATACCATCAGCAAGAAATGCATTTGCTGTTTGATTTACGACTTGGTCAAGCTCTCCATAGGTTAATCTTCGTTCGTTAAATGCCAGCGCAAATTTATTTGGTGTTCTTTCTTTTGTTCGAGTAAGAAGATCTCCTAAAGTATTCCTCCGCGCCCGCTCCAATACCGCAGTTAAATCATTTTCAACTATTATATTGCTTTTCACCACTACCACTCCTCATAAATGGAATAATGAATGCTTGTCATGTTGAATATTCTATCTATTAGTTTAATTCAGTTAACTAAAAATAACAAGCAGAAATTGGCTTTAACAATAAAAATAAGGCTGCAGTCATTAATCTAATGGCTGCAGCCTTCCTAATATTTATCACGAATGTATGGCCCCACTTCAAGAATTCGAGGTGCAAACGAGAATTGTAAGTGGGGGACAACTTCCAGTTAATCCCCGATTGGTTCAACTACAATTAGCGGGGATGAAAAAAACCACTGTATGAAGTTCCACTTTATTATATAATTTAACCTTTTTTTACAAAGGAGACTAAATGATTCATGGCGGTCTCTTCATCTGGACCATCGGCAATTATTCTGACTTCTTCCCCGTTTGCAATCGCTAAACTCATAAGACCCATAATACTCTTCGCATTTACCTTCTTGCCGTCCTTCTCCAAAAATATATGTGATGAATAACGATTTGCCTCTTGTACAAATTGCGCTGCCGGACGTGCCTGCAATCCAGTATCTAAGTCCACCTTCACTAATTTCTCTACCAACTCAACTCATCCTCCCTAAAATATAGAAAACGCTAACAATTATCAGAACCTATAAATTTTTGTTCATAAGTATACAGCAAAAGGAAAATAACAACGTTTTCTCTTTCATGTAAAGTACTAAAAAGCTGTAAAATACTTCTTTTCTCTTTCCTATTTATATTTCTCTATTATATCATACGATAGCTGAACTATTTGGGCAGATAAAAAAGTATTAAACTTTTTTATCTGCATAAGTGCGACTAAGTTGTCACCGAAATACTTTGTGACAACCAAATTATTTAACGCCTATGTCAACTATCTAATTGTCTGTATTATATCACGAAATAAATATAAATGAGAATAACTTTTTTATATTTACTCCTTTAGCGGAACGTCACCAAGCCTTATTTTCTCAGCAAACTCGTCTATCTTTTTTAAACGATGATTCACACCAGATTTAGAGATTTTTCCATTTTCTACTAATTCACCTAACTCCTTAAGGGAAACATCCTCATGCTCCATTCGAAGTATTGCTATTTCCTGCAGTTTTTCCGGAAGCTGGTCTAGACCTATCGTTCTTTCAATCAGTTTAATATTCTCAATTTGTCTAAATGCTGCCCCAATTGTTTTATTTAAATTTGCTGTTTCACAATTTACTAAGCGATTCACTGAATTTCTCATATCACGAACAATCCGGACATCCTCAAATTTAAACAAAGCATTATGAGCACCAATGATACTAAGAAATTCTGTCATTTTTTCTGCTTCTTTTATATAAACAATATATCCGTGCTTCCGCTCTAATGTTTTTGATTTTAAATCAAATTGATTTAATAGCTCGCTTAACGAAGTATTATGCTCTTCATGAAAATTATATATTTCCAAATGATAAGAGGAGGTTTCCGGATTATTAATCGAACCCCCAGCTAGAAAAGCTCCACGAAGATATGCCCGTTTCCTTTTTTCGTCTGCAATAATTTCTGGAGATATTTGGCGAATAATCTGATGGGGCTCCTTCAGGATTTTCAAATCATCTAGAAATTGGGATACATTTTCCTTCATTCTTACGATATAAACATTATTCTTTTTTAATTTCATTTTTTTACGGACCAAAATCTCAAGCGGCTGCTGATAATTATTTTTAATCAGTGTATAGATTCTTCTTGCTATAGCAGCGTTTTCTGTCTGGACATCTAGTGAATAGCGATTCCGCGAAAGAGACAAAATTCCATTCATTCGAATGAGGGCTGCAAGTTCCGCCTTTTGTTCTTCTGTATCTGATTCTATTGCCGTAAGTTCTTTTTTTATTTCCGAAGCAAAGGACATGACTTTTACCCCCTTTACTGTTTTTTATCAGTTAACAATGAATACAACAGCTTTGCAATTTTGTCATTATCATGTCTTAATGCGGGATGCTGCTTATTAATGATATCCCCTTCAATAATTTCTAAGCCCAATAAAAGCAAACGATCCGTATCATAAATAACTGGCTCTGCATTTTCTTCGGCATATTTTTCTCTAATTGCTTCTTGAATGGGTTCATTATGTACAACAATTGATTGCACAATCCCTTTGCCTATATGGCGTTCAATTGCTTCTACATGATCCGTAGCAGTATAACCAGTTGTTTCCCCAGCTTGTGTCATCAAATTACAAACATAGACAATTTTCGCTGTCGTAGTCTCTAAAGCCTCCTGAACACTAGGTACGATCAAGTTGGGCATAATACTTGTATATAGGCTTCCAGGGCCAATTACAATTAAATCTGCATCGATAATTGCCTGAACTGCATGACTAAATGGTTTTACTGGTTCTGGACTTAGAAATACGTGCTCTATTTTCTTATTAGAAAGCGGAATATTCGATTCACCAGAAACAACAGTGCCATCCTCCATTTTGGCATGAAGTGATAAATTCTCCGTAGAAATTGGATAGATTGTTCCTTTTACATTTAAGACACGTGAAATCTCTTTTATTCCATCATAGAAGTCCCCTGTTACAGAGGTCATCGCGGCTAATAGCAGGTTTCCAAGAGAATGACCTGAGAGCCCGTTACCAACTTCAAAGCGATGCTGAAATAATTCAACAAGCATTGGCTCTGCATCAGACAAAGCTGCGATTACATTCCGAATATCCCCTGGAGCTGGGATAGCCATCTCATTTCGCAGCCTTCCAGTGCTGCCGCCATCATCAGCTACTGTAACAATTGCAATTAGATCAATTGGCAAACTTTTTAAACCCCGGAGAAGTACAGGCATACCTGTGCCTCCACCAATTACGACGACTTTTGGATTTTTTGCATGCTCCATATTAATTTCCCTTTCTCCTATCAATATCACGATGGCTTACATGAGTGATGTAATCATCGGACAGCGCCTTGGCAAAATGCTCTGCGATTGCTACAGAACGATGCTGACCACCCGTACATCCAATTGCGATAACAAGCTGGGATTTTCCCTCTTTTTTATATTGTGGCAGCATAAATCTTAGTAAATCCAGGGTTTTATCGATAAACTTCTGTGTGTCAGACCATTTAAAGACATAGGAATATACTTCTTGATTTAACCCTGTTAATGGCTGGAGGTGTCCTACATAATGCGGGTTTGGCAAGAAGCGAACATCGAATACTAAATCCGCATCAATAGGTAATCCGTATTTAAAGCCAAAAGAAACCATATTGATTGAAAAAATCTCCTGATGGTCCTCAGAATAGATTTTTAGAATTTTATCTCTTAATTCACGAGGCTTAATATCTGTTGTATCAATAATTCGCTGAGCTCTGCCCCGTAATTCATCAAGAATTTCCCGCTCCTGGCTGATTCCTGTTAAAGGCAGATCTCCAACAGCCAACGGGTGAGAACGTCTTGTTTCTTTATAACGCCTGACTAAGGCTGTATCTTTAGCATCAAGAAATAAAATATGCTCCTTCAACCAATCTTCTTCATTTAATATATCTAATGCTTCAAATAAAGAATCAAAAAATTCACGACCACGCAAGTCCATGACTAAAGCTACTTTTGTAATATTATTTGTTGAATCTTTCATCAATTCGAGGAACTTTGGCAAGAGTGTTGGCGGCAGATTATCTACACAATAATAGCCTAAATCCTCAAAGCTTTGTACAGCTACGGTTTTTCCCGCTCCTGACATTCCAGTTATAATGACTAATCTTGTTTCGTTTGCATGTGATTTTTCCATCTCTGCCATGATTATCGCTCTCCTTCAAAGACTCCTAGAATCGCTTTTATTTACAAAAGTATTGAGACTTTACCTACTATCTCCCATTATACTATGAATGTATGGAATGCAACAATTATCCGTTCTAATTATCAGTGTAACTGAACGCAGTTTCACTTTGCTGAAACTCTATCTCATCCCAACAATTATATGAAACACATAAGTATTTAGAACAAACTAGAGCGGAGTTATGTCATTGTTTAAATCATACCGCTTTATCCACAGCCAACAAATTGTTTCATTTCCAAAGCAAAAAAAGCACAGGTGTTTGCCACCTGTGCAGAAAACTAATTTATCTATTAAAAGGGGGTCAATTAGTTATATATAGTGTACCCAATTATTGTTTCGAACGGATTACAACAGCGTTAAAAAGCAATTACTTTTCTTAAATTAAACTTATTTTGCTGCGTCCATTGTTTCAGTTAATTCTTCGACGTAGCTAATCGCCTCTTCTGCTGCGATACTGCCATCTCCAGTTGCAGTTACAATCTGTCTCAGCTTCTTTTCACGAATATCCCCAGCCGCAAAGATCCCGGGTACGTTTGTAGCCATATTTTCATCTGTTGCAATATATCCTTCTTCATTGGTTATACCAAGAGATGCAAAGGGTTCACTTAAAGGCACCATCCCAATATACGGGAACACTCCGTCAGCTGGGAAGTCATACGCTTCACCAGTTTTCTTATTTTTCAGAGTGACACCGCTAACTTTCCCATCTGGGCCTTTAATTTCAGTAACCTCTGTATCCCAAATAAATTCAACCTTCTCATTATTAAACGCTCGGTCTTGAATGATTTTCTGCGCACGCAGTTCATCACGTCGATGGACAATTGTTACTTTACTTGCAAAACGCGTCAGGTATACCCCTTCCTCAACTGCTGAATCTCCACCGCCAACAACAACGAGCTGTCTTTCTTTAAAGAAAGCCCCATCACATACTGCACAATAGGATACCCCGCGGCCTGCAAGCTCTTCTTCACCAGGAACACCGAGTTTTTTAAATTGGGCCCCAGTAGTAATAATTAACGCTTTTGTTTTGTATGATTTATTTCCTGCAATAATTGTTTTATATGTTCCATTGTCAATCACTTCTTTTATATCCCCATATGCATACGCTGCACCAAATTTTTTTGCATGTTCAAACATTTTATTTGATAAATCAGGGCCAAGAATATGATCATATCCTGGATAGTTTTCCACATCTTCCGTATTTGCCATTTGGCCGCCCGGAATTCCGCGTTCTATCATGAGTGTATCTAAGTTTGCTCGTGACGCATAGACAGCCGCTGTCATTCCTGCTGGACCGGCACCAGCTATAATCACATCATATACACGCTCTTCAGACATCGATATCGCCTCTTTTATTATTTAATCTCTATATAGCTTAATAAAACTTTATACAATCGTCTATTATTATGCTCAATCGTACTAATTCCAAGGGCAATCATGGTTCTCAAGTGCCTGATGCTTTAAGCAGCCATCTTGCCATAATTCTTCAGCAACTCTTTTTTCATTATTATGAAACGCTGCAATGCTAAACCATTTATAATATGATAAATGCCCTCTTGCCATTATACGATTAATTTTGCTGAATCGTTCGAATGCTGCAGTATAGTTCTCCGTTTTTGCTAAAATTACGGCCAGTTTTATTTGCTGATCAGAGTGTACAGGGTATACATTAAGTAATTTCCTAATCTTGGCTTCATATTCCTGCTTTTGATTGGCTTCAAAATAAAATAAGGCAAGATTCATATTACTCTGCAGTGCATGCTCAGACTTTTCAAGGATTTCCTGCTCAAGCTGAATTGCTTTTTCCTGATGTCCCGTATAAAACAGCGCTTGCGCATAATCATGTTTAATAGTAAGATGGTCGGGAAATAGGACAAGCATTTCCTCAATAATTGATATTGCCTCTTCCCAGTCACTATTTTCAATCAGGTAAAACAATGTTTCCTGATATTTTAATAAATCGTCTTCTTCATCAAGCAGCCAGCCATCTTCGTCCTCTTCATCAAGTTCAAAGTCGATTAATTCAAGCAAATCATAAACTTCTTCATTAAAATCACCATCCGGCTCTTTTTCCAAATAAAGCTTTGCATATTTCGTCGCATCATTCAATAATCCTAAATGTGCATAATTATTGGCAAGCAAATAATAACAGTCGGTATATTCACTTGACTGAAGGACATTGTTCAATAATTGATTTGCTGAATGGTAAGCTCCAATTTCTGTATATACAATTGACATCTGACAATTAAATAGCGGGTTATTGGGCTGAGCTTCAATTGCTTTTTTTAACCACTTCAACGAAAAATTAAACTTTTTCTTTTGAAATGCCTCGACACCCTTTGTAAAGTAAAAATCTCCATCAGGAATAAACGGGAGGATATTATTTATTTTCTTTTTCTGTTTTTTTGCTTTATTCATTTGCCTACTCCTAAAAATAACATATGTCCCAGTATAACATATTTAAGATATAAAGGTTTAAAAAGCAGAAAAATGACCTTATTTATCGAATGTGTCTAAACAAATGTCACTGCATCCTGGAGCAGTTGTTTCAATTCTTCCCGGTAAGATTTTGTTTGTTGCTCTGTCCATGCTAGTTGTTCAGCCATATAATGGATAATCTGTTCTTTCGTTTGTTTGACAAACGCAATATTAAAATATAATGCTCCCGTTCTTCTGACAAAAAAGTCACTTGGTTTATATACTGCTTCATATTCCATTGCATAGGTAAGCTCTGCAAAAACCAACGGATCAATATTATACTTTTCTGCAGTTCTGTTACTTTCCTCATAGCATTTAAATAATACATCTACATTTGAACCATAGGTTTGAATTAAATTACTTGCAACGCTCTCAGTGATGCCAATGTTAATTGCTTCCTTAAGCTTTGAGGCTTTGAAGTTCTGAAAGCCCTGCGCTCCTCCAACTTCACCGCCTGAAATTGGCAGATGCTTTGTTGTTGAGGCACTATAAAGGATACCCCTCGCTTCTTTAAACTGAGCGGCTACTAAATCAACTATTTGTTCGGCCATTTTACGATAACCAGTAAGCTTTCCACCAGCAATAGAAATTAAACCTGTATCGGAAACAAAAATTTCATCTTTACGTGAGATCTCACTTGGACTGTTTTTTCCTTCTTCAGCGATGAGTGGTCGTAAACCCGCCCAGCTTGATTCTACATCAGCTGCAGATATCCCCAGTTCAGGAAACATGTAATCAATTGCTTTTAGCACGTAATCTCTGTCTTCCTTTGTAACAAGCGGATGAATGATATCTCCTTCAAAAACTGTGTCTGTTGTTCCTACATATGTTTTTCCAGCGCGTGGAATCGCAAATACCATTCGCTTATCCGGGGTATCAAAATAAACTGCCTGCTGAAGCGGGAAGCTTTCTTTATCAAATACTAAATGAATCCCCTTTGTTAGCAGTAATGTTTTTCCTTTTTTAGAACCATCCTTTTCTCTTATCTCATCGACCCATGGACCAGATGCATTGATTATTTTCTTTCCTTTAAGTTCATATGACTTTTTCGTAATCTGATCTATTCCTGTTATGCTGGTGATTTGATTATTTTCATCATATATAAAATCAGCTGCTTTTACGTAATTTAAAGCTACTGCACCGTACTCTGCCGCCTTTTTTATTACTTCAACGGTCAGTCTTGCATCGTCTGTTTTGTATTCAACATAATAGCCAGCTCCCTTTAATTCATGTTTTTTAACTAGAGGCTCTTTAGTCAATGTTCCTTTGATACTAAGCATTTCCCGTCGTTCGCCGCGTTTTACACCAGCAAGAAAGTCATAAACTCTTAATCCAATGTTTGTTGTAAACGGGCCAAGATTGCTTCCTTTATGAAACGGTAAAAGCATCCATTCTGGCGTGGTAACATGTGGACCATTTTCATAAACAATTGCTCGCTCTTTTCCTACATCTGCTACCATTTTCACTTCAAATTGCTGTAAGTAACGCAATCCGCCATGAATAAGCTTCGTGGACCTGCTTGATGTTCCACCAGCAAAGTCCTGCATTTCAATCAGCAATACTTTCATTCCTCGACTTGCTGCATCCAGGGCAATCCCTGCCCCGGTAATTCCTCCGCCGATAATAATGATGTCGAATGTCTCTTTCACTATATTTTCCAATTGTTCTTTCCTGTTCAAGCTTGATAATTTATTCATTTTTTCAGCTCCTAAGTTTTATTTTCATACGCGTTATACATTGGTTGGACTTTTTACTATGCTTTTAAATAAAAAACCCGCAAAAGTGACTAATCACATAAATGATTAGCTGCTTTTGCGGGTTCTCCATTTCTCCGTCCTTGTATTAACTTAATTAAAGTATAACATTAACCAGTAATTTTTAAAATCAATTTACAAAGTTATTTAAATATTCTTGTTGCCTGAATAGCCTTTTGCCAGCCTTGATAAAGTCTGTCACGTTCTTCTTTGTTCACTTCATTTACAAATCTCTCTTCTCTATTCCACAGCACGGTAAGCTCCGCTTTATCCTTCCAAAATCCTACAGCTAAGCCTGCAAGATATGCTGCACCAAGCGCTGTGGTCTCCTGTACGACTGGACGTTCAACTGGAACATCAAGCAAATTACTTTGAAACTGCATAAGTAAATTATTTTCTACTGCACCACCGTCAACGCGCAAAGCTTTCAAATCAAGCCCGGAATCCTTCATCATTGCTCCAATCACATCTTTCGTCTGAAAAGCGAGTGATTCCAGTGTCGCACGAACAAGGTGCTCCTTTGTCGTACCACGAGTCAAACCAAAAATTGCACCGCGAGCATCACTGTCCCAATACGGTGTTCCCAGTCCAACAAATGCAGGCACCATATAAACACCTTCACTGGAAGGCACACTATTTGCAAAGCTCTCACTTTGCGGTGCACTTTCAATCAGCCCCAAACCGTCACGCAGCCACTGAATGGCAGAGCCTGCCACAAAGATACTGCCCTCCAAAGCATATTCTACTTTGCCATCAACACACCACGCGATGGTCGTAAGCAAACCATGTTCTGAAGCAACCGCTTCTTCTCCTGTATTCATTAGCATGAAACAACCCGTTCCATATGTGTTTTTAGCCATCCCTCTTTCAAAACAAGTCTGACCAAATAAAGCCGCCTGCTGATCACCAGCAATTCCTGCAATGGGAACTTCATGACCATAGAAATGGTAGCTGACTGTATGGGTATAAATCTCTGACGACTCTCTCACTTCTGGCAGCATGCTTTTTGGCACTTGCAGCATCTCCAAAAGCGCATCATCCCATTTGAGAGCATGAATATTAAACATTAATGTACGGGAAGCATTCGAGTAATCGGTTACATGTACTTTCTGACCAGACAGCTTATAAATCAGCCAGCTGTCAATGGTTCCAAATTGCAGCTCCCCATTTTCCGCTTTTTCCCTTGCCCCTTCAACATGATCTAAAATCCATTTGACCTTTGTACCAGAAAAATAAGGGTCAATAAGGAGTCCTGTTTTTTCGCGAATCATATCTTCATAGCCTGCATCTGCAAGCTCCCGGCAAATCTCCTCTGTTTGTCTGGATTGCCAGACGATTGCATGATAAATTGGTTTTCCCGTCTTTCGATCCCACACTACAGCTGTTTCACGCTGATTGGTAATGCCGATTCCTTCAACCTGGGAGGGATTAACATCCGCTTTACGCAATACATCAGCAATACAAGCTAATATCGAAGTCCAGATTTCATTTGCATCATGCTCTACCCAGCCGGGAAATGGAAAAAATTGCTCAAATTCATGCTGAGCAGACATTACCATTTCACCATGCTTATTAAATAAAATTGCTCGTGAGCTTGTTGTTCCTTGATCCAAAGCTAAAATAAATTTTTCATCCATACTTTTTCACCCCTGTATTGAATTATAATTAGAGAGACCAGAGCTGTTTCTCTGATGTCGTCACTGCAGTTGCCCCCGCCTGCAATGCTGCGTTAACCTGGGCTTCTGTTTTTATTAAACCTCCTGCAATAATTGGGAGTTCTGTCACTTCATGGATATAAGAAATCATATTTGGAATCAGACCAGGCATCACTTCAACACAATCCGGCTGAAACTTTTCTATCAGCTTAATATTTTGTTCCAGTGCACTACTGTCTAAAAGGAAAAGACGCTGTATTGCCAGCAGCTTATGCCTTTTTGCCAATGCAATGACATTTCCGCGTGTAGATAATATCCCATCCGGATTTACTTCATGAATTAAGTATTCCATGCCATACTCATCCGTCTTCAAACCTTGAATCAAATCAAAATGCAGTAAAATTTTCTTATTTTCTTGTCTTGTATACTTTACAATACTTTTAAGCTGAGATACCCTCGATTCAAGAAAAACAATCACTTGATGATCCGATTGCAATACCTTTTCAAAATCTTTCATTCTCCGAATAGCAGGAATAACACCTAAAGGCAGTATTTCCATTTTATTCATCCACCTTTTCAGCTTTTTGAACGCTGTTCTTGTTCTTCTTTTGTGTATATGACTTTCATCGGATTTCCTCCTACAAAAGCTCCAGCGGGAACATCTTTATGGACAAGAGTTGCCGCTGAAATTGTTGCACCATCACCAATTTTAACACCTGGTAAAATCGTTGTATTTGCACCAATCAACACTTCATCTCCAATAATCACTTCCCCAATCCGATATTCTTTAATTAAATATTCATGTGCAAGAATTGTCGTATTATAGCCAATGACCGTATTTTCCCCTACTGTTATTTTTTCCGGGAACATCACGTCTGGCATAACCATCAAAGCAAAAGCCGTTTCTTTTCCTACCTTCATTTTTAAGAAATGGCGGTACAGCCAGTTTTTCACCTGCAAAAATGGCGTGTAACGGGCAAGCTGAATAACGATGAAATTTTTTACTACTTTCCAAAATGAAACAGTTTTATAAATTTGCCAGAGTGAATTTGCTTCCTCTACAAAAAAGCGCTCTGTTTTTCGCATGATTTACACATCCACGATTTGGAGAAGATTTGTCATATTCTCCAGCATATAAGTTGGTTTGTACGTTAATAAATGTTCCTTTCCCTTTTGGGACCATGCAACAGCAGCAGTTTTTACATTTGCATTTTGCCCGGCAATAATATCATGTGAATTATCTCCAACCATCAAGGTTGAATGAATATTCGCATCCAACTCCTGCATGGCTTTCATGACCGGTTCCGGGTGTGGTTTAGGATGAACAACATCATCTATCGTAATTACCGTATCAAAGAAATCCGCAATGCCAGTATGTGTTAACCCTAATTTTACCCCTTTGGTCATTTTAGTAGAAACAATTCCTAATTTGATTTTCATCGCTTTTAACTTTTCAAGTGTCTCGAGTACCTCGGGAAATACCACTACATAATTATTATGTTCCGTAAGATTATGTTTACGATATACTTCCACCATTTTTTCCGCTCTTAATGAATCTATTTTCTTAAATGTATCAACAAGCGGTGGTCCATTAAATTCGATAATTTGTTCATCTGTAAAATCCAATTGGAAATAATCAAACGTATATCTAAATGATGCCATAATTAATTGATTCGTATCAATCAACGTTCCATCTAAATCAAAGAGTATTGTACGAATGCTCATATTCTCTTTCCTTTCTGCTCCAAATAACTAACGCTTCTTTTTATTTTTGTGTTTCTTATTTTTCTTCTTAGGCAAATCAAGATATCGCGCTGTTTCCATTCCTGTCTTTCGGCGATAGATAATCAAAATAATTGCTAGAACAATCAATGAAGCTGACAAAACTTGTGCAGTTCTCAAGCCCTCTACAATATATAAACTATCTGTACGCAATCCTTCGATAAAGAAACGCCCAATCGAATAAAAGATTAGGTAATTCAAGAATATCTCTCCACGTAATGGATTATATTTTCTTAATAATAACAGGAAGGCAAAAATAAGGAGGTTCCATTCCGATTCATATAGAAATGTCGGATGATACATCACGCCGCCAATGGTCATCTGATTCATAATAAAATCAGGCAGGTACTGCAGGAAATTGTTGTATGTTTCCTCAGATACTGGTCCACCATGCGCCTCTTGGTTCATGAAATTACCCCAACGTCCAATTGCCTGACCAAGAATCAAGCTGGGCGCAATAATATCAGCAAGTTTCCAAAAGGAGATATTTTTTATGCGTGAAAAGACAATTGCAGTAAGCACACCACCTAAAACTGCACCATGAATTGCAATTCCACCCTCCCAGATGGCAAACATTTTCCAAAATGGTTCATTTACATAACGATCAAATTCAAAGAACACATAGAAGATTCTTGCTGATATAATTGCTATCGGAATTGCGAATACAACAAAATCAATAATTAAATCTCTTTCCCAACCAAGTCGTTCTGCTTCTCTCATTGCTAAATAAATTCCTAATAAGGCACCTGATGCAATGATGACGCCATACCAATAAATCGTAAATGGCCCTAGTTCCAACATAACACGGTCTAGTGGCTGTACACTATAAATCAAAAGCTTTCCCCCTCTAGTCTAATATGTCTTTTTCTTTTTGGATTAAATCTGTTAAACGATTGGAAAAGTCTTGAGCAGCGTGAAAGCCCATTCGCTTTAAACGAAAGTTCATCGCTGCGACCTCAATAATTACAGCTAAGTTTCTTCCCGGTCTAACCGGAATCGTTGCCATTGGCAGCTGAACATCCATAATTTGCATTTTATCGTCTTCCAATCCTAAGCGATCATATTGTTTGTCTTCTATCCAATTCTCTAGGTTTATTACAACTGAAATATATTTGCTTGTACGAACTGCACCTGCCCCAAAGAGAGTCATTACATCAATAATCCCTATCCCGCGAATTTCTAGCATATGCTCAAGAATCTCTGGTGAGCTTCCGATTAGGCTATCATAATCTTGCTGCCGAATTTCCACACTGTCATCTGCAACTAAACGGTGTCCGCGTTTTACTAACTCCAGTGCAGTTTCACTTTTTCCAACACCGCTTTGCCCAATAATCAGTACACCAACACCGTATATATCAACCAATACTCCATGAATGGATGTAGTTGGGGCAAACTTTTCTTCCAGATAATTTGTTAATCTGCTGATGACACGCGTAGTTTTACGTGGTGACCGCAAGAGAGGCACACTAGCCTGATTAGCCGCTTCGATAAAAACTTGGGGAATATCCATCCCCCGTGAAAAGACTATCCCTGGCGTTATCTTTGTACAAAGCTTTTCTGCTCGGTCACGCTGTGCTTCTTCGTCCAAATCCAAAAAATATGCCATCTCTGTTCGTCCAATTAGCTGCAGTCTCTCTTTTGGATAATATTTAAAATAACCCGTCATTTCTATTCCGGGTCGTGAAATATCACTCGTAATGATTTCCCGATTAATTCCACTCGCTCCAGCTACAAGCGTTAAATTAAAGTTTTCCAGCAAATCCTTTGTACATACAGTTACCGCCATTATATTGTTCCCTCCATTATTGAAGAATCAAAATTTAAATAGAAGAGTGTCAGTATGATTTATTTCATAAAGAAGTTTCACTTAATTGTAGCATAGAAAAAACAAAAATCGTAGGCTGTTGGCCTACGATTAGAAAACCATAATTAATCTTTAATTAATTTGCCTAGCACCAGCGTAATAACTGAGATGATTATCGAGGCCATAAATGCCGTACCGAAACCGTCGATAATAAATGAATCACCAATTATTGCTTGAGCAGCGTATAAAGTAATTGCATTTATGATTAATAAAAACAGCCCTAACGTCAATATTGTAATCGGTAATGTAAATAAAATGAGAATCGGTTTTAAAATGACATTCAGAATCGCTAAAACAATACTTGCTAAAATAGCTGTTCCAATTCCATCAATATAGAAGGAAGCAAATATCTGATCCGCAATGAGCAATGCAACTGTATTAAGCAGTACAGATAAAAGAAATTTCATCATTAATAGATCTCCATATCTTTAGGAATAATGATAGCTGCAACGAGATAAATAAGTGCAAATGTAAAAAAACTCGGGATTAAACAAATAACAAAAATCAAACGTAAAATATTTGCATCAATATTAAAATAATCGGAAAGTCCTCCAAAAACACCCGCTACATACCGTTTATCTGTTGAGCGATATAGTCTCTTCATACATATTCCTCCCTTGTGTTGTTTAGAAAACACTTATAAACAGTAATACGTTTTAAAGTTAAAATTGTTTCACTTTTTTAAAGGGACTTTTAATCTATATACTTCCAAATATAAAACTGCTCCACATTATATCGACGCTGAATCTCATTTTCAACTTTCGAATCACGTTTTTTAAATTGAGATAGGACGCCATTTGCTTGTGATGCATGACTAAAAATAGCCTCCATCTTTTTCTCACTGTATTGCGATATATCATTTATAACAGGGGGAGTACCGAGCACCTCTAAAAAGTCATTCGTAATCGCTTGTGCCCATACTTCCGGTCGTTTATCTTTGTCCATCATCTCTACAGCCTTAATTGCTGCCGCACCAAGCGCATTATGATCTGGATGGACCCCATGCTCTGGATAATGTGTAATAACTAAGTGTGGCTGTATTTTATCGAGAAATGTTTTCAAATGTAAAGCAACCTGATGTTGCTCTTCAAATTCAATTGTCTTATCCCGATATCCGAGCATTTCAAGATTTATATCAAGAACCTCACAAGCTCTTTTCAATTCTTCTTTTCTTACTTCAGGTAACGTCTCACGGTTGGCAATATTTGGTCTCCCCATATTTCTTCCCATCTCACCTAAAGTACCACAAAGATAAGTAACTGGAATTCCCGCTTTACGAAATTTTAGGATACTGCCTGCTGCACCGAACGACTCGTCATCAGGATGTGGATAGATTACCACAACATGTTTATTCATATATATCACCTATTTCCTATTATTTACAAGCTCTAGTAATGAAATGGCCGTTCACTGATTTGGAGAGCGACTAGCAAGCGACCTTCTTCATCATGGCCCGCTAATAATAATTGGTCTCCTTCATTCATCATCCAATCCGTCAGCCCTTCTGCATAAATCCAGCCCATATCCATTTTTAAGCCGACACGATAAGCTTTACCTGATTGTACAATTTTCGCATTTGAAAACTTCACTTCAGCATTACGAATAAAAGCTCCAACATTAAATGCTTCTTTTTCTACTAAGCTTGCATACATCCCGGTAGTTGTTTCCAAATGAACGTATACCGTTTTATTAATAAATGGATCAAGCTGCTGCTGGACCTCAGCAATTTTAATTGGTTTCATTTTTCAATCCCCCTATCTGATTACTTCTTCCCGCAATAATTACTTTACTGCTTCTTTTTCCTTTAACTTTGCCGCCATCCGCTTTCGGTCACGTTCAAGAATAGGCTTTAAATATTTCCCTGTATAAGAGATGTCTGCCTTTTCTGCAATTACTTCTGGTGTTCCTGCAGCGATGATCTGTCCGCCGTTTTGGCCGCTTTCTGGTCCTAGATCTATAATATGATCTGCAGTTTTAATAACATCAAGATTATGTTCGATGATAAGCACCGTATCTCCGTTATCAACGAGTCGATGCAGTACATCCAACAGCTTGCGGATATCATCGGCATGTAATCCCGTAGTCGGTTCGTCCAAAATATAGAGCGACTTTCCAGTCGAACGCTTATGCAACTCACTTGCAAGTTTCACTCGCTGTGCTTCTCCACCAGACAAGGTTGTAGCTGGTTGGCCAAGTGTTACATAACCAAGACCAACATCACTTAATGTTTGGATTTTTCGCTTGATTTTTGGAATTGCGCTAAAGAACTCAAGGGCTTCCTCAATACGCATATTTAAAACATCTGCAATACTCTTACCCTTATATTTTACTTCTAAAGTTTCACGATTGTAACGCTTGCCATGACAGACTTCACAAGGTACGTATACATCTGGAAGAAAGTGCATTTCTATTTTTATGATTCCATCGCCTCTGCAGGCTTCACAGCGTCCGCCTTTCACATTAAAGCTGAAACGGCCTTTTTTATAACCACGGATTTTTGCTTCATTTGTTTGTGCATAAACATCACGAATGTCATCAAATACACCTGTATAGGTTGCAGGGTTTGACCTTGGTGTTCTGCCGATTGGCGATTGATCGATATCAATAATTTTTTCAATATGTTCAATCCCTTTGATTTCCTTATGTTTACCTGGCTTTCTATGTTTTGACCGATAAATTTTAGAGGATAAGCCTTTGTAAATAATCTCATTCACAAGTGTACTCTTTCCTGATCCAGAAACACCTGTTACAGCCGTCATTAGCCCAATTGGGATTTTTGCATGAACATTTTTCAGATTGTTTTCCTGCGCTCCAATCGCTTCAATATAACGTTTATCTGGTTTTCTGCGTTTAGCTGGGAGCGGAATAAATTCCTTCCCGGATAAATAGCGTCCAGTTAATGAATCATCATTCTTCATCACATTCTCAGGTGTATCGCTGGCAATAATTTCTCCCCCATGCTGACCAGCGCCAGGCCCAATATCAATTAACCAATCTGCTGCAAGCATTGTATCCTCATCATGCTCGACAACGATTAGGGTATTATCCATATCCCGCATATTTTTAAGTGATTCAATTAATTTATCATTATCACGCTGATGCAGTCCAATGGAAGGCTCATCCAGTACATATAAAACACCTGTTAACGCAGATCCAATCTGTGTTGCCAGTCGAATCCTCTGAGCCTCCCCACCGGATAAAGTCCCTGCCGCCCGTGATAAAGTTAAATAATCAAGACCAACATTGTATAGAAATTCAAGTCGGTTATCAATTTCTTTTAGTACAAGTCTTGCAATTTGTTCTTCCTTTTCAGACATCTTCAGATTTCTAAAAAACGCCATCGCATCTGAAATAGAATACTCGGTTATCAGACTCAGATGCTTGCCATCAACTAGCACAGCTAGTGCTTCTTTTTTCAATCGATGACCTTTACATGTTTTACATTTGTTTACTGCCATGAATTTTTCTAATGTTTCTCTTGTAAAATCGGATGACGTTTCTTTATATCTGCGCTCGAGATTATTGATTACACCTTCAAAGACAATTTCAACATCACGAATTTTACCAAAGTCATTTTTAAAATAAAATCGGATTTTTTCTTTCCCGCTCCCATATAAAATAATGTCCATCTGATCCTTTGGAATATCTTTAACAGGAATATCCATATCTATATTGTAATGCTCACAGACACTTTTTAATAATTGCGGGTAATATTGTGAACTGATTGGCTTCCATGCAACAATCGCATGTTCATTTAAAGACAGCTCCCAATCAGGAATAACAAGATCCTGATCCACTTCCAGCTTTGTACCTAACCCGTCACAGGTAGGACAAGCACCGAATGGACTGTTAAAAGAAAATAGTCGCGGTTCAATTTCTCCAATTGAAAAACCGCAAATTGGACAGGAATGGTTTTCACTGAAAATAAGCTCTTCCTCACCAATTACATCGACAATTATTTTCCCTTCTCCTAAGCCAAGCCCCGTTTCAATCGAATCGGCAAGACGGGATTCAATATTGTCTTTTACAACAATTCGATCAATTACCACCTCAATAGAATGCTTTTTATTTTTTTCCAGTTTGATGTCTTCATTAATCTCTCGCATTTCTCCATCAATACGCAGACGAACATATCCTTCCTGGCGCAGTTTTTCAATAGCTTTCACATGCTCGCCGCGCCGGCCGGAAACCACTGGTGCAAGAATCTGCATTTTCGTTCTTTCTGGGTATTCCATCACGCGGTCAACCATTTGCTGAATCGTTTGCGAGGAAATCTCAATTCCATGAACTGGACAAGTTGGATGACCAATTCTTGCATATAATAACCGCAAATAATCATAGATTTCCGTTACCGTTGCGACTGTGGAGCGCGGGTTGTTGCTCGTTGTCTTTTGATCGATTGAAATGGCCGGTGAAAGACCTTCAATTAAATCAACATCCGGCTTATTGGTTTGTCCTAAAAACTGTCTTGCATATGCCGAAAGTGATTCTACATATCTTCTTTGCCCCTCAGCATATATGGTATCAAATGCCAAAGAGGATTTACCAGAACCTGATAAACCTGTTACAACCACTAATTTATTTTTAGGTATGCTAACATCAATATCTTTTAAATTATGCTCTCTGGCACCTTGTACTACTATTTGCTTACCTGTCATAATGACGTTCATCCTTCCGCTTTAAGTTCAAAAACCACATCACGCAGCTCTGCTGCTTTTTCAAAATCAAGTGCTTTTGCAGCCTCCCGCATTTCTTTTTCAAGCTGCTTGATGACCTGTGGACGATTTTTCTGCGTAACTTGCGAGAAGCTTGTAATTTTCTTCTCATAATCTGCTTGTTCTTCTGCTGCAATCGTCGCCTTAATTACATCACGAACTTCCTTCTTAATTGTCTGCGGCGTAATATGATGCTCCACATTATATGCCATTTGGATTTCACGTCTGCGATTCGTTTCATCAATCGCTTTTCGCATGGAATCCGTAATCCTATCCGCATACATAATGACCTCACCATTTTCATTACGGGCCGCTCTTCCGATTGTCTGAATGAGTGATCTTTCCGATCTCAGGAAGCCTTCCTTGTCCGCATCTAAAATTGTGATAAGTGACACTTCCGGTATATCTAATCCTTCGCGCAAAAGATTAATTCCAATCAAAACATCATACTTTCCAATTCGTAAATCCCGAATGACTTCAATTCGCTCAAGTGTTTTTATTTCTGAGTGCAAGTATGCTACCTTCATACCCAATTCTTTTAAATAATCCGTAAGATCCTCGGACATTTTCTTCGTTAATGTCGTTACGAGCACACGCTCATTACGAGCAGTTCGAACATTAATCTCTTCAATTAAATTATCAATTTGCCCTTCAATTGGACGGACTTCGATTTTCGGATCCAAAAGACCTGTTGGGCGGATAATTTGTTCTGTCATTTCTGGTGTATGCTCTAATTCATAAGGTCCTGGAGTAGCTGATACAAAAATCAGCTGGTTCGTTTTCTCTTCAAATTCCGCAAATCGCAATGGACGGTTATCTAAAGCTGAAGGTAAACGAAAACCGTGATCCACCAGCACTTGTTTACGTGCTTGGTCACCATTGTACATACCACGTATTTGCGGCAATGTAACATGGGACTCATCAACCACTACGAGAAAATCTTCCGGAAAATAATCGATGAGCGTGTAAGGTGTTGCCCCTGCCTCTCTTAAGGTTAAATGGCGCGAATAGTTTTCAATCCCTGAACAGAAACCCATCTCCCGCATCATTTCTAAGTCATACTGTGTCCGCTGTTCGATACGCTGAGCCTCAAGCAGTTTATTTTCTGCCCTAAATACTTTCAGACGCTCTTCCAGTTCTTTTTCAATATTTTGTATGGCGATTTTCATTTTATCCTCGCGCGTAACAAAGTGAGAAGCAGGGAAAATTGCCACGTGTTCCCGATCGCCAATTATTTCTCCAGTAAGTGCATCAACTTCACGAATGCGATCAATCTCATCACCGAAAAATTCAATCCGCAAGCAATGCTCTTCCCGTGAAGCAGGAATAATTTCAACTGAATCTCCGCGAACCCGGAATGTTCCGCGCTGGAACTCAATATCATTTCTTGCATATTGAATTTCTACTAAGTCTCTGAGCAGCTGGTCACGATCTTTCTCCATTCCCATGCGCAGCGATAATACTTGACTGCGATACTCTTCCGGATTACCTAATCCATATATACAAGACACACTTGCAACAATGAGGACATCCTCCCGTTCGAATAAAGAAGATGTTGCAGAGTGCCTTAATTTATCTATCTCATCATTGATACTGGCATCCTTCTCAATGAAGGTATCAGTGGAAGGAACATATGCCTCCGGCTGATAATAATCATAGTAGCTGACAAAGTACTCTACAGCATTATTCGGAAAAAACTCCTTAAACTCACTGTATAATTGTCCTGCTAATGTTTTATTATGGGCGATTACTAATGTTGGGCGATTGATTTCCTTTACTACATTTGATACAGTAAATGTCTTTCCAGTACCAGTCGCACCCAATAGGGTTTGATGATGCTGACCCGCTAATACTTTTTCAACGAGTTCTTTTATTGCATCCGGCTGATCTCCGGCTGGTTCATATTTAGATACAAGTTCAAATTTTTCTTTCACTGGTTATGCCTCCGTTCTAAATATCTACTTTTCATTTTAACATATATAGACCAATAGTTTAAATAAAAACGAACGCATATTCGATTTATTTTTTTGAGTATTAACAGGATACCCATAATTCCCATATAAAAAACACTATTGTAACTTCAATACTTACTATGAAACCTTGAAAATCTAACCAGCACTTCTTTAGAATTAACGAATCGGCAGGTTAGATTTTTTTATGAATATACAAATAAAGAGCTTCTCTCTTTTGCTAGACAGAAGCTCTCATCTTTTTTCATATTTTTTAAAAATATAATATAATGACTACAAGCAGCAAGTTAAACATCTTCAGAATGATCTGTAAAAACAACTTGGACGATATAAAAAGTCATCGTTATTGTTATAGTAAGCAATCCCCACCCAAGCATCTTTTGCTGATTTTCTAAATAGCTATTGCAAATTTGGATTGGTGAATCGATATAAAGCCATGCCAATAATCCGAACATAGATAAGAAGTTTAAATAGATAAAGCTTTTACCAAGTGTTTGCAGCCTTTTCCAGCTGTCTTTTAAAAGGAACCCTGCGATTGGAAGGCTAATAAATTTAAACAATTCAATCATATCTACTGTCAATGCTTCATCTAATTTACGGGGTATCATCCAATAGGTCATAACAAAAAGGAAAATAATTATACCAGCTATACCATTTGAATTCCACTTATTGAAAAAGCTCTCATACATTTTAATTATGAAATCTCCAAACAGCCAGCCAACAACAATTAAAAGTGTTATTTGCACGAGCATATGCATAATCATCGACGACTCCATAAATAACCGAACAGGAGAAATAGCTAAGACGACATACAAGAAAAAACCATATCCTGTCTGTTTCATTATTATTCCTCCAGCTCATTTTCCAGCATTGACACAATAGTATCTGCTGCTTCATTTATCTTTGTATAATCCATCACTTTTTCTAGTTTACCTGCTCTATTCACGAGATAGAATGCCGAATTATGGGTGAAGTTTCCCTTTCCATCTGGAATAACAACTACCCCAAATGCTTCAAGTAGGTCTTCCAGCTCCGTTTGGTCAGAAATCCGTGCCATTCTCCACGTTTCGCCATCACTGCCAAAATATGCTCGATACTTTTCCAATGTTTCCGGATCATCTCTGCTTGGATCAAAACTAATACTCAAAAAGACAATCTCTTCGCCAATATATTTACTTGGCACCTGATTATATACTTCAGCCAAATTCATTTCGAGCTGGGGACAGACATCGGAGCATGCAGTATAGATAAAGGTGAGCAACACATATTTCCCTTCAAAGACAGAGAATGAATAAACGCTATCTTTACTGTCTTCTAGTATAACTTCTGGAAAAAAAGGTTCTTCTTCCATTAGGTTTAGAATTCTTGCACTCTCTGCAGTAAAGGCTTGAAAACCGTCTGTTCCTAAAAATAATAAACCAGTACCGAGAACAACACTGAGTACAATGGCAATTGGATTATGCCAATTTTTGCTCATGCAAATCGCTTCCTATTTTGTTTCTTATCCCAATATAGCGGATAAAGTGAATGACAAAAATAATTGTTGCCACCAATGCCAACACACCTGATATCGCACCAAATGCAGCTGGGGCCATCCACTCAGGAAAATGTGTTGCCCATCTCCTTGGTGTACTTAACGCACCTGAAACTAAAAATGAACCACTGACTCCAAGAAAAGCAAGTATATAGCAGATAAAGCCTATTTTATCGAATATATTTTGTCTTAAATTACTAGCAGTCTTTGTGAGATAGTACATAAACCCAAAGATCATCACAGTCGCCCCTAAGCCCATATACATATGAAAATGTCCAGGAACCCATTTTGTGTTATGCATGACATGATTTACAACAATTGTCGCATCGACTATTGCAGGAACTACACCTATTGTCCAGCCAAACATCGATAAGTATATTAATCCAGAAGCCATATCCCATTTAATTCCTGATTTATAAACAATCATTAATGCACCATATGCAGTAACAACAAGAACTGGTAAACCATTAGCATAAGATAATATCTGCCCCATTACGAGCATCCATTTCGGCATAACAGGGTCCATTAACATATGATGAGTATAGATCACAAGTGTAAATGCTGTTGACATATTCCACGCAATTAAAAAGAATTTATTAACTGACCATATTCGTTTTGTATATCGTGGTAATATCTCGTAAACGGCAATAACTCCCATATAGATAATCGCATTTGCAAAAATATGACCAAAAGCAAAGGTTAAATTTTTTGCAAGTAGTGGATCAAATGTAAAAGCTGGATTAATGACATGTATCATATTCATAACTAATACAATAGCCCCTGCTAATAAAGCGGTTGTATTTACAATCGTGACCATTGTACTTGCTACAACCGCAGCTGGTGGTGCCATATCTGTATGTTTTTTACCTGAGATTACATCCCAGCCTAGGCCATTACCCAGACTGCCATATTTCTTAATGATTGCATGCCCAACATCAAGATATAATAATAAAAATCCTATTCCAAGCACTAACATCCCAGATAGATATAATAGTGCACCGACTGTCCCCCAGGCATTTCCTGAAAGAGCTGGTAATGGATAAAGAAAAGTCCATGCACTAGCATATTCAAATGAAAACACACCAATAATAATCATAACGATTGCAATTAAAAATAAAAGTAAATTTACTTTTAATATTTTTAACGAAAGCTCCACATACTCTCGCAAAAAGTACCACATTACTGCAGCTGCTGCTAATGCTGCAGCTCCAACCATGCCTGTCCCATGAATGGTTAAGAACTGATAAAATGCTGCTGGTGATAAATTCAATATCCCACCTTGTTGTAATAACATTAAAATACCGAATACCATCATAAGTCCGATAACAAGTCCGCCAATAACGAGATAGCTTACAACCATTTTATTTTGCGATGATTTTACTTTACTCACTTCGTACACTCCCCCAAAAAAATTTATTCTGAAACTTCAATTACAGCAGTCATCAAATGATGTGCTAACCCGCAATATTCAAGACATAGAATTTCATACGAACCTGGGTCTGCAAAGGTAATATAAACTGGATTGGTATACTCTGGCATTGCCTGTGTCTGAGCAAGTAAGTTCAAATCTTCATCATAAATCCCAAAGCCGTGTGTAACATCCGCACTTGTTACAAGAAACTCAATTGGCTCGCCAACTTTAAATTCTGTCTCACTTAGATTCCAGCCGAACTGAAGTGCCTCAACCTCTACAACAGTTGGATTGATACCAGCTCCATAAACTGGTTGGTCATAAGGTAATTCTCTTAGTGTATAGATTGTGATGGTCAACATTAAAGTTACCAATATACCACCATAAAATGACCTAGCCTTATACCACTTTTTCTTAATCGGCTCATAATCTCGTTTTTCTCTTGATTTTAGTGCTACGAAAGAAAAGACAACCGCAATAATGAACATAAAAAATAAACTCGCACTCCATGCAATTGTTTGTACCATACAAAAAATCCCCTTTTTCTCAAATATAATGAAATCAATCCCCTATTGTTCATGCATCTTTTTTCATTATAAAAGAAATGATGCAGGGAGAAAGTGATACAAATCACTATTTACTGAAGAAACTATTTATTTTGATTTATTACATTACTTACATTAACTACTGTGATAATAGTTAAAACTTATCATGATGCCTTCTTCGCTTAACAAAGTATAAATTACATATCGTGGATATTATCTAAAGATAAAGTTCAAATGTTTTACTAGATTATTATTTTTGTGATATTTCTTACATCCTTTATGTTTTGAAAGGTATAAAATAGAGCACATTACTAAATAATTAGACAGGAAAGGAAAGAAACAATATGATGAAAAAACCAACTGTACAGCTTTCATTGCAAACTTCAAGTTTAGTCGTAGGCTTCATGATATGGGTACTCATTTCTTCACTCATGTCCTATATCCAGGAAGATATCGCTTTAACTGCTGGACAAGCATCGTTAGTAACTGCAATTCCCGTAATATTAGGATCATTACTGCGTATCCCCATCGGTTTTTATACTGATCGATTAGGGGCTAGAGTAATATTCTTAACCAGCTTTCTTATCCTTCTGGTCCCGGTGTTTTATATTAGTGTAGCAAGTTCGTTTACGGACTTAGTCATTGGCGGGCTGCTGCTGGGAGTGGGCGGTGCAACCTTCTCCATCGGGGTTACTTCCCTGCCAAAATATTATCCTAAGGAAAAACACGGATTTATTAATGGCGTATACGGTGTCGGAAATATTGGAACTGCAGCAACTACCTTTGGGGCGCCAATTATTGCGTCAGCAATTGGTTGGGTCAGCACTGTAAGGATTTTCTTAATCATTCTCGTTGTGTTTTCTTTGCTAATATTCATATTTGGTGATAGAAACGAAACAAAGGTAAAAAAGTCAATGTTGGAGCAAATCCAAGGAGTTTACCGCAATTCCACACTCTGGTTTCTTAGCTTGTTCTATTTTATTACCTTCGGGGCATTCGTTGCATTCACAATGTTTTTGCCCAGCTTTCTTGTCGATAACTTTGGACTTGAGCCCATCGATGCAGGGATAAGAACAGCTATCTTCATTGTAACTGCCACATTATTACGTCCATTAGGCGGGTTTTTAGGTGATAAATATAATCCATTTGTCATTTTAATGATTACCTTTATTGGCGTTACATTTTCAGGCATCCTTCTATCTTTTTCACCTAATATTTCCTGGTACACAGTTGGTGCTCTAGTTGTTGCTGTTACCGTAGGAATTGGCAATGGTACGATTTTCAAGCTGGTACCCCTCTACTTTTCCAGCCAAGCAGGTATTGTAAATGGGGTTGTATCCGCTATGGGAGGACTTGGCGGCTTTTTCCCGCCACTCCTGCTTACAGCTGTAAACAACATAACCGGACACCACGCAATAGCATTTATGCTGCTATCAGAATTAGCCCTAGTCAGCTTTGTTATTGTAGTGTTTATGTACTACCGGGAAAAAATGAATACTGAACAGAAAAATCAAAGTTTCTGAAGGATGTGATAAATATCACATCTTTCATTTTTATTTTTATATAGGATTTAGGACAAAGCAGATTATTTGGTTAAGCAGCAGATTTGAAAAGGAGCAGATGAAAACAGCTGCTTAATAAAATAAAAAAATTACTGAAGGAGTGAATGGATGATGTCAGGACCAGGATTAAAACATTTAGACAGTCATGCAGCAATTCATGAAGCAGCTTTAAACGAAGCAATTGAATTGAATGAAATATTAGAGAACCTATTGAAAAATAACGAAGCAGACAAAGCATTAGAGGTTGCTTATGTTGCAGTTGAACATTGGGAAACTAGAACGTTAATACATGCTCAATCGGAAGAAGAGGGATTATATAAAGAAATGGTCGAAGAGAATCCAGAACTTAAAAATTCTATTGTTTCTCTGACAAGGGATCATGATACCCTCCGTTTCATAGTAAAAGAAATTAAGCAAATGCTAGAGAAAGATGGCTTTAGTGCTGAAATCATGCAGCGTTTTTATTCGCTAGTTATTGTTGACGCTTATCATAATCAAGAAGAGGAGAAATTATTGCCGCATCACTAAGCAAGTCAGGTAGAGGAGATATTAGAAATGAAAGAAGAAAAAATGATAAATAAAGAGAGAACCAAGTCTTTAAGAGTTGTTTTTCCACAGCTTTATCAATCTATTTTGGCAGAGCTTGAGAAAATTAATATCCATTCATACGATATGCAAATAAATGCAGAGAAACAAAAAGGTGGCGTTCAGCTCATTTTGCAATTTGGTGAGAACTTTACACATCAAAAGGCACAGTTCTTTACGTATGAAGCAATTGAAAACAATAGCACTGAAGTGACTGAATTTGTAAGAATTACAGGTGAGGCATGTAAAGAAGTGATGATTAATGAATACTTTAAAAAGATGCGGCCATAGAACGAAATAAGCTTGTCCCATAACTAGTAGTAAGACCCCCCTCTCCAAGAATTCGAGGTGAAAACAAGAATGGAGGTGGGGGATGATAAAACCCCACTGAACGAAGTTTCACTTTATAGATACAAGGAGGAAAGATATTGTTTCAATTTGAAGAAAATGCAGGTTTTGTCCAGGACCGTGAAGATTTAATATCCGTATTGCGCATGCGTTTCGGTGAATTAAAGTCGGGAGTGATTGAAGCCATTTATGAACTAAATGACTTAGATACACTTGAACGACTGATATTAGTTGCTGCCAATGCTCCTAGTTTAACAATATTTTTAGAAGAGTTAGAAGAAGGTTCGGGAAGTTTTCGTCTCATAGGAGAACGCTTCAATCCGATTGAAACGATGTTCGAAGGGAGTGTCATGAAGGATGAAGAAAAGTAATAAGCTGCTGGAGTCACTAAAGCATTTAAAAGAAGGAACACGAATAAACAAAGGCTGGACTGAGGAAAGCCCCCGGCCAAGAGATGCAGAAGATATCTATCGCCGAAGATGGCAGCATGATAAGGTTGTCCGTTCAACACACGGAGTGAATTGTACAGGGTCCTGCAGCTGGAAAATCTATGTAAAAGACGGAATTATTACATCGGAAACACAGCAAACAGATTATCCCTCAACAGGTGATGACTTTCCTGAGTATGAACCAAGAGGATGTCCCCGTGGGGCGAGTTTCTCTTGGTACACATATAGCCCGATAAGAGTGAAATATCCATATATGCGTGGTGATTTGTACAAGCTGTGGAAAGAAGAACGTGAGAAAACCGATGACCCAATTGCTGCATGGGAAAATATTGTTGGAGACCCAGAGAAGCGTGAGCGATTTGTCAAGGCACGAGGGAAAGGCGGTTTTGTGCGTGCGGATTGGCGCGATGTTTGCGAAATAATTGCGACTGCTTCCATTTATACGATTAAAAAGTATGGGCCAGACCGGATTGTTGGTTTTAGTCCAATACCAGCGATGTCGATGGTCAGCTACGCAGCCGGAACACGCTTTTTATCCCTGATTGGCGGTACTATTTTAAGCTTTTATGATTGGTATGCTGATTTACCACCTGCATCACCACAAGTGTGGGGTGACCAAACCGATGTACCTGAAAGTGCAGACTGGTATAATGCGAAGTATTTTATAATCTGGGGGACGAACCTGCCACAGACAAGAACACCTGATGCTCACTTTATGGTAGAGGCCAGATATAACGGAACAAAGGTTGTTGGTGTAAGTCCAGACTATGCCGAATATGAGAAATTTGCTGATGTATGGCTGCCCGCAAGAGCTGGAACAGATGGTGCACTTGCCATGGCGATGACCCATGTTATTTTAAAAGAATTTTATGTAGAAAAGGAAACACCTTATTTTATAGATTATGTAAAGAAATTCACCGATTTGCCTTTTCTTGTTACATTAACAGAAAATGACGGTGATTTTCGTACGGGCCGTTTCTTAAGATCATCCGATATTGTTCATCATCATGAGCTTGGCGAATGGAAAACCGTTGTTTGGGATGAACAGAAGAATCAGCTCGAAGTACCTAATGGCAGTCAGGGTTTTAGATGGGACAATGGAAAAAAGTGGAATCTAGAACTCGATAAAGAGGATGGAACAGCGATCGATCCTAAATTAAGCTTTATTGAGATGTCCGATGAAACAGCACTTGTCACCTTTCCGAATTTCTCTGGAGAAGAAGGCGATACAGTCGTTCGTGGAGTTCCGGTCAAATATATTCAGGATCAACAGGGGAATAACATCAAGGTGACAACCGTGTATGATTTAATGATGGCGCATACAGGTGTGAATCGCGATTTGCCAGGGGACTATCCTTCTAATTATCATGACCCAAAACCATACACACCAGCATGGCAGGAGAGTATAACAGGTGTAAATAAAAACCACGTTATTCAAGTAGCGAAGGAATTTGCAGATAATGCCGCACGGACGAAAGGAAAGTCAATGATTGCGATGGGTGGTGGAACAAACCACTGGTATCATAGTGATCAAATTTATCGTTCAATTTTAAATCTTATTTTACTGACAGGCTCTCAAGGTGTAAATGGCGGCGGCTGGGCACATTATGTTGGACAGGAAAAAGTTCGTCCGCTCGAGGGCTGGCAGCAGGTTGCCTTTGCTGGTGATTGGATTAAACCGCCACGCCACCAAAATGGCACTTCTTATTTCTACTTTGCAACGGACCAATTCCGCTATGAAACAAAAATGAATAAAGAGCAATCAAACTGGGGAGGAAAGTATAATACGATGCATCCTGCTGATGTTAACGCATTATCAGCAAGGCTGGGATGGCTTCCATCTTTTCCTCAATTCACACAAAATTCAATTGATCTTGTTAAAGAAAGCAGGGAAAGAGGAGCGAAGACAGATCAGGATGTGATTGCAGATATTGTTCAGCAAATTAAAGAAGAAAAAATTGATTGGGCAATTGAAAACCCGGATGATCCGCAGAATTTCCCGAGGGTATTTTTTAACTGGCGCTCTAACTTACTAGGAGATAGTGGAAAAGGTCATGAATACTTTGCAAGACACTTAATTGGCGGTGAAGATCAGATTTTAACAAATACAAAAAACTCCTGGCAGCCTGAAGTAGTCAATGCGCAAGGAGAAGCACCAAGGGGAAAAGTAGACCTTTTAGTCAGTGTTGATTTTAGGATGACAAGCTCAGGGTTATTTTCTGACATCGTACTTCCTGCTGCAACATGGTATGAAAAGTTTGATATTAGCAGTACGGATTTGCACCCATTTGTACATCCATTCAATGCAGCAATTTCTCCACCATGGCAGGCGAAGAGTGATTGGATTACCTTTCGTGAGATTGGAAGAGTATTTTCTGAGTTAGCTGAAAAGCATCTGCCCAAGACGGAAGAATTAATGATGACACCGCTTGGACATGACTCAATTGGAGAAATTGCACAGCCGCTTGGGAAAATCAAGGATTGGCGCGAGGGAGAAGTGGAGGCAATTCCAGGAAAAACGATGCCAAATCTTCAGATTGTTCCACGTGATTACCCGAACGTTCATCAAATGATGACAACAATCGGCCCGAATATTAAAAAAGGGTACGGTACAAAGGGAATTATGATTGACGGAGAAAATGTCTATAAGGAGTTAAGCAGCAGGCTTGGTATTTCGAAAAGAGAAGGTATAGGTAAAGGAAGGCCCGATTTATTTACAGATGTTCAGGCAATTAATGCGATTCTCCTTATGTCTGGTGCAACAAATGGGAAGCGAGCAGTTGAAGGCTGGAAATCGTTAGAGGAAAAAACTGGCCAAAAGCTAACTGAAATTGCAAAAGCCAGAGAGGAAGAAGATTTCACTTTGGATGACTTAACCGCACAGCCGAGACATGCAATCTCTACACCAGTGTGGAGTGGTTTGGAGAAGGATAATCGACGCTATTCCCCATTTACGGTCAATACAGAATATAAGCTGCCATGGCATACTTTAACTGGCAGACAAAGCTTTTACCTTGACCACGAAATGATGCTTGATTTCGGTGAAGGCTTGCCGTTATATTTACCACCGCTCGCACATGGTCCTTTTTTGAAAAATGAGAAGGGTGTAGAGGAAAACGGCAAATCAATTACAGTAAGATATTTAACACCGCACCAAAAATGGGGTATCCATACAATGTTTACGGATACAACCATGATGGCTCAATTATTTAGAGGTCAGCAGGTCGTCTGGATGAATGAAAAAGATGGTGCTTCAATTGGCATCAAAGATAATGACTGGATTGAAGTTTACAACCGCAATGGTGTAATTGCAGCGAGGGTTGTACTTACCTATCGGATTCCAAGGGGCATGGCATATATGTACCATGCACAGGACCGAACACTGGGCGTACCGGGAACAGCAATCAATAAAAAACGCGGTGGCACCCACAATAGTGTTACACGAATTTCGTTAAAACCGACCCATATGATTGGCGGTTATTCACAGTTAAGCTACGGTTTTAATTATTACGGTCCTACTGGTCATCAGCGTGATACCATCGCTGTTATAAGAGGACTCAAGGAGGTAGACTGGCTTGAGAATTAAAGCACAGGTTGCAATGGTGATGCACTTGGATAAATGCATTGGCTGTCACACCTGTTCGGTGACTTGTAAAACAACATGGACGAATCGTCCCGGAACAGAATATATGTGGTTTAATAATGTGGAAACTAGGCCAGGTCCTGGTTATCCCAAACAATGGGAAGATACGGATCGCTTTAAAGGCGGCTGGGAATTGAAAAATGGCAAATTAAAGCTTAAAGCTGGAGGACCAATTTCAAAGCTGGCGAACATTTTCTACAATCCGGATATGGCGAATATGGACGACTTTTACGAACCTTGGACATATGATTACGATCATTTAATTCATAGTCCTAAAAAAGAAAATGTTCCGGTTGCAAGACCAATGTCACAAATTACCGGAAAATATATTGATAAACCGGAATGGGGCTCGAATTGGGATGATGACCTAGCTGGCGGAAGTGAGATTGTTCCTCTTGATCCCAACGTAGAAAAACTGCAGGAGCATATTTCAATGGAATATGAGAAAACGTTTATGATGTATTTACCACGAATTTGTGAGCATTGTTTAAATCCATCCTGTGTTGCTTCTTGTCCATCGGGAGCACTTTATAAACGGGATGAGGACGGGATTGTACTTGTCGATCAAGATGCATGCAGGGGCTGGCGCTTCTGTATGAGTGGCTGTCCGTATCATAAAGTTTATTATAATTGGAGCACGCATAAGGCAGAGAAATGTAACTTCTGCTATCCACGTACAGAAGCAGGTTTACCAACAATTTGTTCAGAAACATGTGTTGGGCGAATCCGCTACATTGGTGTTGTTTTATACGATGCAGATAAGGTAAAAGAAGCTGCCTCTGTTTCAGACCCGCAAGATCTGTATGAAGCGCAGCTCGGATGTTTCCTTGATCCATTTGATCCTAAAGTGCAAGAAGAGGCAAGAAAAGCGGGAATTAATGATGCCTGGATAGAAGCAGCAAAAGAGTCACCGGTTTATAAAATGGCGATAAAATGGAAGATTGCACTGCCATTACACCCGGAATACCGCACGATGCCAATGGTTTGGTATGTGCCGCCATTAAGCCCTATTATGAACCATATCACAAATGAAGACGAGCTGGATACGAATGGTTATCTTCCTGCAGTCGATCAGATGCGCATTCCAATGGAATATTTGGCATCACTTCTATCTGCCGGTGATACGGCTGTTATTCGCAAGGTGCTTCTTAAGTTAACGGCGATGAGAGCTCATATGCGTGGAAAAACAGTTGGAGGAATAGATGAGTTCAGACAAAGTGAATTGGTGAAAGAAGCAGAGACGAATCCAGAAGAAATTGAAGAAATGGCACGCCTGTTGGGTATCGCAAAATATGATGAACGTTTTGTCATTCCTACAGGACGCAGAGAAATGGATGATGATTTGTATTATAGCCAAGGGACTTGCAGTCTAGAAGATTTAGCCCCCCCTGAAGGTGTTACGATGGAAACGTTTGGGGGAAGGAATCTATGATCAATCAAGAGGAAGCAGCAGTGCTTATCATTGCCTCACGCCTTTTAAGCTACCCGGATGAATCTTTTCCAGATTATGAAGCAGCAATGGACGAGCTCGTAGCTGAGGAGATTCACTCTGTCGAACTAAAAAAGCAGCTGACAAAAAGCTATAAGGTTCTATTTCAGTTTTCTCCGCAAGAACGAAGTGAAACTTATGTGGCAACCTTTGATTTAAGATCAAAGCTTGGTCTCTATTTAACTGCACATGAGCTTGGTGACAGTTCAAAAAGAGGAGCTGCCTTAATTAAGCTGCAAAAAATTATTAATCAAGCTGGATTTGAACGAGAAGGAGATGAACTGGCTGATTATATACCGATGCTGCTTGAGTTTTTAGCAGTGTCACCGATTACGAATCACCATGAGCGATTATATCGCCGAATGGCTGTAGCACTCCAAAGAATGCTGAATCATATGAATGAAATGAATCCGTATCGGGATATTCTTTATGTTTTAATGCATTTTGTATTTCCTATTCCAACAAAAGAGGAAGTGGAAAAGCTGGAAGTTGACAGAGAAGAAGCTGATTTAGAGGAATTGCCTTTCCCTATTATGTATCAATAGGGAAAGGGCACTACAAAACAAAGGAGGAACATCTATGTCTGGAATATTTTGGTGGGTCATATTCCCCTATATAACAGGGATTATTATGATAATTGGGCTTCTTTATCGTTATGCTTTCAGACAATTAACCTGGGCGGCTCCATCGACAGAGTTCTTTGAGAAAAAATGGCTGCGTATAGGCTCACCATTATTTCACTGGGGCATCATTTTGGCTTTTATTGGACATGTCATGGGAATGGTTATCCCGATAAGTTTCTATCAAGCGATTGGAATAACCGATCATTTGTATCATACGGGAGCTATATTGGGTGGTGGTCTTGCTGGTTTAATGGTGGTTGCAGGTTTGATTATCCTTTTGATTCGCAAGATGACAATCGATCCTGTTCGTATACATGCTACCTTTGCCGATTTTTTTACAGTGATTGCTTTAATTATTGTTTCAGGGATTGGGACCTATATGACGATTGTTTATAATACGACGGTAGCAGCTTATGAGTATCGGGATACAATTGGGGTGTGGTTTCGCAGTTTATTTGTTTTTCAGCCACAGTATGAGCTGATGGAGGATGTACCGTTTATTTTTAAAATGCATGTAATAGCTGCTTTCGGGCTGATTGCTTCAATTCCTTTTACTAGACTGATTCATTTTTACAGTATTCCTGTAAAATATCCGAGTAGGGCTCCACAGCAATATCGCTCACGAACGGGATATAGAAATAAAGGTTTATAATAAAAGAACTCCTTTGCTGGCATTTTGCTCTAGGAGTTCTCTTGATTCCATATATTAAACTTATTATAATCTGCATATATCAATAGGACAGTCTTCACATCGGTTGATTTCTCTTAAACCAGATAAATTTAAAATTTCAATCCTTCCTTGTGCATACTTAATTAATCCAGCTTTTTTAAATGCTGTTAATAACCGATTTACGGTTTCTCTTGTGGCACCAACCAGATTTGCTAAATCATAATTGGTGAATTTTTCCGAAATGAGAATGGTATTTCCTTGTTGGATACCATATGTATTCGCTGCACGAATTAAAGTCGAAGCTAGCGCACCATTTTTCCCATATAATAATAAATCTCGCAGTTTCATCTGCATATACCTTTGTGATTGACTTTGCCACTGCGTAAATTCAACAGCTAAATCAACATCTTGCTTTAACAATAACTCTAAATCATCTTGCTGGATTACTCCGATTTTGCAATGTTCCATTACTTCGGCGGTAAAGCTGTTCACTTGCATGTTTGTTGCGTCAAATTCGCCAAATAAATCTCCTGGAAGATAGACAGATACTGTTAAATCTTTTCCGAACTCATTTAGTTTAGTTAACTTTATTTTCCCATCCAGCAAGAGATATAAATTATTATTTATATCTCCCTCCCAAAATACACATGAACCTTTCTGATATTGTTCGATATACATTACTTGCTTCAAGGCATTTATACATTCTACTGAAAAAATTCTTGTATTTGTTTCTACAGCGATTTTACTGTATACCTTCATTTATGCTGCCCCTTTCATAAATGTAGTGAATGTTATCATTTAATGTCACATCTATAATGTATTATAGCCGTAAATTTAAATGATTAAACAAATAACCTTGAAGAATACCAAGGTTATTTCATGCGCGGCTATGCCGCTTTGACGCACGCCCTTTTGTCGAATCTGCGCGCGCCCCGTTGCTATGGAGAAGTGTGAAGCTTAATTAGCTTTAGCGCTGCAGCTGAACGCGGCTGTTCCGGGAAAATTAGTTATATACAGATCTCAAATTTTTATAATTTGCTGTGCAATAAAAACACTTCAAATTGTGGTATTAAGGAGACTTTATATCTACCATCGTAAGGAAAACTTCTTCTAAAGAGCTGCAGCCTGTGTTCGAATAAATTTCCGCTAATGTTCCAGAAGCTTTGATCTTTCCTTCAAACAAGATGACGATTTCGTCACAGACCTCGACAACATCTCGCATAATATGACTTGATAAAATAACAGTCTTACCTGCAGCAATCAAATTCTGTAAAATTCGTTTAAACTGGATTACCCAAAATGGATCCAATCCGTTTGTCGGCTCATCCAGGATATATAGTTCAACATCCGCTAATAAGGCTTGCGCCAGATTCACTCTTTGTGTCATTCCTTTTGAGAAAGAACCAATCTTATGATTTCGTTTGTCCCATAAGCCTACTACATGCAACACTTCTTTTATTTTTTCTTTACCAGCACCTATGAATGCCGCATAATAGTCCAGTATTTCAGCAGGAGTTAACTCCGAATGAAAATTCATATGGTCTGGCATATACGTAAATTGCTTTTTGCCTTTTATATTATTAAATTGAACGGTTCCACTTGTTGCTTTTTCAATCCCAGTAATTATTTTTATTAAAGTACTTTTCCCTGCTCCATTTCCTCCACAAATTACAACACATTTTCCCGCTTTAATATTTATATTGGCAGGATGTAAAACAGTTTTTCCTCCGTAGGTTTTTGAAACATCCGTAATTTTTAGGATATTCTTTTCCACTGTCATTTACTTGGCCCTCCTTTTTATTACAAAGACTGAGAGTGCTAACGAAAGTAGAATAATACATATAATAGAAAGAAAAACATAGAAATTTAACGTGCCATTAGCGCCCCATTCATTCAAAATTAAATATTGTGATCCGAAGATATAATTCGCACCTAATTGATTAATCGCCCAAACACGGATGGATTCGATTGGATTAACAAGAATTAGAATAAATAAAGCATTTAATTTCTGACTGTATGGGATAAAATCAACAATTGTAAAAATGATAAATTCATAGATGAATACCAAAAGGCTCCAGGCAAATAAGGCTAAAGATAATCCTTGCATGCGTGTTACAGCGTAAGAACCAATTAAAACAGCCAACCCAGAAAACACAAAGATAATTAGAAGATTAAGTGCTAAAAAGGTTCCAAACATTGCTGCATCCTGTAAGGCTCCTATTACGTATAGAAATAAACCAAAGATACCATAGGAAATACCTAAAGAAAGGATTAATGCTATACATATGGACAGATATTTACTGAGCAAATAGTATCCATTGGACATTTGATACGTGCGATACAAGGAGAATCTGCCTTCTTCTTTATCGGCAACAAGCGAGTTTGTGCCAAGAATTAAACAAATAATTGGTATAATCCAAAGCGACAAATTGATAAGCATCGCAATCGAGCGACTATAGCCATTGCTCAACGTTGCTTCTGTCAAATTTCCATTCTTATCATATATAACTGAATCATCTTCTATTGTTTCAAGCCCGAAATAAGCCGGGTCTAATTCACCAACTGAAAATTCAATTCCTGCAACCACACCTTTATTATTTTCTACTGAAGCATCTGTGCTTTTAGCAGATTCAAGGCCGTAAAAGTAAAGCAAAAAAGCGAGTCCAATAAATAATATAAATAAACTTAGCAACCATTTACTCCGTAATAAAACACGTACTTCCAATTTAAGCATTGACTGAAACATCGCTATTTTCATCGTCAATCCTCCTTGCCATTGAAATCACGACACATCTATCCATATCTGTTTTACCTATTCATGATGTTCGTCTTCATGTCCTTTGTACCACTCATCAAGCGCTGCTCTATCTATTGCCAGAACTTCTTCACTTGTTAATAATTCTCCATGATCAGTGGAAGCTGCATATGCTTCCGCTTCCTGTGCTGAAGAAAAAGCAATAAAACCATAGCTCATTGGGGTTTGGACCATTTGGTCATGAACAAAATAAGCATCCTTCATATCAATCCACTCGCCAGAATCATGATCGATTACATAAGAAATTTCCACTCCATCATTTGTTTCTTGTAAATATACGAGCATACAGCCAATATCATCAAAAACACGGGGAGTGCCATCTGTTAGAAGTGTTTGGGAAACGGATTGCAAATCTTCAATCCCCATATGACATGTGTAACATTGATCACTATCTGAAATATCTGCAGGCTCATATGACGTTTGACTGCAAGCTGCCAGCAAACCAGCCACTGCAACAAAAATAATTGCAATTATTTTTCTTTTCATATCTCTCTCCTCCTTGTCAGATAAACCGTCACCACACTAATTACAAGTACTGAAGTAAATAAACCAATCAGCTTTCCTGGTTTCGTCCACCCCATTTGCTGGTTTTCTGGAAGATAGACTTCAATTTGCTGATCGACATCTATCGGTTTTGCTAATGAGTATGCATCAATGACATGCGTTTCTGACGGGATATGTGTATATTGTTCAATTGTGTTCCATAAACGAACAGTGGGACTGTCCAAAAAGATTTGCAGAAAATCATCCTTCTCAATCATTTGATAGAAAACATCGCCACTTTTATAGGCAAAATCATTAATCCCATCTGCTTCCAAATCTAATATTTGCTGATCATCCCAAAAGTTACCCAGTCCTTGATAGTTAAAATCATTTTCATTTTCTGGATTGGTCACAACCTGCTGCGTATTTTTCGTTAAATTATTCATGAAAATCCGATTATTAAGCGCACCGTCTCCTAACTCAATCCCTCTTATATTTTCGGTAATTTCATTTCTTAAAATTTCATTACGCTGTGCATAACCTAAACGAATTCCTTTTGAGTTTCCTTTTATGATATTGTCTGAAATGATAGAATCAAACAAATCATAGCCAAAAACTCCCGATCCATCAGAGAGGGTATTTAAGTGAAAAACATTATATTTAATCGTTATATTTTTACTTTGCATAATCATTCCGCCATTATAGCTTCCTCTGACTTCGTTATGGGTGACAGCGATATTTTCTGCGTACATCGTATGCACACCATACCTTGCATTTATAAAACGGTTATTGCTTACTTGCGCTGATGAAGAATGTGACAGCCATACTCCATCTTGTGTATCATAGGTTTGATTATTGGTAATGATTGCACCATCACCTTCAATTACATAAATTCCATACCCATGCCGCATGCTTCCTGTTAATTCATCCCAGCTCGATATGGTATTTCCAGTAATGATATTTCCATAACCTTCTCTTATAAGTACACCATGAAAAACATTATTTATTGTATTGTTTTTTATTTCATTCCTATTTCCGCGAGAAAAAATGCCAGCTGCGTCTGTTCCCCCACCTTCAATATGGAGGTTATCAACTACAACATCATCTGCTTCTATTGTAAGTGGATAACCATTATCTAATCCTTTAATAACTACCTCTTCTTCCCCTATTAGGGTAATCGATGTTTCGATTAGAAAATTGCCATGGTATGACCCATTTTCTAAAATAATTGCATCTCCATCACTTGCTTCTGCTAGTGCATGACGCAGAGAGTCACCATCCGTTACATGAATCACATCAGCCATAGCTGGTTTGGGCAGCAGGAAAAAAATGATAAAACATATCCAGATGATTCCTTTTCGCATATGCTCACCTCATAATTCTCCCCTTCTACAATGAAGAAGGGGAGAATGGAGAATTATTATAGATTAGTGACTCATCATCGATCCGCCTTCAGGTTCACCTGATTCATTTACAACAATTGTTCCGGATGCACCTTTTGCTACATGGTCAAATTGATGTGTGACAAATGAGTAAGAGCCTTCTTCTTTTAGAACGAACTCAACAACTGCTCCTCCACTCGCCGGAAGCATGACTGTTTGCATTCCTTCTAAATGGTTATATGGATTGCCATCTAAATAAACATCTTCCATAATTGTACCGATTACATGGAAGGAACTGACTTCATTCGGACCGACGTTATTAATATACAACCGAATTCTTTCACCAGGTTTTGCATAAAGAACGGTGTCAGGCTCTTCTGAAGTTAAGGCTGTTACTGTTCCGTTTGTGTTAACACCATCAAATGTATATCCGTCTACTTCATTATCCTCTAAATATTCTAGCGTCTTAGCAGAGAAAACAACGTGACGCGGCGGCATATTCATCATATTATTTAAATCATTGTATTTATACCATTCATTCTGGATAATAACGAACTCACGATCTACTGCGTCATCTGTTGGATAACCATCGGCTGGCATTACAATAATAGCGCCATGCATGCCATTGGCAATATGAGCTAAAACAGGGTCTGTTGCACAGTGATACATGAATACACCAGGATTACTTGCCTGAAAACGGAAAGTACCCGTTTCATTTGGCTTAACATCTGCATACCCTTTAACAGGATCTGTATGAACTGCATGGAAATCAACACTATGAGGAATGGCAGGATCCATATTGTGAAGCGTAAAATTAATCCAGTCTCCCTCTTGCACAACTAATAGTGGTCCAGGCGCCTCACCATTAAAGTTCCATGTTTTATATTCAATTCCAGGTGCAATTTCAATATCTGTTATTTGGGAAGTCATCTCGATATTCACTTCGTTCTCACCAATTCGCTCCATTTTTACAGGTACAGGTTCTTGGTTCAAATCCTTGTGAGGATCAATCGCATCATAATCGGATGGTTCTGCCTCAAAGTTATAGCTGTCTTCTGAAGCAATACTTTCTTCCGAATCAGAATTTACATCTGCATTTACATTTTCCGTGTTTTCACCACAAGCAGATAACAATAGAACACTCGCAACTAGGCCAATCGTTAAAAATGAAACTTTTTGTTTAAACATTCCTCTCACCTCTTCAGTTATTTGTATTAATTTAGGAATAAATTCTTTTCTCCACCCGCTAATATAGCTTCGTATCAAAGATTTTCTGGCTGACTGAATGAATCTTTTCTATGGTTTAAGTATAGTTTACATCTCCCTTCACAAATGTGATTTACATCACTTATAAACGTCTAATTGTGAACGTTCAATGTCGCTACAATAACCTTTTACACTATGTATATAGCGTTAAACATGTTCACCATTTCACAATTATTTGGTGCCTTTATTCACATTTAAATATCTTTATTTCTTTCATTTTTTATCATTGGATTATATAATCTTTTTAACAGACAAACATGATAAAATTGAGGTGAAACAAATGGCAGAATTTACACATTTTGATGAACATGGCAGAGCTAGAATGGTAGATATCTCAAGCAAAAATGAAACAGCAAGAACAGCAGCTGCCCGTTCCGGAGTTCAAATGAAAAAAGAAGTATACAAAAACATTACAGAACAAAAAAATAAAAAAGGCGATGTTCTAAGTGTCGCTGAAATTGCTGGCATTATGGCAGCAAAGCAAACTGCTTCCCTTATTCCGATGTGCCACCCTATTCCAATTAGTGGCATAACCATTTCCTTTGACTGGCACGAAGTTTATGCAAATAATTATGAGCTGATTATTACCGCTCAAGTTAAAACCGTCGGCAGCACTGGTGTAGAAATGGAAGCACTGACAGCTGCGTCAGTTACAGCGCTTACTGTTTATGACATGTGTAAAGCAGTCGACAAAGGCATGATCATTTCAGAAACACTTTTACTTGAAAAAAGCGGTGGAAAAAGTGGAAACTTTAAAAGAAACCTTTAGCAAAAGCTTGAATGAATATTTGGTTGAATTGTAACAGCGATATTGCTTGCAAATGATAGAAAAAGCTTCAGTCATCATAAATTTCATGACGACTGAAGCGATATTTGCTTTTATTCTATGTAACCTGTTTTCTAAAAACAAGCGAAGGGAGTGAAATAATAACTTTTCTATTAAACAACCAGGATTGTTCACCCTGACTGGATTTGCACAAAACAGTCAGAATCGATCCAACCGGATTATTCTTCGCCCGTTTCCTTTTCAACATACGTTTGATCATCGGCTAAATGTTTATCAAAGGCGTCCTTAAGCGCTTTACGCAATTGCATTTCAACTCCCCATTGTTCCATACTCTTTGTTTTAGCAATAATGCGTAATGTTACATCTGCCTCACCGATCATTTGCACACCAATTACATCCGGTCCCTCTACAATTTTATCATTTTTTTGTTTTACTTGTTCACAGACATTCTGCAATAAAGTAACCGCCTCGTCAATATTGTCTTTGTATGGAATCCCGATATCAACAAGCGCACGCATATTACCACGTGTATGATTGCTGAGTGCACTAATTTCCCGGTTAGGAATAAAATGCAGAGTGCCATCAAAACTGCGAAGCTGCGTGGTACGCAGTCCAACCTCTTCTACAATACCATTATATCCTGCAACAGAGACATAATCTCCCACATCTAATTGCTTTTCCAGTAAAATAAAAAAACCAGTTACAACATCACTAACAAGACCTTGTGCACCAAATCCAATTGCTAAACCAACCACACCAGCACCTGCAATCAATCCCGTCGCATTGATGCCAAATAGTCCCAGCACGATGACGGCTATGATAAAGATTAATACATAGGAGAAAGCACTTAACGCCAATGTCTGTAATGTTTGCGTGCGAGCAGGTGACATCTTTTTCTTTTCTTGTACTCTTGTAAAAGAAGAGCGAATAAGCTTGTTCCCAATACTGCGAATAATAAAGAAAACAATCAATATAGCAATCAATTTTACCAGTACGATTCCTGCATTTAAAAAAAGTTGTTCCCAATTAATATTTTCAATCCATTTCATTATCATTCGCTCCTTGCATAAGTTGTAAATATGAATTATTATAGCAAAGCGATAGACTGTTGTAAAACGGTAGAGTTTGTTTAGTGAAAGACGAACAAAAGCGCAAGCGCCCGTTCAGCAACGTACAAACTGGAGTGCTTCGCAATGAGATAAAGGAAACACGGTGAGGGACGAGCCGATGTTGACTTATCGTAGTGGAGAAGCACGAAGTTTGATAGTTGCTGGGCGCTGGAGCTGGACGTGACTGTTTATGTTATCATGCAGTTTCCTGCAAAAATTTTATACTTTCTTATCTTTCAAAAAAGGAAAATTTCCCTTAAGAGAACTTTCCTTTTACTCCTGCAAGTCCTTATGCAATTCGCTTACACCATGCCCAAGCTCTGGAATAATCAGCCTATCCATCGCTAAGCGAACGGCGCCAGTTGACCCAGGTATAACAAATATGAGCCGGTTGTTAATGCAGCCACAGGTTGCTCGTGAAAGCATGCTCGCACTGCCGATATCTTCCTGGAAGCTTAGCATCCGGAATATTTCTCCAAATCCAGGCAATTCCTTTGAAAATAATGGATGCACCGCTTCAATTGTCACATCCTTGGCTGCGATTCCTGTTCCACCACTTAGGATTAAAGCATCTACATTTTTATCTTTAACGAGCAATTTTACAGCCGCCTTAATCATTTCCGAATCATCAGGGACAATTTCGTAAGCGGCAACCTGATAATCTTTATCCCTTAACATTTCCATAATAAGCTTACCGCTTTTATCCGTCTCTTTGTTTCTTGTATCACTTACTGTAAGCACTGCACAGTTTATATGCTTTGGTGCTGACTCTAAATGTTCTTCAAGCATAAGCATCCTATCCCCTGTTCCTAATATGTCGATTGTAGTCCTCTTGCCAATTAATATTAATAAAAGCAGCAGGATCTGTAAATGGGACATATTTCACTTTGGAAATATCTAATAAAGCTCGCATTGCCAGCTGATCTGTATCCAGCAATTCTTTTAATCTACCTGCCAGAGAATGATGGTAAAGTGCAATCAATGGCTGAAGCCTTCCATTTGATAGAGGGATAACAGCTTCTAAATCTGGTGCTCGCTGCTCTAGTAAAGTATGATATATTTCTGGATTTATAAATGGAACATCTACCGGAATCAATGCATACCATTCTGCTTTTATCGCTTGCATTGCGGTATACAATCCAGCAAGCGGTCCTTTTCCTCTATACCTTTTATCATCTATCATGATCTGGGCGTCAGCTATATTTTCAAATTTTGCTTCCAGCTGTTCATTTGTAATAATAAAAATGGTGCCCGTGATAGCTTGAAGCGTTTCAAGAGAATGCTTATAAAATGGCTTACCCTCAACATTTGCAAAAGCTTTTGGACTGCCAAATCTTCTCGAAGCCCCACCAGCTAACAGGATTCCAGCTAATTCTTCCTTCACCATCATATGACCCCCGACTACATTTTTTTCAGCTTACCCACCACTAACAGGAGGGATAAAAGCAACTGTATCACCTGCAGCAATTATATCCCCGTCGTTTGCATATTCTTCATTGATTGCGGTCATAACCTTTTGCAGCTTCAACGCTGGATAATCCATTTCAAGCTGTTGCTTTAATTGTTGAACATTTGTCTCCTCAATTGAAAGGTCCAGTTCATGATGACCAATTGATTCCTGAAGCTCTGCAAATAACAATACTTTAACCATTGTGTTCATCCTCCTTCAATAATTGATTTTTTAGTTTCCAATGAAACCTGAATCATTGTCCTATGAAAGGCCCCTGAATTCTCTGAGGATGGGAGTAAATATTCATTCTGTCCTTTCTTGCAAATCCAATAACTGTAATTCCTAAATCAGTTGCAAGCTCAACTGCCAGATCTGTCAAAGCTGCTTTTGATATAATCAAACCGATTCCCATTTTCGATATTTTTAAAAGCACTTCAGAGGATATACGGCCAGTAAAAACGATTAGTTTATCTCTGGCAGATACTTTATCACGGAGCATGGCTCCAAAAATTTTATCCAGTGTATTATGTCTTCCAATATCAGTACTTTTAATTAATAGCTCTTCCGCAGTTGCAAGTGCAGCATTGTGCACACCGCCAGTCTGATTAAATTCCTCGGAACCTTCCATAAGCTCTTTCATCAGCTTGAAACACCCTGCAGGAGATATAGTGAATTTATTTGTGATTGTTTTCGCCGTTCGTGCATCACTTTTAAAATAAAATTGCCGGCTTTTCCCGCAGCAGGAACTAATAAATCGGCTGGAATGATCAAGTCTTTCCAGTGGTACTGGTGTTTTAAGTGTAACATAAGCAAAGCCCTTATATTCATCTATTTGCAGCGATTTAATTTCAGTATATGTTCGGATAACCCCTTCTGAAGCCAGGAAGCCAATTGTAAGACTTTCCAGATCATTAGGAGAACAAACGATTGTTGCAAACTCCTGACTATCTAACATAATGGTAAAAGGAAACTCAGCTGTTACTTTTTCATATAAAACCTCTTCACCAGATTTAGAGATTCTTATCGTTTTCCAGCCCAATTTTTCTGGATTACTCACCAGAACCCCTCCTCAATTGGGTTCGAGCTCAAGCTCTTCAACCCTTTTCTCTGCATATTTCGTATCTTTATGGGCATAGAAGCTATCAGCTTTTTCAACAATTACTGCTGTATTATATTCTGGTATTCCGGCAAAGTTCTCATAAACACCTTGGGGTATAACAACATTTCCTTCTGGCCAATGTAATTCAACATTTCCTTTTCTGACAGGAACAAATTTCGCTTGCCCTTTATACATTCCATATTGATTATAAACCACAATTGGGTCACCCTCAACAATGCCAAGTTCCCGCCCGTCTTCTTCATTCAGCAGCACATCATCCCGATCTGCTGCATTAAATGGGTCACGTTCGTCATAAATCATCGAATTAAACTGTTTCCCTCTGCGCGTTGTCACATAGAACTGACCATCAGGCTTTCGCAGTTCAGGGATTTCTACTGTGATCAGATTGCCCCTTCCATCGTTTGTTGGACAAATACCATCTTCACATAGCCATGCACCACCCCACTGGAATAAATCGCCTCTTTCCTTTAAATGCTGAATTCCATTATAATTCGGTGCTGCCAGAGCTATTTCATCCCGTATCTCCTGGGCTGTTTTAAAAGAAATCCTGTTACTTTCTTCTGGCTTTACCCTTTCAGCCAGATCAACATAAATTTCCCATTCACATCTTGCTTCCTCTATTCTCGGACCTTTAATTTCCGGAGAAAAGTAAACCATTCTCTCAGTTGATGTGGATGTACCACCACCAGCCTGTTCATATCTTGTCATTGCTGGAAGTACAATTACCGCTTCCTTCGCATCAACAAGTGTTGACGTGTTTAAAATAATATCCTGATGGACACGAATATCAATATTTTCTAAACACTGCTGTACAAAATCCGGGTTAGGCATGGTTTCAAGAAAATTCCCACCCGATAAATAATAAAGCGATAACTTTCGTTCATGCTCATCCGGCAGCAAAGCGTTTTCTAATGACACCCCAACAATATCCCCTTGCCATTTTGGAATTTCAAAGTCCCAGATTTCCTCTACACGTTTGCGATTTTCAGCATCCATTCCTCCTCCTGGGAGAACAAACGGATCTGCCCCCATTTCTCCGGATCCCTGTACTCCAGAATGTCCGCGAATTGGCATTAAACCGCAATGTTCCCTGCCAAGAAAGCCTCTTAATAATGCAAGATTGGCAACCTGAGAAATATTGTCTGTGCCAAATCGATGCTGAGTAAGCCCCATCGACCAGACAAAAACTGCAGAATCTGAGTTAGCGAGCAACTGCGCGAGTTCCTGCATGCGCTCTTTAGAAATGCCTGATGATGCTTCCAGCTGTTCCCACTCATATTGCATTACTTTTTTCCGAAGCTCCTCTAGACCATTTACATGCTCTTTAATAAATGAATGATTTAAAGCGGATCCCGGCTTTTCCTCTTCCATCTCAAACCAATGCTTCATAATCCCATGCATAAAAGCAATATCTCCACCAATATTTACTTGATAAACATCATCAGCGATCTTCGTTCCAAACAATGCTGATTCGGGGATAGACGGTACCCAATACTCATCCATTGCTGGTTCATGATAGGGATTAATGATGATAATTTTTGTTCCTTTTCTTTTAGCTGCATACATATATTTGGTTGATACAGGCTGATTATTTGCCGCAACAGAACCCCAGAACAACAATACATCCGTCCCGATCCAATCTTTATAATTGCACGTAGAGGCACCTACACCCACAGAACGGCCGAGTGCTGTCTTGGATGGAGAGTGACAAATTCTTGAGGCATTGTCAATATTATTCGTACCTAAGAAACGCGCAACCTTCCCGAGCGTATAATACACTTCATTGGTAATGCCGCGTGAAGTTGTATAAAATGCGAAACGTTTTGAATCAAGTGTTTTCATTTTTTCAGCAACTTTTTCCAAAGCTTCATCCCAGGAAATTCTGCGAAATCGCTCTTCACCAGGCTCGCGAATGAGTGGATAAGGAATTCTTCCTAAGTGACGGAGTTCTGTACTTGATAATTTACGTAAATCCTCTATATTTGCATGAAGATCTGCTTCTTTCATCGCTGGCATTGTATTCAGCCGCAGTACATTCAGTCTTGTTGTACACAGGTGTACGCCCTGCAATGTCTGATCTTGTAATCCAGAAACGCCCAATGCACATCCATCGCATACACCCTGTGTCAATATTCTTTTTGCATAAGGCAAATTATCTTTATTATCCCATGCCACCTTGACCATATCGCGTATATGATGCGGTTTTACCTTCCCCAAGCCAAATGGTACTTTACTTGCCCAAAGTTTTGGCTCTGGCTTTGATGGCAGCTTGACAGGGCCAGAATGCTTTGTTTCTCCCATTGAAAAACCCTCCCTATTGTAAGAATAAATACTATTATTTCTGTATATACTATATGATTATTGATTTTTCTTTATTTTATAACAATAAACGTGTAATGTAAACGCATTCAACCTGTTAAATATATTCTTTTAGAAAAATAGTGTATGAATGACTACAGAAAAAAATAGAAGAAAGCCAATAATCATATGAGCTTTCCGTCTGCCACCTGATGGCAAAAAGTAACGCAGCCAGCCTGTTGCGACCATAGCTAAAAGAAATATGCCCGCTATCATCCCACTTACCATTTTCCAGCTTGAAGCCAGGAACCCATATTTATTTATAATCAAGAGAACATGTGCAATAATTAGGACGAGGGCAGTTGAACCAATCCAGCGGTGAAATGGCATAATTTTCTTCGATATTGCTGCTAAACGAATTTTTTTCTGACGATTAGTTGTATGACGTATCGTGGAAAAAAACGCATGCCTTGTCCAATTAAATAACACAAGAAATAACCCAGCCAGACCGAAAAAGATATGGACTGGAAGCACCGCTATTTGATAATCGATTGAAATAATCACAATAAGCAGGAAAAGAATATTAACATATAACCAAAAACTCATAAGCTCACCTTCTGCAATTGTTCTTCAAAACAGGAAACAATTTGATTTATTTCAGCTATTATCTATAATATCATGACAATGAAGAGAATAGAGTAAATTTTTCCCAGATTTTATGTGAATATGAATTGACCTTCCAGCATAAATAATGGATGAAGTAAAATTTTTTATGCTAAACTAATATTAGGATTTAAGTTCTTGAGAGGAGGTAACAGAGTAAAATCTGTAGACAATATGAAAATTACAGTATCTGAGCAAGCACATAATTGGTATGTAGATGAAATGGGTCTCGTTCAAGGAGACGGTGTCCGCTTTTTTGGAAAAGTCTATGGCAAAACAGAAGTACATGATAATTTTTCAGTAGGAATTAATATAGGAACTCCTAAAGATACCCTAATATCGGAAACGATTGACGGAATTACCTATTTCATTGAAAAGAATGATGAATGGTTTTTTAGTGGATATGATTTTAAAGTAGAATACAATGACCAGCTGGCAGAGGTCAGCTATCATTTTAATAAAGCGTAAAGTGAAACTTCATGCAGTGGGGCTTCTCCATCTTTTTCCGTCTCACTGCATGTTAGCCTGAACCAATCGGACCGTTACTGGCTGCTGCTCCCACTTAGAATTAACGTGTCTCCTCATTTCCAAAAGAGGAAGTCCCATGCCAGTTAATTCGGGATAATAGGAAAGCTCCGACAGAATGAATTGCCGGAGCTCCTTTTATTTCACTGTTCCCTTACATACATTCGTTTATTATCTTCTATTCCAGCTATGTAAATGGGCGCCGGATCATCGGCTTTACTTAAGGCAGCATCTGATCCATCTTTAGGCAATATGTCCTCAAAAATAGTTTCATACATTTCCACACTTACTTCCTTACGCGAATCGAACATTTTTTGATGCTGTTCTACATACAGAAAATCTTTATAATTTGGCTGTAAAATCCCTGTAAAGAACTCCCCTACCGCACCAGAACCATAGCTGTATAAACCAATTCTTGATCCCGCTTCTAAACGCTCACTCTGTTCGAGTAAGGAGAGCAAACTCAAATATAAAGAGCCTGTATAAATATTCCCTACAACTCGATTATATAAAGTACTGGTTTGATAATGCATTTTTAATCGCGCTTGATCTGCTTGCGTTCCTTCTTCTAAAATCGTGCGCAACGCTTTTAATCCCATTTTAGTATAAGGAAGGTGAAAGCAAATCGCTGTAAAGTCTTGTAAACATAGGTTTGTTTTTTGTTTATATTTTCCCCAGACTTTATTAAAAAACAAAATATATTGTTCATTGGAAAATTTACCATCTACAAAAGCTGTATCCGAATAAACTGGACGCCAAAAGTCCATAATATCATCGGTCAAATAAGCACTTTCTTCCTCTAAGACAAGCAGCCTGGGATCTTTACTAATCACTAAAGCAACTGCACCAGCTCCCTGTGTCGACTCTCCAGATGTATGCAAACCATATCTAGCTATATCCGCACCAAGCACAAGTACTTTACTTTCCGGATTTAATGCAATATGTCCTTTTGCCATTTGAATTGCTGCTGTCGCACCGTAGCATGCCTGTTTTACTTCAATTGAGCGGGCATACGGATTGATGCCCAATAAATGATGAACATAAACTGCAGCAGATTTCGAATGATCAATCCCTGATTCTGTACCAAAGATGACAAGATCGATTTTCTCCTTGTCATTTTCATTAAGAATAGGAAGGGCTGCATTTGCTGCCAGTGTAACAGCGTCCTGTGTTTTTGGTGCAAGCGCCATTTTTTCTTGACCTATTCCAATTGTGAATTTCTCGGGCTCTACATCCCTTGCCACTGCTAGCTTATTCATGTCAACGTATAAATATGGTGTATAAAAACCAATTTTGTCAATTCCTATATTCAATCGCAATTCTCCCTTTCTATTCCCCGCAATAATTTTAATTCATCCATTTGCTGTAATAAAGTGATGAATTTCACATACTGTTTTACAAAAACTAATAATTAAATGATAATCCAACCGTTAGTATAAAAGCAAGTATCTTGTCTTAGGACCTCGTATAAAAAAAAGGAACAATATATGACTACTGTTCCTAAATTTCCTTATACCCATCGGCATTCATCACCCACTTATATAAGATGGGCGACTTCTGCCTAATTATGTTAAAAACCATACTCTGTTTCTTTTGCTAGACGTTGTTCTTCCAACGCTTTTGTTAATGAGACTGTATCCTCCACGAGACGGTTAATCCGGAAGAAAACATCATCGTTAATCATTTCTTTAAGATAAAAGTCCTTTTCCTCAATGAACACGTAGGACTGTGTCATTTGACCTTTCATGTAAGCTACGATTGGTTTAATTTGCGTTTCAGGAATTAAATAATGCTTTGCTGAACCTGCTGTTACAATAATACTCACTACTTTATTGATCAATGCCTGCTCAGGAAGCAAATCAAAAATATTTTTCAATGTAGCTGGGATAGATGCTTGAAATATCGGTGTACCAATAATGATGATATCCGACTCCATTAGTACTTTCGTAACATATCCAGCATCACCTGTATACTCCAGATAATGTCTCCCATCACTGAAAGGTATATCGTATTTAGCAAGATCAAGCATCTTGACATCTATCTCTCTATAACTATCTTTAAAAACATTCTGTACATACTCCATTGCCGTTCGTGTTTTTGTCCCGACAATTGAGCCTTGCAATAATGCAACTTTCATTTATTTCTCCCCTTACATTCTTGCAGTATATTTTCAGATTGCCCATCCAAACAAAACTTTAAGTTTTAGAAACCACTTTAAAATAAGCTAATTACCTTTTATTAGCTTTAGCAACATTAAAATCAATTTTATAGAAACTCATTCTTTTATTCAATTAAAACGAACTGTCCAGTTTTATTATAGATTGGAAAACAAGGATAAGAAAAGTGTGGGAAAATATTGGTAAGGTTTGTTGAAAATGAAGATAGAAGAACGAAGAGTTCATGTCCTGTTATTCCTTCATGTTTCCGCGTTCTTCTTCCATCTGTTTCTGTTCATTCATTTTTAATTGGTCTATTTCATGCATTGCTTCTTCAAAAATACGGTCTAACTCGCTTTCAACTTCCGCTTTGCGATCTGCTTCATCATTATCAATTTCAGCTATCAGTTGCTCAGCATATTCCTGCAGTGCTGCAGTCCTTTTTTCTTTTTCAGCTTCAATGAAAGTATTTAATTCAGACTCAAGTCGATCAACACTTTGATTAAGCTCTACTTTCAAACGCTCTATTTGAATGTCTTGTTCTTCTTGAATTTCTTTATCCATTTCATCCATTGCCTGGTCTGTTTTTTCTGAAAGCCAGTTAGATAGCATACCTGTAATCGAAGTGTCTGCAATTACAGCACTTAAACTGCCACAAGTAATAAGAAAGACGAGCAGAAAACTGATAAGCCATTTTTTCTTGTTCTTCATTTTTGACCTCCAAACATAAAGTGGCGGGATAGTATGAAAGTCGATTCATCTTACAATTAACTTCATAAAAAGATCATCGCATTTCACAACTATTCCCACCTGTTAATTAATTATTTATTCCTGAAACCACTTCATCCAATGCTGCTTTTGCTTCATCCTCAAGTTCTTTTGCTTTCGCAATGATTACAGCTTCCTGATCAGCAACCATTCCATCTAAAACCTCCATTACATCTGTTCGAAGGTCATCAACCGCCCAATCTACTTGGTTCAGTAAATTTTTCGTTGTTACTTTTTCTTGAGATTCTAACTCACTAGCTAATGTTTCTTGTGCCTTGCGAATTGCTTCTTCTAAATCGCGAACTGCATGATCCTTCGCAGCAGTAATATCCTGAGTCATTTGTCCGATTGCCTCACTCCCTGACTCAGCTGTATAGTTAGCTAAATCATTTGTCGCATATTCAAGTCCTTCATTTGTATTTCTGATGATTTCCATATATCCATCAAGAAAGACATTATAGAATTGATAACCAATATCCGCGAGTATAGCCTGCTGCTCTGCATCAATTCCTTCAATATGCTCTAGCTTTGCTTTGATGATTTCATCCAATGCGTTTCCAGTAGCTAACTCTCTGCTTAAATCTATATCCATTCCTGCAGTAGCTTTTAATAACTCATATTCTGCTGTTAAATTTGCTAGTTTGTCCTCACTATATCCTTCGACATCCGCTTCGATATTGTCTACCGTTTGATTAAACATCGATTCATACCAAATCCGCAATTGTTCTCCAGCACCAGTTGCAGCCAAAACGATGCCTGTTCCTGAGATTAATCCAACAACTAAAATAGTTGCAACAATTTTCCCTTTTAAAGTCCCTAAAAGTTTCTTCAATCCTTACACCCCTTTAACTTTATCGGTTTGATAATATGTCTGAAAGATGATTCGTTATTTCAATATGAATGTCTTCAGTTATTTCTTTCTTTTTTATACTTTCATAATTTATAAGCTGACTGACCCCAGGATTATCTTCCATTGTTGTAAGTTGTTTTTTTAACAGCTTCTGATATACGTTAATTTCTTTTATTGCTTGTTCACTTTCTTGAATTGCCCGCATATCTATTTCTTTTTCGTTTCGTTCTTTTGTTTTTGTAACTTCATGCTGCAGCTGCTGATTACTTTTCTTTTTGACACTCACAATCACCGACTCTAATTTTCCTATCCATTCAGAAGTCAGTTGTTTATACGGATTCAAAGATGATTCACCTGCTGCTGTGTATGTATAAACAGTTGAAACGATTAAAATTGCTAAAATAACCAAAATGCTTTTCTGCTTTTTATTCACATCACCTCTCTCCTTTCACCGAGTGTAACTAAGCTGTACAGCTTACCCCTTAAGAAACTCGGAAATTATATTACAAAAGTATGAAAATAAGATTACACTCTATTACATCATAGCAGAAAGAATAATAATAAAAATCGGAAAATTTAACCATTTAATAGATAGGTGGAAGGTTTGCCGTAAATTCAATTTTTTCTTTAAGCAATACATTTATCCCTTATAAAAAACAGATAAATAGTCCCGAAAACAAAAAAAAGCTTATTTTTTTCCTCTTCAAAGAAAGTTCGTGCTTGTTTTTTCAGGTCTTTTTATGCGTTGATATATGTAATCTGATGAATTTGAATCAGAACTAAGTGTTCACTTGCGAAAAGAGACATATTTCTCCATAGAGAAACACCCCCTTCTCTGGAATGGGAAGGGGGTGCATTTCTATTCTAAAATTATTTTAATTCTTTTGTAAATGTTCTAGAAAATTGCTTGGCAAGTGAATTTTTTCTTCATTAAACTGCAGATAATTTATATCCTCTTCTCCATTTTTTTGCTTGATTTCATCGACTTCTTTGTTCAACTTTTCCATTTTCATATCGAGTTCATTTGCTACATTTGCTGCTTCTGTAATTTCCTTCGTTAAACGGTTGGGGATTTCTCCATTATATTTGTAATATATTTTATGTTCAAGACTTGCCCAAAAGTCCATGGCAACCGTACGAATTTGTAATTCTACGTATACCTCTTCCTCTCTGTCAGACATAAATACAGGAATAGCTAAAATCAGATGCAGACTCTTGTAGCCATTTTCTTTTGGATTTTGTATATAATCTTTTTCGTCAATCAGTTTAACATCCTTTTGCTGCTGAATCATCTTGCTTAATGTGTAAATATCTGAAATAAATGAACATACAATACGAATTCCCACGACATCTCGCACATTTTCTTTAATCGATGCGATTGAGATCGGCAGCCCTTTTCTCTGCAATTTTTTTAACATACTTTCCGGAGACTTTATCCGTGAGGCAATATGTTCAATTGGATTATAGTCATGAATAAATTGAAATTCCTCACGTAAAATATTTAATTTCGTATTCATTTCATCCATTGCAAATTTATAAGTAATCATAAAACGCGTTAATTCCGTTCGTAATTGATTTAAATCCATTTGATGTTTCTTTTCATCTGCCATAATGTAAATTCCTTTCTATTACATTTCCCACCTTTATTATAACAATATCATTCAAGCATGTAATCATTGAACAACAAACAAAAAAATCCATCGCCTTTTAAAATGATGGATTTTTTTATTTATATCCGGTTGATTGGGAAACGGGACAGATTGATAATGCCGATAGAAAAGTTTCTCAAGCCCCTGCTTCCTTGTTTTATGGAATAAGCTCCAATATTGAGTGACCACTGGAGGGAGCGTTTTTAAGATTTTTATAAGCAATATATAAGGAGATTATTGAACCGACAAAAAAAAGAATAGCGCCAATAAAAGAGAGTTCTTCTAAAGGTATAAGTTCTTTTGAAATGTTTGTTGCCTCTGATCCTTGCAATGATGACATGATGATGACACCTCCAAATAACTTTTCATAATTAATGTATTCAGATCCTTTAAATACGCTATTCTTTATTCCTTTTTTTAAAGGCTGTCTTTAATAAGTTGTAGAATCATATAGAGGTAAATTTTTTTTAAAAGCTAGTCCCTGCACATCAAACTAGTTTACCCGAGCTTCACTACGATTCATGTGCGGCTATGTTCAATATTGATGTGGGCCATTATATCGAATTCGTTCGCTTTATTCATCACGTCTTGCTACGTCAACTTTTTCTGTTTCAGGATCAATCATAAGTCAATGTACTTTAATGTATCCAGAAGCAACGGGTGGTTCCGGATAATGGACACACTTTGTTCCTTATCTTATTGAAAGTACATTTAATGAACGACTGACTTTTTCAAGAATCTTGTGGATGGAATCTGCTTCATTTACAATATCATAATCAGAAATATTAATACGAAGAACAGGGCACGCATTAAAATTATCAATCCATGTATGATAGCGTCTATGCATTTCTTCCCAATAACTAATCGGGGTCTGCTTCTCCATGTCCCGTCCGCGTTCTTGAATACGTCTCAGCACATCCTCCAACGAACCTTCCAGATAAATTAATAAATTGGGATGCGGGAAATAAGGGGTCATAACCATCGCATTGAATAAGTTTTTATAGGTTTCATAATCCGTTGATGACATTGTTCCCTTATCATAATGCATTTTGGCAAAAATCCCTGTATCCTCATAAATGGAACGGTCCTGGACAAAGCCGCCGCCAAATTCAAAAATTTTCTTCTGCTCTTTAAAACGCTCTGCGAGAAAATATACTTGCAGATGAAAGCTCCAGCGTTCAAAATCTTTATAAAAGCTTTCTAAGTATGGGTTATTATCAACCTTTTCATAGGATGTTTTAAAATTCAACGCATCCGCTAAAGCCCTAGTCATTGTAGATTTTCCAACACCAACTGTACCAGCAATTGTAATGACAGCATCATTGGGAATCCGATATTTCTCTCTTGCATTCATGGGTCGTTCTCCTTCATTATTTTTTAATCAATATTTGATCCATTTTTTTAGAAATCCTTGCTAATACCGCTTCCAGGTCATCCTGGTAATTAATGAAATCACATATATTTCCATCAATGCGGATAATTGGAATTTCTGGATTTTTCTTTTCAAATTCATTCATAAAATGCTCATAGTCCTGGGATAACTGTTCTAAATAAGAAGGCATAATATTTTGTTCGATTTCTCTGCCTCTTTTTTGGATACGCTGTAAAATAGTTTCAAGACTTCCATTTAAATAAATAAGCATATTCGGCAATGGCATATCCTTTGTAAGGATTTCATAAATTTGTTCATACTTTTCTAGTTGCTGTTCTTTTAATGTTCGCCTGGCGAAAATCATATTTTTTGTAATGTGATAATCTGCAACAACAGGCTTATCCGCATTTAAGTACTTCTTTTCTATATCTTCCAGCTGTTTATAGCGATTACATAGGAAAAACATTTCTGTTTGAAAGCTCCACTCACTGATATCATCATAAAATTTGCCAAGAAAAGGGTTTCCCTCAACAATTTCCTTTAATAAATGAAAATCAAAATGACTGGATATCTTTTTCGCAAGTGAAGTTTTTCCAATGCCAATTGGACCTTCAATCGCAATAAAAGGTACCTTTGCCATTTTTATTCCCCCAATCCATTCACATGTTTAATATTCTACCATAGTTTATTTTTAACTACTATATACAGAAATTAAACAGTAAGATTTTTTAACCAGTACAAAAGCCTGTCCGCTTTTAACTCAAATTTAAGAAATGAGGTGAATACAATTGAGCCCTAAGCTAGAGAAATTTGTTGATCCGCTTCCAAAGCTAAATTTGTTAAAGCCAAAAGAGAAGAAAAAGGATGGAGTACATTATGAAATGACAATGCAGCAATTCAGGAGTAAAGTCCATCGCGATTTGCCAGCAACAACCTTATGGGGATTTAATGGGCAATTCCCTGGCCCAATTATTGAAGCAATGAAAGATGAGCCCGTGCATGTCACATGGCTCAACCAGCTGCCCAATACCCATCTCCTGCCAGTTGATTTATCCATTCATGGACTGGCCCACCTTCCATTTGTTCGAACCGTAGTACACCTGCATGGAATCGAAACGAAGCCAGACAGTGATGGGCACCCGGAAGCCTGGTATACAAATGGATTCCAGGAAACAGGGCCTGCCTTTTCTAAGAAAACCTTTACGTATCCGAACCATCAGCGTGGCAGTCTGCTTTGGTATCATGACCATGCGATGGGAATTACTCGATTAAATGTTTATGCTGGACTTGCAGGTATGTATATACTTCGGGATAAACAAGAAAAAGCTTTGAATCTGCCAGCTGGAGAATATGAAATTCCGCTTATGATTGCGGATCGCAGCTTTCATGCAGATGGTTCATTATTCTATCCGGCACAGCCTGATAATGTAGCGGCTAATCTTCCTAATCCTTCTATATTACCAGCGTTTAATGGTGATACGATTTTAGTTAATGGCAAAGCCTGGCCATACTTAGAGGTTGAGCCAAGGAAATATCGCTTCCGCATTTTGAACGGCTCGAATACTAGATCTTATCAATTACAGCTTGAGCCTGAGACCGTTTTCCATCAAATCGGTTCAGATGGCGGTCTGCTTAGGAAGAGAGTTGAAATGGAAGTAATCAATCTAGAGCCTGCAGAACGAATTGATGTCATGATTGACTTTTCAAAATCAAGCGGAAAATCGATTGTATTGAGAAATGATTTGGGTCCTAATGCCGATCCAAATGATGATACAGCATACATGATGCAATTTCGTGTCACCAAACCATTAAAAAATAAGGATACAAGCAATTTGCCTTCATCCTTATCAATTATTCCATCTTTAAAGAAAAATAAAATTTCTGCAGTTCGTTATTTAAAATTAGTTGGAGCAGCCGATGAATTCGATCGACCTTTACTGCTTTTGAACAATAAACACTGGCATGATCCAATAACAGAAAACCCGCAGCTTGGTGCAACGGAAATTTGGGCTTTGACAAACACAACTAACTTCCCCCATCCGATTCACATTCATCTCATTCAATTTCAAGTATTGGATCAGCAGACATTCGATCTGGATCAGTATAATACTGACGGAAAAATTATTTTCACTGGACCGCCTAAAGCCCCGGCAGTAAATAATCGTGGTTTGAAGGATACAATCGAAGTACCTGCAGCAACCATTACTCGCGTCATCGCCAAATTCGCACCCTATACCGGAGAATTTGTATGGCACTGCCACATTTTAGAACACGAAGATTACGATATGATGCGTCCTTATATTGTGGAAGAACCAGATAATTAAATATCCTCATCCCCCCAACAAGAATAAAAAAAGACATGTCACTTCGCTCACTGATAAGAGGAAGTGACATGTTGTTTTAGATTACTCGGATTCGAATCACATCGTCTATTTGATTGATTGCAGCTTCAATTCCTGGGATGACCTCACCATTCACTTTTTCATCAATGTCAATCATTGTATAAGCATAGCCGCCTCGACTCTTATTAATCATCGCTGCAATATTTAAATGCTTTTCAGAAATGATTGCACTAATCTGACCAACCATATTTGGGACGTTATGATGAAAAACAGTAATTCGGCGCTTACCAGTATAAGGTAACGCTGCATTAGGGAAATTAACTGCATTTTTTATATTACCTGTTTCAAGAAAAGCTTTTATTTGGCTCGTAGCCATTATGGCACAGTTTTCTTCAGATTCTATGGTAGAAGCTCCTAAATGCGGTAATGAAACAGCATTTCTCATTTTAAGAACGGTGTCGTTCGGAAAATCGGTAATGTATTTCCCGACAATTCCTTTTTCTAGAGCGAGTTCCAGATCTTCTTCTTGTACAAGCCCACCACGGGAAAAGTTTAGAATATGAACACCAGGCTTCATTAGCTGGAATGCTTTTTCATTAAACATATCCTTTGTTTCAGCAGTCAATGGAACATGAACAGTTATATAATCAGCCGTTTCAAAAACTTCTTCGATTGACATTGCGCGTTCCACATTTCGTGAAAGTGACCATGCAGTATCGATAGAAATATATGGATCAAAGCCAATGACATCCATGTCTAAATTAAGGGCATCATTTGCGACAAGTGCGCCTACTGAACCTAATCCAATAACACCAAGCTTTTTCCCTTTGATTTCTTTCCCAACAAATTGCTTCTTCCCAGCTTCAACGAGCTGTGGCACTTCCTCTCCACTGCCTGCGAGTGTTCTTACCCATTCAATTCCATCAAACAGATTACGAGAAGATGCCATTAATGCAGTGAGTACGATTTCTTTTACAGCATTAGCATTTGCACCAGGTGTATTGAAAACAACTACTCCTGCTTCAGAGTATTTTTCAATCGGAATATTATTTACCCCTGCACCAGCTCGCGCAATCGCTTTTAAATTACTTTTGAGCTCCATATCATGCATATTATAGCTGCGTACAACAATTGCATCAGGATCTTCACATTCGGCATCAATGCGATAATTTTCATGACTGAATACTTTGAGTCCATTTTCAGCTATGTGATTTAATGTTTTGATTGTATTAATTTTGTCTAAAGCTACCGTTGCCATTTTTTTCTCTTTCCCCTTTGCTCTTTTATACTTTTTGTATACTTTTGCATTTAAATAACGAAACTGTTCTAAATGCAATTTGCCAACAAAAAAAGATTGGAAACATCCAATCTCAGGGAGAACAATGAAAATAACAAATAGACCTTTGTTATTCTTCTGTCCTTTTGCCTGAGATTTTGAACCCTTCGGCGCTGCATGAATCATGCATTCTCTCCAGAAGCCGCTCCTGTTATAGTTTTACCCACAACATTCTTCGCTTTATTATGCTTTTATATCCATCGCCTCCCGCTTAAACATAAAGAGGCAAGGAAGAATGATAAATCCCTTACCTCTGCCCAGGCGATCGACAATTTCTGATTATGTGCTCCCCTGCGGTACTCCGCGTTCGCCAGTTACACATAACGTTTCAATTGATGCTACTTTATCAGACTTTTACACTTATTTCAATAGGCATTTATACCATAATTTAAAATAAATGATTTGAAAACGCTTACGATAACTGGTATTTTCATCCATTTATTTTACTCTTAGTTTTTGTCCTGGCTGAATAATATCTCCAGTCAAATTATTAAGGCTCTTAATCGCACTGACGGTTGTATGATATTGCTGTGCAATCCCCCATAATGTCTCCCCTTTTTTTACAGTATGATAAATCGCCCCATCTTTTTTGACAATTAACACTTGACCCGGATAAATCGTATCATCTGTTAAACCATTTAAACTTTTTAGCTCTTGTACCGTCATATGATGCGCTTGAGCAATACTCCAGAGCGTATCACCAGATTTAACAGTATACGTATGATCTCCGCCCCCAGACTTCCTGCTTAAACCTAAAGCTTGGGCAATCCCATTTGCATGACCGAGAGCGATACGTTCTAAATAGGCATCGGATTTTAATTTGGCTGCATCAGCAGCATGGTCAATAAAACCATTTTCTGTTAATATTGCTGCCATGGAGGATTCACGTAAAACATGAAAATTAGCACGTTTTTTACCCCGATTTGCAAAGTCCACTTGTTTCATAATTTCTGTATGCATTTTATCCCGATAGGTTATTGTCTGATTAGACACACTGCCATTATAAATATAATCTTCAAACCCAGTACCGCCTCCAGCATTAATATGAATACTAATAAAGTAATCTGCTCCCCAGCTGTTTGCGTCATTTGTTCGTGCAGCAAGGCTTTTGGTTGTATCAGCAGTACGGCTCATTCGAATAGTGTGACCATCATAATCTCTATTTAAGATATCCCGCACCTTTAGAGAAATCGCTAAAGTAACGTTCTTCTCCTGAAGTCCATTTGCTGCTGCTCCCCCATCTGTGCCACCATGTCCTGGATCAATATAAATCTTACTCATAATATATCTCCTCCCTACTACATTTTTATTAAAAAAATGGCTTGCCCGCTTGGACTAGCCACCTATTTAATCAGCTGATTTCTTTAGAAAGGGAATATCTTTTGAAAAGAGAAAGCTTTTGAATAAAATAATTTAAAGATTGCAGGAGGCGGTCAAATAGCCTTTTTAGATGCACTTTTATCTTAAAATTGTTAGATTTTAAAAAATAAATTTGTTAAAATAAACATATACTACCAATATGCATCGCGCATGAAAAGAGGGATAAGCATGCAAGTTAAAGACTTTATGATTACAAAGATATTTACGGTAAAACCAACGAGTACTGTAAAGGATTTATTAACGGTTCTTCATTCTAATCGAATTGGCGGAGTACCTGTTATAAATGAGGATGGCAACTTAATCGGAATGATTTCGGACGGTGATGTATTGCGCTATTTATCCCCAAAACCAGTCGGCTTCGCTGGGCTTGTTTATATTATTGAAGACGGTGAAATGGAAGATGTGCTTCGTGAAAAGCTGCAAACAAAAGTGAAAGAGATTATGACGAAAAGAAATATTCTTTACGTTTCCCCAGAGGATGACTTTGAAACAGCAATTCGGCTTTTATCTAAACACCATTTCAAAAAGCTTCCTGTTATCAGCCATGAAAATAAAGTTGTCGGCGTACTAAGCAGAGGCGACATCATTCAAAGTATTGCTGGAAAAATGATTGAAAATTAATTTTGTTAACTGAATAAGGATGTTTTCTATAACTCAATATTGACATGCTCATTTTTAAGAGAATTTCCCCAGAAATCTGAAATAGCGGAAGAGACAAAATCAATGTTTCTTCCGCTATTTTATTTAACTTCGAATAAAGCTTCCCTCTTCAGCATTTTGCAGGAAAGGAGTAAATTCACCCACACTATATAATTGCAGATAATGCATCGCCCGGGTACAAACGGTGTAGAAGATTCTACGAAGACGCTCATTCCCGTAAACTTCTTCCGACGCATTATAAATAATCACTGCGTCAAATTCGATGCCTTTTGCCAAATAAGACGGGATAACAACCACTCCCTGTTCATATTCCATTGAGCTGGTCTTCAAAAGCCTGATATGATCAATGTGCGACATGGCTTTGTATGCAATTTTACTTTCCGCAGAAGATTTGCAAATAATCGCGATACTGTGATAGCCAAGTTTTTGTAGTTCTGCAGTCTTATTAGTAATGCATGTGTGCAGTTCATCGCTGCTACTAACATGGGTTAACAGGGGGGGCTCGCCGTCACGCTCAAATGGGATAATATGACTGCTATTTGGTACAAGTTTGCGCGTAAATTCGATAATTGGTTTAGTTGAACGATAGCTTCGTGCCAAATAAATCACTTCCGAGTGCTCTGCCCCATACAGACTCTTTAGTGTTTGAAAATCGGTATGCTCACTAGCATGGGCGAAGATTGCCTGGTTAAAATCACCGAGCACGGTCATTTTTGCTGAAGGAAACATACGCCTCAAATATTCAAACTGAAATGGTGAATAATCCTGTGCCTCATCCACCACGATATGTTTTATTTCCCGATTCGTCTGAAAGCCTAAAATCAGGTCATGCAAGAGTAAAATTGGGGTGGCGTCTTCATACAGCAATTTGCCCTCATCTATCCTCTCTAAAGTCAGTTGACAAATATTGGGCCATTCCTGGGGAATCGCTCCCTTTCCCCATTGTTCGATTTGCAATGGATCTTTAAACAACTGCATATATATCCCTTTCATATCAATGAAATCATACGCTCGAATCTGCTTTCGAAGCGGTTTTAACTTTTGCTTCACTAGTAAGCGAGCAAGTGCTGCAGGGTCCATCTCATAGTCAGCAATCGCTTCCCGTTCAAAGCCTGCCTTTTCAGCTAAATATTTACGGGCATTATGGTATGCCTCGTTACTAAGCAATTCCATTTCATCTTCTACCCACTGCTTGTTCCACTCCTTTTTTTGAACCTCTTTCACTTCATTTAATAACCAATCCTTTAACTTCTCAAGCCGATTTTGGAAACGAAGTGCAGTATCACTGTTATAAAATCGGTATGCCATTTGCTGGGCGGTTACAATTGTTTTTCCTCGAAAAGTTATCTCATTAAACTGCATGCCTAATGTCTCTAATGATTTTCGATAGGAATCAATTGCATCATAAAATGGCATAGAAGCCTTAAAACGAATGCCTGCAACTCTTGTTTTGTATGAAGTATTTTTCGTTGAAGTGAGAACATATTCCAATTGCTCATAAGGATTTTCGATTTGAAATGCATGGTCTAAACGATCATGCAAATACTCCTGAAATGTAACTTGTTGCATATTTTCCTCGCCAAGTTCTGGCAGTACATTTGATACGTAACTTTTGAACATGGAATTTGGAGAAAATAATATAATCTGGCTTGCATTTAGGCTATCACGATATTTATATAATAAATATGCAATCCGCTGCAGGGCTGCAGACGTTTTACCACTGCCAGCTGCACCATGAACGATGAGCAATTTTCCTCGGTCATGACGGATAATTCGATTTTGCTCCTGTTGAATGGTGGCAACTATATTATGCATATGTTTATCGGTGCCTTTACCCAACACTTGTTGTAAAACTTCATCACCAATCGTAAGTGCCGTATCAAACATTGATTGCAGCACACCATCCTTAATCAGATATTGCCATTTTTTATCCAGCCTGCCTCTAATCATGCCTTCGGGTGTCTTATACTGCGCCATACCAGGCTGGTAATCATAATAAATACTTGAAATCGGCGCCCGCCAATCATAAACAAGGAAATCTTCGCCATCTTGATCCATGAGTGTAGAGATGCCAATATAAATATATTCCTCTTCCTGAGCACCCTCTTCCAGGAAGTCAATACGGCCAAAATAAGGAGATTTCTGCATTCGCAGTAATGTGGATAACTTCTTAGATGCATGTTTATGGGTGGTTTGACTAACTGACAGCGTTTGCGCTTCTTGCCTTAATCCAATGATTGTTTCAAGATAATCGTCAAATGTATCTAAATTGACCTTAACTTCTTCCCCAAAACGTTTACGTATTTGGATTACTTCCTCCTTGTGCTGTGAAGTTTTTGCAGCCAAAATACTGATTTGCCGATTGATAACCTCCATTACATCATATACTCTTTGTTGCTCCTGCTGAATTTCTGAACCCATAGCAAACACCCCTTTAAAAAGATTTGAAATAAAGGTTGACATACAGATAGAATTTGTCGTATAATTATATTAGGGTAATTATACATAAATTAAAAATAAAAGCATCTATCTAAATTAGATTAACATAAACTCGAATCATTTTCAATGCATTGGGGTTAATTTTATAATGTCGCATATTTTCAGTCTAAATACAAAAGCTTTTGGTCCTTAACATTGAGAGACCAAAAGCTTTTTAAGTGATTACCATTAGTTAATCGAACTTACACTATTTTTCGGAAATCAAAAACAAGATCTCTAGCGCTCTTTCCATAATCGTTTAACTTTGGCTGTCTTTAGCGGATTGCTCAGCAGATACACATCTGGATTATTCAAACCCTTCCATTGTTCAAAGCCAAAGTTCTGATTATAGTGATTTAATAGCAAGGATATGATCCCTCCATGTGCCACGATAATGGTGTTTTCAGAGTTACTTGCTGTAATATCATGGATAGCTTCTACAATTCGTTTTTTCGCCTCATTACTGGATTCTCCACCTTCGTATTTTAAATCCATATTATCGTATGTTGCTTTCAGCTTATCCAACCAATCAGGAAAAGAATTGGAACCAAGAACACGTTCACTTAATCTGTTATCTAATTCAATTTCCAAATACTTGTTCTCTGCAAATGGCTTTATCGTTTGAATAGCCCGCAAAAATGGGCTGGAAATAATCCTATCAATTTTAAAATCAAATAAAAAATTGGCTAATTCATTTGCCTGAGTGAATCCTTTTTCTGTTAATGGTGAATCAGCAGATTGACCCTTTGCTTCACAATGTCTTATGATGTATATATTTTTATTCATATTTCCTCCATAAAGCAGTATTTTAGAATAATCACTTATGAATTATACTTCAGAAAACTATAACTTTATCTTTTTCCAGAATTCTTTATAATCATCAAGATAAAAGTCTGCTATTCTACTATTATTATTTTGATATAGACATGTTGGTATTCCTAATTCTTTAGCGGGGATTATATCAATTTCACGATCACCGATAACCAAATCAATTATATGTTTTTGATGAAGATATGCATAAGATGCACTGTGAGGTTAACGTGGAAAACCATCGTCTCCCGCTACAATCTCTTTGAAATATGGATTCCAACCGTAATATTCTAAGAGATTATTATATCATAATTTTCAGTTTTCACAGTGATTAAATAGTGAATTTAAAAAAACGCCTAACTCCTTGTAAGTCAAGCGTTCTTGCTAGTGATTCCGATTGGGCTCGAACCAACGACCTCTTGCCTGTCAAGCAAGCGCTCTCCCAGCTGAGCTACGGAATCGTTAAATAATATTTACAATAAAAATAGTATACAACAGAATACTAGCTAACCGCAAGCTCTATGTATAGATTATAGTTTAATATCAATCGTTCTGCCTGCATTCGGGTCAACAGCATCTGTACTTGCTTGCATCATTTGCAATAGATCATTTGCCTGGTTAGCACCTGTATCCATCGTCATTCTCATCACAGATAAACTAGCTTGCTGCTGTACTTGCATTTGACTTAACACTGTTGATAGTGCTGCAATATCCACTTTAAACATCCTTTCAGAAAATGATAATCTATGAATCACACTTTTTTAATCATAACATAACTTTCCGCATATAGCTCTATAATATGAAAAAAGTTATTTAAAAAACCGCTATGAATTTAGCAGTTTTTTATTATCCTCAAATTTTCATTCCTACCTCTTCAAATGTCGCCATGTTCTTTACCATACTGCAAGCAGCATCAATAATCGGGAACATTAAAGCGCCTCCTGAGCCTTCACCCAAACACATATCCATATGAATAAACGGTTTTATACCTAATAATTCACTCGCCTGCTTTGCACCGGGTTCCATAGAAAGATGTGAGGGGATCATATATCCCTTTGCTTTGGGTTCAAGTGAATAAGCAATTAAAGCTGCTGCTGTTGCAATATAGCCATCTATTACAACCGGTATTCGATTTGCAGCTGCTGCGAGAATAACTCCCGTCATACCGGCAATTTCAAGACCGCCTACTTTGCTTAAAATACCGAGTGCATCTTCTCTATTTGGATGATTTACTTCAATCGCTCTTCTAATCACTTCTGCTTTATGACTAATACCTCCAGCACCAGTTCCCGCTCCTCTCCCTGTAATTTCTGCTGGGTCGATAGCCCCGAGCACAGAGACAATTGCAGTGGCAGGGGTCGTGTTTCCAATCCCCATTTCTCCAACTCCAAGCAATTTCACTCCATGATGGATTTGCTCCTCAGCAATGCCTATTCCAACTTCGATTGCCTGCACTACCTCTTCCTTTGTCATTGCAGCTTCTTTCATCATATTATTGGTCCCATATTTAATTTTTCTATTGATTACCCCTGTATCTTCTGGAATCTCATCCTTCACCCCAACATCTACAACAACTACTTCTGCTCCAGATACCTCTGCAATGGAACATACGCCCGTTAAACCTTTAGGAAAGAACGTTGTCTGCATAGTTGTTACTGTTTGAGGATTACTGGAAATTCCCTCTTCATAAACCCCATGGTCACCCGCCATAACAATTACTGCCTTTTTCGATACATCTGGATATATTTCTTTTGTTATGCCTGCAAGCTGAACCGCAAGCTCCTCCAACCTTCCTAAACTTTTAGGCGGTTTAATTAATGCATCCACCCTTCTGCGAGCTTCCTCCATTTTCTCCTGGTCTAAATGTTTCATTCTATTCATTGTTTTCTCATATAAATGCATCGTACTCTCCCCTTATAAAAATTTATTAAAAAAGCCTGCAATCTATTTCATAAGAAATAAACTGCAGACTTTACCATCATCTATCCACATTTTATTGAAACAGGCAGGTCTCCTGGCTCGGTTCGTCGTTTTAAAAGCCTTCCCGGATTAATATCCAGTGGCATGATTGATAAAACTCCCCTTCACAGTGGCGGGTCCGCTGAAGAATTACACTTCATTTCCTATTCTCCCTAATGGGCACCTATTTCGTTATTATTAAATTATTCGTTTACACTCAGCATACCTTTTCTTACAAGTTCAGTCAATCACAATTTTTTCATTTTATAAGATATTTCGCAACTCGAAATAGAATATTGGATAAATATTTCAATTCCTATTATAATAGTGAAACAATTGTTATTATTCATTTTCTTACTTTGGAGGGACATGATTGAAAAACATATTCTCCTTTTTAAAACCATATAAAATCCCGATTGTGTTAGCTTACACGATGTTATTGATTGAATTAATTGTTGAGCTTCTCCTCCCGTTATTCCTGGGATTAATGATTGACCAAGGCGTGCTCAACCAAGATATCGGAAATATCGTCATGTGGGGAAGTATCATGATCGGACTTTCATTTGTAGCGCTTGCAGCTGGGATATGTAATTCCTTCTATTCCTCACATGTCAGTTTCGCATTCGGATACGATATACGGCAAAAGCTATTCTCACGTATTCAGTACTTTTCCTTTAAAAGCCTTAGTAACTATCCCACCTCTGGGCTAGTCACCCGCTTTACAAATGACATTCGGCAGATTCAAAATACATTTTTCATGGGTCTTCGAATCATGGTAAAAGCACCACTGCAGGTTATCGGCGGGGTGACAATGGCATTTATTGTAAATTTCCGCCTGGCAATGATTTTCTTAGTTACTGTACCATTATTAATTTTCTTCTTATTATTCGTAATGAAACTGGCAAGCAAAATGTTTTCAAAAGTTCAGGCAAACGTGGACAATGTGAATCGTGTCATGCAGGAAAACCTTGCAGGCATGCGGTTAATCAAAGCCTTTACAAGAAGAAACTTTGAGGAAAATCGTTTCATGGAAGCAAATGAAAGCTTAGCTGACACTACGAAAACGACTTTCCGCTTTGTCGAATCATCCATGCCAGTGCTCTTATTTATTATGAACCTTAGTTTGATCTTTATCATTTGGTTTGGCAATGCACAGTCCATTGCAGGCAATGCTGCAGTCGGTGAGGTTGTATCGATTGTAAACTATGCGCTCCGCGTGTCCATGGCTATCTCGATGTTTTCCTTCATCATTTTAGCATTATCCAGAACAAAAGCTTCTGCTGAACGTGTTGATGAAGTATTATCATTAGAAAAAGAGGAGGATTCAGAGGAAAATCGTGTTTCCAATGGGCTGCAAATCAAACAGGGTAAAGTCGAATACCGCAACGTATCTTTCCAATACCCTGCCACTGAAGCAATGACCTTAAAAGATATTTCATTTAAACTAGAACCCGGAGAAACGTTGGCAATCATTGGAGCAACAGGCTCTGGAAAAACATCCCTGTTCCAGCTTATGCCACGTCTATATGATCCAGTTAATGGAGAGGTATTAATTGATGACCGGCCGGCTTCTGCCTATGATTTTATTACATTGCGGGACAGCATTGGATACGTACCGCAAAGTCCTTTGCTCTTTACTGGGACGATTCGTGATAATATCGCTTGGGGGAAAAATACGGCAACAGATGAAGAAGTTATGCAAGCTGCAAAGGATGCACAAATTCATGAAACCATCATGGATTTGCCACATCAATATGATACAAAGGTTGGCCAAAAAGGAGTTAATTTATCCGGCGGTCAAAAGCAAAGAATTTCAATTGCCCGCGCACTTGTCCGCAAGCCAAAATTTTTAATGCTGGATGACAGTACGAGTGCATTAGATTTAGCAACTGAAGCGAAATTGCTTGCTGCAATTGAGAAATATAATTGTACCATGATGATCATTACTCAAAAAATTTCAACAGCTATTACAGCAGACCGCATTCTTTTAATCGATGAAGGAAAAATTCTTTCCATTGGCACACATGAAGCACTTCTTGAGAACTCGGAATTATATCAGAGCATTGTTGAATCACAATTTGGAAAGGAACATGCATATGTCCAATAAACAATGGAAGGCACCCTTTCAATATGAAAAAGTCTCATTAGACACGGTTCATGCCGATAAGAATAAACGTGCTAAAAATATGGGAGCAACAATTAAAAGAATCTGGGAATACTTATCAAGGCAAAAATACATGCTTTGTCTCGTCATCTTTATGGTGCTCATCAGTTCGGTACTCGGACTCTTAGGTCCCTATCTGATTGGTATGGCAATTGATGATTATATCATGACACAAAAAAGTACTGGATTAGGCAGATTATTAATTATCCTGATTTTTGTGTACCTTTTCCACTCCTTGGCAATTTTTCTGCAAAACTTCTGGATGATTGGAATTGCACAAAGCACTGTATTTGATTTGCGTAAAGATTTATTTCAACAATTTCATCGTCTGCCCATTTCTTATTTTGATAAAAGACAGCACGGGGAGTTAATGAGTCGGCTGACAAATGATATTGATAATGTAAATAACACATTAAATCAATCGGTAATTCAAATTTTTTCCAGCGTGCTCACCTTAGCTGGAACATTAATTGTAATGCTTATTTTAAGTCCCATTTTAACTGCGGTAACAATGGTCATTGTGCCAGCAATGTTTTATGCAATGAAATGGATTACCACAAGAACTGGTCCCTTATATAAGCTGCAGCAAAGGCATCTTGGTGAAGTAAATGGTTATGTAGAGGAGATAGCTTCTGGTCAGCATGTTGTAAAAACATATTCTCAGGAAAAGACAGTCATCGAGACTTTCAAAGAAAAAAATAATGAATTAAAGAATACAGGATTCTGGGCATCCAATATTGCTGGATTTATCCCTAAAATTATGAACATGCTGAATTTCTTAAGCTTTGGTCTGATTGCTCTTGGTGGTGGTTTAATTGCCATTTATTCTAATCAGGAGCTGGTAACGGTTGGGATTATCGTTATTTTTACTGAATATGCCAGACAATTTACGCGCCCTTTAAATGAACTGTCCAACCAATTTAATATTCTCCTGTCCGCAATTGCCGGTGCAGAACGAGTATTTTATGTAATGGATGAGGAGCAGGAGGAATTAGATGAATCAAATGCAGAGGAAATCACTTCAACAAATGGTCATATTGCTTTCGATGATGTTTCTTTTGCCTATGAGGATGAAGTGATTATTGATCACGCAAGCTTTGAAGCAAAGCCTGGTGAAACAGTCGCCTTTGTCGGGCATACCGGGGCAGGTAAAACCACATTAATTAATTTAATTTCCCGTTTTTATAATTATGATACAGGGAAAATTTCCTTAGACGGCAGGGATATTAAAAATATTAAACGGTCAAGCCTTCGGAAATATATGGCATTTGTCCTTCAGGATGCATTTCTTTTTCATGGAACGGTTCGTGAAAATATTCGTTATGGCCTACTTGATGCGACGGATGAAGAAGTAATTGCCGCTGCGAAAGATGCTAATGCCCATGATTTTATAATGATGCTGTCTGATGGCTATGATACCGTACTGGATCAGACTGGAAGCGGGATCAGTCAAGGTCAAAAGCAATTACTCACAATTGCTCGTGCGTTAATCGCTAATCCGTCTATCTTAATTTTAGATGAGGCTACTAGTAATATCGATACCATTACCGAGCTGAAAATTCAAGACGCTTTACAGCGATTAATGGAAGGCAGAACAAGCTTTGTTATTGCCCATCGTTTGAATACAGTGCAGGAGGCAGACAAAATAATTATGCTGGAGCACGGAAAAATCATTGAAAAAGGCAGCCACGACGAATTACTAAAACAAAATGGGAAATATTCCGCACTTTACCAAGGACAGCTGCTTGATGAAGCAAATTAATGATATAGAATATTAATGTAATTAATGGTAAACTAATTTTAAGTTAAAAATTAACAATTGAGGTGTAGACTAGTGGCAAGAAAGGGTAAGATGATAGTTAAGGAGTTAGATAGTAACTATCTCCACGAAACAAAAGAACTAAAAATTTATTATCCTGAAAGATTTTCTCCTCTTTATAAGTATCATATTTGCATTATGCAGGATGGCAATGACTACTTTCAAATGGGAAGAGTAGCAACCTTTAGTGACCGTCTTCATGATGAAGATGATCTGACAAACGCAGTATTTGTCGGAATCCACTATATGGATGCAGAGGATCGTAGAAGAAAATATCATCCGGATGGCAATCAGTACGATGCTTATACGAATTTCATCGTAAAAGAAGTTGTTCCGCTTCTTGATACATTAATTCCAACGCATCATATGGGAAAGTCGCGGATTTTAATGGGCGACTCGCTTGCCGGGACCTTTTCGCTATTAACTGCATTACGCTATCCCAACACATTTGGCAAGGTGATTATGCAGTCACCGTTTATTGATGAAACTGTTTTGGAAAAAGTGAAGAATACAAAAGATCTAACTGCCTTGGATATTTACCACACAATTGGTGAAGCCGAAGATAAAGCAAAGCTATCGAATGGCACCATTGCTGATTTGCTTACCCCAAACCGGACATTAAAGAAAGAACTTGCAGCGAAAAAATGCAACTATACTTACCATGAACTGGAGGACGGGGAGCATACATGGAAGTACTGGCAAAAGGACATGATTCGTGCGCTAACAACAATGCTTGAATAGGTAAAATTACTTTTTATTTTTCTTATATCGCTTTTCATAGCTTATTCTATTATTTTTGCTATAATAAAAATTACAATAATTGTTTCGATTCACATCCAACAAAATACTTTTTGGGAGGTTTTAAAATGAATTTCGGGATTGCTTTCTTTCCATCTAAAGAAATTCAAGATGTCGCAAACTCATTTAGAAAGAGATATGACCCGCGCTATGCTCTCATTCCGCCACATATTACATTGAAAGATAGCTTTAAAATACCTGATGATGAAATGGACGAGTTTATTGCTGAACTAAGGAAAATTGCCAGTGAAACAAAACCATTTTCAATTCAAATTTCAAAGGTAAGCTCTTTTGAACCAGTAACGAATACGATTTATTTCAAGGTCAATCCAACGCCAGAGATTATAAACCTGGAGGAAAAACTGCATTCAGGTAAATTTGAAAATACAAGAAAACATCCATTTGTACCACATGTGACCTTAGCACAAGAATTAACGCATAATGAATTTACCGATATTCTCGGAAGATTCAATATGGAAAGTCATCAATATCATGACATTTTGGACCGCTTCCAGTTATTATATCAGCTCGATAATGGATCATGGACAGTTCACGAAACTTTTGTATTTAGTGAGGAGTAATTTTTATGATCGTTCAAGAAGTTAAAACAAAGCAAGCACGAGAAGATGCATTTAATATTCGTATGATTGTTTTTGTTAAAGAACAAAACGTACCTATTGAAGAAGAAATCGATGCCTATGATGAATCAGCAATTCATTTCATTGGTTATGAAGCCGGGGAGCCTATTGCAGCCAGTCGTCTTCGTTTTGAAGACGCGTACGGAAAGCTGGAACGAATTTGTGTCAAGAAGGAGCATCGTGGCAAGCATTTTGGACAAATGCTTATGCATGAAATGGAAAAGATGATATGCGAAAAAGGCTATAAAAAAGCGAAATTAAATGCGCAAACACAAGCAGAAACTTTTTATGAGCAGCTTGGCTATGAGACTATTTCTGATACTTTTTTAGATGCAGGCATTCCTCATGTAACCATGATAAAGACATTATCATGAAGGAACTGCGCTAAAGTGAAACTCGTTCAGTGGGGGTCTTACTGCCAGTTAATTCGGGATAAACATACTAAGATTAGTGGGTAAAATCATCGATGGGTGATTTTTACCCACTATTTTTTTCAAAATTTGGTGAGAAGTGGGGAAAGTCCGACCGAGGTCTCAGGGATTACAAATCTGAATAAAAAACCGGGCTTCTTCACTTACATTTTTGAATTAGTTTTAAATATGTTGGTGCCGTTTGAGCGCATGTAAAGGAATATTAAAAATCCCGCACATAACCACCATGTAATTTAGCGTATTTGAGCTCTAAGAGGTCATATTAACACCCAAATTAGTCGGAATTCAGGGGATTCGGGCTCTAAGGGCACTTATTAACGCCCAAACTAGTCGGAACTTTGTGGATTCGGGCTCTAAGGGCACTTATTAACGCCCAAACTAGTCGGAATTCAGGGGA
>DAMDKS010000011.1:0-50370 GCA_032085455.1 Oceanobacillus sp.
CAGATTAACCTGCGAAATTACGATCAAGGTGCTATTTTCGTTCATGATAACTTTACGCTTCTTCAAATTTATTAAATACCGTTTCATCAACATCTGTTAATTTAACAACCCAATTTTCTGCTGCCTTTGCAGAATTTAATAGAGACGGTTCTGCAGTCAATGCTTCGTTTCGCTCCACAATTTTACCAGCTAAAGGTGACTCCAGTTCAAGAACTGTTTTAGAAGCCTCTAAATTTAAAATTGCCTCACCTGCTTCAACGCTATCCCCGTCAGTGAATTCCACGAAACCAACTGTACCAATATCATCCTGCAGTTCTGGCGTCATACTGATGGTATACATATCATCGTTTTTTTCAATAAATAAAAATTTTTCACGTTTTTTCATAAGTAATCCCTCTTTCAAAAAAATAATCTATTAACACAGTATATCATGTGTTATGAATTATCTATTAGAATGCATTTATTTCACGACAACTTTTTTACATTATATACTAACGCAAACAGAACCGCTTCAATTGACAGGGTTTTCGTAAGGTGATAGCTTTAAAATTGCTATTATTATCATAATCTAACTGAAGGAACGGGAGAATATACATATGAAGACAACAGAGCATTACAAACCTTTATTTGAAAAAATAACCCTTCCCAATGGAATTGCATTAGATAATCGTTTTGTCCTGTCACCAATGATTACAAATTCCTCCACTATCGAAGGGTATGTTACGGAAGAAGATCTAGCTTATGCCAAAAGACGGGCAGACTCAGCACCTTTGCAAATTACCGGTGCCGCCTATATTGAGGCGTACGGGCAATTGTTTGAATATGGTTTCGGCATTGATGATGATCGCAGCATTAAAGGACTGAGAAAGCTTGCTCAAGCAATGAAGAAAGACGGGGCAAAAGCTATTATTCAATTAACCCATGCTGGCCGTTTTGCCAAAATCTCATTGAAGGACTTCGGTGTTGTCTATGGTCCTAGCGAGATGAAGCTGAAAAGTCCGGTTGAACATACTGTTCTGGCTATGAGTAAACGTAAAATTAAGCACGTTATTACCCAATATGCAGATGCAGCAAGACGAGCAATAAAAGCTGGATTTGATGGTGTTGAAATCTCAAGTGCTCAGCGTCTCTTAATACAAACCTTCCTTTCAGCTTTCTCAAATCAGCGTGACGACGAGTATGGAGCACAAACCATAGAAAATCGTTCCCGTTTTGGTATTGAAGTTTTACAAGCTGTTCAAAAAGTCATTGATGTGGAAGCAACTTCCGATTTTATCCTCGGTTTTAGAGGTACCCCTGAGGAAACACGGGGCAATGAAATTGGGTATTGTGCAGAGGATTTTCTTTATTTCATGGATCGCGCACTGGAAGTTGCTAATATCCAGTACTTAGCGACTGCAAGCTGGGGGAAAAACATTTATAAACAAACGATTCGTCAAGGGAAATTTAAAGGAAAATTTATGAATCAAGTAGTGTATGACCATATCGCTGGACGTATTCCGGTTATGGCAACCGGTGGTATTAACTCCCCGGAAAAAGCATTAGAGGCTCTGAATTTTGCAGATATGGTTGGTGCATCAACTCCTTTTGTAACAGAACCTGACTTTGTCACAAAATTAAAAGAAGGCAGAGAAAACGAAATCAATCTTGGCTTTACACAGGAAGAACTGGCTGATTTAGCAATTCCTGAAAGGGCATTTAAAGATATTGTTGAATTAATGGATATCGGCGGATCCCTTTCAAGTGATGCCCGAAAAGAATTACGTATGCTGCGTGAATAATCAAAGCACAAAAACAAAAACTCCAATCCAATTTTTTAAAAATGGACCGGAGTTTTTCTTTATACAAGTCTGCACTTATCTGACCAGCATATGCTTAATAAGGACTACAGATTCTTGAATTTATTTTTTGCTTCTTCTATATTTTTTCTTTTGTTGTCCCAGCAAGCCTGGCTTAAATCTACCGGATATTCTGCTGGGTTTAAAGAGCGCTGGTACTCCTCCCATAACAGGTTTAACTGCTGCTTAGCATAGGACTGCATATCCTGAATTGACGGGAGCTCGTACACAAGCTTGCCATCTGTAAAAATATCTTCATGCAGGTCCATTGCTGTAAAATTGGTGACGAAATTTCCGATATACGTATGTACTGGATGGAACATATGAAGCTTCTCTTCTTTTTGAGGTTCCTCAAAGCTTAAGGCAATATAATCCCCTTCTGCTTTCTCTGTCAGGTTATTGATAATCCGATATACGTTCTTTATTCCCGGTGTTGTAACCTTCTCAGGACTCGAAGAAACCTTAATTGTATCTTGCATCTCCCCATCGTCACCTTCAATAGAAACCATTTTGTACACTGCGCCTAGTGCGGGCTGTTCGAAGGCCGTAATAACTTTCGTTCCAATTCCCCATGCATCGATCTTTGCCCCTTGAGCGTTTAAATTCATAATCGTATATTCATCGAGATCGCTGGAAGCAATAATCTTGGCATCACGTAAACCTGCTTCATCTAACATTTCTCTTGCCTTTTTAGAAAGATAAGCCAAATCACCACTATCTAACCGAATTCCTATAAAGTTTATACTGTCTCCCAGTTCTTTAGCTACTTTGATTGCTGTTGGAACACCCGACTTTAATGTGTCATAAGTATCCACTAAGAAGACACAATCCTTATGGCGCTTTGCATATTTATGGAAAGCCGTATATTCATCCTGATACGCCTGAACAAAAGAATGGGCGTGTGTTCCAGAAACCGGAATACCAAATTTTTTACCTGCCCGAACATTGCTCGTGTTAGAAAATCCGCCTATGTAAGCAGCTCTTGTACCCCATATTGCAGCATCAAATTCATGTGCCCTTCTTGTACCAAATTCTGAAGCTGTCCTGTCACCTACTACATGCTTAATTCGAGAAGCTTTTGTAGCGATAAGCGTTTGGTAATTCACAATATTTAATAATGCCGTTTCAATGAGCTGCGCTTCGGCTAACGGTGCTTCAATGCGGAGAATAGCTTCGTTGCCAAATACAACCTCCCCTTCTTTCATGGCTCGCACATTTCCTGTAAAGCGGACTGTTCGTAAATATTCGATATAGTCCTCTTGGTATCCAAGTTCTTTCAAATATTCTAAATCGCTTTTAGAGAAGTGAAAGTTCTGAAGAAAATCAATGATTCGTTCCAACCCCGCAAATATCGCATACCCGTTTCCAAATGGCAGCTTGCGAAAATACAATTCAAAAACAGCTTTTTTGTTATGAATAGTATCCTCCCAATAAGCTTCTGCCATATTAATTTGGTACAGGTCTGTATGGAGTGCGTAACTGTCATCCTTATAACTGTTCATATAACTTCCTCCTAAGCTTAGTATGCTCAGATTTTTAAAAAACTTGAAGTGGGAGCTCCCTGGGAATTTATCATCAAGTCTTGACCTTAAATCTGTAAACACCTCTTCATGTAAGTATGTGGCATTTTATTCTCTCTTTTATAACCTAGCCTAATTAAGCTATTGATTAAGTCAGTGCCAGTATTAAAAGTTGTCATTACCCCACTCAATCTTGCTGACTATCAATGCACTCTTTTCCGCAAAACATTAAACGTAATTTGATCAGAGCGGAAGTAATTTATTGAATACAGTACGGGGTGATTTTCCTCATCAAAATGGACTTGACGCAAAACGAGCAGCGGAATATGTTTATCACAATTCATTATATGTGATATTTCTTCATGATAGGCAATCGTCTTAATCTGGGATTTCGCATGGTTAATCACAACCCCTGCTTCTTTTAACGAATTGAAAATAGATTCCTCTCTTAGTTTATATCCTTCTGGGAGGATACTTGCGGGTACCTTATCAATACAATAGACTAAAGGAGTCTCATCAGCAGTTCGAACACGTTTTACCAGGAAAACCTGCTCATCTTCCTTTAATTCTAGCTCCGTGATATCCTCATGAAGCGGTTCCACATATCCTGTAAATAGAATCTCTGTACCCGGTTTTTTACCTTCTCTTTCTATCAATTCCGTGATACTGAATAATTCCTCTATTCCACCTTGAAAAATTGGTTTTCGATTAACAAAAGTGCCAACCCCATGCTTGCGAATGATGATATTTTCTTCTTCTAAAATCCTTAATGCCTCTCGTAAAGTGTTCCTCGAGATACCCAATTCCTTTGCCAGCTCTGCTTCTGAAGGCAATTGTTCTCCAGGCTCTAATTCTCCATTATTTATTTTCTTTCTAATCTCTTCAATAACAATTAAATAGCGTGGTGTCTGGTATTGCTTTCTCATAGGCACTCTCCTTCTTTTTATATGTTCTAACTAGCCTAAACGCTTTCATAAATATACTCTAATTGAAGAACGAGGAAAGAGAATGAATGCCACGCATGTAATTAACTTTCCCCATTCCTGCTTTATATCGCCTGCAACAGGAAATTAATAAGAAATAACAGAGCGATAAAATATAATGGCTTGGACACCTCATTCGGTTTTCCGACTGCCAGCTTAGCTAGCGGGTAAGCAATAAAGCCAAAAGCCATTCCATCTGCAATACTGTAAGTGAATGGAATCATCGTAATGATTAAAAACGCTGGGAATGCTTCTGATAAGTCTTTAAAGTTGATATTTTTTATATTTAACACCATCAGTCCACCAATAATAATTAATATTGGTGATATAGCACTGCTTGGAATTAATTTAATCAATGGGATAAAGAGGGATGCTGCAAGGAACAGCAAACCAGTCACAATTGACGTGATACCCGTTCGGCCACCTGCCGTAATTCCAGCAGCTCCTTCAACCGTGGAAACGGTTGGGCTCGAGCCAAATACGCCGCTCAACATCGCTGAAATAGAAACAGCACGCATTGCCGGAGTATACTTCTCATCCCGTCCTGCTTGTCTAAGCTGTCCACTTACCAGTCCAATATTCTCAAACACAAGCACCATGGTCAGCGAAAAAACTGCAATCCAAAATGTAATGGACGCGATCCCTTCAAAAGACAGTGCACTAAAAACACCAGTATAGTCCGATAAAGACAAACTAGTCTCTGCTGATTGGGTTGTATCAACTAAGCCAAATAGCCAAGCAATGATAGTTCCAATAAAAATAGTAATTAAGAAATGCCCTGGTACTTTACGGAGAAATAATCCCAATGCCAAAACAAAAGTTAATAAAAATGCGATGACTTCCAGACTCCCGATATCACCAAGCGCAAGAAGCGAGTGTTCTCCCCTTACGATGATATGACTTTTTTCTAAACCGATAAATGCCAGAAAGAGTCCCAGCCCTACACTGATTGCCTCTTTTAAAGTACTGGGAATGGAAGCTGCAAGTACTTTGGCTAGACGAGTAAATGTAATTAGCACAAAAACAATTCCAGATACAAAAACAACAGCTAATGCTTCCTGCCAGGTTAACCCCATCGCATGGACAAATGTATAGGTGAACATCGCGTTGACACCCATTCCAGGGACGAGGATTAAAGGCACGTTTGCTCCAAAGCCGACAACGAAACATCCAACAATAGATGTTAGAATGGTTGCCCACACTGCACCTTCAATCGGCATTCCTGCATCTGAAAGTATCGTTGCATTTACGACAATAATATAAACAATCGCAAAAAACGAGATTAACCCTGCCAGAATTTCCTTTTTCAAGTTTGAACCTTTATCGTATATACCAGTTATTCGATTTAATTTTTCCTTCATTATGTGTATTTCCTTCTAAGATGCCCTCGCCCACCCAGTCTTATAATGACCACGAATCGTCATATTCGACTATAAAAAGCTAATTTACATTTATTACGCGTCATATCCAGTCCATTTACACCTGGATATAACGCGCAGCTTTTGTTTATTCAGTAACGATTTTTATACCTGAGCTAGCACCAATTCGACTTGCACCAGCTTCGATCATCGCTAGTGCATCTTTTTTGTCACGTACGCCGCCTGAGGCTTTCACACCTGTATCAGGTCCAACTGTTTCACGCATCAGCTTTACATCTTCCACAGTTGCACCTCCACTAGAAAAGCCTGTAGATGTTTTTACATAATCCGCACCAGCCTTTACACAAAGCTCACATGCCCGCACCTTTTCTTCATCCGTAAGCAGACTTGTTTCGATAATTACTTTAACCAGTGCTTTACCTGCAGCGGCACGCACAACAGCTTGAATATCTTCTTCAACTGCATCGTGATCCTGTGCCTTTAATTGACCAATATTAATGACCATATCTAATTCAGCTGCACCATTTTCAATAGCATTTTTCGCCTCAAATACTTTTGTTTCTGTAGTAGTCGCCCCTAACGGAAAACCAATAACTGTGCAGACTTCAACATCAGAGCCTTCTAATTGATTAGCTGCTTCTTTGACCCAAGTCGGGTTAACACATACGGAATAAAAACTGTATTCCCTGGCTTCTTTACAAAGCTTCATAATTTGGTCCTTTGTTGCATCTGCTTTTAACAATGTATGATCAATCTTTTTTGCAATATTCTCTGCCATAATGACCATCCTTTTTTATCATTTTTTTGTTAAATCCTCAGGCGTAAACGCACCTGGAAGAAGTTCTTCTATTGTCGTTTCCAGTTCAAAACCTTTCAGATTCGTTAAAATAACTTTCATTTCCTTTGGGCAAAGTTCTGATATGACTTGTCTGCATGCTCCACAAGGTGGAACTGGACGCTCTGTATCAGCGGTTACAACGAGAAGTTCAAAATCTCTGTCTCCTTCAGAAACTGCCTTGAATATGGCAGTTCGTTCGGCACAATTACACATAGGAAATGCCGAGTTTTCAATATTGCAGCCGTGATAAATCTTTCCTTGCTTCGTTTTTAATGCAGCACCAACAGGAAAGTTCGAATAGGGAACATAGGCCATTTCTCTTGCCTTTTTTGCTTCTTCAATCATAGTCTGGTAACGCATATCAATCCCCCCTTTATAGGCTATTTAAATGAAATTCAAGAAAATATTTTCTCTCTTACAAGTCGTACCAATCACTCCAGGACGCTTAGCGCATCTCTGCATTTTTTTACAAGTTCTATTTGATATCCTTTAGAAAGCTTTTTCCGTACATCGGGCTTTTAACTTGAAAGTTTTCTGCAACTGTCTCTCCAAGATCAGCAAAGGTCTTGCGCAGCGGGATTTCTTTCCCTTCTATTATTCCTTTATGATATACGAGCAATGGAACGTATTCTCTTGTATGATCTGTTCCATGATGAATGGGATCATTTCCATGGTCTGCTGTAATAATCAGCAAATCATCTTCTCTTAGTTTTTCAAAGACTTCTTGAAGCCTTGCATCATATTCTTCAAGAGCTTCCCCGTATCCTTGAGGATTACGGCGATGTCCATATTTTGCATCAAAATCAACTAAGTTCAAAAAGCTTAAACCATTAAAATCCATATCCATCGTTTCAAGCAATTTATCCATTCCATCCATATTAGAAACGGTTCGAAGTGATTGTGTCACCCCTTCACCATCGAATATATCGGAAATTTTCCCAATCGCAATCACATCGTAATTGGCATCTTCTAATTCTTTCATTACAGTACGCCCAAATGGTTTTAATGCATAATCATGGCGGTTTGCTGTCCGTTCAAAATTGCCGGGTTCACCGAGGAAGGGCCGGGCAATAACGCGGCCAATCATATATTTTGGATCATTTAATACCTCACGGGCATATTCGCATATGTCATACAGTTCTTCAAGCGGTACGATGTCTTCATGTGCAGCAATTTGCAAAACGGAATCTGCAGATGTATAAACGATTAAGGCTCCGGTTTCCATATGTTCTTTTCCAAGTTCTTCAATAATTTCCGTTCCTGAAGCTGGTTTATTGGCAATCACCTTTCGACCGGAATTCTCTTCCAATTTATGAATGACTTCATCTGGGAAGCCATCTGGGAAAGTGCGAAATGGTGTATCAATATAAAGCCCCATAATTTCCCAATGGCCAGTCATCGTATCTTTACCAGCGGAGGCTTCTTGCATTTTCGTATAATATGCGAGCGGCTTTTCGGCCGGATCAATCCCTTTTAACCTGCGGATATTGCTTAATCCTAACTTTCCCATGTTCGGCATATCAAGACCATTCATATGTTCAGCAATATGTCCAAAGGTATCAGCGCCCTTATCACCATATTTTTCGGCATCAGGTGCTTCACCAATACCGACTGAATCCATAACAATGATAAATACTCGTTTGAATTGATGATCCATTATGTTTCTCTCCTTTATTAATAGACTTCAGATAATGCTTCCCTTTTAGTCATAAATCACATCGTAAATAAGTGGCTTCACTTTTACCTTGTCTTTTGAAAACGAATAAGATGCATAAATCTTTTCAATTACTTCAGACACATCTTCACGATTACTATGAATGGTCACAAGCGACTCGCCTTTTTTCACCTGATCACCAATTTTTTTATTCAATACAAGACCAACTGCGAGATCAATTTCTGATTCCTTTGTTAACCTTCCAGCACCAAGCAGGCTGGCGGCAATCCCAATTTCATTCGCAATAATTTCTGAAACAAAGCCATCTTCCTTCGCCTCCACTTCATAAGTAAGTGAAGCTGCAGGAAGCTCTTCTGGTGTATCAACAATCGAAGCGTCACCACCCTGCGCTTGAATCATTGTTTTAAACGTTTCAATGGCTTGGCCGGATTGAATTGCTTCTTCAAGCTTCTCTTTTGCTTCTTCAATGGAATCCGCTTTCTTGCCAAGGTATACCATACGGCTGCCTAGTTCAATGCAAAGTTCATGCAAATCTTCTGGACCGCTGCCTTTTAATGTATCAATTGCTTCTTTCACTTCCAACGCATTTCCAACTGCAAAACCTAGTGGCTGATTCATGTCTGAAATAACACCAATTGTTTCTCTGCCTGCACCATTTCCAATTTGCACCATTGCATGAGCCAATTCCTTCGCGTCTTCCAGTGTCTTCATAAACGCTCCGGATCCCGTTTTTACATCAAGAACAATCGCATCTGTACCGGAAGCAATTTTTTTACTCATAATCGAACTAGCAATCAATGGGATCGCATTTACCGTGCCAGTAACATCACGTAGACTATAAATCTTTTTATCAGCAGGGGTTAAATTGCCACTTTGACCAACAACCGCAACTTTATTTTTATTCGCAAGCGCAATAAATGTTTCTGGTTCCAGTTCAACCTGAAAGCCAGCAATCGACTCAAGCTTGTCAACTGTCCCGCCTGTGTGCCCGAGACCGCGTCCAGACATTTTGGGAACGGGTACACCAACAGAGGCTACTAGCGGAGCAAGAATTAATGTCGTTGTATCTCCTACACCTCCAGTGGAATGTTTATCGACTTTGACACCATCTATTTCAGATAAATCAACTTGATCTCCAGACTCAATCATTGCCTTGGTTAAATTCACCCGTTCTTCTGTTGTCATATCCTGAAAATAAACAGCCATTAATAAAGCAGACATCTGATAATCAGGAACCTCTCCATTTGTATATCCTTCAATAGCAAAGTTGATTTCTTCCTTCGTTAATTCAAGTCCATCACGTTTTTTCTCAATCACATCTACCATTCTCATGTTAAAAGCACCTTCCTTTTGCAGATCGTATAAAGTGAAACTCTTGCAGTTGGGGGTTTTTCCAACCCACACTGAATGTTAGTTGAACCAATCGGGCCGTTACTAGCTGTTAGGGTCTCCCACTTAGAATTTTTAACTTCCCTACATGCTTGAAGTGGGGATGCTTACAGCCAGTTACACTGCGATAAATGATGCGCTTATTTTATCCTACATTCAGTATAAAGTTGGACGTCCTACAGGTCAAATGTTTTGCCATAGTTTCACTTTTTTAGGAAAAAGAAAAGAGGAGGAGACTTTGAAGATAAAATTTTGGGGTATTTATCATTTATGATAACCATGTTTTATCCTTTATTGTAGTCTCCTCCAATTCGTTATAAATATATTTTATAGAAGTTATTAATTCGATGACCAATCATCCCTAATAGTAATAGCCAACTAGGTGAACGTTATTCCATTTAATCCAGTTTTCCCTTCTTAACTGGGTTCCCATTTCTTTTCATTACTGATACAGGTTGTCTTATATGAATCTCCGATAATCATTAAGCAGTTTAACCTGCCGCCATAAGCACAGGCTCCATCTATTCCAATTTTCTTATTACCAAAAAACACACTGTTATCTTCTTTCCCGCGAATATACTGTGTCGGTGAATGCCCATGTACTACTGTAAAATTATGACAATGATCAAAATCTAAAAATTCATGACGAATCCAAATTTTATCGTAGTCAGGAGTATCCTTCCAATCATCCAGTGACGGATCAATACCCGCATGAACAAACAGATGGTTTTCTGTTTCGTAATAATATGGCAGGTTAGAAAGGAATTCTGCATGTTCAAGATTATTTTTCTTAATCCGCTGCTTGGCTGAATATAAATGTTCCCTTGCCGTATTCTCTGGGAAAAAGTCCTCTCCAACATAAGATTCCAGCGTAGTCATTCCCCCATTCCTTAAATAATGCCGCTCTTTATCAGGAAGATTACTAAATATAAAATCCAAAAACATCTGATCATGATTCCCTCTTAAAGCGACAGCTCCCTCTTTTACCAGCTCCATAATATAAGTAATCGTTCGTTTCGACTCAGGTCCTCTATCAATATAGTCACCCAATAAAATTAGCTGGTCTTCTTTTGGATTATAATTATTTAATTCCAGCAGCTGTACAAGCTCACTCAAGCAGCCATGAATGTCACTGATAGCCAAGATTCTTTTGCTTGCGATAGTAATCACTCCTTCTTTTTCATTATAACATGCTAACTTTCCGTTATTGAAAGGTGACTTTCTAAATGATATTATACAGCCATAACATTCAGAAATCCCTCGAATAGGGAAGCAATTATTGTGGAAAAATATATTTTTTTAATTTAAACATAAGACAAGTTGGGTTAGAATTGATAAAGTGAAACTTCACAGCGGGTTTTTTTCATCCCATACTGGATCAAATGTTAGTTGAATCAATTGGGGATTTACTGGCAATTATCCCCCACTCAGCCTTCTCGTTTTCACTTCGAATTCTCGAAATGGAGGTCTTACTGCCAGTTAATTCGGGATATACTATTTACGATACATTAAAAGAGCGGAGATTATATTATGGAAAATATTGGATTAATTAGTATTGTCGTTATTATTGTCGTTGGTATCTTCTCACAGTGGATAGCTTGGCGGATTCAATGGCCATCCATTGTCATCATGTCGATTGCCGGGCTATTGCTGGGACCTGTTCTTGGTTTATTCAATCCGCAAGAAGCACTTGGCAGTCTTTACAGCCCACTGATTTCTCTGGCTGTTGCCATTATTTTATTCGAAGGCAGCTCCAGTCTGGATATCCGTGAAATCAAAGGGGTTTCTAAATCGGTATTTCGAATTGTTACGGCTGGTGCTTTCATTGCTTGGATTGGTGGAGCGCTTGCTGCTCATTTTATCGCAGGCTTAAGTCTGGAAATCTCTTTCATTATCGGTGGGCTATTTATTGTAACTGGACCGACTGTTATTCTGCCTTTGCTGAGAAATGCAAAATTAAAACCCCGTACGGCAGCTGTACTAAAATGGGAAGGTATTATTGTGGATCCATTCGGTCCACTGCTTGCATTATTTGCTTATGAAATTATTAAGGTGCTAACAACAGATGGTCTGCATGCCAATTATATATTCAATTTCTTTCTTCATGCTCTGATCGCCGTTATTCTTGGTTATGTGATTGGCATACTTGTCAGCTGGATGATCAGCAAAGGTGTCTTTCCAGAGTATTTAAAAACACCGATTATTATTTCCTTTCTGCTGCTTTGTTTTACTGTTGCTGAAGTCAGTATGCATGAAACCGGCATGCTCGCTGTTACCGTAATGGGATTAACAATTGGACGTACGAAACACTATGTATCCTCAATCGGGCACGATGTCAGTCACTTTGTTGAAAATATTTCGGTCTTGCTGACTTCAACCGTTTTTATTTTGCTGACAGCTTCCTTAACACGGGAGACAATTGCGGAAATGTTCACTTGGCCAATCATTGGTTTTGTTCTTGTCATGTTATTTATTGTCCGTCCTTTATCTATTTGGCTTTCTACGATTGGAACAGAACTTTCCAATGCTGAAAAGACATTGATTGGCTGGATTGCACCACGGGGAATTGTTGCACTGTCTGTTTCTGGTTATTTTGCAACCATCCTTCTGAATGATGGTCATGAAGAAGCAGCTATGCTGACAGCTTTAACCTTTGCACTTGTATTTATTACTGTATGCGCACATGGTTTTTCACTCAGGCCACTCGCTAAGACGCTTAAACTCGCCAACGATTCAGTACCTGGTGTTTTAATAGTGGGGGCAAGCAGCTTTTCCATTGCACTTGCTGGCTATTTACAAAAGATGGGGGTACCTGTTTTAATCAGTGATTCTTCCGCCACACAACTGCAGCCAGCTATAGATAAAGAGATTCCTGTATATCAAGGGCAAATACTTGCAGAGCACAGTGAATATGAGGTTGACCTGACACCATATGAAACCATTCTCTCTTTAACTGGAGATGCCGCATTTAACTTATTGGTCAGCCAGTCGTATTCGCCAAAATTTGGTCCCAATCAAACTTTTACACTTACGAGCGAAGGCTATAAACAGGAGGACTCGCATAAAATTCCTTATGCAAGAAAAGAACATCTTCTATTTCAGGAAGACGCCATATTCCCAGAATTAAATAAGAAAATCAATACAGGTTATACGATAAAAGAGCTGCCAATGAATCAAAAAGGGAAAATTGAAAAGGACGTATTACCAAAAAATATCGTCCCGCTATTTATTAAAAAGAAGAATAATACTATTCAGTTAGTTACTCTGCAAAGCAAAATCATTTTAGAGGAAGAGGACCAGCTCGTTGTTTTACAGAATGGGACAGGAAACTAAACATTCTATATATACCATTCATATTTATCAATTAATGTATGAAATTGGAAATGGCGCGCATGAAACGGCTATCCCCGCGCATGAAATACAAAAACCTGCAATCATGCGCGGCTAAACACTATTCGTGCGCGGCCTTTTGTTGAACATGCGCGCCCCCGCTCGTGAAACACGTTTTGTCCCAGCCTCTTTCTATAAAATAAAAACATGCCTGTCTAAAGCTCTGTTCGCAATTCCCATAGCTCCGGGAAAAAATATTGATCAAGCACTTTTTTTAAGTAGCTCACACCACCAGAACCTCCAGTACCTTTTTTAAAGCCAATAATCCGCTCCACCGTTTTCATATGACGGAAGCGCCACTGTTGAAATAAATCCTCTATATCTGTCAGTTCTTCTGCTAGCTCGTATAACTCCCAATACTGCTCCACATTTTTATACACTGTTTTCCAAGCCTGTTTTACACTTTCATTGGACTTATGTGTGATACTGACATCTCTGTTTAATACATCCGCATCAATCGGGAGCCCTGCTCTAGCAAGTGCATGAATGGAAACATCATAAATACTCGGTGCTTTATATGCTTCTTGTAAAATCTGATGCAGTTCCCGTTCCTTTTCATATATCTTCAGAACATATTCTGTTTTGTATCCCAGAGCGAATTCTATTAATCTATTTTGATAGGATTGAAATCCGGATGCATTTCCTAATTTATTTCTAAACTCCATATACTCACTCGGTGTCATTGTGGAAAGGACATCCCATACACTTTTCAGCTGTTCCTGAATCCGGGAAACCCGTGCAAGCTTTTTAAAAGAAGAGCGAAAGTGATCTGTTTGGATATCCTGAATAGCAGAATTTAGTTCATGCAGGATTAACTTCATCCAAAGCTCGCTCACATGATGCACAACGATAAATAACATTTCATCATGATGGTTACTTAAGGGATGCTGACTGGACAATAAAGTATCCAACCCCAAATAGTCACTGTACGTCATTTTTTCTTTAAAATCTGTATGGAGACTTTTTTCATTTTTAAAGGCTTGATGTTGATTGATAGACTTCATTTCAGCTCTCCTTTATTGGTTTTATCACGGCACGTACCGGACTGCCATCCCCTTCTTCCAAGGCTAGTGGCAAGGCAATCAGTTCGTAAGCACCTTCCTCAACCCCGTCCAGCATAACATTTTCCAAAATATAAATATCATGTTGGTATAATGCATGGTGCCCTGATAAATCTTTACTTGTAATTCGGTCTACGGACGGTGTATCTACCCCAACCAGTTTTATACCGATAGCCTGCATGTAAGCCGCTCCATCTGCAGTAACCGGTGGTACTTCTTCTGGAAACCAATCCGGTTTATTTGGCAGTGCTGTTTTAATTAATAAGCGCTCCGCATGCGAGACCCCCTTCTCTTTTAAAGCATATTCACTAATCTCAGCAAAAGCACTTAAATCAACCACCTTCGCGGGCCCGATATAACGCTCAATATCTAAATCAAGTATCCGTTTTCCTTCATTTAAGAAATGAAAAGGTGCATCGACGTGCGTCCCAATATGCACACTTGTCGTGATTCTGCCAATATTAACAGATCCTGATACCTCTTTCGTTACTGGTGTATCATAGTGAAAAGCCTCATCCTCTGGCCAGTGTGCGAGCTTATTATTTAATGGCTGGGAAATATCAATCCATTCAGACATTAGGAAACAACCTCTCTTTCATTGGAAAATTGTTCATATTCTTTGTTCTCCATGATTTCTTTTAAAATTTGTACACAATCATAAACATCTGCAAATGAATTATACAAAGCCACTGGTGCCAGGCGAATACCAGATGGTTTTCTAAAATCAGGGATTACTTTTTTCATTTTTAATGCTTTGCAAATCCGTGCAGCCTCTGGATGTTCCAGGTAAATATGTCCGCCGCGCTGCTTGTCATTTAAAGGATTACAGATGACAAAATGAAACTCCTTTAATTGATGTTCGATCAAGTCCAGCATATACGCTGTCAGCTGCAGGGATTTTCTGCGTATCTTTCCAATCCCTGCTTCATGGAATAATTCCAGTGCACCGATAAGCGGAGCAGCACTTAATACATGCGGTGTCCCGATTTGGAAAGCTCCAGCATCCTCTGCAGGTGTCAATGTATGCTCCATATCAAACTGTTTTTCTTTATTCGAACTAAACCAGCCTGCAAGCCCTGGAGCAGTTCTGAAGTGCTTTTCATTTACATAGAGTGCCGCGACACTGCCCGGTCCACCATTCAAATGCTTATAGGTGCACCAAAATGCAAAATCCACCCCCCAGTCGTGCAACTGATGTGGAATTGCTCCAACTAAATGACATAAATCAAAACCAATTTTAATTCCGCGATTATGTGCGGCATTTGTTAACTTTTCCATATCTAATATTTGCCCACTGCGATATAGTACGCTTGGCAAGACAATTAAGGCAACATCCACTGTCATTGCATCGATAATTTTTTCTTCATCCAGCATATGTCCATCTCCACTCTGCACTTGAATAAGATGCGTGTCATCATAGCCTTTCAATTTCAGCTGTGCTTTTAAAGCATAAATATCGCTGGGAAAATTAAGTGAGTCTGCCAATATTTTGGTTCTTTCCCCTTTTGGTTCATAAAATGTGGACACAAGCTGATGTAAATTCACTGTTGTCGAGCCAGTTACAACAACTTCCTCTTTCTTCGCTCCAACAAGTCCAGACAACTTTTCTCCAAGTGATTCAGATAAGTAATACCAGGGTTGGTCCCTTTCTGTCCACCCATCAATGGCATATTCTCTCCAGGACGTCAGTAAATCATAAACAGATCGCTCCGCTCTTTTACTCATCAACCCTAATGAATTCCCATCCATGTAAACGCATTCATCTTTTAGATAAAATTCATCACGGAAAGCTCTTAATTCATCTTGGGCATCTAATTTTTCTGCATAGGCTTTTGTATATTTCCTCCCCACTCGTTCACTTCCTTTTAGCTGTTATTTTCAAAATACAATAGATAAGATTGTAATCCTATTTTAACGTTGATAATGTGTTAATGCTAGCATGGCAAGAAGTAAATATCCATATATGAATTAAATTTCATTTTAGGATTTATTTAACCTTTTACACCAATATAACAATTGCAATTTCGTAGCATCATTGAATCTTCTTGGATCTAAACCCCATATTTCTTTTATCTTATCCAAACGATATACTAATGTATTTCGATGAATATGCATTTTCTCAGACGTTTCCTTAATATTAAGATTACTTCCAAGATACATATTTAATGTTTCTTCTAATTCACCATATAATTTATGTTTGTTGTCTGAGAACTGAGAAATATAATTTTTTCTAACACTCGCAGGTATTTGGGCAATTAACTGTACAATTCCCCAATCTGTTATGGATGCAACCTTTTGTTTAGAGTTTACTTGTTTTATAATGTCAATACTTTGTAAAGCTTCGAATATACTTAATCGATATCCATAAATGCCTCTTTTAGTCTCACCTATTCCTATATAATTCATTAAGCTATCATTTACTAATTGTTTGTGAATTTTTCCACAAGTATCCATACATCGATTTCTGTCATTCTCATTTAAAATAGGATATCCAACAACAAATATTCCCTTTGACAAATATGTTTGAAATATAGATTGATGAAAAAATAGCTTTATCGTTCGGTTAATTTCTTTTTCTTGTTGACGTAACTTTTCGAAATCAGAAATTGTTTTGTTAAAATCTTTAATTTCTATTACTACTATAGAGCAGCTTTTATTTGTATCTATATTCAAATACTCTGCTTTAGAGTTTAAGAGAGAAAAATCATTAAAATTAACATCTGCTAAGTTTTGGATCCACTCTTCCAATTCTGTTTGTTTATATCGTAATTGTTCAATGAGTAGTTGTTGTTTCAGTAAACTTTCTACAGTAACTTTTATTATATGAATATATTTATAAATATTAGTAGGGTCTCCTGTAATTCCAACAACTCCGATGATATTACTATTTATTTCTATTGGCACATTTACCCCCATAACTGTTCCCATCATATTTTTGTAATCTGATCTATATATAATTCTTTCCCTTTTTAACTCAATTGCTTCTAAGGCACCTTGATGGATTTGATGTATTCGACTCTGATCTCCACTCGCAACGATAACTCCCTTATCATTCATGATATTTACATTATAATCTATCACTTTTATCATTTGATCGACAATCGGCTGCGCAACGTCTTCGGTAATTATCATAAATACACCTCCTCGTAAGGTTCTATTCCATTCATTAAAAACTATACTTTATCTTAGCTTTAAAAGATTAAATGAAATTAATTCATAAATTAAACCATGATTCCCGCTTGTCTAAACCCTTGAATAATAATTGGTATTAAAATTAACTGAATAATAATTCCAGGTAATGCTGTTACAAATGCACCGGAAATGAATAAAGCTAAACCATATGCATTGTCAAGAAAACTAAAAAGAAATGCATTCGTTAATCCTAACAAAATTCTTCCGCCAGTCATTGCACCAATTAAGCTGATGAAAACCTTCTCATGTGTAACCTGATACAATAACCCTGTTAATAATCCATATGCTGCTAATTCCACACTCATTGATACAGCAGTAGGGAAAAGAGGTGGCATTCCGGTTAAACTAGATGCAAGTAATGGCAAAATTAATCCACAAGCTGCACCATAGCGCCAGCCACACAAAAAAATCCACAGATTAATACTGGTATGTGCATTGGCAACAACACACTACCTGGATATGCAATGGGAATCATATTAACAAATCTAGGTAAAATTAATCCAATCGCAATACATAAAGCTGCAAAAGTAAGACTTCTAGTCATTGAATTTTTCATTTTATCTCCCCTTTCAATATCCGTGAAATTATATGATATAGCAATTTGGAGAATTTAATAGATTCAACTGCTCTTTACTATATTCCATAGGATCAATGTGATATTAATGAAAACTTTTTAAAATTAATTCTTCCTATTATACTGCAAATTATTACTTTACCCCAACTCTCACTTTTTGACTTTCACTGAACAATTGTTGCTATTAGATTCTCAGCTCCTCAACTTTCCTCTTTCTCGAAAAGATTATCTTTTGAATGAATAATACTAGAAAGATAATTGTTTGTCGCTTATATATAATTAATAATTAGTAATTTTGTATTATCGCACAATTTTCTCGAATTTACAGCCGTATATTCGTCATATTACATAATGAATCCGCAATTTTTATGTGCTAATATTAAAAACAATATTGAAAACATTCACATAAATTTCGAGGAAAGGAGTACAAATTCAAAGCTTATATGCTGCTTGAAGTAGTTTATTTCCAACAATTTTATCAAAATAACTATTAAAAGGGAGGATATTATGCGCTATTCAAAAAGGTTTCTATTCATATTATCTATTGTTATCGCAATGTTACTTGCAGCTTGTGCAACTAGTTCAGAAAGTGATGAAGAGACAATTAAATTTGGCATGTTAGAAGACCGATCAGGCGATTTTGCGTTAGTTGGTATACAGAAATCCCACGCAGTTGAATTAGCAATAGAAGAGATAAATGAAGATGGTGGTTTACTAGGGAAACAAGTTGAAATTGTAGCTCCGGATACACAATCTGATGATAGAAAGTATCAAGAAATGGCTAGGAAATTAATTTTAGAAGATGAAGTAGATGTTATAATGGGAGCTTTTTCTAGTGCATCTAGGGAAGCTATTCGTCCAATTATGGAAGAACATGAAATGTTGTATTTCTATAACAATCAATATGAGGGTGGAGTGGCAAGTAAGTATACATTCCCTACAGGTGCTGTCCCTGAACATCAAGTAATGACAATCATGGAATATATGATTGAAAATCACGGTTCCGATGTTTATACGATTGCAGCTGATTATAATTTTGGTCAAATCACTGCTGATTGGGTACGTGTAGCTGTGGAAGAACTCGGAGGAAACATTGTTGGGGAAGAATTTATACCTTTAGGTGAATCACAATTTAATAGTAGTATTAATAGAATTCAACAAGCAAGTCCAGACTTTTTGGTAGTGCTATTAACAGGTGAAAAACAGTCTTCTTTCTATGAACAATGGAATACACAAGGAATTGAAGATTTACCAATGGCTACTACAATTAATATGGCTCAACAATATGAACACATACGAACGGAAGCACCAGCACTTGCTAATATGCATGTAGCAGCACCCTTTATGGAAGAACTAGATACTCCTGAATCACAGGAATTTGTAGAGAAGTTTAGAAAGAAATTCCCAGACGATGATTATATTGGTATGGAAGCAGAAGCACAATATACAGGAGTATATTTATGGGCAAAAGCAGTTGAACAAGCAGGGACAACAGAAGTTGATGCTGTAATTAAGGAATTAGAAAGTGATTTAAGTTGGGAAGCTCCTTCAGGGACTGTAACAATTGATCCAAAATCACATCATGCAATTAAGGATGTATACTTATTTGCAGCGGATGATGAACATGATGTTAGTACCTTACACAAGTGGGAACAAGTAGAACCATATTGGTTGCACGAGGAAATAGGTATTGATTTGACTGAAGAATCGCCAAATGAGCAATACACTCCAATAGATTAAAAGTAAAGAGAATTAGAATGTTGAGATATAGCTTTTCAATAAATTATATTATTGTTGAAAACTACCTCAATCATAATTTTTACAAGGGCAAAGAGGAAAGGGGTTGACTCCCATTAACTTTTTTGAAAGTTCATTTAATGTTTTTTATCAATTTATGGATAGTTTTTCATTCTTAATTTTAGCAGCAATGGGATTAGCTATTATCTTTGGGATGATGGGTGTTATAAATTTAGCCCATGGTGAATTTATTATGTTAGGGGCTTATATTACCACATTTGCTAGTTTAGCTGGAATTCCAATTCCTATCTCTATTTTGCTAGGTTCTTTGGGAGTTGGTGTATTTGGTTTTGTTATTGATAAGACAGTTATTCGACATTTATATGGCAGACCATTAGATTCTGTGGTGGCAACTTGGGGGATAAGTTTAATCATGGGACAAGGGATGCTAATTTTAATGGGACCTTCTTTACAAGGGTTATCAACACCATTGGGTTCTATTTCAATTGGTGGTATTAATTATTCACTTTACCGATTAATATTAACCATTATTGCTGTTTTACTTATTGCTTTTCTCTATTGGTTATTCATGCATACGAAATTTGGTTTACATTCACGAGCAACCATGCAAAATGAGCAAATCGCTAGAAGTCTAGGAACGAATACAAAGCAAATGTATACAGTGACTTTTGTGATTGGATCCATGTTTGCTGGACTAACAGGTGGATTATATTCATTTACGATGACCATCGGCCCCTCCTTTGGTTCAGGATTTTTAATGGAAAGTTTTGTGACAGTTATTGTTGGGGGAACCAACCCATTAATAGGAACTGTTATTTCTGGAGGAATGCTTGGGATTGTTCATAGCACATTATCCTATATATTTGGGACATTCATAGGTAAAGTTGGACTACTAATAGCAGCGATATTATTTATTCGATTATGGCCAGCCGGATTTTCAGGATTAGTAGAGAAAAAAATATTGAGGGTGAAATAAATTTATGGATAAACTCAAATTTTTAAAAGATATAAATACAGAAAAGATTGCAATGCTTATACTTTGTATTGTATTTCTGATTTATCCTCTGGTTGGTTCTGCTTATAATGTTTTAAACATGAGTTATTTTTTATCAATGATTTTATTGTCTATGAGCCTATGGTTAATTTGGGGATTGACGGGGATATTTAGTTTTGGTCAAACTGCTTTTTTTGGGCTTGGAGCATATTCATACGCAATAATTAGTATGAACTTTGAAAATCCAAATATGACTTTAGTAGCCTTAGTAGGTGCAATATTTATTACTTGGCTAGTCGCATTTTTATTAGGATATTTTATGTTTTATGGTGGTGTTAATGACGTTTTCGTTGGTTTAATTACACTGTGTGTAACACTCTTTATGTCTACGTTTTTAGCACAGTCTGCTGGTTCTCAATGGAGAATTGGTGACGTATTATTAGGTGGCGATAATGGTATTAATAATATTCCAGCCCTCACTATACAATTAGGAAGTTTTGATATTTCAATACGGGATAATTTCCTTTACTATTTTATTGTTATTTTATTAATCGTGTTTTATTTATTACTTCAAAACATGCAAAATGCAAAACTAGGATACAGTTTCCTTGCTGTAAGAGAAAATAGAGAACGTAGTCAGTTGCTAGGATATAATATTCCATTTTTACAAACATTATCTTTTTCTTTTGGCGGGATTCTAGCAGCAATTAGTGGAATTCTATATGTAACATGGGGTGGATATATATCACCAGCAGCAATGGATATTTCTGCAGCTGCTCTTCCAGTGGTTTTAGTTGCAGCTGCAGGAAGGAAGAACTTGTCAGGAGTTATGATTTTTACAATTCTTTATTACTACTTATCACAAAAACTCTCTGTCTCAGGTAGCGAGTATGCGCTAATTATCTTAGGCGCAGTACTAGTCCTAGTTATTTTGATTGTCCCTAAAGGTATAGTTGTAACATTATTTGATATGCTTGATCGACTTTTTTTCAAAAATAGAAAAGGAGGGAGAGCAGATAATGATAGAACAAAAAACACAGAACAAATCAGAAACACATAACAGAAAAACAATATTGGAATTAAAAGAACTGACGATAGATTTCGGCGGTATTCGTGCAGTAGACAACGTAAACTTAAAAGTAAAAAAAGGAGATCTCCACGGGTTAATTGGTCCTAATGGAGCTGGTAAAAGTACTGTCTTTAAATTAATAATGGGAATTCATCCTTCGACTAAAGGTCAGGTAATATTTAAACAAAATGATATTTCTAATAAACCTACATGGCAACGTGCGCGTCTGGGTATAGGTATAAAAATGCAGATACCAGGCGTATATGGTGAATTAACTGGTTATGAGAACATGCGCATCGCAACACAAAACTATGTAAAATCAAATGAGATAGATAACGAAATCAAACGAATTACCGAAATAATAGGAATAGAGGACCTATTAGAGCAAGAAGTAAATAACCTATCGCATGGTCAGCAACAGTGGTTGGAAATTGCAATGACACTCTCTTCTAAACCGGAATTATTATTACTTGATGAACCTGCTGCGGGTATGGGACCAGAAGAAACAGCGTTTACAGCAGAGATTGTTAAACGTCTCCAGAAAAATGAAATTTCAATTATTTTCATTGATCATGATATGGAATTTGTACGATTAATATCGGAGAAAGTAACAGTGCTTCACCAAGGAGCGATTTTTGCAGAAGGTAATATTGAAGATATTGAGTCAAATAAAGAGGTCATTGAAATTTATCTAGGTACTGAAAGCTCTAAAGGAGTGTGATCAGTTTGCTTGATGTTAATGAATTTACAACTGGGTATAAGAAAATTACTATTATACGTGATGTATCTATTCATGTTGAAAAAGGAAAGGTAATTTCAATTATTGGAAGAAATGGCGTTGGCAAGAGTACGTTGATGAAAGGAATTATGGGTCTTATCCCTGCTCAATCGGGAAAATTATATTTAAATAGCAAAGATATTACAAAAAAGGACACGTATGTACGTGCCCGATTAGGTATTGGATATGTTCCTCAAGGTCATGGTGTCTTTCCTAACTTAACTGTTGAAGAAAATTTAAGGATGGGCGAAACAATTAACATCAAGAAAAAAAATAGAAACTATGATGTAATTTATAATTATTTTCCCAAAATAAAAGAACGTTTAAAGCAAAAAGCCGGAACATTAAGTGGTGGAGAGAGAGCCCAATTATCAATTGGGAGAGCATTGATTGGAAATCCGGAATTATTAATATTAGATGAACCATCTGAAGGTATTCAACCAAATATTATTCATACAATTGGTGATATAATTAATCAAATTAATAAGGATCTCGGATTAACAGTGCTTCTTGTTGAACAACATATGGGCTTAATTAAGAATCTTACAGATGTTTGCTATGCGATAGATAAAGGAAGAATTGTTGGAGAACACACATCTGATGAACTTACTACTAAAACAATTCAAACATATCTATCCGTATAAATCATAATAAAAAGATTTTAAAAAGGAGTTGCTAAATAATGAAAGAGATAAGACAACCCGGAAAACATAGTTATGTGTTTAGTCCTTATTTAGAACCTATTGCAAAAGTAGAACCTGGTGAAGAAGTAACTATTTACACAGAAGATGCATTTGAAAATCAGATAACAAAAGAAACCGATGTTCCTTCTGAAATCTTAGGAAAATATCTAAATCCACAAACAGGACCAATATACATAGAAGGAGCAGAGCCAGGAGACACGCTTATAGCTCATATCATTGATATTGAACCAACACGGGATTGGGCAGTAAGTATATTGAATCCTTATTTCGGCGGATTAACTACAACACCGATAACAAAAATGTTGCATGATCCGTTACCTGAGAAAGTCTGGATCTATGAATTAAATGATGGAATGTTGGTTAATAATACACGATTGAGTTTTCCATGGCGCCCTTTCATGGGAACCTTGGGAACAGCCCCGGATTTAGAAGCGGTATCTGCACTAACTCCTGGTCAACATGGTGGAAATATGGATGTTCCAGATACGAAACCCGGGAACTCAGTTCATTTACCAGTAAATGTTGAAGGGGCTTATTTTTATACGGGGGATTGTCATGCTGGACAAGGAGAAGGAGAACTTTGTGGTGTTGCCTTGGAAATAACCGGAAAAGTAACGATGAAATTCGAACTGATAAAAGGGCAATCTATTGAGTGGCCAAGAATTGAAAGTCCAACAGAAATAATGGCAGTTGGGAGTGCTAAGCCAATGGAGGATGCGGCTCGAATTGCATATGGAGAGTTGATTGAATGGATGAATGAATTAGGTTGGGAGCAATTAGAAGCATATCAAGCTCTAACACAAATTGGAAAACTGTATGTTGGAAATATGGTGGATACAACTTATTCGCTTGTTGCGAAAATAGAGAAGAAATATGCTTTTAATGGTAAGGGATAATATATGAAAAAGAATGCTGGAGGTTATGTGGAATGCGTATCTTGGTAGCACCAGATTCGTTTAAAGGGAGTGGAACTGCAAAAGATATTGGAAATACAATTAAATCAGCGATTAATCAAGAGATGTCATATGCTACTGTTGATGTCGCACCTATGGCTGATGGTGGAGAAGGAACGATAGATTCTCTCTTATATTCGGCTAATGGAAATAAAGTTTACCTAGAAGCCACAGGTCCAACTGGTAACCGAGTTAAAGTTTATTATGGAGTATTAGAGGATTCCGAAACAGTGATTATAGAAGTGGCATCGATTGTTGGGTTTACTTTAGTTACTGATGAGAAACGAGCCCCCTTAAATTTAACAACCTATGGAATTGGTGAGTGTATATTACATGCATTAGACGCTGGCTATAGAAAATTTATTTTCTGTTTAGGCGGAAGTGCAACAAATGATTGCGGTCTTGGAATGCTTCAAGCTTTAGGGATTACTTTTCAAAAAAAAAATAAAGACTTTACTTCTATATATCCTGAAAGCATGCAGGAGATTCAAGCAGTAAATTATAATCATTTAGATCACCGTATACTAGAATCGGACATGAGAATAGCCAGCGATGTTCAAAACCCTCTGTGCGGAAAAAACGGTGCTACCTATATCTTTGGTCAACAAAAAGGTCTGAAACCCTTCCAATTTGAGCCACTGGATCAGAAAATTAAAGCATTCGCAACTCTCATTGAGAATCACTTAATGAAGAAATTTCAATCTATACCTGGATCTGGTGCTGCAGGTGGATTGGGTTTTGCTTTGTTAACTATAGGTGCAAACATGGAATCAGGTGCTAAGTTAATCGTTGAAAGTATAGATTTCGAAGGGAGAATTTCACAATATGACTGGTTAATTACCGGAGAAGGAAGAACAGATTATCAGACACTTCAAGGCAAATTGCCATATGTTATTGCAAAAATTGCTAAGAAAGAAAAGGTACCTACTATCTTAATTTCGGGTTCGATTGAAAGTGATTTAGATTCTTTATATGATATATTTGATAGCATGCATTCCATTACAAATGGCCCATTAACTATAGAAAAATCAATAAATAATACAGAAACCTTATTATATCATTGCACAAGAAATATTGTTCGTTTGTTAAAACATACAAAATAACAAGGAATATTAATAGTATGTAAAAAGGAGTACTTCTCAAATTCAGGTATAATAATTAATTACAAGCGCTATAAAAAAATTTGGAGGGGGACTTCTTTTACTACTATAACAATATTGAACTTACTAAAGCGGATACACCACAAGAATTACTTGATTTAATCAACGACCCTACATTTGAAATGTTTGATCAATGGCAAGTACAAAAACAAGCAGTAATCCAAGTATGGGCAGATATCTATGTTTATTCACAACTTACGAATGAACAAGTAAAGGCAGCGATGTTAAATCCAACATCGAATATTGAAGCAACTATGGAAGGGTTAAAAGAAAAGTATGGAAAAGAGATGACAGTAGCTGTTCTTCCCCTCGGCCCATTTTTGTATTGAAAGCCCTTCATCATCTCTGTTAAAGTAATTCAGCAAGGGAATTTGTCCCCTTGCTGAATTTAAATCAAGCTTATTTTAAGAAATCTGGATGCTCAAATGCCGGATTTGGATATTTATAAAAGCCTTCTCCAGACTCCGTACCGAGTTTTCCTTTATCCAAGTACTCTTCTTTTAAGAATGCCGCAACTTTTTCTGCATTTTTATCGCCAGCTTCTGCTTTTGCAGCAGATAGGTTATAAGGGGTTCGAATACCAACAACATCAAGGATTGCAAACGGGCCTTTAGGGGCACCTGTGGCAACCATCCATGTTTTATCAATCGTTTCTGCATCAGCTATTCCGTTAACTAACAGTTCCTCTGCTGCATTTAAAAGTGGAACAAGTAAGGAATTTAAGATATATCCTGGTTGTTCTTTATAAATTGGCAGTGCAACCATACCAATTTCTTTTGCAAACTGTACAACCGAATCAAACACTTTCATGTCAGTTTCTTCATGTTTCATAATTTCAGCTGTATTGTTTTTCCAAATTTCATTTGCAAAGTGCAGCATTAAAAATTTATTGGGACGTTTGGTTGCTTCAGCAAACTGACTTGGAAGCATTGTAGAAGAATTGGATGCAAATATCGTTTTTTCCGGTGCCGCTTCCGCTAATTTACTATAAAAATCAACTTTAATTTCCTTTTTTTCTGGTATTGCTTCAATCACTAAATCAGCATCAGCAACTGCTTCTTTTAAATCAATAGAGAAACGTATATTTTGAAATGCATCCTGCACTTCCTTATCGGTTGCATTTAAATCCTGTTTATAACGTTCCTGCCATTGCTTCATTCTGCTTTTTGCTGCTTCGATAGCCGCATCATTAATATCATACACGGTTACATTAAAACCTTTAAAAGAAACCTGGTAGGCAATTTGACTGCCTAACACACCACTGCCAGCTACAGTTACATTTTTAAAATCCATCATAATCCTTCTTTCTACTTTATAGACCTTTTTTCTCTCATATATATTATATCCCCTTATTATCCAAAATTAAACAAATCTACTCTCCCCAGTGTTACTCTTTATCCTAAACCTTTGCAAGTTTTGCCACACCACCTCTCAAACGATTTTTCATATCCCAAACTCTATTTTATCCCAATTTCAAAGTTCTGATTCCAGTTCCGTTAACAATGAAATCACAAAATTTGAATATTCTTGGACTTCTTCAAGCTGTTTTATCTCCCCGTTCATAATAAATAGCAGCCTGTTTTGAATAATGATGGCTATGAGATAATTACTTTTAAAACAGTAAAAAACCGACACTTGTCTAAAAAAGATCGGTTTATTTTCCTAAAGGTTCATTCTTTTTATCTTCCTATTCCATTAAGGGCCTGTTTGCAGAACTATATCTTAAACAATCCACTTATACAAAAATAGCGTATAATGGGACTGAAAGTTTTAAAAAGGGCATCTACTATAAAAACAACTATAAAATAACCGCATAGAAATTCATTTATTGCATAATCATACATAAAGAATAATGGGAAATTCGTTCCCTTGTTGTAGAGCAGGTGAATATATTTATGTTTCGTCGTGTTCTATCCACGCTTGGTATTTTTACAGGTATTTACATTGTTTACATAATAGTGACTGGAATCTTTTTATTTCACTTTCAACAGCCAAATACAGAACAATGGATAGAGGAAAAAGAGATGAGCCATTTTACTAGTAACACTATTGCTGAAGATAGAATCGCCTTAGTACAGGATCGATTTGAATCAGGCCGGGCAAGATTTAATCTGGTGGAGAATGCAAAAGAGAGTCTGGATATCTCTTACTACTCCATTAAAGATGACATTTCCAGTAAATTATTTATTTCAAGCATTATTGAAGCAGGTAATCGCGGGGTTCGTGTTCGCATTGTCTTGGATGGAATAGTAAATACATTTAACAAAAGTTTGAAAGAAGCTCTTTATGTATTTACAGAGCACCCTAACATTGAATTTAAATACTTTGAACCATTTCAGCCATTCAAACCATGGACATGGAATCATCGTTTTCACGATAAACTTATTCTTGCTGATGAGACGTTCGCGATGATTGGCGGCCGCAATATTGGAGATAAATACTTTGGTCCAGCAGGCTATGAAGGGGCATCGAACGATCGTGATGTTATTATTATTAATCAAGGAGAAAATCAGGCTCAACTAAATGGCAGTGTGATTCATCAAATAAAAACATATTATGATGAGGTATGGCATGATGAATATTCGAAAACGCCTTATAGGTCCTTATCCAGAAGTCAGAAAAAAAGAGCGGTTAAGAAGAAAAAGGAATTAGAAATAATTTTAGAGACAGCTCGAAAAGAAAATCCTGATTTGTTTGATTTTAAACTTGATTGGTTAGATTTTTCCTTTCCTGTCAATAAAATTACATTTATGCATAATTCTTTGTTTCGCTTAAATAGCAATCCTTGGATCTGGAAAAATTTAATTGCGTTAATGGAGGCGGCTGAAGAGTCTATTTATATGGAAAGCCCTTACGTCATTCCTACAGAGGAAATGATGGGCTATGTGAATAAAAATGCCATCACAGCACCGAATATTGAAATTTATACAAATTCACTTGCCTCCACGCCTAATTTATTTGCCTTTTCAGGTTATACGAAGTATCGCAATGAGATTGCTCAGTCGGACGTGCAATTATACGAATTTCAATCACAATCAGAATCCATTCACGCAAAAACATTCGTCTTCGATAACCGGATTAGTGCCATTGGATCTTTTAATTTAGATCCAAGAAGCACCTTTCTAAACACAGAGGTTATAGTTATCATTGATAGCAAGGAATTTTCCGAGCATCTTATAAAAGAAAGTACCATATTGACAAAACAGGAAAGTTTAAAAGTGAATCCTGATGGTACCTATGATGTGACAGCAGGGCTATCTCCCGAAAAAGTGTCTTCAGGTAAAAAAGTCACCAATTGGCTGCTTTCAAAGTTAACCAGCTGGTTTTCCTATTTGCTTTGAATCAGGGAAAATAGGGAAGAGTTCTGTTGTTTCACAGTACATGAAACAACAGAACTCTTCCCCTTTTCATTCTTTAAATATTTTCTTGCTTTAGTGTTTCAACGATGTTGTCCTTTTTCAATTTTGAGGTTGAATAAATCATAGCAACTCCAACAATGGTGAAGACAGCTAAAATAACAATCGTAATATAACCCCAAGGTAATTGGAAACGATAATCGAAAGCGTCCCTTGTCTGAACATGAATACAATACATCACGATGATACTGATTGGCAAGCCATATATTAACGACTTGATTCCGTAAAACAAACTTTCAAAACGGATCATTTTATTGAAAGCTTTTGGTGTCATACCAATCGATTTCATCGTTGCAAATTCTCTTTTTCTCAGCGCAACACTTGTTGAAATGGTATTAAATATATTCGCAATTGAGATGAGCGTGATAAGAATAATAAACCCGTATATAAAGATAGATATGGCTAAGGTTAATTGTTTATCCTGCTGTTGAAATTCATATATATTGCTTATTTCTAAACCGCTACTTGGATTAAGTGCCTCGATATCTTCTTGAACCTGATAAGGATCGTCTGATGTCAAATAGGCTTCCCGGATTTGATTGTAACTATTAGGTATACTTTCCATCAAGCCATTAAACGTTTGCTCGTTGACAATTACAATCAGTGTATTCATGGAAGGATAAAAGAATCCCATCGGAAGATGATCCGTAAGGCCAATTAAATTAAGTTCTCCTTCATTCATTATCTCCCAGTCATCTTCTTTTTCATTATAGTGTTCAAGCCGAAGAGGCAATGGATCTCCTTCGTTTACATGCAGCATCTCGGTTTCCACATATTTATTATCATAATCCATATAAGATACCGTGTTCACTAAAACTGCCGGCCGTTTCTCATGCGATGGTACTGCAAGATGATTGTCATGCAAATAATCATCCCAGGCTTTTTCTGGGAGACCGATTAAATTGATTGTATAGTACACACCTTCTTCTGCCAGTGCTCCTTGATTAATCATTTCTTCATCCACGTCTTCCATCGTGTCCCCAGCCATCTCTTCCGATATATAAGCTGATAAATAAATTCGCTGGTACATCGTACTCTCGTTGACAAGCTCCATATTTTCTATGGAAGGATATAGATCAGCGAGCTTATTCCCATCAGAACTATCGCGAATAGAAAGATCATAGTTCTGTGCCTCAGATTGTAACTCATAGGATTTCGTTAATGTATTTGTAAAAAAACTAACCGACAAAAATAAAATAATACTGATCATTAACGAAAAGACGGTAACATGATAGCGTTTCTTATTTCTTTTTAGATTTTTTAACGCAATTTCCGCTTCATAGCCAAATAATTTCTGAACAAATCGATTCGTTTTCACTTTTCTTTTCGTAAGTTTAATATCCTCGGACTGACGAATGGCATCAATTGCTGTTATTTTTGAAGCTTTTACAGCTGGTATCCATGCAGAAATCATAATCGTAAGGAAAGACACCACAATTGCAATAATAAAGATTGGCAGTGTCACAACCAAATGAATATCAGAATTAAAACCTGCACTTAATAACATGTTATTAATAAAATGCAATGTAATCCCTATCCCTAGCAGCCCTGCTCCAATGCCAATTGGAATACTAATCAGTCCAATAACCAATCCTTCAAATAACACGGAATTTCGCTTTTGTCTTTTCGTTGCCCCAACACTAGATAGCATCCCCAAATACCGCGATCGTTCAGATACAGATATAGCAAAAGCATTATAAATGAGAACGATTGCTCCAATCATAATAATCACGATAATGATCGAGAGCAGACCAGATAACACAGTAACCATACCGCTATTTAACGAAATTAAATGCGTATCTAATAATCCAGTATTAAATTCACTTTGTTCAGCATCCACTCCAATATCTAACTGCAATTCTTCAACATTATCAAATAACGTATTGCTTAATTTATTTACATGAACATATGCCCCATCGATCTCTGATAAAGATTCTCCATCTGTATAAGACAACATAGTATAACCTGGTGACCAAGGGTAATCCCAAATAGGCTCCTCTATCTCACCAACAAGCGTAAAGCTATGTGCTGATGGATTGCGTATTTCTTCCCCCACCCCATCTTCATCTCTATTAAGTGAGTCATCCTGACCTAGGATACGACCTTCTCCGCCTATCTCATATCGTTCACCAATATCCAGCTTGATGGTATCCCCAAGCTGATAAGGGAAATCTTCTCCCCGTAATTTTTCGGAAATAACAACCTCATTTTCATTTGTTGGAAGTCTACCGGCAGTCAGCTTGACTTGCATTTGTTCCATCGCTGTTTCATCCATCGCCCGAACGTAGAAATATCTCTTTTCCGATTGGTCATTTAAAGGGGCGTATCCTAATTCCTCTATAAGCCCTACAGATTCTGTATGATCATCCGCTTGAATGGCTTTTAATTGTTCTTTATCTATATCGTGCATCGCATAATGCCAGTCACCATTATGGGAAATAGCATCTCGCTGCTGCATATCAATAAAAGAAACACCTAACGTTGCCACAGCTGTAATCATTGCCACAGAGATAATAACACCAAAAATCGTAACCAGCGTTCTCCGCTTATTCTCCTTTAGATGTCTCAGTGTTACTTTATTGACGATATTCATGGACGAATCACCTCGTCCTTAGCAATCCTGCCATCCTCTATTGAAATCACGCGATCTGCTTGCAAAGCAATGCGATCATCATGTGTTATTACGACTAAGGTTTGATTATATTTTTTATTAAAAAGCTTTAACAAATCAATGATTTCTTTACTATTCTTACTATCGAGGTTTCCTGTTGGCTCATCGGCAAGTATAATAGATGGATTACTAATCAATGCTCTGCCAATCGAGACACGCTGCTGTTGTCCCCCAGATAATTGATTTGGCAAATAATCGAGACGTTTTTGCAGCCCTAGTATTTCCACAATTTCCTTGAAATGCTTTTGTTCTACCTGATGTGCATCCAGCAGCATTGGCAGAGTAATATTTTCTTCCACCGTTAAAATCGGCAGGAGATTATAAAATTGATAAATTAAACCAATTTGCCGTCTTCGAAAGATAGCAAGCTGCGTTTCATTTAATCCATATATATCCGTTTTTTCAATAAATACCTTCCCATTTGTTGGTCTGTCAACACCTCCCAACAGATGCAGCAAGGTTGATTTCCCGGAACCTGAGGGACCAATAATTGCTACAAACTCTCCCTGCTCAACGGAAAAAGATACATTATCCAATGCTTTTACTGCGGTGTCACCTTTCCCGTACACTTTAGACAAATTTTCAATTCGCATTAATTCCATTTCATTTTCCTCCCTTACGTTCCTTTGCTTTCTACTTTACTTGTCCAAAATGACGCGATGGTGACAATTTTAGTGACAATCTTGTCACTTTACATAAAGTGACACTTCAGTCAGTCGGGTTTTTTTCATCCTCACTGATATTAGTTGAACCAATCGGGGATATACTCGAAGTAGTCCCCCACTTACAATTCTTGTTTTTCACCGCAAATTCTTGAAATGGGGTTCTTACTGCCAGTTAATTTAGGTTTAAACGATCTGCTTGTAAAATTTAATAATAAAAAACGTTCCCTTACCCGGTTCACTAATTACTTCAATATCCCCTTGCTGCTGCGTAATAATCGAATAAGCCATTGCTAAACCGATCCCAACACTGCCATCTGCCGCCTGACTTCCTTTATAAAAGCGCTTAAAAATATGCGGAATTTCCGTTTTTTCTATTCCTCTCCCATTATCTTGTATTTGAATTTCTGTAAAAAGCGTATTTTCTCCATAGGCAATGGTAATTTTCCCACCATTCTGTGTGTGCTCAATGGCATTTTTTAAAATATTAATAAGTGCCTCTTTTGTCCAGTTTTTATCACCAATAAAAACTGTTTCTGACTGCTTTTTTATTTTCAATTCGATTTCCTTTAGCTCAATAGGGATTTCCAACGGTGCTATCACTTCTTCCAGCAACAGACCAACTTCTACGCTTTCCTGATTAAACAACATGGTCCCTGCATCAATCTTGGAAAGCTTTAGTAACGATGAAACAAGCCAGTCCATTCTTTCCAGTTGCTGACGAATGTGATAGGTAAATTCACGTCGCTTATCTATCTCTAAATTAGGATTATTTAATAAATCCGCCATTACAGTCATCGAGGTGAGCGGGGTCTTTATTTGATGGGAGATATCGGATATCGCATCTGTAAGTTTTTCTTTATCTTTCTGCAGCACTTCCTGGTGTTCCGATAACATCCTTGTCATTTTATAAATTTCATTTTTTAATATACTAAGGTCTCCCTCACTATTCTCTCGAACATCAAGCGAGGTGTCTCCCGCCATAATTTCCCGCAAATAATCAGATAACTTCATGATTTTCCGATAACGCCACGTCATACATAAAATATAACAAACAGCCATGCTGCCACCAATAATAGCAATATATAACGCCGTCACGGGCGAATGAATAAGACCAAATAAAATCCCTGCTCCTAAAATCAATATTGTTATTATCAGGAAAAACCGAATCTCTTTATTTCTTAACATTTTCTGCTACCATCCTATACCCTAACCCTCTGACTGTTTCAATCAGTCTCGGTTTTTGTGGGTTATCCTCAATTTTTTTCCGCAATCGTTTGATATAAACGGTTAATGTATTATCATTTACAAAATCCCCAGCAACATCCCATATCATTTCCAAGAGCTGCTCCCGAGAAAGTATTTGACCACGATGATTGATAAAAATCATAAATAACCGATATTCAAGTGCTGTTAAAGTAAGCTCAGATCCTTCCTTGTACACCTTTCCTTCTAATGGGTGCACCTCTAATGAATGAAGATGAATCACATTTTTTCCCTGTGCTGCACTTTTTTGATAGCGTCTGAGCACAGTTTTAATACGCGAGCTTAATTCACGCAGGCGAAATGGTTTGGTAATATAATCATCTGCTCCCATGTCCAATCCCATCACAACATTCGCCTCGTCGTCAACAACGGTTAGAAAAATTACAGGAACATCGGCCGCTTCTTTCACACGGCTGCATAGGTCATAGCCGCTCCCATCTGGCAAAGATAAGTCAAATAAACATAGGGAAATTGTATCCATACTCGTTTCGATGATCTTCATTGCTTCCTGCACACGATGACAAACAATCACCTCATACCCCTCCTGAATCAAGGAATACTCCAATCCGGAAGCAATTGCCTTATCATCCTCAACAACTAATAATTTCATATCTATCCCTCCAGCTAAACAGGGAGACGGTTCTCCTGTTTCACAGTACATTTTATCATAAGCTTGAACATAACAAAGCGTAAATACTTCAAGAATTACTTTATCCAGCTTTATTTTCCTGCATGTTTGAAACTTGCAAAAGCCTCCATACCAATTAGGAGCAAAGCTCATGTCGCTAAACTGAAAAGTAAAGTAATTCAAACAGTCAGTTGACAAAATTCAAATTCATGTTAATATATGTAATAAATTAAATATGAACGACCCACTGGGAGTGCTTGTAAAACAAGCTGAGATCGAAGTGTGACTTCGGGATTCTTATAACCTGCTCTAGTTAAGACTAGCGAAGGGAAGTGATTATTGCGATTTATGAAGATTTGGTCATGAGCAAACCACTTTCCTGTGTTTACAGAAAAGTGGTTTTTTGATTTTAATACATTAAAGGAGCAGCAAATGAAAAGCCTGCATATTATTTCAACCGGAAAACAATCCACTGGCGAATTTGTGGAAAAAGTAAAAGCAATTGCTGCAAATATAGACTATATCCACCTACGGGAAAGAAACTGGACTGCAAAAGATCATATTACTGTCATTAACAAACTGATGGCAGCAGGAATTGATCGTAAAAAAATGATCATTCACGATCGCGTTGATATTGCAGTTACTGAGCAATTAGGCAGCGTACAATTGACTACCAATAGCATCGATATACGCGATGTTACGCAATATTTCCCTTCCTTGAAAATCGGCTGCTCTGTACACCACATTGAGGAAGCGTTGGAGAAAGAAGCACAGGGTGCCCATTATTTAGTTTACGGTCATATTTTTGAAACCAATTCTAAAAAGGGCTTGCCGCCACATGGTTTAAAGAAATTAAAGGAAGTGACTCGCAGTGTGAAAGTCCCAATTATTGCTATTGGCGGGATAACACCAAATAATCTTTCTGATGTTCTACACGCAGGAGCTAGTGGAATTGCTGTTTTATCTGGTATATTGCTGGCAGAAAATTGTAAGACAGCTTCTTTGGAATATCGCAAAAAAATGGATGGGAGGTGAATGAAGTGAAATTACTTATCAACGGTTCCACGGTCGAAGTACCAAGCACCATACACACTATTTCGGAGCTTATCCACCACTGCCAATTAAATAGCCCAGTGATTATTGTGGAATATAATCAAACGATTTTACAGAAACAAGAACATGAAACAACTGAAATAACCGAGGGGGATAAAATCGAACTTGTTCAATTTGTCGGTGGTGGATGATTTTCTAAAATCCCATTTCATTGGGGGATGACTGGAGAACCGAATTATCCCCCGTTTTACCTAAAGAATGGAGGAAAGTAACATGTTAAAGATTGGTGAATATGAATTCTCGTCAAGATTATTTCTTGGGACAGGTAAGTTTGCGAATTTTGATTTACAAAAAGAGGCTGTCACTGCCTCTGGAACTGAAGTATTAACATTTGCAGTTAGAAGAATGAATATCTTTAAACCTAGTCAACCAAATTTTTTAGAAAAGATAGATTTAGATAAATATAAATTCCTCCCGAATACGGCAGGTGCGAAAACTGCAGAGGAAGCGGTAAGAATCGCAAAGCTTGCACAAGCTTCAGGGATTTGTCACATGATAAAAGTCGAGATTATCGGCTGTGATAAAACATTGCTGCCCGACCCAATTGAAACATTAAGAGCAGCGGAGCAGCTGCTCAATGAAGGATTTACGGTATTAACCTATACTTCCGATGATGTTGTGCTTGCTAAAAAATTAGAAGAATTAGGGGTACACGCGATTATGCCTGGAGCATCCCCTATTGGTTCTGGTCAGGGAATTATTAATCCATTAAACTTAAGCTTTATCATCGAACAAGCAAGCATTCCAGTAATTGTTGATGCAGGAATTGGCTCACCCATGGATGCAGGATACGCGATGGAATTAGGGGCGGATGCCGTCTTACTTAATACCGCTGTTGCAGGCGCGAAAGATCCCGTAAAAATGGCAAAAGCGATGAAGTTAGCCGTCGAAGCTGGAAAACTAGGATATGAAGCGGGCAGAATACCGAAGAAAAGAATGGCAACCGCAAGCAGTCCACTAGAAGGGATCAGTCTATAATGATGGAACGCTACTCCAGACAAATCCTCTTTTCCCCCATCGGAGAAGAGGGGCAACAAAAACTAAGAGAAAAGCATGTTTTGATTATCGGAATCGGAACATTAGGCACATTAAGCTCTGAAATGCTAACGAGAGGGGGCATCGGCAAACTAACCATTGTCGATCGGGATTATATCGAATGGAGTAATCTGCAAAGACAACAATTATATACGGAAGCGGACGCAAGAAATCGCATTCCAAAGGCAGTTGCTGCCAAGGCAAGACTGCAAAAAATCAATACAGATACAGAAATTGATGCCAAAATCATGGATGTCACACCTATTGAATTGGAAAACCTCGTACATAACCATGTTGATCTTATTTTAGACGCAACGGACAATTTTGATATTCGCATGATGATTAATGACATTTCGCAAAAATACCAAATACCTTGGATTTATGGCTCCTGTGTAGGCAGTTATGGGATGAGCTTTACCATCATTCCTAAAGAAACCCCGTGTCTGCATTGTTTAATGGAAAATGTTCCGGTTGGCGGACCGACCTGCGATACAGCCGGAATCATTCAACCTGCAGCAAGTCAAGTAGTCGTTCATCAAACGTCAGAAGCGTTGAAAATACTCACAGATAATTACGATGCACTAAGAAAAACCCTTGTTTCATTCGATGTTTGGACAAATCAAACGACGCAAATCGATGTAAATAAATTAAAAAAAGCGGACTGTCCTTCTTGCGGCAAGGATGCAGCATATCCTTTTTTACATTTTAATGAGCAAACAAAAACCGCTGTATTATGTGGCAGAGAATCCGTTCAAATCAGACCAGCAAACACACAGCAGCGCAACTTAAAACAATTAGCAGAACAACTCCGTAAAACAGATGGGAAAGTGGAAGCCAATGATTTCCTTCTCTCCTTTACAATCGATGACCAAAGAATGGTCATCTTCAAGGATGGTCGTGCACTCATTCACGGAACCAATGATGTGGACAAAGCAAAAACATTATATCATCGCTACTTGAGCTAAGGATGTGAATATATGCAAGCCAGCGAAAACAAACAAAAAAACATTGAACGATATCAACAAATGATTCGCATTCGTTATTTCGAGGAAGAAGTATATCGGAGCATGAAACAGGGACTGTTTCACGGGACGACACATCTTTGTATTGGCCAGGAAGCGACAGCTGTAGGCGTTTGTTCTGTTCTAAAAGAGGGAGATAAAATAACAAGCACACATCGCGGACACGGTCATTCTATTGCCATGGGGGCAGATTTGAATAAAATGATGGCGGAAATATTTGGTAAGGCTACAGGTTATTGTCGTGGTAAGGGCGGTTCCATGCATATATCCGATTTAGCTAGTGGTAATCTAGGATCGAATGGGATTGTAGGCGGGAATATTCCGATTGCTGTCGGGTCCGCCCTCACAGCGCAATTGAATGAAAGCAATGAAGTTACGGTATGCTTTTTTGGAGATGGTGCTACGAACGAAGGAAGCTTTCACGAAGCATTAAATCTTGCAGCCATTTGGCAATTACCCGTTGTTTTTGTCTGTGAAAATAATCAATACGGCATGTCGAGTCCAATTGCACAAATGACTAATATAAAAAATTTAGCAGTACGTGCCAAAGCTTATGGCTTTTTAGGTGTGACAATCGATGGCAATCAGCTTCCAGATGTTATCGAAGCAGCGGAAACAGCTGTGCAACGTGCACGAAACGGAGAAGGCCCAACATTGATTGAAGCGAAAACATATCGAATCAGTGGACACTCCAAAAGTGATAAACAGCTTTATCGTTCAAAAGAAGAAGTAGAAGAGCAAAGAAAGAAAGATCCAATTATGCAATTTGAACAACACCTTATGCAAATCGGACAATTAACAGAAGAAACTAGCTTCGAAATAAAAGCAGCCATTCAAAAAGAAGTAAAGCAAGCAACGCTGTTTGCTTTGGAAAGTGAAGATCCCAGCTTAGAGGAACTATTCAAAGATGTATATGCTTAAAGGAGATAAATCAATGCGTGCGTTAACTTATTCGGAAGCAATTAGGGAAGCCATTGCACAGATGATGCGACAAGACAAAAAGGTCTTTCTGTTAGGCGAAGATATTGGCAAGTATGGGGGTTCCTTTGGTGTGACACAAGGACTATTAGAAGAATTTGGCGAAAAACGGATTCGGGATACACCTATTAGTGAGCTGGGTATAACGGGAGTTGCGGTAGGAGCAGCGTTAACGGGAATGCGACCAATTGTAGACATTCAATTCTCTGATTTTCTAGCACTTGCATTAGATCAAATTGTCAATCATGCGGCGAAAATTCGTTATATGTATGGCGGAAAAGGGAATGTTCCCCTCGTTATACGTACGCCCAGTGGTTCGGGTACAGGCGCTGCCGCACAGCATTCCCAGAGCTTAGAGTCCTGGCTTACCCACATTCCCGGTTTAAAGGTCATTCAGCCCGCTACCGCCTATGATGCGAAAGGGTTACTCATTTCCGCAATCAAGGACCCTAATCCCGTCATTTTCTATGAGCATAAATTATTATACAAAGAAAAAGCAGCCGTGCCGGAGACAGCATACGAAATTCCTCTTGGTGAAGCAGCTATAAAACGAGAAGGTCATGATGTAACAATTGTCGCCACTGGCATCATGGTTGTAAAGTCCTTAGAAGCAGCTGGAATTTTGGCTAAAGAGCAAATCTCAATCGAAGTCATTGACCCACGAACGCTAGTCCCGTTGGATGAACAATGTATTTTAACTTCCGTTGCTAAAACTGGGCGTTTGCTAGTCGTTCACGAGGCAGTAAAAAGAAGCGGATATGGTGCGGAAATTGCTAGTATTGCAGCTGAGAAAGCCTTTGCTGATTTAAAAGCCCCAATCAAACGATTAGGAGGACATCCAGTTCCCATTCCTAATAATCAGCACTTGGAGAGCGCCGCCATTCCACAAGTAAAGGATATCATTCAGGCAGTCAGAGAAATCATAGCTTATCATCAAGGGGTTTATGCTTCAGAGCAGTAAGAGGCTGCCCCGCTCTTACAGCCAAGCCAGAACTGCCTTCTTCATCCCTTACTTATCATTAATCAGCAGTCCCTGCTAAAATACCCATGCTCTCCAATTCCTTACAGGCATTCGCAATTTTCTCCAGCGAATCGGCCTCTAGCGTGTGCAAATGCAATCCATCCGTAAGAGAAGATAAATGTGTAGCATGCGGCTCTCTTAAATTTTCATAAAAAGTGTCAACCTCCTTCCGATTACTTACACGAATCGAAGCGGTAATATCACCATAAACGGGATGTTCCACACGCACATCTTTTACCATTACTCCGTGATCGACAATCGTATACAATTCCTCTAATGTTTGTTCCGGTGTATGATTGACAACAATCGTCTTCCGCATCATTTTATCTTCCACTTGATTATCCATAAAAATATATCCTTGACTCGTTGCGATAATTGGCTCACGCTTGGCTTTTAAGATGGATACATCCTGAACAATCACCTGGCGCGATACATTTGTCTTCTCCGCAAATGCAGATGCCGTAATTGGTTTATTCGACTGCTTCAGCTCCAGTACAATCAACTTCTGACGTTCAAGAGCTGACATTTTTTCTTTCATCCATTTCATTCCCTTCAAAAAACTACTTGAAATTACTTTCATTCTATGTAAATATAGATGTCATGACACATATATAGACTATCATTCTACCTATTTTTATGCAATATATGTGAAATTATTAACAAGCAAATAATTAAAAAGAAACTGGAGCGTATTTACGATGAATCAAATTAAATTAAGAAAAATGCTTGAAGATTTTTTCCTGGAGGATATTGGCGATCAAGATCTAACAAGTCATACGATTTTTCCAGCGGAGCAAAAAGGCAGCGGTGTATTTATCGCTAAAGAAAGTGGCGTGATTGCTGGACTAAATATCATTCAGCAAGCTTATCATTTACTTGACCCAAATTTAGAAATTACGTTGCACTTTACCGATGGCGACAAGGTACAAAAAGGAGAAAGCATCGCAGAAGTCTATGGATCTGTCCGTAATATTTTAACAGGAGAACGCGTCATTTTAAATCTATTACAGCGAATGAGCGGGATTGCAACCTTAACACAGCAAAGTGTACAAACATTAAATGACCCGGCCATCCAAATTTGTGATACACGAAAAACAACACCAGGTTTACGTATGCTGGAAAAGTATGCCGTAACCGTTGGCGGCGGTAAAAATCATCGGAATGGTCTATATGATGGTGTCATGATCAAAGATAATCATATTTCTTATGCAGGTTCTATTACAAAAGCCGTTGAAAAAGCACGTGAAGCACTCGGACATATGGTTAAAATCGAAGTAGAAACGGAAAATAAGGAAGCTGTTCTCGAAGCTGTAAAAGCAGAAGCAGATGTCATTATGTTTGACAATCGCAGTCCAGAAGAGGTAAAAGCTTTCGCGCTGCTCGTACCCGATTCAATTATTACAGAAGCCTCTGGCGGCATTCATCCCGATAATCTGGCAGCATACGCCGGAACGGGTGTGCACTATATTTCACTTGGAGCTTTAACACACTCTGTGAAAAATTTGGATATCAGTCTGCTTGTGAAAGAAGAACAGGTAAATTAATATGATTCAAGTAAAAAATAACCTGAATAGAAGCTTCTGGAAACTGCCTATTTGCCTATGCGGATTATTACTGTTAATCGCTTGTGGAAGCGAAACAGAATCTGAAGTTTCCAAAGCACAAGAAACACAGCTTATAACAACAATTAAAGGCGGGCGCACTGGCGGTGCCTGGGCAATTTTTACAGAAGGAATTGCAGAATCCATTCGCCGTGAAAATCCAGGATCATTCGTCACGGTAGAACCTGGCAGTATTATTGAAAACCCATTAATGGTTGGAACAGGAGTCGTTTCGTACGGTTTATCTTATTCGATGACATCGTACGCTGCTTATAAAGGGTTAGATCCATACAATCAGGCCGATAAAGACATCCGTGCAGTCAGCGTAGTTGTGCCTGCAAACTATTATCAGCTTTTTACTAGAAAAGAACTTGGAGGACAATCTATTTCCGATTTGTTGGACAACGAGAGACCGCTCCGTATATCCATGAATCAACAGGGATCAGCAGGAGAAGTAATTACTCGGGAGATTTTAAACTATTATGGAGTCACATATGAAGATATTATTGCTCATGGAGGGTCTGTTGACTTTTTCTCAGGTTCCATGGCGTTTGAATTAATGGCAGATGGCAGACTGGATGCCGCAGGAAATGCGGAATCCGCTCCTTCCAGCAACGTCATTGAGGCAGCAACAATGACAGATTTAAACATGGTTACTTTTGATGAAGATATGATTCAAACCGTTGCTGAAAACTTAGGAATGGAGCCTAATGTCATTGCAGCAGGTACGTATGATTTCCTTCATGAAGACGTGCACACGTTAAGTACACCAGCAATTCTTATTGTTCATAAGGATGTGCCCGACGAAGAGGTATATACGGTAACAAAAAGCATTTACAACAGTCTCGGCTATTTAGATACTGTTCATGAAGAATTTAAAGCACTAAAAAAAGAAAATATGAGCAATGTTGGTTCCCTCCCACTGCATCCAGGGGCGGAGAAATTTTTTGAAGAAAAAGGACTGCTCGACCATTAATCCATATGATTGGCAGTGGTTAACATCCGATAAAGGGGTTTGTTTCATTTGAATTTAAAAGCACGTATCATCGGCTGGTTTGGTTACGGCTACCGTCGTCAGCTGACATCCATTCATTTACATATTTTTCAAATACTTGCCTGTTTACTTGCAGTATATCAAATTTGGTCAGTCATTTGGGGAAAGCTAGAACCATTGAATCAGATGGCACTGCATCTATCAGGGATCCTTGCGATCGCCTTCTTATTATATGGTTATTCCCGCAAAGCTCACGAGAAAAAAACAACCGAAAATCCGACTTTAGTTGACTACTCTGCGGTATTACTCGTCATATTAGCTGGTATTTATTTTTCCATACACGCGGAACGAATTGCCATGCGAATTCCGATTATGGATCCGCTTACCCCACTTGATTTATTTTTTGGTCTGCTATACATTGTATTAGCGATTGAAGCAGCGCGTCGAGCGATGGGATTCCCTATTATCGCAATTGTGCTTGCCGGTCTTAGTTATATTTTTCTAGGGCATTATTTACCAGGAATATGGCAGCATCGTCCTTTTTCCTTTACAGAAATCATTCACGAACTTTCTTTTAGCTATAACGGACTATGGGGCTCTCCCATTTCCGTTGCAGCTACATTCGTGTTTATCTTTCTTTTATTCGGTGCATTTTTAAAACAATCTGGTGCGGGGGAATTTTTCTTTCAGTTATCTACTGCCATTGCGGGAAAAACACGGGGTGGCGCTGCAAAAGTCGCCGTCCTAACGAGTGCCTTTTTCGGTTCTATTTCGGGAAGCCCCACTGCAAATGTTGTTGCTACCGGCTCTTTCACGATTCCAGCCAGTAAACGCAGTGGTTATAAGCCGGCTGCAGCTGCAGGAATTGAAGCTGCAGCATCAACGGGGGGAAGTATTCTACCACCGATTATGGGATCATCTGCTTTCTTAATGGCTGCCGTTACACAAATACCGTATGGAACGATAGCACTTGCTGCCGCAATTCCAGCTATTCTCTATTATGTTTCCTTACTCTTCATGGTGCACCTGGAAGCGGTTCGATCCGATATGCCGCTACCGAAAGCAGAAAATATTCCAAATGTAAAAAAGGTGCTAAAAGAGGGATGGTATCATTTTATTCCTTTTATTGTACTTATATATCTTCTCATGCAGGGCTATAGTGCCTCTAGAACGGGATTCTATGCCATTCTTGTCATGATTGTCGTAAGCTGGTTCCGTAAAGAAACACGCATTGGTGTAAAAGCGACATTCCATGCACTCGTTGATGGGGCAAAATCGTCCATTCCAGTTACAGCAGCTTGTGCTGCCGCTGCACTAATCATCCCTGCTATTATATCAACAGGGCTTGGAGGGAAAATAACAAGTATTGTGCTTGGCTTAACGAATGGCCTCCTTGTTCCTACACTATTGCTTGTCATGTTCATATGTATTGTCCTGGGAATGGGTATGCCCGTTGCTGCTGCCTATATTTTAACAGCAATGCTTGCGGCACCTGCATTAATCGAATTAGGCATCCAGCCAATGGCAGCACACCTATTTATCGTCTATTTCTCTATTTTTTCTGCGATTACACCTCCTGTTGCTGTCGCAGCTTATGCCGCAGCAGGGATCGCGGAGGAAAATCCAAATCGGGTTGGGTTAGAGGCTGTTAAACGTGGAAGCATCGGATTTATTATTCCATTTATGTTTGTGTTAGAGCCAGCATTACTAATGGATGGCACAGTTTGGGAAATTATTCTCGTTGTCATTACAGCCCTGCTCAGCATTATTGCCTTTGCAGGAGCAATGATCGGCTGGCTGGTAACACGCGCAACCATACTTGACCGAATGCTTTTATTCAGTAGTGCTTGTTTATTTATCTTTCCAAATGTTATTTTAAATAGCATTGGGTTTGCTATATTGCTTGTGGTTTTCTTCATGCAAAAAGAGATGAGTGCACGCGTCCCTCGGATTATTCAATGAGGCTGTTAGGCAAAATTAGCGCACCGATATTAGGGTAGACGTGCATGAACGGGAACTAGCTGTGCGAGATGTTTTTTCTTGATTTTTATTATTCTTTTGTCCGAGAGAGCGTTTCTCTCGGACTTTTTTTCGGATTTTTGTTGTTTTTATCCGTGACAGCGCTTCTCTCGGACGATTTTTCGGATTTTTGTTATTTTTGTCCGTGACAGCGCTTCTCTCGGACTTTTTTTCGGTTTTTTGTTATTTTTGTCCGTGACAGCGCTTCTCTCGGACGATTTTTCGGATTTTTGTTGTTTTTATCCGTGACAGCGCTTCTCTCGGACGATTTTTCACAATTTCTCTATTTTTGTCCGTGACAGCACCTGTCTTGAATTTCTTCTAAAGCTTATACATACTAAAACCGCATTGACCATAGATCAATACGGTTTTAGTCACTTTTAAATTAGGCTTTTAATACATCGTGATCAACGTAACGTTTTCCGTTTAATTCACTAATAACATTAACAGCTACTTTTGCTCCGTCACCTGCTGTGATAATGGCGTGGACGCTGACTCCAGCACAAGTTCCTGCTGCCCAGACACTCTTTAAATTTGTCTTGCCGTTAGAATCAACCTTAACGACTTTTTTAATCCGTGGTTCGGTTCCTTCTGTTGTCTGTACACCAATCGCTTCAGCGAAATTAACCGCTGCTCCAGTAGCAAGAATAACATGAGTGGCTTCGTATTGGCTATTCTCTGTTTCAATCTGCAACGTCTCTCCAGTTTGGTTCAGAGCAGTAGCCGTATCCTGTACAATCTCTGTTCCCAATTTTTCAGCTTGTTTTAACCCTGTATCAACCATATCTGGACCAGTGAGTTTGTCAATCGCATAGTAATTCAAAAGTAACGCTCTTCTTGTCATTCCTTTGTCATTGTCAATGAGCAATGTTTTTTTGCCAGCCTTTGCAGCAAAGATAGCTGCCGTCGCTCCAGCTGGACCTCCCCCAATAATTGCAATATCATACATTTTGAAACACCCCTTGCTGATCTTTTGTATCCTAATAATGGAATACTCTATATATTATCGTACATCAAGTGTGCTTCACAGGCTAGCAACTTGATGAGAAAAGATTTTATCAGCGTTTCCAAATGCAACTTAGCCTCCAAGATAATTATAGACCGAGAGCCTTTCTGTGCATCACTATCCTGGATAAACTACTCATTTTTAGGAATGACATTTTCAATCTCAGTCCAATCAAAGGTATCATTTTGAATTTGTTCTACTCGTTCTCTATCTATAATGTCTGTTGGACGACCATTTGGCCAATCCTCTTTGTGCCCAGCAAACTTCGGACGATATTGTGAAAGAATATAAGCTGCTAAGTCGGCTGCTTCCTGATCAGTTAATGTAGCCTCTTGTTCAACTGGCATATTATCTTGAATATATCCAGCAGTTTTTGTAAGACGAGCCAATCCAGCGCCGTCATTAAAGGATTTATCTCCCCATAAAGCTAGACCTGACGTTGCTCCTGTACCAGAACCATCAACCGCATGGCAAGACATACAGTTCTTTGATTCATATAATTCTTCACCGTTTACTATATCTGGTTCAGGAATTTCCTTCATTTCACTAGGTTTTCGCCATGGAATCTCTTCCCCAACTTCGATTCCTTCTGAGAGATATGTCAGATAGGCCACCATCGCACGCATTTCTCTACTATCTTCCTCAAGTTCCTCACCATTCATACTGCGGATCATGCAGCCATTTATACGATCCTCAATTGTAAATACCGTACCAGCACATAATTGTCATGCTTAGAAGGCATACTTTTTTATTATACAAGAGGTTATTTAAATTATCTTCCTGGTACTCTAGTCCGCATAAGGTGGCTCTATCTTCCGCAATCACTGGCTCTAAACTACGCACTACTAGTGGCTCAATTCATCTGCAATAATCAATCCAGGTTCATTTTCACGTATTTTTGGGCTTCTTTTTTATGTTTTGTGAAAACCCCAGTGAAACAGCTTCCGATTGAAAAAGGTAGCTGCGTTCTCTGTCTGAGTGAAGGGCGTGAGAGAAAAGAAACTGCGATGGATACCTTAAAGGAAGAACGTTTTCTGCATGATGTGGACCGATTGAAAACATCTGTAGAAAAAGGCAATATCCAATTAGTAGAAAAAGTAGGCGTACGAGTCGGCAGATTAAAAGAGCGTTACCCTTCTATTGCAGGTCATTACGAGATTGATTTACATTTGGATAAGGACGAGAAAAAAGTAAAAAGCATCTCCTGTAAGAAGAAGAAAACACGTCAAAAACGCTCTGTTTTAACAGGCTGTTATGTCATTGAAACAAGTAGCGAAACGTTATCCGCAAAAGAAATATGGCAATTGTATACCACATTGACCAATATAGAAGCTGCTTTTAAAGCCTTGAAATCGGATTTAGGCATGCGACCTGTTTATCATCAATCAGCCAAACGAACCAAAGGTCATTTATTCATTGGTGTATTGGCCTATCATTTATTAATCAGTATTGAATATCAATTAAGGGAGATGGAGGACCATCGTGACTGGGCGACCATCAACAAACAGCTTTCCACCCATCAACGGGCAACCGTCATGATGACAGATAAAGAGGGGCAAATTCATCATATCCGAGTATCTGGTATGCCTGAAAAAAGTCACAATGAAATCTACAAGTTATTGCATGTAAAAGATCCGTTAAAAAGAAAACATGAAATGGTCGGGAAGAGATTGTAGTGACCAAATCAAAAATAGAAATCCCTTCATACAGGGATTTCTAGGGAATCTAATAGAAAGTTGGGTTAATATATCTATTCCGCATTTGCAAAGCCTTTTATATTAAGTCTGTTAACCATCTAAATAGACCTCTGATAGACCAAAAAATAAGACGAAGAGGAAATACGATAATTTCTGGAATCCAAAAAAGTATATCGAGCAATAAATCTGTCTTTGTGTAATCCTCTCTATTTTTTCTGTTTTTCCTTGTTTTTTCCTTTCTCTTTTCCCACCAATCATTCATACATTTGGTCCTCCCTCTTTTTATCTGTCATATTTATTTACGAAGGACTTCATATAAATGTTTCATCTATGCAGTAAATGCTTTCCATTGGTCCTGTTTTTCCCCACAAAGGCTGGAAAGAACCCAGCCTCAAGTCTCAATCTTTATTTATTTGCAATTGGTTATTTAATGTCCTTTCCAATCTTTTAAAGTAAAGATACCAGCCGAGCCAATTCAGCACATATATCAAAATAAAAGCCAGACTGCTCCATAAAATAGCCCTGCCGCTAAGTGGGACCCAGCCGACCATCCCAGCGATAATTAGCCAAACACTATATGAAAGAGCAAAATGGATAATGGACTTTTTAATCATATTGCTGTCACTGCTTCCAAAAATCAGGGAAGAAATGCCAAAATATACACCTAATAACATGCTGGCCGCCATATGCATCCATATTTCTGAAACGGTCGCTTCAAATGCATTTAATTTCATTATGGTGAGGGCTACAAACGTAACTATACCGCCAAAAGCTATCCCCAGCATAGAACGTCTTAAAATTTCAAGTATCATTTTACTGCCCTCCCTGAATCAATTTTTCTTTAATTGCATTTACATATTTTCGCGTAATATACTCTTTATTGCCGGATTGAAAATAAACACATAAGTTTCCATTAAAGGAAGCTTCAAATCTTTCAATAGAAGCAATATTGCCGATAACAGATTTTGAAAATCGCATAAAGCCATGGGGAATGAGGAACTCTTCCACCTCATAAAGCTTCATTTTCACTTCAAAACGAGCAGCTTCGGACACAGCATAAATTTTTCGCTTTTCAGCATGGATAAAATCGATTTCATTCGGGTCTAACAATACCGTTTGCTCTTCAGCAACACCAATTAAACGTTGCTGCTTTTTCTTATTAAGAATATTTACGATTTCCTCCAGCTCCTGTGTCCATTCCTTCGCTTGAATGGTTATCCGTGTTTCTTCATGGCTGTCATCGATATCAATGTTTATTTTCATTCCATCCCCCCTAAATACACCGCATATCTCCCGCTAGTTTACGGCTCGTTTCAGAAAATATGGGTAACGGACAATGGCGATGATAAATGCAACTAAACCAATTGCAAATAGTACCCCCAATGTTTGGAACAGCTCTGAAGCTTGTGTAGTCCCTGCCATCGCATCCTGGAAAGACTGATGTGCCCAATACTGAGGCAGAAAACGGGCGATTGTTTGCATAAAGTTTGGCAGCATTTCAAGAGGCATCCATAAACCGCTTAGCATCGCTCCACCGAGTGCAATAATTTGTGTAAGCGCAATTCCCATATTTTCCGTGTTTACTGTTAGTGACATAGCAAGCCCAATTGCTGTCACTGTAAATGTGATAAACAATGACAAAACCAATAAAATAATTGGCTCACCTAATGAAACATCATAAACAACCTTTCCGAATAAAAATAACACAACTATCTGAAAAAATACAATAAACATGAATGGCAGCCACTTTCCTAGTAAATAGGAATAGCTTTTGAGCGGGGTGCTTGCTAAGCGTGCTGTCACACCTCTATCCCTGTCTTTAATAAATACTTGCACCATCGATATCATAATAAAAAATACAAACATCACAATATACCCTGGAACAATGGACTGAATGACTTCCTGCTTTGTTGCAGCGTCAACACCCGCTGTAAATATCGCAATAAATAAAACAGTAAATAGAATGGGCAAGAGAATGATCCAAAAAATAAGCCCTTTATCCTGTACATGCTTTTTTAACTCTACAATCATAATAGCATTCACCATGAACACCTCCAATTTTATGTTAATCTCTCAAGTTACTTCCAGTTAACTTGAAAAACACATCTTCCAGCCTTGGCTGGACAAGTTCCAGCCTTTCTACGTCCACATTATTCTCTCGACAGTAAATAATTATTTGTTCCATTGCATGCAGGGCCTCTTCCGTATAGATTAAAAATGCATCCTTGTCTTGAAGAACTGTACCGTATTGTTCCAATTGTTCTTGGGAGATATTGTCTGCTTTTATATAAATGGAAGACACCGCATATTGCCTGAGCAACTCACTTATCTCACCATTTTCTATCATTTTCCCCCGATCAAGAAAAGCAACATGGTCACAGAGTCTTTCAACCTCTTCCATATAATGACTGGCATAGATAACCGTTTTTCCAGCTTTTTTTAGTTCTTCAATCATTTGAAAAATATATTGCCGTGATTGGGGATCGATGCCAACTGTCGGTTCATCCATAATAATCAGCTCCGGGTTATGCATCAGTGCACATCCGATATTCAGCCTCCGCTTCATTCCTCCTGAAAAAGTGGATACTTTATCCTTGCTCCTTTCGCTAAGACCAATTAATGCCAATACTTCTTTCGTCCGCTCGGCCAATGCTTCTCCTTTTAAACCATATAACCTGCCAAATAAATATAAGTTGCCAGATGCTGCGATTGTTTCTTCTAAAATAATATCCTGTGGAACGTAGCCTAATTTCTGTTTAGTTTTATCAGTGATTCGTTTTTCATTAAATGCTATTTTTCCTTCGTAGTCACGAATAATGGAAGTAATGATTTTAATTAATGTGGATTTTCCTGCACCATTGGGACCAACCAGTCCATAGCAGATCCCCCCCGGAATGGTAATGGAAACATCATTCAGAGCTTCCGTCTGTTCATAACGCTTTGTTACGTTATTGATTGTCAGCATGCTAAACCATCTCCTTTCACTTAATAGTATGACAAAGAAATAGGAATTTGCGGGAAGGAATGGAATAACATGCGAGGTTCTATGTATGAAATGCAGAAAGTTTTGCGTAACATATATGAAGATAGGTGAATGATGATTGGAATTATTAAATTCTGATTTAAGTTATAAAAGGCTGTCATAACAATTTTAGTAGCTATGATTGCAGCCATAAAGCATAGGATATATTTGATTAAACCAATACCGGCAAGCCCGGCAGTAAACCAGAAAGGCAAGTGCCACATGCCCCACCAAAATCCTATAATAATAGAGGCAACTAATGGCGAATGCTTCTTTTGGAGCTCAATTTGAGCAAAGCCCCTCCATCCCAATTCTTCTCCAAATGGTCCAGCAAATAAGTTCTTTATAAAGAAATAAATTACCATTCCCTTTGAAGAAACAGTGAAAATAGCATTTCCTTCACCACCTTTAGATATAATCATTGAAAATATGAATACTTGAATCATAATTGCTGTAAAGATTACAGCAAACTTTATTTTATTCTTGAATTTATCTTTTACGAATTGAATAAAGTTTTCAACGGGATAAATTTTATTGAATAGTATTGCAAAAGCAAAAGTTGAGGACCAAGCAGATACACAAAAAGCAATGTCAAAAACCCATTCTGGAACTTCTAATAGACTTATCACTCCAACCAAACAAAAAAGTGGCAAAAAAATGATATTAGTTAGCAGTATAAAACTGGCTACTGGCTTTTTTATTTTCTTTACTTCTTTCACAAATAAACCCCACTTTACAGTAATTAATTCGGGCGCTAATAAACTTCATTAGGTACCAAACAATCTGAATTATGGATAACTCAGGCGCTAATAAGCTTCATTAGGTACCAAACAATCTGAATTTCGGATAACTTGGGCGCTAATAACCTTCATTAAGCACCAAACAATCTGAATTTCGGATAACTTGGGAGCTAATAGACCTCATTAGCTACCAAACAATCTGAATTACGAATAACTTGGGCGCT
>DAMDKS010000011.1:50470-70514 GCA_032085455.1 Oceanobacillus sp.
ACGAATAACTTGGGCGCTAATAGACCTCATTAGCTACCAAACAATCTGAATTACGGATAACTTGGGCGCTAATAAGCTTCATTAAGCACCAAACAATCTGAATTACAGATAACTTGGGCGCTAATAAACTTCATTAGGTACAAGACACCTCTAAATTAAGTATACAATAAATATATTTACTCATACTTTCAGCCTGAGGGTTACTCACAGGTCAATACAAGTCTGCAGTATTTTTTGCAGGTAACAAAAAAGCCTCACATGGTTTAGAGGTTTGAGTGAAGCCTTGCTTTTCTATAGGAGACTACTTTTTATTCCAAAGCAATCATCGTTAAAATTCACACCCGTCAATTCAATCTCATAAAACAGGTTCTTCTTCTGTTAAATTCTCTTTTGCATAATTTCTTCATAATCAAGACCCCGTTTTCAATTGTGTCCCAAAATATCAATCATTTTAACATAGCTCTTATCAGGATGTCCTTTTTATTACCTGCTCCCAACAATTCACGAGCTATCTTTAGTAGGATTCAGTTTACTTCGAACCCAATCATTGACGTTTATATTTTCTTTAACTTCTAGAAACATTTGGTTTTAAACCCAGCACATAAGCAGGTCCTTTTGTAATAGTACCTACAACTATTTCAGCAATATCTTCTGGGCTTTCTCTTTTCTCTGATGTAATCCACCAGGCCATAACACCAAGTATGGCAGATACAACCAGTTCAACCATGATACTTATCTGCCATTCCGATTGTACTTTTAAAAAAGCATCCCCAAGTTGCGGAATGAACTCTCTTTTTACTAAATGAACGAGATATTCCTTTATTAACTTATCATGATTCGATTGAATGATGATTTGAAAAAAACGTTCGTTACGCTCTACATTTTTCAAAATATCGGTAACAATTTCATAAAATACATCCGCATAAACGATGCCTCTTTTTATATGCCTGACTGGGGTCACACTTTTTAACATAATTTCATCCAAATTATCCTTAACACATTGGTCGAGCAACTCGTATTTATCACTGTAATGTGAATAAAAAGTAACCCGGTTAATCATCGCTTCGTCAGCTAATTCTTGGATTGTAATGTCTGTAAAATTCTTTTTTTCCATCAGTGTCAGTAAAGCTCGGTTTAATGAATTCTTAGTCCGCCTTACACGCAAATCTTGCTTTTTGCTCATTTTTTTCACACCTTTATTTAACATATTAATATGCTCTGTCAAATAACTAACAGAACAGCAAATCTTGCATATTGAAACCGAAGTAACACCATGTAATACTTATACTATACTACGTAGTGTAATTTATACAACAAATGTAAATTATATATGGAGGTGTCTTTATGATTCATGTCACCAATGCTGAACAAGCATTTGGCAAAAAAGTTATTTTACAGGATGTAAACTTTTCTATGGCAAAAGGAGAAATTGTTGGATTAATAGGGCCTAGTGGTTCTGGAAAAACAACATTAATCAAAACATTAATAGGAATGATACGACCAACGAAGGGACAAATTTATGTCTTAGGAAAGAAACAACCTTCCCTTGAGCCCATGAAAAGTATTGGGTATATGGCACAATCTGATGCTCTATATGGCGAATTAACTGCATATGCCAATTTAGCTTATTTCGGAAGACTATATGGCTTAAAAGGAAAAAGATTAAAGAAACGGATTCAAGAATGTCTTTCATTGGTTGCTCTTGACTCAGACATAAAAAAGCCTGTCCATAAATATTCTGGTGGTATGAAAAGAAGGCTAAGCCTTGCCATCAGTTTAATTCATGAACCAAAGCTTATATTTTTAGATGAACCTACAGTTGGCATCGACCCTGCATTGAAACACATATTTTGGAATGAATTCGAGAATCTGCGTGACCAGGGAATAAGCTTCCTTGTCTCAACACATGTCATGGATGAGGCAGAGCGTTGTGACCGAATTTTACTTGTAAAGAATGGGAAAGTTTTTGATGCTGGTACACCAGGGAAGCTTATGGAAACATATGGATCAGTAGACGAAGCATTTATGAAGGTGGATGATGAAGCATGCAAATCTTAACAGTGGCCATTCGTGTTATTCAACAGCTTGTTAAAGACAAACGAACGCTCGCATTCCTGCTCTTAGCACCTGTTTTTGTTTTAACACTTTTATATTTCATCATGAGCAGTGCTAGTGATGAAGCAACTATTGGTGTTATCGATATGGATAGTGCTTTACTTGAGATTTTAGAAGACGAGACAAATATAATCGATTATAACACGGAACAGCAAGCACTTCTTGCCATGAAAGAGCAGAATATAGATGCTTACTTCTATATGAAAGACGAGACACCATATATTGAAGTCGAGGGGGCAGATATCACGAAAAGATCGTTAGTTCTGCAAGCCATTCAAAATTCCCTTAGAACCTATCAAAAAGAACGTGGCGAAGAGATGAAAGAGGATTTTGCAACCTTGCAGGAAGAGTTAAAATCCTTATTAAAGGATTTTCAACAAAAAACTGGCGAATCAAAGGATATTGATTTTCCCGATGCTGCTTGGCAGATGGAGAAACCAGAAATAAATTATCTATATCATGACGAGGATTCCAACCTATTTGATCAAGTGGCACCCGCCTTGATGGCTTTTTTCATCTTCCTATTTGTATTCCTTATTGCTGGAATTAGTTTTCTTCGCGAACGGACATCAGGCACTTTAGAAAGAACACTTGTAACTCCTTTGAAACGATCGTCCATTGTTTTTGGATATTTTCTAGGATTCTTTTTATTTGTTACGCTACAAACGGTCATTATCCAAATAATGATTGTCGATGTATTGAACGTTGATAGACTTGGCAGTTATTGGCTTTTATTGCTTACAAATATCATTCTAGCTTCTGTTTCTCTATCTTTGGGGCTGTTATTATCTACATTTTCAAGAACAGAGTTTCAATTGCTTCAATTTATACCAATAGCTGTTGTGCCACAATTATTTTTCAGTGGTGTGTTTGATTTATCAAATGCTCCAGGATGGATAAAGGTCATTAGTGATATCATGCCATTAAGTTATGCAACAGATGCCATTCAAAATATTATGACACGCGGGTATCATTTTCAAGATGTTGCAATTGATTTAATCATCTTATTAGGCTTTACATTTATATTTATTGTTTTGAATATGCTTGTGTTAAAACGTCAGCGAGCAGCATAATATTCATTTAATAATACCATTTTAAATCAATGCCTTAGACTTATTAAGGTGAGATGCAAAGAAGGCACGATAAGCAAGTAATATTTGCTAATATTGGGCCTTCTATTATGCAAAACTAGATAACGAATATTTTTCTTATAAATAGGATTAATAAAGTGAAACTTCATTCAGTGGTTTTTTTTCATCCCCTACTTAAACAACCATGGCTACTGCGCATCGCAATAGTTGTAAATTGCTCACTGTCTGTTCATCCCCCCTTTTTAAAATAAGACCCGAGTTTTTAATAATTAACTTTACTATTCACTTCATTTCATATATTAATAATAGAAGAGAGTAAATTAATAAACGTAAAATAGGAATTCAAGATAGGACCTGCTGCGGTATGAATTGAGGAACGTATAAATGAAAAAAAGACATTTTTTATGGATAATAGGAATATTTTTAATTATTTTGTCAGGATCTCGTTTTCTATGGATGCATGCGTTTTATGCTTCCTCGGATCTATCGATTAAAAATGGGCAATTAAATTTAACTGATTGGCAGGCACAGGAAGATGACGTCTTGCTGCTTGATGGAGAATGGGAATTTTATCCTTCACAGTGGTTAATTGATCATGAAGCAAAATCAAATATTGATGAAGCAAATCGGAGACTTATTCAAGTTCCCGGCAAATGGGATGATGTTCTCAATGAAGAACAATCCACTCCTTATGGATATGGTTCTTACCGTTTACGTATATATGTCGACCCGAAAAAGCAGATAAATTATAGTATACACCTGCCAAGTGTGCGCAGTTCTTCAGAGGTATATGTTAATGGACGCTTCTTAGGTGGTTCTGGAGAAATTGGGCAGTCAACCGATACATACACTGCAAAAAATTTGCCCTATTCAACAACCTTTACTGCAGATGAAAATGGTGTGATTGATCTTGTCGTACAAGCAGCTAATTTCAAAGATGTTCGTCAAAGCGGGATTATTCGCTCCATTAAATTTGGTTCAGAAGAAGCTATTTCTAAAAATTACAACCTCTCCTTATCCATGCAAATAATAGCTTCCGTAATCTTTTTCATTCATGCGATTTACGCCCTTATTTTATTTTTCCTGGGCAATCATGATAAACGACTCATTTATTTTTCTTTATTGTTATTTTGTTTTACGTTAATGAATTTATTAAGCAATGATGAAAAGATATTTCATTTATTATTTTATATTGGATATGATTGGGATTTTCGTCTGGCAAATGCCATTATCCCGATTACTTGCTCGGCTTTGCTGCAGTGTATAGATTATCATAAGGTTCCCTATTGGCATAAAATACATCCATTTTATTCAATCATCAATTTGGGGGTCGCTATCCTAACCTTGTTTTTATCACCTGCACAGATTATTATGTTATTTCCTCTTTACTATTTATTGGCAGGAATAGCAGCTATTGTGGGAATCATTGCGATTATTAGAACAATATATAGGGATATTACTGAAAATATATTATTATTATTATCGATTGTAGCAGCTATCCATCATTTTACTTGGGCCGTTTACTGGAGAGAAACTGGAATAAGTGCGGTTCATTACCCGTTTGATTTGATTATAGCTATCGGTCTTTTTGCATCTATCTGGTTTAAAGAATACTTTTCCATGCATGCAGAAACAGAGAAGCTTGCACTAAAGTTACAAAAAATGAATGCGTATAAGGATCAATTCCTGGCAAATACCGCTCATGAGTTTAAAAATCCACTTCATGGAATGATTAATATGTCGCAATCTGTTTTAAGGAGAGAGAAACAGCAGCTAAGAAATAAAAGTATCCATGAGCTTGAAATGATTTTGACAGTCGGCAGAAGAATGTCACTATTATTAAATGATTTACTTGATGCAGCGCAGCTGAAAGAAGGGCAGCCACGCCTTCAGAAAAAGCGGATTACTCTTCAGCCAATCGTAAATGGTGTAATCGACATGCTGCAATTCACCATTGAAGGAAAGCCAGTAAAAATTGTAAATCAGGTGCCAGACGATTTTCCATTCGTCATTGCGGATGAAAATCGAATTATTCAAGTCATTTATAACTTACTTCATAATGCTATAAAGTTTACGGAGGAGGGAAATGTTTATATTGAGGCTGCATTAAAGGATGAGAGAGCATTTATCAGTATATCTGACACAGGGTCAGGGATGGATAAAGCTTTTCTTAAACGCTTATTCGAACCCTATGAGCAAGCATCGGATGAAAGGATGAATGAAGGTGGTTTCGGTTTAGGTTTAAGTATAAGTAAACAATTAGTGGAGCTCCACGGAGGACAGCTAGAAGCATCTTCAACCCCTGGAGAAGGGTCTACGTTTACCTTTTCATTAGAACTGGATCTGTTGGACAGTCATCATAAGCTGGAAAGTGATTCACCTGCAAAGGTACAATCCAGCGCATCACAGGAAACGATGGCTAAAGATTTTCCCGAACCTTCAACTGCTTTGCCAGATGAAGAAGTCTCAGCTGCTTCCGAGACAACTCAATTACCAGAAATAGCGCGGGAGAGACTGCCGATTTTAATTGTGGATGATGATCCGATTAATCTGCAAGTGATTCAATCACTTTTATCTGGTGAACAATATGAGATTACTACGGTAATGAGTGGTAAAGAGGCGCTCGATAATTTAGGTAAAAAAGAGTGGAATTTAGTTATTTCTGACGTCATGATGCCACAAATGTCAGGCTATGAACTAACCAAGATGATTCGTAAGCGTTATTCATTAACAGAACTGCCCATTTTACTGCTTACTGCCCGGAATGATCCGCGGGACTTGCAAGCTGGCTTTATAGCAGGTGCGAATGACTATGTAACGAAGCCGGTTGAAATGTTAGAATTAAGAGCTAGAGTCAGAGCACTTGCAACTGTAAAAACAGCAGTTCGTGAGCAATTGCAATTGGAATCTGCATGGTTACAAGCACAAATCCAGCCGCATTTTTTGTTTAATACATTAAATTCCATCATTGCCTTAAGTACAATGGATTTGGATAAAATGAATGATTTATTACATGAACTAAGTGACTTTTTAAGAAGCAAGTTTCGATTTCAGGATATAGACAAGCTTATACCAATCGAAGAGGAATTAAATATTGTACGATCTTACCTTAATATTGAAAAGGTGCGTTACGAAAATCGATTACAGGTCGAGTGGAAGACAGATGCAGTTCAAGACGTTAAGATTCCCTTCTTGTCCATCCAGCCCCTCGTCGAAAATGCAATAAAGCATGGAATTATGAAGCGGATAAATGGCGGGAAAATTATAATTAGCATCTCTGTCCATAATGGCTATGCTGCTATTTCTGTTGAGGATAATGGTGTCGGAATGGATGAAAATCAATTACAAGCTTTACTGGAGAGAAAAAGAAGCAGCCAGACAGGTGTTGGTTTAGTCAATACAAACCAGCGATTAATCCATCATTTTGGCAAAGGACTGCAAATTAAAAGTACACCAACCCAAGGGACAGCAGTATCCTTTACTGTAAATATTTAATGAGTCCATTTACCCCGGCCTGACATAACAGTCCAAAATTTAAAGTCGAATCCTTGAATACTGAAGAGATTCGACTTTTTATCCCGAATTAACTGGCAGTAAGACACCCACTTCAATAATTCAAGGTAAAAACGAGAATAGTAAGTGGGGGGAGAACTTCCAATGAATGAAGTTTCACTTTATTGTTATTTTCTTACCAGTCACGCGTGTTCATAAACGCCACATTTCTTATTTCCTTGATGGTGCAATTGGCAGTTCGCCCATCATTTAAAAGCAAATATATCTGATTTTCCTTGTAGCCAGATATTTTGCATTCCAGGTCTTTATAATAGTTGCCATTTCGCATGACATTCGCTTGAATCAATACTGGGGTACCTGTTACAAATGCTTTATATAACACATTTGCAATTTCCACTTCTGTCATCTCTTCTTTCGCCTCTATTTCGATTAGCTGGTTCTTCATTTTTTCTTTTTTAAGCGCTTCTGAATGGTCGCTTAACATCATCCCTAACCATTTAACAATCCCTCTGTCTTTATAGCCTAACTGTTCAGGTGTAAGTCGTGTTATCGGTATTCTTTCCATTCTCACTCTTCCTTTCCAGAACGATGACCGCCCAACAATTTAGCACGGTATTTAGCCATGCCGCCTTCAAGCAAACTGGAAGCATATAACAGAGATGTGTAACCATATTTTCTTCGCACAAAATCGATAGCCGCATCCAGCTCTTCACTTTCTATTGTCTCCTCTTCCGGCTCAAACAAATTGAACTGCAATGATTGCTTCGGCTGAAGCTTTCCAAAGGTGACATTAATCGTTCTTACAGGGATGTTTTCTTTATAATATTTATGAAAAATAAGCAGCATATACGCTTTTAATTTTTTTGACGAATCGGTTGCTTCAATCTTCATCTGATGGTTAAATCCATCTTGCTCTACACTTCTGGAATATCCAATATAGAGTTTTACTACACCAGTTACTAAATGGTGCCTCCTCAACCTCGCTGCATTCTCATCTGTCATTTCACGAATAACTGTCTCAATGTCATGTGTAACTACATAATCTCTGTTTAATATTTGGTTTCTGCTAAATGACGTGCTTTTGGGTGTATAAATATCTGCCAGCATCGAGCGATCGATCCCATGTGCGTGAAAAAAGAGTTGTTCTCCAATCACACCAAACTTTTCTTTTAAACGATGAATATTATATTGCGATAAATCATAAATACTTCCTATACCTATCCGATTTAGACGTGCTTCTGTTTTCCGCCCAATTCCCCAGAAATCAGTTAAAGGTTCTATTTTCCATACTTTTCGCGGCACGTCTTCATATCGCCACTCACCAATAAATGCGTTTTGTTCGTCATGCTTCGCCTGGTGATCGAGTGCCAGTTTTGCTAAAAGGGGATTGTCTCCTATTCCCACTGTCAATACTAATCCTAATTCTTTCCATGCATCACGCTGGATTTTTTTTGCGATATCATGCGTATTACCAAAAATTTTATGTGATTTAGTCACATCAATGAACGACTCATCAATAGAATAAACAAACAAATCTTCTTCTGCTGCATAGCGTTGAAAAATATGCAATATGTCCAGGTTCTTTTCTAAATAAAGCGCCATTCGAGGCTCAACAATTTCTATATTTGCATGACGGGGAATCTCGTAAACCCTTGTTCCAGTTTTAACACCATATTCTTTCTTGACCAAAGGAGAAGAAGCTAAAACCAATCCACCTTGATTATCCGGTTTTGACACAACTGCAATCCGGGATTCTAAAGGATGCTCGTTGCGTTCGGCAGCTTCTACACTTGCGAAAAAAGATTTCACATCGATGCACATAATATCTCGGCGGGGTTCATTAGAATAATCCATCATAATCATATTTTCCATCCCACTCTTCCCTGATGCGAATGTATGTTTGTATTTACATTATAAGAACATACATTCCGTTAGTCAAGATGAATAGATGAAAATGACTATGCTAATATATGGAAAGGCTATTTAAAAAGAAGCTTCTTGATAAGGAACATCTCAAGAAAAATACCGAACTACTCTTTGCAGGAGTAGCTCGGTATAAAAAAATGAAACATTTATTGGAAGATTAAACCATTGACTGTTTAGAATTTTTTATGCAACGCTAGTATAATAAGTGAAGCTAACTTCCTGTATGTTCTTCATTATCTCCCCCATGTAAATTCTTTAAATGCTTCAAATGCTTCACTCCCCAACTTCTCATAGATTCTAGTAACGGTACTAACCCTTCTCCATACGCAGTCATTGAATATTCTACTTTGGGAGGTACTTGTTGATAAACTTCCCGATGAACAATATTATGATATTCTAATTCTCTTAATTGTGAAGTTAGCATCTTTTTTGTGATTTCAGGAATAGCTCGTTGCAATTCGCTGAAACGCAGTTTTTCATTCCCCATAAGGTGAAATAAGATGATTGGCTTCCACTTACCAGCAATCATATCTAATGCAACCTGAAGCTCTCTGCAATTTTCTCCCTGAAATTGATTCGACATTTCTCGACTCTCCTTTATGATAATACATAAAATCCCTCTATATCAAATGGTTTCCTAAAAGTAACTATGTTTACTTAAAGTGCCTTCTTCCCAAAAGGAAACTTTAGATTTATTATAGCTCTAGTAATCAAATTAATACAAACATATTATTTGATACTTTAATATAAAATTTATACGGAGGGTTTAAGAATGACAAAAATCGGTATTATTACAGGAAGCACACGTGACGTACGTGTCAATTTACAGGTTGCAGAATGGGTTAAAAATTTTGCAGATAATAAAGATGTAGATGCAAAATTTGAAATTATAGATATTAAGGAAAGCGGACTTGGGCGTTTTAATGAGGCAACTCCACCGCTTATGACAAATAAAGACTATACAACTGAAGCACAAAATGCCTGGTCAAAGAAAATTGATGCATGTGATGGTTTTATCTTTGTAACACCCGAGTACAATAAAAATATTCCTTCTGGCCTTAAAGATCACTTAGATTATTTAGGTACAGAATGGCATCATAAAGCAGCTGGTATTGTAGCTTATGGTTCTACATTGGGAATTGCGGCTTCACTTGCACTGCGCACAGTTTTAGCAAACCTAAAAGTAGCAACTGTGGAACCACAAGGTGCATTCAGCTTATTTAATGACTTTGAAAATATGACCACTTTCAAACCAATGGACGTTCATAAACCAAGATTTGGTGAAATGATTGATGATGTAGTTGCTTGGTCAAATGCTCTTAAGACTGTAAGAAAAGACAATTCAACAGCGGTAATGAGCTGATAGAGTGAAACTTCATCCAGTGGGTTTTCCCCACTGGATGTTAGTTGAACCAATCGGGGATAAACACAGCAAATAAATGAACAAAAAACATCCTCTCTTTGTTCCATACGATAAGGATGTTTTTTGTATTTCTTATATAATATTCATTGTTCACTTTTTCCTAAAGTGGAGTTAAAAATATTCCTCTCACTTATTACCACAAATATAAATCAGCTATTTCAAGAATACATCTGCCAAATAATCATCCAAGCAATAAACAAGACGCTGCTGATACAAGTCAGTACATAGCCAATCTTTTGCCATTTTGAAAGAGGTGTTTTTTTCCAAAATATAATCACCATGGCAATGGAAATGAAACTAATGACAGTAAAAACATAATTTCCTATAAAGTGAAGAAGCATCTCTGCATACGTCCGCATTGGATTAGATAACATGCGTACAATCAATAGCACGAGGTTGACTGCGAGTGCTGCACCAGAAAGCGTCAATACTCCGTTCCATTTTGCAGCTGCCACTGTTTTTTGTTTTCTTCGCCTTCGCAAACATGCCAGCACAATCAAAACAAATGGAGAAATCAGGAAATACACCATAAACCAAATAAACAGTCCTAAGCTTATCAAAAGAAAAGGTTTACTTTTATCCATAGCCACATAATCCGCATAAGTAGTTGAAATTTGCTCTGACTCCCCATCATTTACGTGAAAATACATGACATTGCTTGGTATAAAGACATCATTTCCACTTTTCATTTTATATACATAAGGACTCGTTTGCGTATAAGTTGCTTTAAAACCCGCTAAGTCCAATTCAATTTCATTGTCGTTAATTGCTTGGACATCTAATGGTGCAAGATATGCATAAAGATTCATAAATCCATTGTATGTACGGCGTGCCGTTAGATAGGATCCTTCTACCTCAGATGTTGAGGGAAGATTTTCTTGTACTGTTTGATCCCCCTTTCCGACTAATTCATCTACCAGCCCAAATAAAAGGTCTATTTCATCAGCCTGATTGGTTAAAACAATAATAGCAAAATGATCCTCTGGCACAATCTGCATATTACCAGAATAAGCAACTGTATTACCTGAATGGGTTAACCCTCTATATGCACCATCATATTCCCAAAAACCGTGAGCGAGCCCTGGAACACCCTCCTCAGGAGAATAGCTTGTTGCAAGCAGCTCGGATTGTGTTTGACTTTCTTGAAATAAAGAAGTATTTTCTGATTCAGATGACATCAAAGCCTGTGCAAACTTCGCTAAATCCAGCGCAGTTCCATTTATTCCTCCACTTGGGTACATGGAGATATAAAATGGCTGCGATGCTGTGAAGTTACCATTCTCTCCTGTTAAATAGCCCTTTCCTTTATTAAGCACAAATTCCTGATTATCCTCAACAGGCAAATGCATCGTTGAATGGCTCATCCCTAATTTTCCAAAAATATGCTCATCAACATACTCATAAAATGGCTGACCGGTGATGCCTTCGATAATATAGGCTGCTAGGGAAGTAGAATAATTGGAATAGGCAACAACCTCTCCAGGCTTATAAACCTGCTCTGGCTCCGCTAATTTTAAGGATTCCTCCAAAGATTCCAGATGCTCGGGAGAATCAAATAACAAATCAAAAATATACTCTTCAAAGCCTGCGTTATGATGCATCAAATTTAGCATCGTAATGGGCTCCTCATAATTTAATTTGGTCAAAAAGCCTTTTGGCAAATAGGTTCGAATGTCCTCATCTAAATCCAGCTGCCCTTGCTCAGCCAGCTGCATAGCGGAAACCCAGACAAATAATTTTGTAATAGAGCCCCATTCCAGAATGGTTTCCTCTGGATCCATCGGTATTTGATTTTCTACATCGGCATAACCGTAACCTTTGGATAAGACAATCTGGTTGTCTTTGATAGCAATGATCGCTGCGCCCGCAACTGTATTTCCAATGTATTCTTCTGCATACTCGTCTACAAATTCCTCCAGGCCTTCAATTGGAATACCAGATGGTGTTGTATTCTCCGCTGCTGAAAGCGTGCTGGGAAACCATAAACCTAACAGAAATATACAGAGAAAGACATTGATTCTTTTTATCATTTATTTCCCCCTCCCCCCTGTTCTTTATGTACTTTAGAATATCATTAAAGAGAATCTCCTGACAGCTTTTATTTTAAAAAGTCCTAATAATTTTTAAATATAATGGTATTGTTACTGGTTATTTTGCATTTTTCATGATAAATGAATATACGGAACAAAAGCACAAGCGCCCGTTCAGCAACGTACAAACTGGAGTGCTTCGCAATGAGATAAAGGAAACACGGCGAGGGACGAGCCGATGTTGACTTATCGTAGTGGAGAAGCACGAAGTTTGATAGTTGCTGGGCGCTGGAGCTGGACGTGACTGTTTATGTTATCATGCAGTTTCCTGCAAAAATATTTTATACTGGTTTCTTATCTTTTAAAGAAAGGATTTTCATGAATGCCTCTATCACGAAAATCCCTTCTTTTTTCTAATTATTAAATTATAATGGTGTCGGAGCATTGATTTGTTCATCAAAGTATATCTTTAACAGTTGTCCTGCATGCACTAAACCAGAACCAAACCCATACATAAGCACCTGCTCCCCATTTCGTACTTTTCCTTCCCGAATTCCAAGATCAAGCGCCAAAGGAATGGTTGCTGCAGAAGTATTCCCAAATTCTGTGAGACTATAAAGTGTTTTTTCCATCGGATGACCAATTTTTTCACAAATCGGTTCAATTAATCTTAGATTGGCACTATGCGGAATAAACCAATCTACCTCATCTAGGCTCATTTCTGTTTTCTCTAAAAGCTGTGTAATACTATTTGGAACATTCCTTACCACCCATTTGAAAACTTCTCTTCCATTTTGAACAAGACATTGTGTATCAATCAGTTCTACTCCATTAACCTCTTTGGATAAAGCTGTTTGATAGACATGCTGTGCGCCACTTCCATCACTGCCTAAATGAAATCCGATAAAATCTTTTGCTTTCTCATCTTTCTCTACCAGCACCGCCCCAGCAGCATCACCAAATAAAATACAGGTGCTTCTATCCGTATAATCCGTTATTTTCGAGAGTGTATCTGCCCCGATTACAAGCACCTTTTTATGAAGACCAGAACGAATGAAATTATGTGCTGTATGCAATCCATATACAAATCCTGCACATGCTGCGCTTAAGTCAATAGCCCCTGCTTGTTCGATGTTCAATTGATTCTGTATGATGCTGGCAACGGATGGAAAAGGAAAATCCGGTGTGCTCGTTGCCACAATAATCATGTCTGCATCTTCCACTGTTTTATCATATCTGTGCATTAAATCTTTCACGGCGGAAACACATAAATCACTTGTAAACTCATCAGAACGCGCTATTCTGCGTTCATGAATTCCTGTTCTTTGAACAATCCATTCATTATTTGTCTCAACCATTTTTTCAAGATCAAAATTGGTTAATCTTTTCTCAGGCACATAGCTCCCAATCGCAGTGATTCTTGTCCCTATCATCAAATCCCTCCCTTTTAGAAGTTAGTATTACTACCTGGTACTAATTATAGCATAAAAAAAGCCGAAAATAACCTGCATGTTAGTAAAAACTAATTTCTTCATAATCAATGTCATGAACATATTTTTCAATGGTATGCTTTCTGTTATGATTAAGGCTTTGGATAAACGCAATAAAGCTGGTCTGCCAAGCACTTTCATGTTCCATTTCCATATCATCGAGAAAGGATAAGACTGCACCATCTGTATCATTTCGTAATTCTTCATAAAACACGATTTTCACCAAAATAGCCAGCTCTACATCACCAAAATTCTTAAAAAGCTCTTTATACTCATCGTCCAGTAAACAATCGCTATTCAACATATCAATATAATCATAAAGGGAATGGAAACTTTCCTGAATCAAACGAACCTTATCCCCAGTATTTTCGCAGCCCATGATTTTTTCAACTAATAGCCGAAAACGATGATCGCTCATTCTATCAGAAGCTTTAAATGCCGTTACAATAGGTTTGGACCTCAATTCCTTCTCCACGATAACTACTGTCCCTAGACGGCTATGCTTTACAACACTTCTAACTCTCTGTACAAGATTAGTGCCACACTGCTGCAAATAAACAATCATCTGCGGATCCTCAATATTGAATTGACGCCGTAATTGATTAGCTGCTTTTAAAATAACGGACTGTATCTGACTATCATTCAATTTATTAAACAAACCTTCTAATTGTTTAAATTGACTGATTGAGATTTTTATTTGGCTGGCATCCCCTTCTGACAAAATAGAGAAAATCGCATTATTTAATACCAGTTCAAATATATTAAATAGCTCTATTCGATAGTCAAAACCGCATATTCTTCCATAGTTAACCAAAAGCTGTTGAAAGTCATTTTTGTTAAACAAAAGACAAAATTGGTTTTCCATTTTTAAATGCGTTAAATATTGTCTAAGATAATAAACACCCTGTACGCTCATATCATCAATTGCTAACGGATAATCAATGCTTGCCATCGTATTATGAGCATCAAAAATGATGCCATATTTCTCTAGAAACACAGGAATGGATTCATCAATCGTTAAATTGTAAGCTTCTACTGCTACATCCAATTTAGTATTGCTGATTTCTTTATAGAGTTGTTTTGTTTCCGCAAAACAATGGCGGATTAAATTAACTCCTTGTTCATATGCAGTTTTTACATTTCCTTTTTTTAACACATCTACTGCTTTTTCTGGATCATTGAAGTGCAGCAGATACGCATCTACAGCGTATAAAACAGAAGTTAATATACTTACAGCTGTTTCAGAAGTGACAGAAGAGCTTTTCCCCTGGGTATACCGTCTAAGTAAATCCTTTAATATAGACATTAATTCCTGCTGTATATCAAATACAGCTTTTTCATTTAATATACCTGCGCTTAAGCCTTCATTCAAAATAGATATCGTATATTGGTTTCGTATGAGGCGAGCTTGGTTTATCTTTCCTTGTGTAACTAAAGATTGATTATTACAGCGTTGTTTAGATTCCATTATTGTCCCTCCCTTTCAAGAAAAGCGTTCCTAAATGAAGAATCACTTCTAAACTGTGCCGCAAATTCATCCAGCTTGCTTTTTAAAAGCTCTAAAGAGCCGTTACAAACACCATCAAAAAAATCCTTCATCATTCCAATCAAAAGAGAGTCACCAACCTTATCTTCCGTCTCATTTTTTAAGTAATAAAATATCTCTTGCAGTTCATATAGTGTAGATACATAATTTTTGTCATCAAGATAAGGTGATGCACAAAAAACCTCAGCTAACTCTTTTATTACTTCTACACTTAATTCTACTCGGCCATAGCTTTGAAGAACCTGATTTCTAGAGACAATGATATTCTTTATCTCATCCCGGGTCAGCATTAGGCCAAACGCTTCTGCTTTTTCATTTACCTTCATTATTTCATCCGTATATTTCTCCAGCATGGAAGAATTTAAAGAAAATAACATCTTGGGTGAAAGCATCTAATTGCCTCCTTGAAGATTTTTCATAAAAAATCATTGACACGGAACACGATATATGTTATGATTATATTTTAATGTTAAGTTTTAATTAGAATATATATTTTAATCTCTTCTGCTCCATTTGTCAATATCCATTAAAATTAATCATCACAACAAAAAAACCAATTCTTCCTTTGTTGAAGAATCGGTTTTTTAACTATTAGGAACGGGTGCAGACCCACTCTCAATACTCATTGTATCTTCTCACTGACCAACATTGCTTTTGTCCCCTTCATCTTTTTACTTATCCAGCTCATTAGAATTTCCCTCATTGTCCTTAGCAGCCTTCCTTACTTTTGGAAGCTTCTTAGGACCAAAAACGATGAATGCCACGAGAATGATAAGAATTAAAACAGGAACTCCAATTTGTGTTAATCCCATTTACATGCCCCCAATCAAAATATTTTATTTCATTTAGCTTTTCCATTTCAAAGAAATTTAATCGAGGAATCTGTAAGAGCTATATGACTCCAGATTATATCAATTCATTTATTCTGCATTCTGACTCATTTGCTTGAATTTATCAACAACAAGCTTAACAACAATTGCTATCATGATATAAGGAATAAATGAATAAATATGTTTCCAATTATCCATCTCATATATCCGTAACCATACTAAAAGGGGCTCCAGCATAAATGCGAAAATAAATGCATTTATAGTGGTAGCAATTAAAAAAGATTTCCATGTACGAAAATATTGGTAGATAAGCATATAAATAATTGGCATTTGCACGGAATGTATTTCAGCAATTAGCGTTATAGGTAATAACGTATTTGGATAATGCCATAACAATGACGTAGCACCTACTGCATCCCCTATAATTCCTATTGCTGTAACAAAAAAACCATATGTGATGATTTCAAGTATTCTCTTCTTGTCTAGAACAATTAGCCATATAATAAAAATACCAAGAGTTGTAACTAACAGAATCCACCAAGTGGAGGTAAATAAATTCTCATTCAGCCAATGCTCCATTCTTACATCTCTATACTGTTGTAATGATTGAAAAACATCTCTCCAGGTAGGTTGCATGTATGAAATCTCCCTAATTTATGTAAAGAATTTATAAAGAAGATAAATCAGTAATTATTTTACTTTTGCCACCCCTAATGCAAGGTGTTCCCACAAAATATTTTCTACTAGCTCAGCCACTGTTCCCTCACAATCAATAATGAGAATAATTTCTGGATGTTTCCCTTTTAAAAGTCTTTTTCGCTTCTTATAAACCTTTTCTGTAAACAGTCTGATTGCAACCCCTATAACAAATCCAATCAATGCAGCAATCAGCCCCCAAATAATTGGTCCCCATGACAATTGAAAACCAATACTTGTTCCAATTACAGAAAAGGCGGTAGCAAGTGCGACCCCTATATCAATCAAAGATGTGCCATCAGAGCCATGCGGACCATCAAATAGCTTCCGTTCTTCCTTCCGATTATCAAGGAGAACCGCATATATATTCTCCTTAGGGATTCCATTTTTTCCTAAGGTGGCAATTGCCATTTCTACTTGTATATTATTTTCCAGAATGGCGTAAACTTGCATCGTTATTCATTCACTTTCTTTCCCTTTAGAATTTGAAAAGAGGGGTCCTGATAATTGTCTTTTAAAAATCTTCGTTGTTCCTTTTCGAAAAGTTTATTATTTTCAACCGTATTCACATACGCATCATAAATAGAAAATCCGTAAATGGAAGGTAACATAAGCAAAAATTCCCCTCTCAAAACAGCTGTTGACTGGCTGATGTCTCCTATAATTAACAGTGTGAGAGCTTCAAGAAAATGTGAAAGATACATAAAGACAACAGTCCAGCTGATAACAAAGAAAGCAGTAATCAGTCTATGTATATAAAGCTGGCCCAAACCTGGCACAAAGCCGGACCAAATCGCTGCCATGGCAGGGCTTCTTTTATCTAAATAATTAACTTCCATTGCTCCGATACTAAATAGATTAATGCGATGATCTTCCATCTCTGCTAATAAATAAACTTTATTCATATCTACAGTTGTTCTGTGACTGTCCCATATAGCAAAAAAATAAACAGGTAAATATACTAAAAGCCAACGAGTATCCAGTACTTCCGCAGCCATTTCAAATTTACCTTGAAATGAGTAAAGGATGGCCCAATTAATGTTTGCACTCAAATTAATAAAAACCTCCCAAATAAATAGGACAAATCCGCGAAAATATTTTGATAGAAGCATGTGACCAAACCCTGGATATGCCGCGCTCCACCATGCAATAATCGAAGGACTTCTTAAGTGCAGCTGTGTGGTGCCAAAAACGTTAACATAGGCTTTATAGCGCCTTGCAGTATTATCGGGAACATAGTTATCCATAAATAGCCTCCACCTTTTCTACTTTTAAAATCTTCTCCTATTCATCATCTTTTTATACCGAATGAGCTGTTAGCAGGAGAACAGCTAAAGAAATATAAACAAAATACTTTTTATTTTATCCAAATTCTCCTATGATAGGGTTATTATTAAAATTTGATTACATTCTATTTTAGGTGATAAAAATGGCTCAAAAAATACATAAGCCTTGGCTACTCATTTTAACGATTGGGCTTGGAACATTGCTTAATCCACTAAATTCTTCAATGATCTCTGTAGCATTAACAAGATTACAGCATGAATTTGCATTGACTTTTGCAGATGCAAGCTGGCTTATTTCCATATTCTACCTTGCGAGCGCGGCTGGACAGCCTGTTATGGGGAAATTAAGTGATATGTTTGGTCCTAAGCGGTTGTTCATAGCGGGGTTAATTCTTGTGGCAACAGCTTCTCTTTTGGCACCATTTTCACCGAATTACCTTTCCCTTTTAGGCTGCCGTGCCCTGCAGGCGATTGGCAGCTCGACATTATTTCCTAGTGGAATGAGCATGGTTCGGACGCATATTACAAGAGGACAAGGGAAAGCACTGGCTGTATTATCTATTTTCGCTTCTACATCAGCCGCCTTTGGACCATCCATTGGTGGCTTCCTGATTGCATCGTGGGATTGGCAAGCCATCTTTTTCATTAACTTCCCATTTATTATATTGTCCTTTGGATTGGCCATATTTATTTTGCCAAATACAGGTCAAGGTAAGTTTGAGATCAAACGAATTGATTTTATCGGAATAGGTTTGTTTATTACAGCAATCGTGGGACTCATTTTATTTTTGCTTTCACTGGATCAGGATATCCGCTGGTGGGCATTGCTGCTGTTTTTAGCTGCAGGAATAAGCTTTTATTTTTATGAAGTAAAGCTTACGGATCCCTTTATTGATATGAAAGGATTAACGAAAAACCATTATGTTTCATTAATTTATTTGCAATTTATGAGTATTAATCTGATTTATTATTGCTACTTTTTTGGATTTCCTACATTTCTGCAACAGGTGCGTAATTACAGTGAGCAGCATACCGGCTTAATTATGTTAGCATTAGCGGGCTTTGGTGTGATTGTTTCCCCAATCGCAGGTCGTCTCATTGATAAATACGGTTCTAAGCTTCCGATGGTGATTGGGGCTGCCTTGCTTTTAGCTGGAACAGGACTATTATTAACGTATCATGAATCCTCACCATTATTATGGCTGCTTATCATAATGGCAGTTCTTGGAATGAGTAATGGCTTCAATAATATCGCCATGCAGACAGCGCTTTATGAACATGTTAAGCCAGAAGAAACAGGTTCTGCATCTGGACTATTCCAGACAAGCAGATACTTGGGATCCATTCTATCTTCCAGTTTACTGGGGCTAACATTTAATCGTCATTTAGATGACCAGCATTTACATCTGGTCGCAATGGTTTGTTTTGTTTTCTGTATACTTGTATTAACTTTGGCTCTAAAGCTACCCGATAAAGTGAAGGAAAAAAACTTTTGATGAAGCATCATAGCCTGTTTGCGTGGTCTATGATTTTGGCAATTTATCAAGATTTGAGATGTTAAGCTATCTTCTCTCCTCGTATTAACTAGAATATGAATTTCATGGACGTTGAGAATCCTTTAAATTGCATTATTGGGGATTTTTCATTATACTCAATATTATATTATTTTACAGACAGTCAATCGTTCTAGTGGAAAAAGGGATTCCATCAATGAAAAAAGTGAAGAACTGTAGTCTATTGTACTAAATTAAAGAGCTGGAAAAGGGGTGGTTTTCAGTGAAGACGTTTAAATATATTATTTTTATAGTAATTCCTTTGAGTATTCTTTTCTTTTATCTTTGGCGGTTCGCTTCGCGTAAACATGAAATACCATGCCCATTTTGGCTGCGGAGCTTAGTGGAAATGGATAATCCACTAACAAAGAGCAATAAAGCTAAAGTAATAATCGAGCAATCGAACATTCAACCAGGCATGCATGTTATTGATTTTGGCTGTGGACCTGGTCGGCTTACTCTTCCACTGGCAGAATGTGTTGGTCCCAGTGGAAAAGTCACAGCAGTAGATATTCAGGACAAAATGTTACAAAGTGCAGAAAAAA
>DAMDKS010000011.1:70614-104804 GCA_032085455.1 Oceanobacillus sp.
GGAAAAGAACCTGAAGAATATTGAATTTCTGCAAGGAAAAATTGGAGCAGGGGAAAAGTCACAGCAGTAGATATTCAGGACAAAATGTTACAAAGTGCAGAAAAAAAGGCGCTGGAAAAGAACCTGAAGAATATTGAATTTCTGCAAGGAAAAATTGGAGCAGGGGAACTTCAGCTTTCTTCCTGTCACCACGCCATGCTTGTCAATGTCTTAGGTGAAATTCCGGGTCAGCAAGCAGCTTTTACAGAAATTTATAATGCTTTGAAGCCAGGTGGTATCCTGACGGTAACGGAGACAATATTCGATCCACATTTTCAAAAGAAAGAAAATGTTTTGCATCTCGCTGATAAAACAGGTTTTCGGGAAAAAGAATTTCATGGCAATTGGTCAGCCTATTCATTGCTATTAGAAAAACCTGCAAGCAAATCAGATACTTAAAAAAATAGTAGTGTTTTCTATTCCCAGCTTGTTCAAATCAGTTGGGCTTTTTTTCTTTAAAAGCTAAATCAGGCGTAAACATGCTTATTCATCTCCCAGAGATTGACTGCCGAAACATTGAATGCTTCAGATAGAGTGATGGCATCTTTTTTTACTTTTAACCTCTCGAAACCCTCTGATTTCTAAATGACAGTTCACACATTGCTCTACAATTTTTCCCAGGTTGTTTAAATATGTTGCAAAGTATTTATTTATCTAATTCATCCATTTTATAGTCCATTTGATTCTCATATTCGTATGATTTATCAATACCTTTCATGAATACTTCCCTATCATCAATTTTATCAGTTAATGCTCCTTCCAATAAATCATGAATATATTTATGATTGGTTGGACTCAAGCGCATAAAATTCAGATAATCATCTTTATTTATCTTTTGCCAATCGACACAAACATTTTGTTCTTTTTTTAAAATTAGGTCTAGCCAAATACGTGTTGCTCTACCATTTCCTTCAATAAAAGGGTGAGCAATATTCATTTCAACGTATTTCTCAATAATTTCTTTAAAAGTATTTTGGGGTAACTTTTCAATAGTACTTAGCGCTTCTTTTAAATAAAGAGAACTAGCAAATAAAAATCCCTCTTTTGAAATATTTACATTACGAATTTTCCCTGCCTCATATCCATCTAAACCTTCAAACAAATATTCATGAATACTTTGTAATCCTTTGACCGTACCTATTTCTATTTTATTAATCATTCCTGAATCCCAAAACTTTATCGCTCTTTGTTTGGATATAAATTCATCATTTTTGTACACTATGAATAACATCCTTCCTTTTCTTACATTATAAACTATTAGTGAAAATAGATAAATATACAGGGCAATAAAGATATGTGAAACATCGTGAAAATCTATGATATTCATTTCCAGGATATTGAAGAATTAATCAATATCATGTTTAAAAATCATTTTGCTTCAAACAACTAAACTTATCTCCTAAAATCGATTAACGTATCATCAATATCGTTTTTTTGCAGTTTAGCACTTTACGTTAATGATTCTTTTTCCGAAAAACTCTTTTATTGCATGATAGCTAATTTTTCCAACACTTGACACCCTGAAATTCCATTATAATCTTTTAACAATACAATTACCTACTTTCACGATAATATCTGTCTCCCGGGCAGATTCATTACACATTCCATCATCAAAACACTGTGCAAAAGCATCATCTGCACATACAGATGAAATGGAAGCACTCGGATTAAAAGATGGGTTCTTCAATACCTCATAAGGGCGCATCATATCGTAATCTTCATGCTCAAGCATATGACAGTGCCATGGATAGATTCCGGTATAAGGACCAAAGCGAGCAATAATTCGTGTAACCATTCCCGGATCAACACGTACGGTATCTTTCCAGCCACGTTCATTGGGGGCAGGAGGAATGCAGTCTCCGATGACTAAGGGTTGACTTGGATTGTCGGGATGAAGCGGATTTCCGCTAAAGGCTGCATGGTCGAGAATTTGAAAATGAACGAGATGCAGGTGCATCGGGTGCGAATCATTCGTCGTATTATAGAACTCCCAAATTTCAATTTCGCCATTCTTAGGTGTCTCTGTAATCGGCTGCTCCCTCCAACTCATTTTATTAAGCAATTGCAGCGGACGACCATATTCATCCGTATCTTCATCTAATGTATTAACTCGCGTATAAGAAGATTGCTTGGGAGTTAATCTTTCCATACAACTCAGTGTAGTCGGAATCGTACTATTATCCGTTGCTCCTTGCCTCTCCCTTACTCTAAACTCCATAATTTGTGATGTATCAGCAGTTGGTGCGTCATCACTTCCCCCTGGATATGGTGCATTCGCACGATTCGTCAGAATGACATGCTCACCGCAGCTTTTAGAAAAGTCAATAATGACATCAGCACGCTCTGCAGGCGAAATCAGCATCTTATTTACTTCGACTGAAGACTTCAGCAGACCACCGTCCGTACCAATTTGCATAAAATTTTCTTCATTGCTTAAGCCTAATTCATAAAAGCGGGCATTAGAACCATTTAAGATGCGAAAACGGTATTTACGCGGTTCTACTTCCAGATATGGCCAAATCTTGCCATTCACTAAAATGGTATCCCCAAAAAATTCTGCCACAATCGAGGGGTCTGGCATAGGCAGTGAATTGGGGACAGATGCTGGCGGTTTATCTGGTTTACTGGGATAATAAAGTTCTCCATCAGGATAAAAAGACTTGTCTTGAATCAGCAAAGGAATTTCATAATCTCCGCTTGGCAAAGCCAACTTCCTCTCTTGCTGATCACGAAGCAGATAAAATCCGGATAATCCTGCGTATATATTTAAGCGTGTAGTTCCAAGGGCATGATCATGATACCATAGTGGTGCGGGACGCTGGCAATTTGGATAATAGTATATCTCTTTAACAAAGTTCGGACCTTTTTTTCCAAAGTCATGAGTGAACCATGCATCGGGTGAACCATCATCCTCAGGTCGATTACGTCCCCCATGTAAATGAACAACTGTGCGAACGGAAGGCTGGTCGATTCCAGCGCCCATCACACTTCGATCAACAGGAAGGAAATGCTCAAATGGCAGCTTGTTCTCCCATTTTACATAGATTGGCTGATTCCTGATTGCTTCAAATGTTGGGCCGGGGTAGATTCCGTTATATCCCCAAACAGTTGTTGAGGGCAAATCACGATGCAGCTTCTGCTTTATCTGTCGCATCGACACTTCATAATAGGGCAAGTCTTTATACTTCCCAACTGGCTTGAGCGTTGGCATGATGGGCAACTTATCGACAAACTTTGTTAAAGCCATAACAGCAGCCCCTTTTCACTTTTCCCTATATAGAATGCAGAAAGGTTGTTCAATGTGAGATAGATGATTCCCTTTTTCTTGCCAATAGCGATTCTGCAGCAGTCTATGGTATCTTCCCACACACTAAAAACCAGCTTCCAATGCAATTGCAAGCAGCGTCGTTATACTCACATCAATCATCCTTCCAAATATCCTTTCTTTCGCAAATACGACATAATCGTCTGTACAGATTCCTCCAGACGCTGTCTATTCGTATCCACAATAATTTCTGGATTTTCCGGTAATTCATATGGTGCATCGATTCCTGTAAATCCTGCTATCTCTCCTTCGCGAACTTTCTTGTACAGTCCTTTTGGATCACGCGATTCACATGTTTCTAAACTCGCATCGACAAACACCTCAATAAACTCACCTTCTTCCAGCAAGTTACGTATTTCATTACGATCCTCTCGATATGGAGAAATAAAAGCAGCCAATGTAATCATTCCGGCTTCCACCATCAATTTAGATACCTCTCCAATGCGGCGAATATTTTCTTTACGGTCTTCCGGACTGAATCCAAGGTTTTTATTTAAACCATGGCGGATATTATCCCCATCCAAACGGAACGTACGGATACCTGCATGATACAGTTCCTTTTCCAGTTCAACTGATATCGTTGACTTTCCCGACCCGGACAATCCGGTAAACCAAACTACTGCGCTTTTATGATTATTCAATTGTCTGCGCTCTTCTTTTGTAACTTCTGAATGATGCCATTTTATATTTTTTGATTTTGTCATCACTTTTCCTCCTAAAACCAAATATGATAAATCATTAGAATCGAAGTCATCATCACGATTAAACTAAGCGGAAGACCAACTTTTACGTAATCAGTAAATTTATACCCTCCCGGACCATATACAATCAGATTTGTCTGATAGCCAATTGGAGTAATAAAGCTTGCTGAGGCGGCGATTGTAATCAGCACAGCCATTCCTATTGGGTCAACAGCTAGCGTATGTGCCATTTCAATCCCAATTGGAAGCATCATGACAGCTGCTGCACTGTTCGTAATCATCTCGGTGAACAGATTCGTCAGGATATAAATCATAAATAGAATGGCTACTAGTCCTAAAGATTCTCCAAAACCTAACAGGCCATTTGCAATCGATTCCGCCAGACCTGTTTTCCTCATGGCTACTCCAATCCCGAATGAACTGGCAATCAATAATAAAACATGAAAGTGAATATATTTCTTTGCTTCCTGAGGTGTTATAATCTTTGTCATTAAAAGGACCATTACTGCCAGTGCCGCTGCTTTAAACATACTGAGCCATCCCATTGTAACCGTCACGATTAATGCAATGAGCATCATGATAGAAAACCAGCCTTTCTTCCCGCTTTGCTTCAGTGCAGCAGGAGTATCCAGGGATGACACAACAAAAAAATCATTCGAATGCTGGTATTTTTCCACAAAGTCCGTACCTGCAAGCAGCAATAAGGAATCACCGGGCTTTAAAATAATATCTCCAATCTTGCTTCTGATTCTTTCATTATTTCGGTGTACCGCAACGATTCCCGCATCATACTGCGAACGAAACTTCAACTGTTTAATTGATTTATATAAAAGTGAGGACTGGTCTGACACGACAGCATCTACTAATTTGGCCGATCCATCTTTAAGATGATCAAGTGCCCTATTTGTACCTGTTTCCAGTTCTAAGCCTTTTACCTTCTGCAGTTCAGCAATAGTTGAAATTAAGCCGGTGAAAATAAGCCGGTCGCCACGCTGAATAACCGATTTCGACGTGACTGGTGATATTCTCTCATCCCCGCGAATAATCTCAATAAGATAAAGACCTTTTAAATCTCTGAGACCTGCTTGCTCAACACATACATTATGAAACTTAAAATCTTGTGTCACATGCATTTCCGCAATATACGCTTTGAAATCCTCCTTCATTCTTTGGTCAAGACCTTTGTTATCTGGCAATAATTTATGTCCAATGGTGAATAAATATATTAGCCCAGCTACTGCAACTGGAATACCAACACCGGCCAGTGTAAATAATGAAAAACCCTCTAATCCGAAATCAATCATTAATCCATGAACAACAAGGTTTGTAGACGTCCCCATCAAAGTGATCATTCCACCTAAAATCGTTGCATATGATAATGGAATTAAAAACTTGGATGGAGCGATGCCGTGTTCCTTACACCATTTCTTGATAATCGGGGTAAATGTCACAACAATTGGTGTATTGTTCAAAAAGGCTGAAAATGCAGAGATAGGCACAAAAAAGCGAATCATGGAACCAGTAAGCGTTCGGCTGTTTCGAAGCCATTTTTCCATCATTTGATCAATGAGCCCACTCTTTTGTACTGTCCCTGCCATAATAAACAATAATGCTACCGTCAGCATGCCTTCATTGGAAAAGCCGCTCAATGCCTCATCTACTGTTAAAATACCGAATAACAACAAGATGATTAATACGGAAAAAATAACCATGTCCGGCCGAGCCACTTCGAAAATCAGCACGGCAAACATGGCCAGGAGTATAATCAAAAGAAACATCATATCAAATGACATGGGATACCAAATCTCCTTTTCGTGTGTGGATAGGAAAAGTCCAGCATTCAGGGGGAATATTTTAATTTTTTAAAAAACTATTCGCTGCCTTGCATTCCATTAATCAGCACATCAGCAACTTCCGGTCGTGAAAATTCTTTTGGGGGTCGTTGACCGCTTCGAAGCAGTTCTCGCACTTTCGTACCGCTTAAATGGATGTGATTTTTCTTATCATGCGGGCAAGTCTTTGCAGATGCCATATTTCCGCAGACTTTACAGTAAAATGCATGTTCAAATTTGAAAATCTCAATTCCGAGCTCTTTCTCATATTTTGCAATCAGTTCTTGCGCTTCATATGTCCCGTAGTAGTCTCCAACTCCGGCATGATCCCGCCCGACAATAAAATGGGTACAGCCGTAGTTTTTTCGAACAATGGCATGGAGAATCGCTTCTTTCGGTCCCGCATAGCGCATGGCAGCTGGATAGATAGCAAGACGAACACGATCCTTCACATAATAGTTTTCTAGAATCGTTTCATAGCTTTTCATCCGAATCGATACAGGAATATCATCAGACTTTGTTTCACCGACAAGCGGGTTTAGAAATAATCCATCTACCGCCTCAAGGGCAACTTTTTGAATATACTCATGTGCCCGATGAACCGGATTACGTGTTTGAAAGCCAACGATTGTTTCCCATCCAAGCTCCTGAAACATGCGTCTCGTTTCAGTCGGCTTCATGTCATATCTAGCAAATTCGCTATAATTCAGTCGCTGAAACAGGGTTATCTCTCCGCCAAGATAGATATTTCCTTTTTCATAGACTTTCTTCACACCTGGATGAGCCAAATCTACAGTGCCATAAACTCTTTTCGCTTCCCGCTCCCAGTCATAGATATATTTTTCTTCAAGTGCAATCGTTCCATAAATGATGCCATCTTTTCCTTTTAAGGCAATGTTCTCCCCAATGTGAAGGTGTTTAGCCTCGTCTTTCGTTACTGGCAATGTAATCGGAATGCTCCATACCCTGCCATCCGCAAGACGTGTATTCTCTACCACATTCTCATAATCAGCCTGCACCATAAATCCTGTTAACGGACTGAAAGCCCCCGTCCCAATTAACTCCATATCAGAAATAACCCAGGAATCTACCATAATTGCCTGAAGCTTTTCAGCCTCCTTGAGTGCCTCACTTCTCTGCTGCCCGGTTAATTCGCGGTTAATTAACTTTCCACCATACGGTTGATTGACCATTTGGCAACCTCCTTGTGATTACGTATCATATCCTAATCTATAAAAACGCTGCTTCTTCGCTTGTATTCATGTAAATGAAAACCACTGATACACTATCATATTGAATAAGGAAATAAGTTGAAACCACGCGTACCTAATTTATATCTACTGTTCATTAGAAAACACAATAGCCTACGACCAGTAACTACACATCCTTTCACGTATCACATATGATGTAGAAGAATCATGAATCATGTTAAGCGATTGACCTGCTACACGGATAACGATGGTAAACAGAATGGGAGGACTTAGTGTGATAAATGTACTAGTAACTGGTGCAGGAGGATTTATTGGTAAAAACTTAATAGATAGGCTGCAGAGAGAGCAAGGTATCTCTATCAAACAATATTTTCGCGGGGATGACTCATCACTGCTTAAGGAATATTTAAACGAGGCGGATTTCATCTACCATCTGGCGGGAGTGAACAGACCACAACAAAATGCGGACTTTACAAGAGTTAATAAAGGACTTACAGAACAGATGGTCAACTATTTAAAAGTAAAGGAAAAAACGCCAAAGATCGTTTTTTCCTCTTCTGTCCATGCAACGTCAGATACTCCATATGGGGTAAGCAAAAAAGCTGCGGAGGAAGTACTCAAAAACTTCAGTAATGAGACCGGTGCAGAGGTTTACATTTATCGGCTGCCAGGTGTCTTCGGCAAATGGTCTAAACCACATTATAACTCCGTCGTTGCTACCTTTTGCCACGAAATTTCCCATGATAATGAGATAGAGATTCATGATGCAGAGAAAGCACTGGAACTTGTATATATTGACGATGTTATAGACGATTTTATTAATTGTCTTACTCAAGAAAAGACGGAAAGGAAATTCTATTATCATATCAAGCAAACCTTTCATACATCAGTAAGTGAACTGACTCACAAACTATACGAAATAAAGGATATGCGAAAATCATTAATTATCCCTGACCTGTCCGACAAATTAACAAAATACTTGTATTCAACCTATCTATCCTATTTAGCCGAAAATAATTTTTCTTATGATTTGCCAGTGCATCAAGATGAAAGAGGAAGTCTGATTGAATTAATTAAATCACATCAAGCCGGTCAAGTCTTTATGTCAACATCACGAAAGGGTGTCATAAGGGGAAACCATTACCACCATACAAAGGTAGAAAAATTTTGCCTTATAAAAGGAGCTGCAAATATTAAATTTAGGAAGATCGACGCTGATGAAGTAATCACTTATCGTGTCTCTGACCAAAATATTGAAATGGTGGACATTCCCCCAGGGTATACCCATTCAATTGAAAACATAACAGATGAGGAAATGATTGTGCTATTCTGGGCAAATGAAGTTTTCAATCCAGATAACCCAGATACTTTTTCCATGGATGTTTACCAAGACGATGCTGGAGAATAAAAAGGACGATAAAAGTACTTTTTGGAAAACCGGAGAGGCTGGGACTAAAATCCTGTAAATAAGAAAAAAGACGGGGGAGCGGTGGGGGCCCGCGCGGATTCGACAAAAAGCCGCGCATCAAAGCGGGTTTGCCGCGCGTGAAACAGCCAAACCCGCGCGTGAATGCTAGTTTGCCGCGCATACACGGTGGTCATGCGCGGCTAACCACGTTTCACGCGCGGGGAACTCCATTTCATGCGCGCGAATTCAGGTTTCACGCGCGGGTTGACTTGATTGATGCGCGGGGGGTCACAGTATTTTTAAAAAAATGAAGAGGCCGGGACTAAAATCCTGTAAATAAGAAAAAAGATGTTGGGGCGCTGGGGGGGGCCGCGCGGATTCGACAAAAAGCCGCGCATCAAAGCGGGTTTGCCGCGCGTGAAACAGCCAAACCCGCGCGTGAATGCTAGTTTGCCGCGCATACACGGTGGTCATGCGCGGCTAACCACGTTTCACGCGCGGGGAACTCCATTTCATGCGCGCGAATTCAGGTTTCACGCGCGGGTTGACTTGATTGATGCGCGGGGGGTCACAGTATTTTTAAAAAAATGAAGAGGCCGGGACTAAAATCCTGTAAATAAGAAAAAAGACGTTGGGGCGCTGGAGGGGCCGCGCGGATTCGACAAAAAGCCGCGCATCAAAGCGGGGAGTAACAGTTCAGTGCGCGGGTCTTGAAATTTCATGCGTACCTATTTATCTTCCCCACGCAACAATCAAAAGTTTTTAATCGAATCCAATTGCTCCCACTATCTTTTTTTCCTATTTTTTGCTAGTTATGTCCCGGTCTCTTCGTGTTTATGAAATAACCTATCTACTTCATCCTATCAAGTTCATTAATTAATCTTTCCTTCGCATACTCATACAATTCTATGTCCAAGCTGTTATATTTTATAATATCAGATAGGGTGTCCGCTGGTAAATCTTCCTTTGATGGACGGTTTTTGTTGACATTTACTTTTTGATATTCGATATCCTTCCATTTCAAGCAATGTTTCATTAGTGAGAGGGAATCATTGAACATTTCAGCTATTCCAACCACAGTAAAATGCGTACAAAGCGTCTTCTTTGCTTGCTCCAGGCTGGGGGTTTGTCCTTTACAAAAATATCTGGTTTGCAGATTATGATAATTATATTCTTTGAAATGAATAAACTCATCGAAGCTCATCTTACTTACCTCACTGTGATCTGGGTGTAACGCTGTTTCTTTAATATAAAAATATAAAGAGGTAATTAATTCAACGGGATCACGCATCATCGTAATATAAGTACAGGGTTTCGAAAAGTTATCATGTATTCCAAAATAAAAATGTCCCATAAGAGAATTAGATTTTTCAATTTCTTCCACATTCATATCCGTATGTTCAGTAAGAACGATATTGTTATCGTATTGGTTTTGAATAATTGAGCTTAATGTCGTTCCACCAGTTTTAGGGATATGCATAAATATTAATAAATTATCTTCAGTCATCAATTTATTAACCTCCTAAATTTTTAAAATGATTATCTATAGGATAGTAAAAAGGGATGTTTCCTTTATATATAGATATGCTATAAAAAAGAAAATGTTAGAGACAGACTTCTTAGTACACTTATGGTTTTCTTAGGAAGCCTTGGACTTCTAGTTAGTACCACATTTCTTCCCCTCTCATTCGCTGTTAGGTGCAAGCCGTTACTAAAGATGAACAATGGAATATACTTATTTTATAGTATGTTTTTTATAGAGGGAGCGATGTAAATGGAAGCTGACGTAGGGATTGTTATGCCTGTGTATAGGCAAGACGACAAAATATTTAGAGAAGCAATAGAATCCGTCATTAATCAGAAGTATCCCTATTTTCACTTGGTTATAGTCATTGATGGAGTTACGCCCAATGTAGATAGCATTGCAAAAGAATACGCTTCAAAAGATTCGAGGATAACATTGATTCGTAAAGATAATAACAGAGGAACGGATGTTGCTCTTAATATTGGATTTGACTATTTGATACAGAAAACAAATATTCATTACTTGACCTGGGTTTCAAGCGATAATATTTACTACCCTGATTTTGCAGGGACCTTGAGAGAACAATTGGAAAATTCACCACCACATGTAGGTTTATCATATAGCAAATTTGATTTAATAGATGATAATGGAAGCCAGCATAAAGCAACTGACTTGTGGAATGAACGTTTGAATCAGCCAAAGGAAAATTTAATAAAAGAATACTTTATCGGTTACGCGTTTATGTATAAGAAGGTTTTTGCACAAAAAATAGGGGGGTATCGATTAATGCCCGTTGAGGATTATGATTATTTTTTACGCTTAACAGAACACTGTGATATTCGTTTCGTCCCTCAAAAACTGATGGCCTTCAGACTGCAATCTCCTTACAGTAACTCCATACAAATGAAAAACTCCCATGAAAAAAGTAAAAAAAGAAATGATCGGTTACGATTAGTGGTGAAAGAAGCACGTAAACGCAGAGATAAGATCCGTGTATATGAAAAATCAATTAGAAAAAATGCGCTTAACGGGCCAACTACTGCAAATAACCGAATCATAGTTTATATCCCATTTAACAATCTTAATGTTCAACAGACATTAACCAAAGATGCTGAATCGAATTCACTCAAAGAGAACGCACATCTTACAGAAGAATGGATCAATAAAAGAGTTGATCTTTTCATGAATTTTACTCTAAAGAGTCTCACTAACCAATCCAACCAAAACTATCTTGCATTCGTTGTCTATCATGACAGCTCCAGACAGTTCATTGAAAAAGCATTGCAAAACTACTCTGAGCTCCCTTCGAATATTCGATTTATTTCCAGTGGCGAATATGAAGCAACTGTAATAGAAACACTAAACGGCTATAAATATTTCTATGAACTTCATCTCCACAGTGATGATGCATATCATAAAGACTTTATCGAACAGCTTTATCAATATAAGCCTGCCCCGCAAACAAAGGTTTTAATTTGTCAAAATGGTTATATTTATAATTCTATTACTGAAGAAATTGGAGAATATTATAATTTCTCAAGTTCATTTAATTGTTTAATTTATAAAGTAAATGATTATTTAAAAGGAGTAAGACATGATATATTCCAGCCATCAGAAACCGGAATATGGACTGGAGCTATAAAACTTCCACATGAAATTATTAAGGATCCAGTTTATATTAATCATGCCCATAAATCGAATGCAGCTTTCTTCTTTGAGGATGAAAAAAAACATATCTTTAGAAATAACAAAGGAGAACCGCTAAATTTAGTTGGAAAAACAATTACCGACAAAAATAAAAAACGAAAAGTTCTGCAGGAATTTCTGGGACCAGATTATAAGCGGGATATTTACAAGCAGTGAACATTTGATTGGGCGTAAAAAGCCTTCAATCAAAAAAATCCAGATATAGATTATAACGAGGTGTAACTTTATATGCAAAAGAGAAAAGTCATGACAATTGTCGGGACACGACCCGAAGTTTTACGTTTATCCGCTGTAATAAAGGCTCTTGATAAGTATTTTGATCATATTTTAGTTCATACAGGACAGAATTGGGATTATCATCTTAATAAAATTTTTTTTGAGGAAATGGAAATTAGAGAACCGAATTATTTTTTAAATGTAGTTGGTGATCATCTAGGTGACACGATTGGAAATATTATGTCTAAAACGTATGAAGTTTTGCAAAAGGAAAAACCAGACTCTTTATTAATACTAGGTGATACCAATAGCACATTATCCGCAATTTCCGCTAAACGCTTAAAAATACCTATTTTTCATATGGAAGCTGGCAATCGATGCTTTGACCAAAATGTGCCCGAGGAAATTAATCGGAAAATCGTTGATCACACCAGTGATGTCAATCTCCCTTATACAGAACATAGCCGCCGCTATTTATTAAGTGAAGGGATTCCAAAAGAATATATATTCGTTACTGGCTCACCAATGACCGAGGTGCTTATGTCACATATGGAAAACATTCAGAAAAGTGATGTTCTTAATAGGTTAGGGCTCGATAAGAAAAAATATATACTAGTAAGTGCCCATCGCGAGGAAAACATCGATGATCCAGACCATTTCGCAAGTCTTATGACGTCTTTGAATACAGTAGCAAAAACTTATCAAATGCCTGTTATTTACTCCACGCACCCTAGAAGCCTAAAGAAAATTCAAGAACGAAAGGTGATCTTTCATCCATTGGTTCAATCCCTGAAGCCATTTGGTTTCTTTGACTATAATAAACTTCAGCAGAATGCCTATTGCGTTCTGTCAGACAGCGGCACATTAAGTGAAGAATCTTCTATTCTTCATTTTCCAGCCGTATTAATACGAACAAGTACGGAACGTCCAGAAGTGCTTGATAAAGGCTCAATGGTTATTGGCGGCATAACACCAGATGAAATTTTACAAGCGATTGAATTAGCTACTGAACTATCCGGTGAGGATAATGTGAAGCCACTGGATTATAAAGACAGGAATGTTTCACTAAAGGTGGTTAAGATCATAGAAAGCTACACTAAAATAATTAATAAAAATATTTGGAGAAAATAAGCAATGGAGTAAAGACGTTTTATTTCCTTAATGGAATTGACGTCTTTTTTCATTTAAAAAGCAATGCAGACAGCCGATTAACCTACGATAAAGTGAAATTTCATTCAGTGAGGTTTTTTATCCCTCACTTAAACAACCATGGCTATACTGCGCATCGCCGCCAACTATCAGTTCATTCGGGATAAATAGTAAAAACCCCTTACCACTAAACAGTGATAAGGGATTTCCCCACTTTATTGTTCACGAGATTTTGAGGAAAGAACATTTGCTTTCATAAGGATTTGTTCTATTTCGGAGTGAGACATTAATTCGTCATTGGATTGATATTTTTTGAAGGAGACCTTGGGTAAACTTTCGTATTTTTTCTTTATATACTCTGAAGCATTCTCAGGTAAAATGACATAGTAATTCTCATCAAATTTATACGTGTTTCGAGATTCGGCATTTGATACCAGCACCTCGTGCAATTTCTCACCTGGACGTATTCCTACCTCATCTATAACAATATCTTTTGTCGCAAAATGTTTTTCCAAAACATCTATCAAATCAACAATGCTGCATGCTTTCATTTTCATTACAAATGTTTCCCCGCCAACCGCCTGCTGAGATGCGTGTATCAGTAAATCAATTGCTTGAGAAACCGTCAGGAAGAAGCGTGTCATTTCCCTGGACGTAAGCGGTACTTTGTGATGAGTTGCAATCTGTTCCTTAAAAAATGGAATGACACTGCCATTTGTTCCAATAACATTACCACCACGAATGCAAGTAAAACGTGTATGGCTGCTTAATTGATTAGCCTGAATAATTAATTTCTCACCAATTGCTTTTGTAAGTCCATAAAAATTGATTGGTTCAACAGCTTTATCTGTGGAGACATCAATGACTTTCTTTACCTTTTGATTTAAACTTGCTTTGATAATATTCTCGGTACCATCTACATTGGTTTTTAATGCTTCAGAAGGCTGGTCTTCACATATTGGTACATGTTTAAGTGCCGATAGATGGAATAAATAATCGACATTTTTTGTTGCCTCATTTACTGCTTCGAAATCTCTCACGTCTCCAATTATAAATTTTAAGGTTGGATTATCTGAAAAAGCCCTTTTCATTTTCACCTGAGCAAATTCATTGCGTGAAAAGATTCTTATTTCCCTTGGGTGAAATGTAAGCATTTTTTTGACGAGCTCATGTCCCCAGGATCCCGTCCCCCCTGTAATCAATATTGTCGTATTTTGAAACACATTTAAACAACTCCCTTTAGCGATAATACCTATTATTTATATCTTCAGGATAATAGACCATTTGAACAAAGCTGATGATTGCATGTCAGGAATTCTCAATAGATTCCCTGTACTGTTCATTCATCCCCGATTGAACACTGACATCATTAGATCAAATAGGTATACTTTACTTTATGAACAAAATAATAGACTGTACATGATACGCGTTTAAAGTATGAGTAAAAAGGCAGCTGCTGAGGTCCAATTGTTTCTTATTAAGACCATCGCAAAACTGCCAATAATATACAATGTGTTGTTAAGCTACTTATTCATGCTGGGCGCATTAAAAATAATGGGCGCAAACTCTTGCGCCCATTTTCACTCTTTCAATACGTTAAGTTTTAATGTATAAGTGGGAAAGCAGTTCTCTATTTTTCTCATTAAATTTAGCATTATGAGAAGATACGTAAATCTCCTGATGTGCATCAGGCTTAAGATACAGTTTCGCTTGATTCACAGCATTTGCTGCATCATTGTATGCACCAGCTATTAATCGTACCTTTCCATCAAACGAAAGAATATCACCAGCTGCATATAGACCTGCTATATTCGTTTCTGCCTTAGCTGATCCTTTCACAAAAAAGTCACGTTCCAATTCTATTTGTAATAAACTTTCTTTTATAAACTTCAGTTCTCTGTCGTAGCCGTAATTAATGATTAAGTCGTCTGCTTCAAACCGAATCTCTTCTCCACTTTTTTGGTTTCTTGCCAAAATCTCTTTGATACGTTGACCATCCGCATCAGCAATAAGTTTCTCTATTGTCGTGTTTTTATAGATACTGGCTGAGGAAGCTTCCAGATGAGAGATATGCGATTCCATCGCTTTGAATTCCTCACCACGATAAATTAATGACACTTTTTCTGCAATTGGTTCAAGTTCATTGGCCCAGTCGATTGCTGTATCCCCGCCACCGGAAATGATTACTTTCTTGTCTTTAAATGCAGCAAGGCTCTGGATCGTATAATGAAGATTGCTTACCTCAAAACGGTCTGCCCCTGCTATATCTAATTTAATTGGTTCAAAGATTCCACCGCCAGTTGCCAAAATAACCGTTTTGCTCACATATTCATGTCCTGTATGGGTTGTCACCGTAAAAAGCTTCTCAAGATTTTTTTCAAGTTTTTCCACTTTTTCATTTAGAATAATTTCCGGATAAAATGTACGCGCTTGCTCTTCCATTTGCTTTATCAATTGAGTACCGGTAATTGGTGTTATCCCTCCTACATCCCAAATCATTTTTTCGGGATAGATATGAACCTTGCCACCAAGCTTAGGTTTAAATTCGATAATACGGACGGATAAATCTCGCATTCCACAATAAAAAGCCGCATATAATCCTGCCGAGCCACCACCAATAATTGTTACATCTTTGCATTCTGGCATCATCTTACAACCTTTCATGAGTTAAGTTTATCGTTTTCTGTTTTAGAAATTTCAAGAGTAATTCACATGATGCCGCCCAATAGGTACCACAGAAGGTGAGCCTGAAACCGGGTCCTCTATCACCTGACATGCTAACCCAAATACATCCTTAATCAATGTACTTGTAATAACTTCAGATGGCTCACCTTCTGCCATTAACTTTCCATCATGCATTGCAAAAATATGGTGTGCATAGCGTGCAGATAGATTAATATCATGAAGAACCATCACGATCGTTGTCCCGTATTTTTGATTTAAATCAGTAAGTAAATCTAAAATTTCAACTTGATATGTAATATCTAAAAAGGTTGTAGGCTCATCGAGAAATAGAATATCCGTTTGCTGAGCTAGTGCCATTGCAATCCAGACTCGTTGTCTTTGTCCACCGGAAAGTTCATCTATATGATGATTAGCGAGTTCTGTTATATTCATAATGTCCATTGCCTCAGCTACTGCTTCATAATCCTTCTTTGACCATCCACTGAGTAAAGATTGGTGAGGAAACCTCCCTCTTCCGACTAAATCAGCAACCGAAATACCCTCTGGAACAATAGGAGATTGTGGTAAAAGTCCCAGCGTCCGAGCCAACTTTTTTGATGGTATTCTTTCAATTGACTTACCATCCAGTACTATATTTCCTGAATCTGGCTTTAATAGCCTGGCCATCGTTTTAAGCAGGGTAGTTTTGCCACAAGCGTTTGGTCCAATAATCACACTTATTTTATTATTAGGGATAACCAGGCTTACTTTATTGATAATTGTTTTATGGTCATACCCCGCTATTACTTGCTCCACTTCAAAAAGATGTTCCGGTTTCATTATAATTCTCCTCTTCGATTCATTCGAATCAGTAAGTAAATCAAGTATGGTGCTCCAATGATTCCCGTTATAACACCAACTGGAAATCTGACATCAAAGGCAAATTGCCCAACTAAATCTGATGCCAGAACTAGATTTGCACCTACAAGGCCTGCAGGAATGATAGATGAAAACCCCGACCCCACTAGCCTTTTCGCAATGGGGCCCGCAAGGAAAGAAATAAATGCAATGGGACCCGTTGTAGAGGTTGCCAAAGAAATCATGACAACAGAACTAGAAACAAGCACCATTCTCGTTATGTCCGTATTCACACCTAAAGAAATGGCCGATTGCTCCCCAAGTTCTAGTATACTCAAATGTTTGGTTAAAAGAATGACGATAGGAACAAGTATCAAAACAGATATAATCAAAGGTGGCAACTCATGCATCTGCGAACCGTTCAAACTGCCGTTCAGCCATCTTAGTGCTGCAGGAAGATTTTGTTCAGCACTAACGAGCAACAAATAAGATATAAGTGCGTCAAACATCGCTTGAACGCCTATGCCAATCAGGATTAATCTGCCAATCGAAAAACCTCTCACTTTAGATAACCCATAAATCACCATAACAGTAATTAGACCGGCAATTAATGATGCAATAGAAATAACGGCATTACTTGCCTGTAAAATAACGATACAAAACACTGCCGCTGCACTGGAACCAGCAGTAATCCCAAGTACATTTGGATTTGCCAATGGATTACGGAACAACGTTTGAAAAATTGAACCAGCGATACCGAATGCCAGCCCAGCAAAAAAACCTGCTACCATTCTTGGCAGTCGTATTACGTTCACTGCAAAAGAAACACCTTGAATTTGTTCCCCCATAAGTGCCCGAATAACTTCTTTTATTGGATAAATCGTATTCCCAATTAATAGCATAAGAAGACAAAGAATACATGCCAAAACTGCGAGAAGACTTGTCACGATTATCCAACGCCGCCGCCTTTGATGTCTGCCTTCTATAATATATGCAACAGAATCATTTCTCATAATGAACTCACTTTCGATCGTATCGCTAATGTAATTAATAATGGTGCTCCTATAAATGCTGTCACTACACCAACTTCTAACTCTCCAGGGCTGCCGATAAGCCTGCCGACCACATCTGACAATGTTAAAATAATCGCTCCGGAGATAGCTGACATTGGAATTACAAATCGCAAATCTGGTCCCAAAACAAGACGCATCATATGCGTTGATAATAGTCCGATAAACCCAATTGGACCCGCTAAAGCAGTGGCTGCCCCGCATAAAAGAACAGCAGCAAGAGAGGAAATAAACCGAAGAACTCCCGTTCGAATTCCTAAGCCAGTTGCGGCTTCATCACCTAATGCCAATGCATTTAGTGCTGGAGCAGCAAGTATGGCAATTAGTACTCCAATGACCAAGAATGGAACAAATGTAGTAATACTATCCCATGTTCCGGATCCGACACTTCCTACTTGCCAGAAGCGAAATTGTTCCATGGTGTGAGAACGTGGAATCAGGATTGCAGTGACAAAGGATGAAAGTGCAGCGCTGACAGCTGTTCCTGCCAAAACAAGCTTAATGGGAGTAGCACCACTGCGCCCCATCGAGCCAATACCAAAAACAATAACTGTCGTAATTGCAGCTCCGGCTAAAGCAAGCCAAATATATTGATTCGCACTGCTGATATTAAAAAACGCAATCCCAATCACAACAAATAATGACGCTCCAGTATTCACTCCAAGTATACTTGGATCAGCAAGCGGGTTGCGGGTTACGGATTGCATAAGCGCTCCTGAAACACCAAGTGCTGCGCCACATAATAGACTAAAGACGGTTCGGAAAATTCTCTTGCGAACAATATTTGCATCATAGGAGTCTATGTTTGGATGAAATAGCCCATCTATTACCTCACTATGTCCAACTACTTTTGAGCCAAACAAAAAGGAAGCAACAACAACCACAGCAAGCAAGATGAAACCAGCCATCAGAACCAGTACAAAGTATTTTGGAATATGTGGATTTTGCTGTTTTAGTTCTTCACCTGAAAACCTATTCATTTATATGCTCAATAGCTCCACCAATTAATTCTAAGTATTCATCAATTGTATACGTGATTGAAAGTGGAGTTGGCGTACCCGCCGCTACTAAAGGTGTATCACTATCAATAAATGCAACAGAACCTCTTTCAATTGCCGGGATTTTACCAATTAGTGGATCATTTTGCAGCGTTTCTAACAATGCTTCATTACCATAACCGACAATGATATCTGCATCATTAAGTGCTCCGGCATTTTCTGCACTTAAATTCAAGGAATAACTGTCCGGGTCATCGAGCATGTTTGTTATACTCTCTGGGTATTCCAATCCTAATTCATATAAGAAAGCACCACGGGAGTCAGTCGGTGTATAAATGTGCAGTTGGGAGGTATCTTCAGCTGAGAAGTTAACCCATACCACTTCTTTTCCTTCAATTTCCGGATAGTTCTCTAACTTTTCAGCAATCGTATCCTCTACATTTTTAATTAGCTGTTCTCCCTCTGCTTCTATCCCCATCCCTTTTGCATTATAAAGTACTTGCTCACGCCATGTTGTCGTCCAAGGAGAGGTAGGATATGCCACAACTGGTGCAATTTCACTTAGCAGATCGTAATCTTCCTGTGTGATACCAGAGTATGCTGCGAGAATAACATCTGGCTGCGCATCGGAAATAGCCTCAAAGTCAAGACCATCCGTATCCTGAAATACATTTGGATCTGTGACATCAAGTTCTTCAAGTTTTTCCGCAGTCCAAGGCAAAAGTCCACTGTCATCCTGAACACCAAAATTCGCTTCTGAAAATCCTACAGGGACGACTCCAAGAGCAAGTGCCACATCTTGATTACCCCATTGAATTGTAACCACTTGTTCAGGTTTACTTGTAATCTCTGTTTTTCCAAAAGCATGCTCTATTTCAATTGGGTATTCCGTTGTATCTTCAGAATCAGAGGAATCGATTTGAGTTGCTTCTTCACCCTCTGTACTCGTTGAATTCGACGAACATCCTGCGAGTACCATTATAAATGCAATTAACATTAGTAATATTCTTACGTGAATTTCTTGATTTCCTTTCATTACTATAGCCTTCTTCCTTTAATTGTATGATGGATTTATTGGTAATCTATTACACTAGGTTAGCTTATTGTAAAGTTCTTCACCTTCCTAACGATTACAGTACCTAAAAAGGCAACTCCTGTCCTGATAACTTCTTAGGTTTTAATCAGCATAATAGAGGCTTTATAAATGATAATGATTATCATTATCAAGTTAATTCTATCTTTAAGCTCATAGATTGTCAACATGAAATCATAAAAAAAAGAGCATAAATATTTTTACCATTATGCTCAACCGGAATTTAAACTTGCAAAAGCCAGCGGTTTATCAACAGAGGAGTCATCATTGATTACTGTCCGTCATTTGCTTTATCAAACGAATGTTCTTCCGCAGTTCCCAGGAAATAGAACAATCTCTCCAACGTATGATAGGGAAGATGCTTTAGAAAGAAATGTTGAAATCTATACAAAGGGCAAAGTGAGGCTAATTCAATCGGTGGGAGAATCCTACAATACGCAAATGATAACTACAACTTACTCGGTTTGATTGTGCGAAGGGTATAGAATCTTACGAAGACTATGTGAAGGTGTGAAGGAACATATTTTTGACCCACTTTCCATGTACAATAGTTTTACTTCAAATATATAGTGTTGCACAGGTGCATCAATATTTTTTCCTTTTTACGCCAATTGTAAGACTGCTACGGAAGTAAAAGATTTACTGTTAGAACCAATCATGAAAGGTATGTCTGCTGTTTCAGTTTCGCCTGATGAGCCTGACTGACCATAGCCTTTTACTTGAACAATCTCCCCATCTTTAATTATCCCTAGTGCAAGCCCAGGAATCTTTTGCGATTTCATTTCATCCTGGATATAAGCATCAATCTCCGAATAATCAAAGTCTGTATCGAGCTTTGCTTTAGCAAATGTTACATTTGACAAACCAGATACTGGCAGCTTCCACAAACCTATGATTAGTAAGACCATTCCAATGGATATTATCTTTTTCCTCATGCTCTCCCCTTCACTTTCGATGTTAATATGAGTGAACAGTTTTAAATTCATTCACGCTATTGTAAGAAAAAAACCAAACATCACTTTTGATGCGTGGTTAATCCATTTATAATAAATTCGATTATATATTGCATAAGCTGCGGAAAATGTTGAATGCCAATTTCATCCTTGTGTGTATCAATACATGTTAAAGAATCGAAGAAGGCTGGCAGAAGCTCTTCATCAATATCATCCCTTATTTTCCCCTGCTCTTTCCAGTCTTTAAGTAAATCCAAATAAAAACTGCGAACAGAATCAACAGACTGAGTTTCATTATCTCTATAATACTGTTCAAGTTCCTTATGAAATGCTTGATTATACCATTCTTTTAATATAGGATTTGCCTGAACTGCCTCATAATTTTCCATCAATAATTGACTGATCAATGCTACAGGCTCTAGAGTCAAATCAATGGATTCAATCAGCTGATTTTTCAGCATCTCATTCTCCTGTGCGTAAATTTCTATAAATAGTTGTTCTTTAGATTTATAGTAATTATAAAATGTTCCAACACCTATATCCGCCATTTCAGCTATTTCTTTAATATTTGTCTTTTTAAATCCTTTTGTACTGAACAAGTTTTTTCCGCATTTAAATATATTTGCTTTTATATTCATAAGAACCCTCAACCTTTTGAATGAATTTTTTGATATTCATTCAAATCGTATCATGTTTTAAAGTGAAATACAATTACATATTTAATAAAATCTTTATCGAGGATTCGTACTTATTTCCAGTCAAGTCCCTCATATTAAGGACTTGACTGTCAAATTCACACGCACAACCATTATTGTTACCTGCGCACAAATAGGAGATGGAAAGAAGTATGTGAGGATCTTACATTTCATCTTCACTAATCTCCCAATGGACGTATGTAACAATTTGATCAATTGGATTCCCAAATGAAAAACGATAGAGCTCCGCTTCATTTGCATCAAAATAATAATCTGCGACAATTGATTCTCCCGGCTCTATTTCCTCTTGTTCTAATTCTGTTTCTGAGTCATCCTCATAGTAATCTTCTTTCATCGCTGGAAATAAAACTATATCATCTTCATTTTCATCGCCAACAGTAGGCAAAAAGATAGCATCGAGCGCTAGTGCATCATCCTCCATGTTTTTAATCGTGACATTTGCTTTTATAAAAACCTCATTATAAATAGTTTCCCCTTCTACTTCATCAACGAATTTAATCTCATTTAATGTCACTTCATACGCATCATTTTCAGAAAGTGTACCACTGACAACAGTGCCAGTATCACCAATGCCTAAACCCGTTTGATGCTCAATGATTGTATCGTCTTCATCATCATTTTCTGTATTGTTATTCTCAGCATCGTCATTCGTATCATCCATATCATCATCTGTCGCAGATTCATCCGTCTCCGAGGTGTTCGTTTCATCCTCCACTTCATTTTGTTCTGGATCCGTTACATCCTCTGCATCCTGTTGTTCATTTTCATCTGAACAAGCTGCAAGCACAGCGATTAAACCGATTAATAGTATAGCTCCAAAGAAGTTTTTATTTTTTAATAAATTCATTCCTGTTAACCTCCCAGAAAATAAGTTAATTCACAATTTCATTATCATTTTTCCAAAATCATCTGTTTACCCGCCTAATCTTAACTTTCCTAAAGTTACACTAAGTCTTTTCCATTTTATTATCTTCCCCCCTTTTGTCATGTATAGAGGGAAAATTCAATATAGATTTCGAATAAATTGAAAAATCCCTCTTTAAAGAGGGTAACATTATATAAAATTCAATTCAAACTGTTCATTCTATATGCTAATTAAAAAATAAACCCTTCTCTACATACAAAATCTGCATTTTTTCAAGGCGTATTCTTATGGCTAAAACACATTGCCATGCTTGACTAACCATTCTGATACATTGCTAAAACTTCCTCTAACTCGTTGGTTATCCGCTTTATTAAGGATGCTGGGGAAACGATTATAATATCCTTCCCCATCTTACTTAGTAAAAAAAGAGATTATGCTTCCAGTTATTTACGAAAAGGCAAGCATGATAGATAAGAAAGCGGATTATCTTTCATTGGTTCCTGCGCTATACAATAGAAAATCCTAGTAAATAAGACAAGCAGCCAGTTACCGTACAAGCTGCTTGTCTTATATGCAAAACAATGAATTCTATTCGCCAGATAGATGAAAAGCCTCTGCTAGCAATGAATAAGATTTATGTCGTGCTGCCTTATCTGTAATCATATTTAAAATGATAATCTCATCGACTTTTGTTTCTTTCGCCAGCTGTTCCAATTGTTCCTTTACATGCTCTACACTTCCAATAACAAATCTGTTCTTATTTTGTTCACGTACTATTATTTCATCATTGGTATAGGTATGTGCGCGTGCTTCTTCTAATGTTGGCGGAGCTAATCTGCTCTCGCCAGTCATCCAACGAACCCATTGCAATTCAGCCGGACCTGCAAGATCTTGTGCTTCCTCATCTGTATCCGCACAAATAACGATGATCGATAGCATACTATACGGCGTTGCTAAATACTGTGAAGGTTGGAATTCTTCCCGATATTTATTTAACATAGGTACAGCCCAATCGGGATTAATTTGTCCTGCAAAAGCAAAGCCTATTCCTAATTGTGAAGCGATTTGCATCCCGCCATCACTCGAACCAAGCATGTATAAATCTGGACGTAAAGACGAATCCGGAGATGGATGGATATCTTGATACGGATGACCTTCGGGAAATTCACGATTAAAAAATGCCAAAGTTTCCATAAGCTGATTCATGATGGCTTCACCGCTTAACGGTTCCGTACTATTTCTCAAAGCTGCGTTTGTTATTCCATCTGTACCTGAGGCTCTTCCCATTCCTAAATCTATTCGCCCCGGATGTAATCCTTCGAGAATAGAGAAATTCTCAACAACTTTCAAAGGGCTATGATTGGGCAACATAATGCCACCTGCACCGATACGAATATTTTTCGTTCGTGCTGCTGCATGGGCACTGAGTAAATCGGGCGATGTACTCATTTGAAAAATTGCATTATGATGTTCTGCAAACCAGTATCTTGTATAACCTAGACGATCCGCCAGCTGCACTAATTCGGTAGAGTTTTGTAATGTTTCTGACGGTGTTTCGCCATTATAAATAGTTGCTAAATCCAATATGGATAGCCTCAGATCCTTCGTAGACGGTTGCCCCATTTTTAAAAACCTCCTGTTTTATTCATTTATCCAAAATAAGCAAAATCTTTCTCACAAGCTAATTAGTTAGTAAACTAATTAAAACATATGTGAATTTCAATGTCAAATAGATATTTTATAGTTTAAAATAGTATTTTTTGACCTATTATATAATCAGTAGTATAATTAGTCTACTAACTTTTTATAGGAGTAAGATAGCATGATTGAAAATGAGATACGGGAATTGCTGCAAGCATTGCACCAACAAATGCGCAAAAAATACGCAAATGAATTTCGTAATATGAATATACATGTTGGTCAGGAATCTGCTTTATGTATCCTTTGGCAAAAAGACGGAATCACCCAAACGGAACTTAGAAGACAAATGAAATGTGAAGCTTCCACTTTAAGTAATATGTTAAAAAAGTTAGAGCGAGACGAGATTGTGTATAGACAACAATCGAAGGATGATGCTAGAAGCACAAATGTGTTTTTAACTCAGAAGGGAAAAGACCTTAGAGAGCCGATTGAAGCCGTTTGGAAGGAGCAGCAGGCGGAATTACTAAAAGGAATTTTACCAGAGGAATTATTATTTATGCGCCGCCTTTTAAAACAAATGATTGATAATATAGAAAATGAATGAAACTTATCATGACCTTAAAACAACTTCATTATTCTAAAATACTGGTCACACCACGTTTTACATGGATTATCCAGATAAAGTGTTGAAAGTAATCATAAATCATTCGAAAAAAACATTACTTAGGAGATTATTTATATCTGATTCGTATTAAACACCATAAGTTATAATCATGGAAGACACCTCAACGATTTGGCAGTTTTTTGTCAATAAACTCAAAGTCGAGGTGCTCTTAGCTCTTTATTGTGTTCCTTCCCCCATTTTTCATTAATTAATTATCCCTATTTAAAAATCGTAGAATTCTGCTATTTCACATTAAATAAACAGCAATTATTTCAGCATAATGAAATTTTGTTATTGCAATTCTACTTTTGTACCTGCTATGAAATCAGCGAGATGACGTTTATCGTTTCTAAACAATCCCATAAACAGCAATACTAGTCCAAGAAATGTTCCGCTATTTGCAATAATAATTGCAGTCATATCAAAATCACTGTACATCCCATGAATCACACCTGCGTGCCCTAATTGCCAAGGCAAAAACTTTATTATATTTCTTAGTAAACTTGAACTAAACCTGTGATTTGTGTAAGTCAGTTTCAACCCAGATACTCTTTTTCCAATGGAACCCTTTGTAAAATAATCCAAATATGAAAAGATAATGATAATTGGCACTACAGATGTAAATGTTGCGATGAGCTGCACTTGTGCTTCTGTATATTCTGGGGTTCCTTTGAAAATAAAAAAGCTGATTCCCAGATTGACGATTAATAATAAAACTAAGTATGCAATAATTACTAAGTAATCAATCAGCAATTCTATTAGTCTGGTTTTAATAGGTATATTGTTCATATAAACCTCCTATCGATTTTAGTCTAGACTATTTATAGAACTTATTTAGAAATTTACTAACTCTTCCACCATCCTTTAGTCTTTATGTCATCCACAGACACTTCATAAACTTCTCTATTTGGCTTTCCCATTGATAAGAAGATATTTTTTAATGATATAATTTTATATAAATGCTATGATGGCAACAATAATGTAGAATATAGTTAAAGGAAAAATATGCAGGAGGAAAAGTGTATGAAAAACTTTATGACAACCTTTCAACACCGTGCAATTTTGCGTGCAGTGGTATTAATTGTAATAGGCATCGCTATTTTTATTTGGCCTAATGGATTTCTGCATTTTATTGGTTATTTAATTGCAGCTTATTTAATCCTAACCGGCATTCTCAAACTTTACGATAACCACAAATTCAAGAAACAAACCGGCTCTCATGGATTTGGATTAGCAGGAGGAATTATCCTGATCCTACTTGCTATTATCTTTCTCTACTTTGCGCCAATGCTTTTCTCTATTTTGCCATTTTTACTTGGCTTAATAATCATAGCCAACGGCCTCATTCACCTTGTTCTGGCTTTAAATCTAGGCAGTATTGGCTGGGCTATTCTATGTATTTTGCTTTTAATTAGCGGAGGTATTCTTGTCTTTAATCCATTTACATCGACACTTATTCTTTTCCAAGCATTTGGAATTATCCTGATTTTTATCGGGATTTCCGATATCATTGGTTACGCACAAAGAAAAAGAACCAGTTATTAAAGAATGGTACGAACCCGTTTACATGAATACAATGGAGGAGCGCGGGAAAAGCTATTTTACTTTTCTCCCCACTCTTCCACTTGTCTTAGTAAAGCCTCTTATACCAATAAATAGCGAATCAATCCCAGCACAGCAAAACAAAATAAAGCCGTACCAGATCCTATACCGGTGACTGCACTGTTAGCAACGCTCATTTTTTTGGATAGCCATGGTGATAATACCGCAATTACTATCATAAGTACTGCTAATATATACAGACTGGGGTCTTTAAAGACGTTTACTAACCAAAAAAAATGAGCACCTACGATAAAAGCAATCCATGGAGCAACATAATCCTTTTTTTTCATTCGGATCAGGAAGAACGCTCCGAGGCCACCTATAATCAATTGTGCATAGAAAACAATGATATAAGTAGTTAACGAGCCCATTACTGACAAAGCAGTAGCCGCATTCCAGTGAGTCACGCTTAAGTAGACACCTAGCAAGCACACTAACAATGCAATTCCGGAAGCAATCCCAATATATTTACGCCAATGTTTTCTAGGATTCTCCTGAGCCCATCCGAACCAAACAAAACTAAACATGCCGAAAATCGCTGCGTACATCGTATAGTCTCTTAAATATTCCAGCTCCATAATCAATCCCCTTTGTTTAAATTTTTTACACAATCTGCGCAATCCATTATTGAAAAAGTAATTCTTCCTTTAAAATACTCTTTCAAACTATTTTAGCATCATGAATCGGTCATAACTCTAACTATAATCCAAATATTACAATTTCGTGGACCTGAATCCTCATACTTTCCCCAAAGCCAACCGTTCATAATGCTTATATAAGGAATGGAATTTGCCAGAATAATTGGCATGCCATGGTTTTTTCTTTCCACAAAAGTGAATGATTGCTGTATTTTGAATGACGTAATCCATATCGACTTTATTTTTATTAGCTAAGCGATAGTAAAAATAAAAACGTGCATCAAAATTATATAAAAGTTCATCAATATTTTTGATTTTAGCCGAGTATAAACCATTTAAAATATCCTGATCGGGCAGAAAGAGCCTTTTCCTGTTCTCTTCTACAAATTTATAAATAGCTTCTTCCTTGATTTCCACTCGTTGTCGCTCCAAATTCATTAAGAGAACACCGGAATTATAATATTCCGCTATTTCATAACCCGGAAAACGCACTTTGTTAATATCTGTTAAAATGGAGCGGTCATGAAACGCTGCTGCATATAGATACTCCGAAATCTCCATATCATACAAAGTACGAATCTCATTGATAATAAGAATATCAGGGTCAAGATAAAGAATTCTCTCTAAATCCTGTGGCAGCACCTGGTATGCTAACAAACGATAGTACATTTCTTTTGTAAAGTGCTTAACAACAGGAGCGTCGCGAAATTGCTCTTCTCCCACTGGAATGATAATAAGATCCTGACCTTCCTGCTGCATATATTGCTCAAGATCTTCCAATTCATGTTCTTTAATCGATGAATGCATAAGATAGATAGAAAAAGCTTCCCCACGATTATTTAGGAAAAGGGATTTCAACATCGTCTTTAACGGATTGATATAATTTGAATCTAATGTTACAAGAATATTCATCTTTTCACTCCCCACCCTATTCTGTTAACTATCATTTCCTACTGTTAGTATACTCCCTTTTTCGTAAAACATTAAACATATTTTTCCGAATAAAAAGGAATTAATAGTTTTTAAAAACAAGTTCCACAATTCCCTGATTCTCCATCAAACCTGAATAACTTTTCCATTACTTGTGCAAAATAAAACAATATAACCCATCGAAGGAATATGTTTATGAATAATAAAGCAATTTCAATTACGAATGTTATTTTATTAGCTATGACATTTATTGGTTTAAAAAACCATGTGACGATTTTATCACCACTTTTAGCACATAGCGGCAGAGACGGGTGGCTTTCTGTTATTCTGTCCAGTTTGGTCACCTTATTATGGGTATTTTTACTTTTATATATCCATAAAAAGACCAAGCAAGAAGATATTAAGCAGTGGTTAGAAAGCCGATTAGGAAAAGTCCCGGCAACTATTTTCCATTTGTTTATCGCCAGTTTTTTTATTCTGCTGGCCGCGTTTACAATGCGAGAAACCATTCAGTGGATAAACGGCATTTTTCTAATGAAGACACCCATTTTTGTCTTGTTAATTATTTATGCTGTACTCTGTCTTCTCCTTGCATTAAGCAGTTTCCGAACGATTCTTATCACAAATGCTTTTGTCTTATTCGGAGTAATCGTTTTTGGTTTTTTTGTTGCTATCGTAAACATTAAAGTAAAGGATTATAATTTATTACTTCCATTTATGGAAAATGGTATACAACCCGTGTTAAAAGGAATGATATACCCTGCCTCGGGCATGATTGAAGTTATCTTTTTTCTTTATCTTCAACAAAGCATAAAAGTGCGCTTTCGATTTCGTCACTACCTCATTATGATTGGAATTTTAACAATGCTGACGCTTGGCCCGTTAATCGGTGCAATTACAGAATTTGGCCCCGAAGAAGCAATCAAACAGCTTTTTCCTGCTTATGAGGAATGGGGATTAGTCCATATTGGACGCTTTATTGAACATCTTGACTTTTTATCTATATATCAATGGTTGACAGGCACATTTATTCGAGTTGGTATAATTCTATACTTTGCCATTCACCTGTTTCCTTTTAAAAATAAGAAGAAAAAAACGTGGTTTCTTGTTGCTCCTATTTTTATTCTAACCTGTATGCTTCTATTAAGCTTAGAGGATTATATCTTTGTAAAACTTGAAAGCGATTATTTTTTACCAGTTACCCTTATTTTCTTCTTTTTCGTTTCATTATTTTATGGCTTGCTGTCTCTTAGAGCTGATAAAACGAGGAGGACAGATTCATGACTAATCAAGAAAAACAGCAAAATAAAAATCACAAAATAAAAAACATCCAACAATTAAAAAAGTTATTTGCAAAATCTGCAGATATTCAATTCGAAAAATATATCTTTCATAAATACGAAGTCTATTTCATCACATGTGATGCAATGATCGACAATCACATGCTGCAAGAGGTAATTTTGGAAAGGGTGCAGAACTATCTACAAAATATAGGAAATAAATCACTTGAAAAATCAATAACCGAGGAGCTGCACATCCCAAGTCTTCAAAAATTAGAAAAAGAGGATGATATTGTCTCACATGTTTATACTGGGCATGTCATTCTCTACTTTGCAGATGACCATATCATTTATTCAAGCGATATTTCCGATAAACCAAATCGTAGTCCAGAGGAAACAAAAACGGAAGTACCGGTGAAAGGTCCGAGAGATAACTTTATCGAAGATGTTTCAATAAATATTGCACTCATAAGAAAACGAGTGCCAACAAATTCTTTAAACGTAGAAAAGTTTGAAGTTGGCAAAAGAACAAAAACAGCGGTAGCCGTTCTCTATTTTGATGATATTGTAAACAAAGAGATTATTAATGGAATCAGAAACAAAATTAAACAAGTCAATTCTAATATTGATGCACTTTTTAGCGGTGACATTTTAATGGAATATATTGATAAACATTCCAGACTTTTTCCAAGACATAACTATACAGGCAGACCAGATTTTGCAGTACAAAACTTAATGAGGGGGCGAGTGCTTATTCTTGTAGACGGCGTAGCGTATAGTATGATTACGCCAGTCAATTTATTTTTACTCTTTAAAACATCAGAAGACAATGAATATCCAACTATTTTCAGTTCATTCGAGCGCTTACTCCGAATATTTGGGATTATCGTTGGTGCTCTACTTCCAGCTTTTTGGTTGGCACTAACAACCTTTCATCAAAATCAATTACCTATACAATTACTGGCAACTGTTGTTCAATCTAGCACGGGAATTCCATTTCCAGCTGCTTTTGAAATGATTATCATGCTGATTATGTTTGAATTATTTCGAGAAGCAGGTTTGCGCCTGCCCGAAGCAATTGGAGGAACATTAAGTGTGGTTGGGGGATTAATTATTGGGGATGCAGCCATTCGTGCAGGTGTAACAAGTCCAGCCATGATAGTTGTTATTGCCATATCGGTTATATCTACATTTACTTTAGTGAATCAATCCTTTGTTGCTGCTGTCAGCATCATTCGCATTATATCCATCTTATCAACAGCTCTATTAGGATTATTTGGCCTGTTTTTATCGCTTAACTTCCTTCTTTTATATTTAGCTAAAATTCGGGTTTTTGGTGTTCCTTATTTAAATGCAGGTGAAGATATTCAGTGGTCTAACATTAAAAAAACCATTTTACGACAGTCACAGAAAAAGATGAAATATCGTCCAGCTGAATTAAAAACGATAGATGATACGAGAAATAAAGAGGCTGAAAAATGAAGGCAATTAAAATTACGATAATTTGTTTACTCATGATGCTCTTCATTTCAGGATGCTGGGATAGCAAAGAAGCCGAGCGAATGTTATACGCTCATGCAATTGGAGTTGATTTTGCAGACAATCAATACCAGGTATATTTACAAATTATTAATTTAATGAGTGTCGCTAAGACAGATACGCCTATCTCCTCAGAAGATCCACAAATGGAAGTGGGATATGCTACTGGCAGAACGCTGGAGGAGGCAGTTGACAATTTATATAAATCAATCGACCAGGAACTTTTTTGGGGACATTTAACATTTCTCGTATTTTCCGAAGAAGTATTAAAAGAAAAGCGGATAAATGCCATTGTTGAGAGCTTTATTCGTTATCCTGATACGAGATATCAAATTTGGATTTATAGTACACAAGGAAGTCTGAAAGACGTTTTATTAACCGTCCCTATCAATAATACACCGATAACCATTGCAAAACTGGATGACCCTTTAAATTCATATAGCCAATATTCCTTTATTCGTCCGTTAAACGTCCGGGAATTTATTATTGGACTTGATGAGCCAAGTCATGAAGTGGTTATTCCACTAATTATGCCGATTGAAAATTGGGATAACACACACAAAAAAACATCTACATCAATGGTTGTCGGCGGAAGTCTTTTAGGTTCCAATTCCTATAAAGGATCATTAATTAATGAAGAAATTGAAGGGCTTCAATGGATGAATAAAAATGCCAGAGGAGGAGATGTGTCTTTCCTAATTGATAAAAATAATCCGGAATCTCTCGCCTCTATGCTGGTCCAAGACGTTGATGTGAACATTACTCCGAAATTCAAGGAAAATGATGTAACATTTGAAGTGGATCTCTCAGTAACAGTGCTTGCCAATACCGTCCCTCCAAATGTGGAAATTGTCGACTTAGAAAAAGGGGTTAAGAAAAAACTCGAACAAGAGATCATGAAAACTTATCAAAAGGGAGTTGAACTTGATACAGATATTTATCGGCTATCAGAGCATGTTTATCGATATCATAATAAGGAATGGAAAAAACTGCAGAAAGACGGAAAAGTTGATCTAGACGAAGATTCAATTTCAGTCAACGTAACCATTAAAAAACTTAAAACCGGCAGAAAATCGCTAACGAATTCGTAATATGAAAAGAAACTAAAGCAAAAATGGCGTTTTAAGTATAAAACATTCGCTTTTTACTTGAAGAGTCATTCCTTTTCTGCATTGAGAACGCTTCTCTCGGACATTTTTTGCCATCTTCATAGACTTTTGTCCGTGAGAACGTCTCTCTCGGACGTTTTTTCCTGCTTCTCAGCATTTTTGAACGCGAAAGCGCTTCTACCGCTGATTTTTCTTGTCTCTTGAGTCATCCCTGTGCATTAATCGCTGGATGTACACTAACATCATGAACTTCACGCGGCTAACCCATGTGGCACGAAGCTACTTCGATGTGCGCACCACCCATATCTCCAGTCCACTCACTTTTCAAGCATCTTCTCCTTCAGCAAAAGATGCTAGTGTTTCCATTCCCATCATCTCTCCGGAAAGTAAATCAACACTTGGCAAGCTGCGCAAACGCGGCTGGAGCATCCAAACTATTGATACAAATAATAAGCCAAGTCCTGCGAAGGAAAAAGTAAGTGTACTGCTTGTTGAACTAGCTGCATAACCTCCAATCAAAGAACCAATTGGCATTGCTATTGCACTCATACTACCGCTTACTGTATTGATTCTTCCCAATAGATGCTGCGGTACAACGGTTTGAATTGTAGTTGCAAATATAACGTTTGTGCCTCCAATGGGAATCCAAGCTAGAGCAAAACATAGAATCGCAACATATGGCATTGGAATAAAGGCAGATAATATCCACAAGCAAGCACTGATGGAAAAAGAAATAATCATAAATATACCTAGTTGAAATCTCCCCATCCAAGTACCAGCCAACGCACCGATTAATCCTCCCACCGACATTGCTGCCAAATAAAAGCCATAATATATTGGGCCACCTTTCGCATCTGCAAGCGAAGGCAAGATTGCCATTGTAGCACCAATACAAAAGTTTGCCACAATCGATCCAACTAAAAAGCTGACGATTAAAGAATGAAACACGACGCTAAATCCTTCTTTTAAATCTGTAAAATAATCAAGCATTTTTTGTTTCCCAGTCCCAGTTACTTGTTGTATCTGTTTATCCTTTGCTGGAGAGATTTTTACTAAACTAAATAGAATCGCTGCAATTGCAAAAGTTATTGAATCATACGTGTAAAGAAGAATAACTCCAAAAAAGGCTATCAGGATGCCTGAAACAGCATTAAAGACTAAGTCGATTCCTTGATAGGCAAAAGCAAAATAAGAATTTCCTTTAATTAATTCTTTCTTTTTCAAAATTATCGGTAATGCCTTTGTTTGGGATGGGTACGCAAATTGCTGAATAAATGATGCAATCGGCATCACTACTAATACAAGTCCGACCGTTAATACTTCAAAATAATATGTGATAGGAATAAGAAGTATGAGTAATACTTGTAGAACTTGTGTAATGATTAATGTTTTTTTAACTGACCATTTATCAACAAATGGACCTGTGATAAATTGGAGTGAGGCGGGCAGCAACGTTAAGAAACCCGCAAGACCAGAATAAAATGCACTTCCACCCAACTTATAGACAAGCCACATAGTGGCAACATAATATAAACTATCTCCAATATTTGTAACCATCCTGCCTAATAATAACAGCAAGTAATTTTTATTTTTTAAAATTTCCATACAGTTCCTCCATTCTATTCTTGTTTATCTGTCTGGAACCCGATTGTAGTAATATAATAATTTTGTTTCGTATCTTCAGTGTCTCGCCCCAACAGTGATAGATCTTCTAATAAAGCATAATATTTCCTTTTCCACTCACTAAATTGTTCCTCCGTCGCTTCAAGCTCCCATGTAGTTGAAATAAAGCTGCGTTCTATAGGATCTTCATCTGGCTTTTTGGCTTCAAACGCATCTAGCGGTGCAGATTGAACCGCTTGCTTTGCTCGTTCTAAAATTCCATACATGAATTGCTTTGTTGCATTGCTTACTTCTTGTCTTCGTGGAAGCAGATCTTCGGAAATTTGAAAATCAGATGCCATTGCTTGATAAAACTTTTGGACAATCCCATTCTTTTCTTCTGTTTTAACAATCTCTATCAATTTATTCTTTTCTAAATCTTTTAAGTGATAATGAACTTTCCCACGAGGTAAATTCAAAATTCCCGCTAATTGCTGCCCAGTATAAGCATACATCACCAACTGCATCATAATTTTGGCACGTATTGGATCGCTGATTGCTTTCAACTGCTGTAAATTATTAATTATCATCTTCTCTTTCATTCATATCCTCCTCACTGTCCATAAAATTAGAACGGTCAGTTATTATTAACTGTATAATATCATAAAAAGAATTATTTGTAAATTTTATTTTTTCCCACCTCCTTAATCGTTTAAACTAATTATTTCAAACGAAATAATTCATTTCACTAATCAATGGTTTTTGATTACACTAAGAAAGTAAAGTAAGGGAGAGGTGAAATTTGATTACTGCCAGCGTTTTTTACCACCTCTGCCATCTTTTGTACCAGTGTTT
>DAMDKS010000012.1:0-103641 GCA_032085455.1 Oceanobacillus sp.
AATAAGTGTTGACCTTGAAAAAGTGCAATATAGGACTTTGACTGTGAATAGTAACTTCTTATTCATTATGAAAAGTAAAGCATGTTTGTTTTTTATAGACGTCATTTGCTTTTAATACAATAGAAGGCAGATGTTTATGTTTTAAAGAAGCGGGGGAGGCTTGCGTTTCAAAACAAACACCTAAATGTTTCTTGGATAGTCCTTCAGCTAATTGCAAACCTTCGTCCAAAGTGTTTGAAGTATACATGACAACGCCTGGCTGGTTTGTTGTTATATTTAATCTCCTGCCGCTCACAGGTTCACTAACGGAAATATGTGGTGGTTCACTCTGATTAAAAAGAAAGTAATGATCATATCCGCCACCAGCAATTTGATTCTGTTGATAGGAGGAGTCAATCCCTGCAGCTAGCTGCTTGCCATGTCGAAAGTCAAAAGGGGTATGCCTCACGTCTATGCAACTTCCAGTTGGGATCAATTCTTCATCCAGCTCCAAAAAATGGTCACTATTCATTTCAACCTGATGATGTCTAATGGTATCTTTCAAGTTTCCCGTTAAATTAAAATACGTATGATTGGTCAACGTTAAGATTGTATCCTTGGTTGTTGTTGCATCATAATCTATTAGCAGCTGATTTCTGTTATTTAATGTATAAGTGATAGTAATATTAACTTTCCCAGGATATCCGCCGGCATGATCAGGACTCGTATAGGAAAGCTTTATACCCGCCTCATCATCGATTTGAAAAGGTTCTGCGCTCCAAATGGCCTTATGAAAGGCCGTGTCCCCTCCGTGTAAATGGTGGTTTCCTTCTGTAGCACGGAGTTTATAAGTTTTTTCATCCAACTGAAAAGATGCGTTTTCAATACGTCCAGCAACTCGGCCGATGATCGCTCCTAAACAATGAGGATTTTCCTCATAGGCTTCATAATTCTGAAAGCCAAGTACAACATTTTCAAGTTTTCCTTCCCGGTCTGGTACGAGCAACTTTGTAATGGTACCACCATAATTAAGCAGGCAGACGCGCATTCCTGTGCTGTTTGTGAGTGTGTATTCCTTCCATTTATTTAAAACTTCTCTCTCTGTAATTTCCATATTAACCCTTCCTCATTAAGCATTTAGTTTATTGATGAATTGTTTAAATGCCAGATAGCCAGAATCCGTTTGTTTGAAAACACCTGCATCCTCCAGGACACGGGCAAATTTAAAACCAACCTCTTTCTGGATAATCGTTTCAGCTTCTTCCAGACTATCCACATCACCATATTTTTCTTTGAGCTGGCTGCTCCACTGCAAATGCGGTTCATCGACAGGTTGACTTGAATCAATTAAGAATTCTTTTACTTCCTGCAGCTCTACCTTTAATCGAGCAGGTAATACAGCTAATCCCATTACCTCAATCAAGCCAATGTTTTCTTTTTTGATATGATGGACATCCTCATGGGGGTGAAAGATTCCCAGCGGATATGCTTCGGTTGTCCGATTGTTTCGCAGCACGATATCCAGTTCAAATTTCCCGTCGCGAACGCGAGCGATTGGTGTGACTGTGTTATGCGGTGTTTCTCCGCTAAAAGGGATGATGTTTGCTTGCTCATCCTGATACTTCTTCCAGGTCGTAAAAATATGATCAGCAGCTTGGACGATATCGTTTTTATCCTGTCCATGCAGGCGGATGACAGACATCGGCCAGTTTAAGACAGAGGCTGATACAGATGGAAAACGATGCAATGAAAAGGTGAATTTATCTGCAGCTCTTGTCATTGCAAAATCATATCGGCCAGCCTGATAATGATCATGGCTTAAAATAGAACCTCCTACAATCGGCAGGTCTGCATTCGATCCAATAAAATAGTGTGGAAACTTTTCAACAAAGATAAGGAGTCGCTCAAAGGCGGTCTTATCAATTTTCATGTCACGATGTTCGGCAGAAAGTAAGATACTATGCTCGTTATAATAAACATATGGCGAATATTGCAGGTACAAGGTTTCATCTAAAATTGGAACCTGAATGATTCGATGATTCGCCCGTGCAGGATAGCCGACACGTCCAACATAGCCTTCATTCTCTGGACATAGCACACATTTCGGATAGTTTACCTGCTGTTTCTGCTCTCGCTCCCGTTTGATTTGTTCCGGATCTTTTTCTGGTTTAGACAAATTGATTGTAATGTCAAGTGCACCATATTTCGTATCTGCTTTAAAATTTACGTTTTTCGCAATCCTGTTCATTTGAATGTAATTGCTATTTATACTTAGGCTGTAAAAATAATTCGTTGCTGCAACTGGTGACTCTTGATACTTCCTATAAAAAGTATCATTAATTACTGAAGGACGATCGATAAAACAATTCATTATATTAGCAGTCAGCATTTCCTTATCATCAAAAACATCTTCAATTACATGAGTTGCAATCGCATCATCTATTATTTTTTCCAGTAAATTTGGTATCGAGTCTTCGGTGAAACGGGTTAAATCCTCAGGAAAGGATTCAAGATGTAAAATGTGCATGACCTGATTTCTAACATAAACTTCATCTTGTTTCTCAATAAGGTCAGCTTTCTCTGCTTGTTGAATAAGTCCGGCTAAATCTTCAAATATTGTCATTGTTGATCACTCCTTTTCATATCCACTCGGGTGCTTCGAATGCCAATTCCATGCATCCTGGATAACTTTTTCAATCGAAGTGCGTGTTGGGTTCCAGTGCAGTATATTTTTTGCCTTATCTGAGCTGGCAATGAGTGTTGCTGGATCACCCGGACGTCTTTCACTTATTTCAGCCGGGATTTCTTTTCCTGTTACAGCTCTAGCTGCATCAATGATTTCTTTCACTGAAAAACCTTTACTGCTGCCAAGATTAAATATATCGCTATGACCGCCATTTTCTAAATAATTTAGCGCGAGCAGATGGGCGTCGATTAGATCTTCCACATGCACATAATCTCGAATACAAGTCCCATCCGGTGTATGATAATCAGCTCCGAAAATGGAAATAAAAGGACGCTGGCTTAAAGCTACCTGTAGAACGATGGGGATAAGATGTGTTTCCGGATGATGATTTTCTCCTATAATAGCTGATTCATGCGCCCCCGCCACATTAAAATATCTTAGTGAAACATATTTTATGCCATGTGCTTCCTCTGTCCATTTCATCATTTTTTCCATTGTCAGTTTTGTTTCCCCATAGGTGCTTGTTGGATTGGGAAGTAAATCTTCCGTAATTGGAACGGTTTCGGGTTCACCATATGTTGCGGCAGATGAAGAGAAAACAATGCATTTTACATGAAATTCAGTCATCACCTGAAGCAATATTTGGGTACCATAAACATTATTATCAAAATACTTTAGCGGTTTTTCCATTGACTCACCAACGAGCGAATTTGCTGCAAAGTGTATGACGGCATCAATTTTTTCTTGCTGGAAAACATAACGCAGAAAATCAATATTCCTTATGTCTCCTTCGTAAAAGTTGGCATCTGGATGTACTGCTTTTTTATGTCCTGTTTCTAAATTATCAACGACAACAACGTCTTTCCCGTGTTCAATAAGCTGATAAACAGCATGTGAACCAATATAACCAGCGCCACCTAAAACAAGTATACTCATTTTTATATCCCCTCTTTTGTTATTTCTTTGGCACCATCGCCAATTTGTGCGGTATAGAATGTAGCAGCATAACCTGTTTTATCTTCATAAACCTGATTGACATGATGTTTAAATGCTTCAATGTACTTATTCTCGACAATTGCGATTGCGCAGCCACCAAACCCTGCACCAGTCATACGTGCACCTAATACTCCTTCTTGCTTCCACGCTGCTTCTACAATCGTGTCAAGTTCTAGACCGGTTACTTCATAGTCTTGTTTTAACGAACGATGCGATGCATTCATTAACTTTCCGAAAGCTGCCAACTCTCCATTGTTTAGCAATTCGAGTGCTTTAATCGTGCGAGCGTTTTCATATACAGCATGCTTTGCTCTTTTTTTATTTACTTCATTCTGAATAAGCTGTTTATGCGCTTCAAACCTTTCCGGAGTGAGCTCGCCCAGACTATGAATATCCAGCTTTGTTTGTAAATCAGCTAATGCTTCTTCACACTGTGTGCGGCGTTCATTATATTTCGAATCGGTAAGGGACCGGCTTTTATTTGTATTAATAATGATGATGGAATGGTCTGATAACTTCAATGGAGCATAGATATAAGCTAGTGTTTCCGTATTTAAATGAATAGCATGATCTTTTTTCCCCATGCCTATCGCGAATTGATCCATTATTCCGCTATTTACATTCATATATGCATTCTCTACTTTTTGACCAAGCTTAACCATTTCAATTCTATCTAAATCTAAGTTAAATAGTCCTTTTAATACCATTGCTGTTACGATTTCAATTGAAGCAGAAGAGGAAAGACCAGCGCTGTTTGGAATATCTCCATAGTATAGAATATCCATTCCAGCACTGACTTCATAGCCACTATCCTGAATAAATTTAATCATTCCTTTTGGATAATTCGCCCAATTATGCACTGCAGCGTAATCTAAATATTCAAGATCGCATTCAATGATTCCTGCATCGGGAAAATTCATTGAATAAAATCGCAGTTTCTTATCAGATCGTTTCGCAGCCAAAGCATATGTCCCAAAAGAAACGGAAGCAGGGAACACGTGCCCGCCGTTATAGTCGGTATGTTCACCGATAAGGTTGATTCGCCCGGGGGCGAAGAAAAGGCGGGACGCTTTAGTATGTTTAAATATCAATGTAAAAGCTCTTTTTAAATATTCATTTGACATTATGAGCCTCCTATTATAAAATTTAATTAATTAAATTACTTAACTAAGTTAATAATATAATAGATAATTGTTTTTTTCAAGTTAGAATAAGGTTGTTATGAATATTGAAATGTATCAATTTATATGATATCTAACTCATCCAACTTGTATTACCAATACATAATTTATATTCATAAGTATATTTTAAATCAAAATTGACAGAAGAATATGTGTAACTTATAATTAACTTAATTAATTTAATTTATAATAGGGATTAATTGTAAACGAATACATGTAATCTGTATTTAAAAAAGGATGTGATGTATTTCATCTTGAAAAATATTAATTAAAGAAACATGTATACTTCTGGTTTGAAAATATTTTATTGAAGGAGAGACATTTATGAGAAAATTTAAACAGGTTATAACAATGTTTGCATTTATTGGGTTAATAGCTTTAGCGGCCTGTAGTGGAAACGATGGTACTGCTTCAAATGGAGAAGGAAGCACTAATGTTATTGATTTTTGGACGCCCTTTTCGGAAGATGATGGTCCTTACATGAAAGAAATTGTTGAAGAGTATAATGATAGTCAAGATGAATATATAATAAATTTACAAATTGAACCTAACGAAGATTATTATAGAAACCTTGATTTAGCAATAAATGATGGCAAACACACACCTGACTTGCTAGTAATGCATAACGAACAAATAATAAGCTATGTTGAAAAAGGGTTATTACGAGAAATGGATAACTTTGTCGATGAAAATCTTACAGAAGTATATCATGAAAATGGAATTGGAGGTGCTATTATAAATGAGAAGGTATATGGCATTCCACTAGATATCCATTCTATGCTACTATTCTGGAACAAAGATATGTTTGAAGCTGCTGGTTTAGATCCGGAAGTACCACCTGCTAATCGGGAAGAATTTATTGAATTTGCAAAGCAATTAACAAATCCCAATGATAAGGAGTATGGTTTCGTAGTTCCTACTTTATGGCCGCAAGAATTCATAGTACCAACATTAGTAGCACAGAATGGTGGGAGTCTATATAAAGATGGTAGAGCTAATTATACTTCAGATGAAGTAGTTGATGCACTTCAATTTGAGTTGGATTTAATCGAGAAACATAAGGTATCACCAACCGATGTTCAAACTGATGGAGAATTAACTTTATTCTTACAAGGAAAAAATGCTATGCATTTAAATGGTCCCTGGATGCTGGGGCAATGGGAAAAGTCGGATTTGAATCTTGGGGTAGCTCGTGTTCCACAATTAGGAACAGAAAATCAGTCAGTCTTTGCAAAATCGCATAACTTTGTTGTCTTAGAAAGTACAGATGAAGAAAAAGATAAGGGAATTTCTGATTTTCTTGAATATGTAAGTGAAAATAGCTTGGCCTGGGGTGAGTCCGGACAAGCTCCCGCTTCAAAGGCTACCTATGAGAGTGATGAATTTAAAGAGCTAAATGACCAGGGACATGTCATGGCTAGTCAATTTGATGATGCTGTATTTTCTCCAAAAGTAGAGAACTGGGATATGGCTGTTGATCCACTGAGAGACGCAATCAACTCTATTTTATTAGGTCAAAAAGACATTGACGATGCTTTAAAGGAAGCAGAAGAGGAGGCAAATAAAATCCTCGAGGAATAATGGAATAAATATTTGAATTTTAAAGATAGTTGTACCTATCTTATAAGGTACATCTATCTTTATTAATTAAACGTAGATAGAGGTGATTGTAAGTGTCGAAAAATAAATCGATGCCTAATAAAAGTAAATCAAAAGTTACTTCTTTTTTATTTATACTACCTTACTTAATATTATTTACTTTATTTATGTTGATTCCCCTGTTATTCGGTGTTTATTTAAGTCTTACAGATTATAATTTGTTAGCTAAGGAGCACCTATTTATAGGGTTTGAAAATTACGCGAATATTTTTAGTTCGGATAGTTCGATTCATTCCATTTTCTTTGAAGGATTATGGAATTCCTTCCAATTTGTTATCTTTACCGTGCCCTTTTTGGTGATTTTTGGTTTGGGATTAGCGCTATTGTTAAGTTATTTGCCTAAAAGAGTCATTGGAATATATAGAACAATATTTTTTATACCATATGCTATGTCTGTCTCTGTAGTATCGATTATTTTTTTATGGGTGCTAGACACAAATGCAGGGCTAATTAATACTTTTTTAATGAATATTGGATTAGATGCTGTACCATGGCTAACAAATCAGCCATTCGCATGGGGCTCTTTGGCGGGAGCAACGATTTGGTGGACAATTGGTTTTAATATGATTATTTTTATCAATGCTTTAAATGAAGTACCGGAAGAACTCTATGAGGCTTCTTCTATAGACGGTGCTGGACCTTGGAAACAACTAACGGATATTACATTACCATCTATCAAGGGGGCTATGCTATTTGCTATACTAATGTCTACAATTCAATCTTTTAATGTTTATGGACAACCTCTATTAATGACTGAAGGAGGGCCAGGAGATTCAACAAAAGTATTATTAATGGGGATCGTTGATCAAGCATTTGTTAAGAGAGATATTGGGTCAGCTTCCGCTATGTCAGTTTTAATGGCTTTGATAATGATTATTATTTCGATTGTTCAATTTCGGTTATCAAATAGAAAAGAGAAGGAGAGAACATAGATGTGGAAAAATAGAAATAAATTAATACTAATAGTATTATCAACTATTATTGCAATAATCTTTTTGATCCCTCTCCTTTGGATGTTTTCTACATCATTTAAAACAGACTTTGAAGCTATAGCAGGGGGTATGAGTTTCATACCAGAAAACTTTACTTTGGAGAACTATTCTTATATTTTGTCTGGAAAAGGTTTGGATGTTCAAGTATTTAGATGGATGTTTAATTCAGTATTTGCAGGTATTATAGCCGTTTTGATTATTGTTGCTGTGGATGCAATGGCTGCCTATGGTTTGGCTAGGCTAGATGTCCCTTTTAAAAGGTTCTTTCTAGGATTATTTATTAGCACACTGATGATTCCTTTCGTTATTACCTTTTTGCCATTATATTTGCAGTTTAGTAGTGTTAGTATGTTAAACACATTTGCTGTATTAATTTTTCCATATACTGCTAATGCCTTTGGTGTATTTTTGTTATATCAATTTTTTAAAGACTTTCCTAAGGAGTTGGAGGAATCGGCTCGTTTAGATGGAGCAAATAAATGGCAGATTTTCTTAAAAATTGTATTACCTTCTGCTAAACCTTTGCTATGGACACTTGCGATATTCTCTTTTATGACAATCTATAATGACTTTTTGTGGCCATTAGTTGCTATTAATTCTCCAGAAATGAGAACAATTACTACAGGAATAGCTGTTATGCAACAAGGAAGTTTTACATCAGCATATGGTAAGATGATGGCTTTAACTACAATTGCTACCGTACCGATATTAATTGTATTTCTAATCGGTCAAAAACAATTAGTTAAAGGAATTACTCAATCAGGAATAAAATAATCAAATGGTTTCTTTATAGAATAAATATTAACTTCATTATTAAAGAATTAAGACTGCAAGAATTTAGAAGGAGAGATAGAAATGATACCTAGACCAGAATATCCTAGACCACAATTTGTACGTAAGAAATGGATTAATTTGAATGGAAAATGGGATTTTGCCTTTGACGATGAAAATATTGGTGTTGAAAAAGAATGGTATAGAAATGATTTCTCTTATGATCAATCTATTAATGTGCCTTATGCTTATCAATCTAAGATGAGTGGTATTCAAGATACATCATTTCATGATTATGTATGGTATCGAAGAAATTTTAAAATATCTAGTGATTGGAAAAATCAACGAATTATTTTACATTTCGGTGCAGTTGATTATAGAGTCTGGGTATATGTCAATGAGAAATTTGTTGGATATCATGAGGGCGGACATGTCTCTTTTTCCTTTGACATTACAAATCAGTTAAATTGGAAAGATAATGAAACTATCGTAGTTCGAGTAGAGGACCCATCGACTGATGAAAGCATTCCACGTGGAAAGCAATTTTGGAAGGAAAAGTCAGATGGAATTTGGTATACTCGTACAACGGGTATATGGCAAACTGTTTGGATAGAGCCGGTTAATCAGACAAGAATTTCCAACCTGAAATTTACACCAAACATTGATGATGGAGATATCTCATGTACATTTAATGTATTAGGTGATTTTAAAAATAAAAAGGTTCATATCGAAATTTCATTTAGAGGGGAACAAATAATATCCGATACAATAGAAATTATTGATAAGTATAATAAAAGAATCTTTAATATATTCAATCTGTACATTTTTCGAACTGCTTCACATGATGATGGATGGACTTGGACTCCCGATAATCCTAATTTGTTTGATGTGAAATTAACATTAGAGGACCAAAAAGAAAGTGCATTAGATGAAATAGAATCATACTTTGGTATGCGTAAGGTTCATAATGAAGATGGAAAAGTATATTTAAACAATAAACCATATTATCAAAAGTTAATTTTGGATCAAGGGTACTGGCCGGAAGGATTACTAACGGCACCAACTGATGAGGATTTTAAGAAGGATATTGAACTAGCTTTGGAAATGGGCTTTAATGGTTGCAGAAAGCATCAGAAGGTAGAGGACCCGCGATTTTTATACTGGGCAGATCATTTAGGATTCTTAGTATGGGGAGAATGCCCAGCTAATATTTCCTATAATGAGGAAGCAGCAGCACGATTAACTAGGGAATGGATTGAAATTATTGAACGAGATTACAACCATCCAAGTATTATAGTTTGGGTTCCATTGAATGAGAGTTGGGGAGTTCCAAATATAAGGGAAAATAAACAACAGCAAAGTCATTCACTGGCTTTGTACCACTTAATTCATTCTTTAGATACGAGTAGATTAGTTATATCTAATGATGGTTGGGAACTTACGAAAACTGATATTTGTGCGATTCACAACTATCAACATGGAACCAAAGAAGAAAAATTAAAAAATGAACAATTTAGACAATCATTATTTACAAAGGAAGATATTCTAAAATCTACTCCTGCACATCGAAAAGTATATGCCAATAGATATGAACACCAGGGAGAACCTATATTATTAACTGAATTTGGAGGAATAGGTTATAAAATCGACAGTGATTCAGGTTGGGGATATACGTCTGTCAAAAGTGAAAAAGAGTTTATACAGGAATATAAGCGTATAATGGATGCAGTGTACAGTTCCAAAGTTTTGCATGGATATTGTTATACGCAATTAACAGATGTAGAGCAAGAAATAAATGGGCTTTTAACTTATGATAGGCAACCTAAATGTGATTTATCAATAATTAAACGAATAAATGATGATACTCATTGCTTATAAAAGTTTGAACTGACATAAAAATTATATGATTGTTTCTAATACAGAGAAGCGTTAATTTGCCTTTTGCAAATTAACGCTTTCAAATGAATTTTCATTTAATAAAACGCACAAATCGCTTTTTACCAATCTGTAATACTTCCTGGTTCATTACGATGCGTTCTAAATCATCTTCAAGCAGTTTTTCTTTATTTAGCCGCACGCCATTTTGTTTAATTAAACGGAGAAATTCACTTTTACTTTTCACAAGTTTACTTTCAATCAGCTGAGGAATGATATCGGCAACTGTTTCTGCTCCTATTTCTATTAAGATTTCAGGGATATCATCTGGGATTTCTTTCTTACTAAAAGCAGTTTCAAAATATATTTGTGCTCGACGCGTTTCCGTTTCCCCCCAGTATAAATTTGTAATTATACTGGCCAATTTTAGTTTTATATCTTTTGGATTAGCTCCTTTTTCTAGAATCTGTTTAATTTTTTCTATTTCATCAGGATGTTCATCTGTTGCCAATTCAAAATATTTAATAATGAGGTGATCTGGTACTTCCATCACCTTTTTAAACATTATTTCTGCGGGTTCATTGACTCCGATATAATTTCCGAGGCTCTTGCTCATTTTCTCTATACCATCAAGTCCTTCAAGTAAAGGCATAAAAATTGCAATTTGCTTTTCTAATCCCCAATGTTTTTGCAGTGTACGTCCCATTAGAACATTAAAGGTTTGGTCGGTACCTCCTAATTCAATATCCGCTTCTAGCTCGACTGAGTCGTATGCCTGCATGAGCGGGTAAAAAAATTCGTGAATTCCAATTGGTACATTATTTTCATATCTTTTTTGAAAGTCATCACGTTCTAAAATCCTTGCAACGGAAGTAGTTGCCGCTAATTGAATGACTTCTTCGAATGTGAGCTTCGACAACCACTCACTATTATAACGGATAGTTGTCTTTTCTGAATCTAAAACTTTAAAGATTTGTTCGAAGTATGTTTTAGCATTTGCTTTAACCTGTTCGTCACTCAAAGCTGCCCGTCCTTTTGTTTTTCCTGTTGGATCTCCAATCCACCCAGTAAAGTCACCGATAATAATGACAACTTTATGTCCTAAATCTTGCATCTGTTTTATTTTTCTAAGAACTACGGCATGACCTAGGTGAATATCCGGGGCAGAGGGATCAAGCCCTAACTTAATTGTAAGTGGAACCTGCAACTGGTGCGACTTTTCTAATTTGACAAGTAATTCTTTCTTGTTAACTATTTCCTTTGCACCTTTCGAAATAATTTTTAGTTGTTCCTCAGCTTTTAATAACATCCTAACACCTCCCTTGAATATTATTTCTAATATTGCAAGTTCTATAAGAAACAAAAAGATAAAAAAAGCCCCTTTGGTTAAAAACCAAAAGGACGATTCATCTCGTGTTACCACCTTTAAATTATAAGCAACTTACATTGCATATCTTAGTAAGTACGGTCGTTAGACGATACTTCAGCATGGGATTACGGGTGCTAAACCGGCGCAGCCTACTAAGGAATTCCTTTTCGGTACACAGCTCCAAGATGTATTCACAATCGTTTAACATGCACCTCTCATCAACCGGTAACTTTCTGTTTGTCTACATGATTGCTACTCTTTCTTATCATAGCTTTTGTTCTTATACTCCGAAATGCTTAAAACAAATCTTCGTTATGCAGATATTAATTGGATTTATTTTACACATATTCTTAAAGGATGTCAAGACATGATGCAGATTAGACAGTGTTTATTTAAACCAATCATTTCGTATCCCAGTTATGGATTCGATTAGAAAACCTGGTTGGTGCGCTGGAGGGCCAGCAAGTGTGCGCGGAATTTTGTCGAACCAGCGCGGCCCATTGGCACCTCCATGCCAAGCGCTCTCCATAGAATCTATTTAATCTACTAAGGTTTTACCCACTCTCAATCCAACACCGTTTTAGAAATATGTTTGTCCAACGCTTCAAAATCATAGTAGGAAATCGTTTCGTATAATTCTTTTCTTGTTTGCATATCTTCTAATCCTTCTTTTTGCGTACCGTCTTCTTTAATAAGATGGAATATCCGTTCATAGGCTTTAGCAGCTACGCGTAAAGAAGTGACAGGATAGATGACCATACGAACGCCCATATTCTCTAATGCTTCAGCAGTAATATATGGTGTTTGACCAAATTCGGTCATATTAGCAAGAATCGGTGCTGCAATTTCCTTTGTAAATAATTGAAATTCCTCATCAGAATGTAATGCCTCTGGGAAAATAGCATCTGCCCCTGCTTCAATATAGGCTTTTGCTCTTTTTATTGCGCCCTCGATTCCCTCTACCGCTTTAGCATCTGTACGGGCAATGATCACAAGTGTTGGTGCCACTTCTTTGATTACTTTAATTTTCTGTGTCATTTCCTCCGTCGTAACCAGTTGCTTTCCATTCAAATGCCCGCATTTTTTAGGGAGCTGCTGATCTTCAATTTGAATAGCGGCAACACCAGCTTCTGCCATTTCTCTCGCTGTACGTGCAACATTTAATACTCCGCCAAACCCTGTGTCGATATCAACAAGGATGGGGAGATTGGTTGCTCGAACAAGGTCTTTTGCGCGATCTGCAACTTCATTAGATGTGACAATTCCAAGATCTGGAAGACCTCGACTAGCTGTATAAGCACCCCCTGAAAGGTAAAGTGCTGAAAATCCCGCATTTTTAGCAACAAGCGCTGCCATGGCATCATGGGCACCAGGTATTTGTAAAATTTCCGGTTTTTGTATTAGATTTCTAAAGGTTTCTGCAAGTTCTTGCTGTGTGGAAGGTTGCTCGACAATCCAAGCCATAGTAAAACTCCTTTCGTGATGTTAAAAATGAAAATTTCACTTTTATAAGTGATTGGATGGTACAAATAATTCTACAAATTCATGTACAGGCATGTTGAAGAATGCTTCATTTTCAAAGCTTGTTGCTTCAATACGTTCTCGTTGTTTGTCCGTATAATGTGTTGATAGATTATAAGAAAGTTTTTCTTTAATTTTCGGAAATGCTTCTTCACGACGGAAACGATGTCCTAAAGGATATTCATATTCTACATTCATTGTTGACGTTCCATCTTTAAAATGAACTTGTACGGCATTTGCGATAGAACGTTTATTTGGATCTAAATAATCAACTGTATATTGTTTGTTTTCAGTTACAACCATTTTTTCCCGCAACTCATCAATTCTAGGATTGGCTGCCGCATCTGCCTCATAGTCTTCAGCCGTAACATTTCCATTTAATAAGCCAATGGCTGTAATGTATTGGATACAGTGATCACGATCAGCTGGATTATATAATGGTCCCGTTTTATCAATAATCCGAATGGCGGATTCATGGGTTGTAATCGTAATTTTTTCAATTTCATCTAAGCGTCCAGCTACTTCATTGTGGAGGTCTACAGCTGCTTCTGCTGCTGTTTGTGCATGGAATTCAGCTGGATAAGCTACTTTAAATAAGACATTTTCCATCACATAACTATCGAATGGGCGTTGTAATGTTAATGCCTGCTGATTAAATAGAACGTCTTGGAAACCCCATCCCTCTGCAGTTAGAGGTGTCTCATATCCCATTTCTCCCTGCATGGCCATGAGACTTAAGCGCACGCCACGACTTGTTGCATCGCCTGCTGCCCATGATTTTCTGGAACCTGTGTTTGGTGCATGACGGTAAGTTCGCAGACTGGCGTTATCAATCCATGCGTGGGAAAGTGCGTTATTTATTTCTTCTTTACCACCGCCAAGCATCTTTGTTACAACGGCAGTCGTTGCTACCTTTACGTATAAAACATGATCCAATCCGACGCGGTTTAAACTATTGTCCAGCGCCAATACACCTTGGATTTCATGTGCCTTAATCATGGCTTCTAACACATCTTTTACAATTAGGGGTTCTTTCCCATTGTTGATGCGTTCTTGACTGATATAATCAGCAACAGCCAGAATACCGCCTAAATTGTCAGAAGGATGTCCCCATTCCGCTGCTAGCCACGTGTCATTAAAATCCAGCCAGCGTATCATGGCACCAATATCAAATGCAGCTTGTACAGGGTCAAGGACATATGCAGTTCCTGGAACGCGACTGCCTCTAGGAACACTGGTACCAGGTACGACAGGTCCCAGTAACTTCGTACATTCTGGATAGTTTAACGCTAGAATACCACATCCTAATGTATCCATTAACACATAATGGGCAGTAGAGAATGCTTCTTCACTCGTTATATTTTTATTTAAAACATATTCGGAAATTTCATCAATAAGCTGATCTGTTTTTTTCTTGTCTTGTATCTTTTCCATGGGGTTACTCCTTTTAAAAGTTATTTTGTTTGAAGCGATTGAATATAATATTTCTATCAAGTTAAAATGACTTGACTATCGATTTAAAGCCGCAATTGTTTATCGACTGCGTTCGCCGGTATAAAGCACACGTGGACGATATAAACGATTGTTTTCATGCTGTTCAATCACATGAGCACATAATCCAGCTGTTCTCGAACTGAAGAAAATCGGTGTATACAGCGGAATTGGGATACCGAGCATCCAATATACAGGTGCTGCGTAATAGTCTAGATTAGGGTATAGTCCTTTTTCTCTCTCCATTAATTTTTCCCCTGCTTCACACATTTCAAGTAATGTTGTATCATCTTTTAACTCGCAAAGCTGTTTAAGTGATTCTTTCATAATGGATGCACGCGGATCCATTCGGTTCATATAAACGCGATGTCCGAATCCCATTATTTTTTCCTTGTTTTGAAGTTTTTGCATCAAAATATCTTCAAATCCTTCAACGGTCTTGCCCTCATTTAGGAGATACATAACGGCTTCATTTGCTCCACCATGTAAATTTCCTTTTAATGATGCAACAGCCCCAGTGAGTGCACCATAAATATCGGATTGGGTGGAAGCAATCACTCTTGCTGTAAAGGTTGAGTTAGGCATTTCATGTTCGCTGTATAAAAGTAAGGAACGGTCAAATATTTTTTCTTCTAATTCAGAAGGAACTTTACCAGTAATCATATAAAGAAAGTTAGCACTATAGGATAAATCCTGACGAGGATAAACAGGTTCTTCTTGTTGAATGATTCGATAGCTATTGACTGTTATAGTAGGGAGTTGTCCTAAAAGTTTATATGCTTTTTTCTTATTTGCTTCAGGTGATCGATCATCAATTTTTTCATCAAATCCTGCGAGAGCGGACAAACCAGTTCGCTGTCCATCCATTGGATGTGTTTGTTCTGGTAAAAGCTGAAAATGATTGAAAAGGCTTTTTGGAACTTCATAGTTCGCTTTTAATTGCTCGGTTAATATCCTTTTTTCTTCTGCTGATGGCAAGTCATTTTCTAATAAAAGATGCATGACATCTAAATAGCTATGCTTGCGTGAAAGCTCAATTAAGTCATATCCCCGAATAATGATTTTTTCCTGTTCCGTATCCAATAATGAAATAGCTGTTTCTGCTGCAATCACTCCTGCTAAGCCTGGAACATATTTTTCCTTTGTTGTCATCAATAATCCCCCTTGTAATTGATATATTTCATTCCTATTTGCACCACCATACTCATAACTTTCTTTATATTATTATATTTCGAGTATATAATAGGCTAAGAGATTATTAAAATACGTAAAATTAATTGTTAACCATAATATTTTTCAATATCTAGGAGTGATAGGATGGATTTTCAAGACTGGGAAATGCTGGCTACTCTATATACAACGGAAAACATTACGCAAGCGGCAAAAGAAATGTTTGTTTCACAACCTACGCTGACATCCAGAATAAAACGCTTAGAAGAGCAATTTAATGTACAGATTATTATTCGAAAGCGGCATGGTGTTACATTTACTCCTGAGGGAGAGGAATTGGCACATTATGCAAAGAAGATGGTAAAGGAACAACAACAGATTATTGAAAAGCTTAGTAATATGAAAAATGAAGTTGCTGGGACGTTACGAGTTGGTGTATCCAATTTTTTTGCTTTAAATAAGATGCCAAAAGTTTTACGTCTTTTCCAAGAAAAGTATCCCAAGGTTGAATGCCAGGTAATTACGGGATGGAGCAGTGAAATACATCGTTTGATTTTAAATCATGATGTTCATATTAGTGTGGTGAAAGGGGATTACCCTTGGAAAGAAGAAAAGGAATTGCTTTATGAGGAGGAAATATGTGTTGCCTCTCCTTGGGATTTCACGTGGGAAGAGCTGCCGATGCTGCCGCAAATCGAGTACTTAACAGATGGATTAATGAAAACAATCGTTGATGATTGGTGGTATCATAACTATAGTCAAAAACCTTATATCAATATTCAGGTAAATCAAGTAGAGACATGCAAGGAGATGGTAATTAATGGTCTGGGTTATGCCATTTTAGCAAATTTAGTTGTTCGTCCGTATCCAGAGCTCTTTGTAAAGCCAATTTATGATTCATCCAGTCATCCAATTACGCGAAAAACATGGATGTATTACCATGCAGATTCGATGCAATTAAACATCGTAAATGCCTTCATTAATTTCATTAAAACGCTCGATGTGAAAAGTTTATGAAACATAGGTACGCAGTGGGGGTGAAGAAACCCCCAGTTTCTTTATACGAATCCTATGCAAAACAGATTTACATCTGCCTCTCACTCAACCCGCGCTGCAAATAAACCATTTCCTCCGCTAGTGCTTGGATCCTTTCTGTGACACGCTCATCAATAATCTCATCACTATCTATTTCAAAAGCCCGATTATGGACAAAGACATTATTTGTTGGAACTAAGCCTTTAAAATATGAAAGGATGGATCTTAAATGATATTCCAGCACAAGAAAATGTCTGTCGGACCAGCCAGTTGCTATCATGCCGGTTACTTTATGTTTAAATGCATATTCTGGGAAATGGTCTAACAGGTTTTTTAGAACGCCAGAAATAGATGCCTGATAGATTGGTGTTCCAAAAACGAGGAAATCAGCAGATGAAATTTTTTGGACCACATTCCATGTATCTTCATTATAATCGGCTAATGGAGCACCATTAAAAAAGTCGATTTCATAATCTCTTAAGTCAATTAATTCCGTTTTTATACTTGAGTCAAAACGGCGAGCATAGACCAGAACATCATTTACAACGCTGACTGTTTTATCACCAGCGAGTGCTCCTGATATGCCAACAAGTTTCATTCATTTCTACCTCTTTTCGAAGATTATTTATCCCGAATTAACTGGCAGTAAGATTCCCTGCCTCAAGAAAAATCGAGAATTGTAAGTGGGGGACAACTGCCAGTAAATCCCCGATTGGTTCAGCTAACATTCAGCGGGGGATGAATTACTCCCTGAATGAAGTTTCACTTTATATAGTATCAGTTTATCATTTGGGTAGAGAGGACTCTACTTTTGGACTTGGTTTGTTCTGAATGATACTGGTTGCTGAGGTAAAATTAAAGCGATGCCGATTAATCACTCATCCCGCTAGGCCATAAATGAAAAAGTATTGGCTTTGGGAAAGACTATTTCCTAACCTATATTCATACTGTAGTATGAGAACATGAACGATATAAAAAAATGGTCATGCTCTCTATAGGTTAAGTCTATATTATCTATGCTTAAGCAGGGGAAATTTTAAGATAAAAAAGGGGAATATTGCGGAGCTTTTTCACGCTCGCTAGACCCCTCCTTGTCCCTATTGACAATGAAAAACCTTCCATCTAGTATGAGTGTTGATAGCTTAAGTTAGATAAAAGAATGGTGGTATTTGCAAGATGGGATTTACTGTTGCAGAAATGGAAAATATTTTACATGCTACAAATTATTTTAAGCAGCAAAGCGATTTAATTGTAACAAATTTTGAATTTTCCCCTGTAGAACTGAGAAAAAACCACGTACATGGGCTATGCTTTATTGCTATATCAAATAAAAGATGGAATGAAGTACATAAGAAAAAACTGTCCTGGCAAGATGGAAATGAAGCCGTTTTAAAGAGTCAGGATTGTTGTGATGTTGTAATTACAGAAGAACCAATTGCAGAATTAAAAGCGTCTATCATCCAGCTTATTGTGGAGAATAGTTTTTTGTCACTTCAAATACTGGCGAAAGCTGCACGCGAAAAAATGCATAATCCTGTCATTGGCATTACAGGTTCTGTAGGAAAAAGTTCTACTCGATTATTAATGGAACATTTATTAAAAGATACCAAATCAATTGTGGCAACACGTGGGAATCATAATACGCAATCAGGAGTACCTCTATATGGCGCAAAGTTATGTACGAATCCTGATTTTGGTATATTAGAAATTTCATTAAATGCTTTGAATAATCGTGGAAACCAAGCTTTAACGATTAAGCCCAGTGTGACAATCGTTACATCCATAGGTGAAGCACATTTATCTACACTTTATTCGACCGAAAACATCGCTTTATTTAAGGCGAGAATTTTTGCCGGGCTGGAGAAGAATGGATTGGCTGTTATTAATGCAGATATAAATCGAAAGGAGTTTCTTATCCTGCTGGAAGAAGCAAAGAAAAGAACAAATCATATAAAAACATATAGTTTGCATCACCGGCACGCAGATTTATATGTAAAGGAAATGATACATACAAGATATCGAACCACAGTACACTTTATTTATAACGAGGAAGAATACGCTTTCCATATGAAACTACCAAGTGCTGGTATGGTATCCAATACTTTAGCTGGATTATTGACCTTGTTGGAATTAAAATTTGATATTAATCCAATTCTTCCTAAAATTGAGGATTTCGCTTCTTTAGATAAAGTGATGCAACTAAAAAAGGTAACAACTAAAGATGGACGAAAGGTAGAAATAATTGATGATTCGCATAATGCTGCAGTTCCATCGATGATTAATGCAATTGAAATGTTTAATGAAAAATCTGTGTTTTATAGTGGAAAGAAAATCCTTGTAATAGGACAAGTTGCTGATCTAGGTGAGGCAAGTGAATTATTACATGAAAAACTATTGACCTATATTAAACAATCGAAGGCAGATTATGTCTTTGGTCATGGTTTGTATATGAGAAATGTGATTAAACAGTTACCAAAGCAGCTGGTTGGCGGCTGGTTTATGAATGCCAAAACCATGTCACGGCATATACCGCTCTATTGTACAGACGATACGCTGATTGTTTTAAAAGGTTCGGTAACAGGGAGTGATTTTTGCTTAACAAGTAAGTATTTACCTTCTGCTTTAAAAGTATCGGATAAAAAATTAGGGAAACTTACGCAAAAGGAAATGGCGGATATACTTCAGCAACTTCCATGTATGACATTATATGATCCGGAATGTAAACAATTTATCTTATCCATCGGCTATACTAAAACCCAATCACTAGAAGGATTAGGGGCTATTATTTTAGTGTATGTACTTTTAGAAAAAGGAATCAGACAAGATCATCAAGCACCATTGAAAAATTGGACCACTAATAAAGGAAAAAGCATAATGAACAGGCGTTTTATAACTGGTGAAATTTTTTCAGATAAAAGCCTGTTTCAGGAATTATTAGTTACGCAGCATCCAAGCGCTGTCTTCGAATTAGCCTCACGCTATTTCAATGGCAGGAATAAGGCAATGGCACAGATAGTTCAAACGAGGGAAAAATATAATTTAGCTTCAGAATCTGCATTAAATTTAACTGGGCGATATCGTGTAAAAGAACAGCAAAGCTATTGTATGGAAGATTTACAGAAATTAGGTATATTACTTCAACCCCATAAAGACCAGCTCCCAACGCTGTTTAGTAATGGAATAAATGATTTGAAGGGGATTGTATTTGGAAACATAAGATTATCAATGATAGCCTTTACTGATCATTATATTCTATGTGCTAATGGATTTAAGTCTAAATCAGAATTGTTTCAGCTGATTCAATCTAATATTTATCCTGAAATAACTGGCAGTATGACTCCCGCTGAATGAAGTTTCATTTTATCCTGGGTAATATGATCAAAGGAATGATTTGTTATTGATAATAAAAGTACAGAAGAGCTAGAGTATATTAATGAAGAAATAGAAGAAGAATTAGTGCGAATGTTAACAGATAGTGCGAATAAAGATAAAAAGAATGAAGAAAACGAGATATATGGAGGCGAAGAAGAAAATGCAGTGTTTAATATATTTCAGCTTGTTATGATGATTCTGTTAGTCATCGTTGTATTGTGCAATATTGGATTTATTCTTTATAGATTGATTGGACTGATATTTTAAAAGAAATGCGGGAACGGTCCTCCTGTTTCACTTGCCTTGATATGGACATAAGTGAAACAGAAGAACTGTTCTTTTGTTACCTATTCTAACTCGTAAGTATTTAAAATTGCACGATACAAGATATTTATGCCATTTAATATTGCCTCTAAATCAAAAGACATATTTGGATGATGTAGACCAGGAGTTAAATCACATCCTAATCCTAGCATAGTCGCCTTTAAATCTGGCTTTTTTACTGTATAATAATGAAAGTCATCGCCACCAGGAGTGACTAATGGTTTGTCAAGGTTTTCTTCACCCAGTGTATCTAAAATAGACTTTTTCATAATATCTATTGCTTCATGATTTACTTTCGCTGCAACAATACCATTATCCTCTAGTATATTTATTTTTACATTATATAAATCTCTCACTGTATCAATTATATTATTAACCTTTTTCTCTAATTTCTCCATTAAATCATTATTTTGTGCTCTAAGGTCAAGGGAGAAGGTTGCGTTCCCGGGTATAATGTTGGTACTTACACCACCAGCTTGAAATTGTGTCATTTTAACTGAATGGGGAACTCTTGGATCTAAATGAATTTGTCCAATCATATTCACGATTTGTGCACCAATCTCTATAGCATTATGGTTTAAGTGAGGTCTTGCTCCATGTGCATCATCACCTATAATATCTGCTTTGTACGTTTTAGTAGCGCCATGCACAATTACAGGTGTTGCTCGCCCCATAACAGTTTCTTGGATTGGTCTTAAATGTACACCAAACAAATAATCTATATTATCAGTTACTTGTTTTTCAACCATTTTTAAGGCACCAGTACCATTTTCTTCAGCGGGTTGGAAAATGAATTTAACTGCAATCTTATCATGTAATTCAGTATTTTCTTTGATTTTCCATAGAACACCTAAGACAATAGACATATGAGCATCATGACCACAAGAATGATTGGCTTGAAATTTATTGTTTACTTCTTGCCACAAGGCATCCATGTCTGCTCTGACTCCCACTACTGGTATGTCTCCACTGAAATTCCCAAACTCCCCGATTACTCCAGTGCAATCTTTGAATGTGGTAACTTTACAATTACTTTCTTCTAGCAATTTTCTTATGTATTTGGTTGTTTCTACTTCTTTCCAGCTGATTTCTGCATGCTCATGCAAATAATGATATGAATTGATTGCTCTTTTCTCCAATGTGGCAGTGTTTATCATTCTTTATCCTCATCCTTTATTAAATACTTGGAATGCTTTGATCTTATACCGGTTAAATCTTGATCGACCCGATTTACCATTTCATGCATGATGGCGTTTGTAATTGATAAAGCTACTGGTCCTTTACTGAGACTAGATGTATTTTTTAAATGAACTAAAATTATATGATCAGCATATTTAACGATTGGTGAGACACGGGAATCAGTGATTACAATAATCTTCAACCCTTTTTCCTTTGCATCTTTAATAAATTGAATTGTAGCTACTGCATAACGATAAAATGTAAACACAATAATGCACGAATCCTTTGGCGTTGTATCTAATAATCTAAAGTCAGCTTCTGGTCGATAGAGATAAGCATTTTCTATCATGTAAGTTAAATTAAAATATAGCCAATATGCTAAAGAGAAGGACTGATAATAGCCAGCAACAATAACCTTTTTACTTTGGATAATGGTTTCAATAATTGCTTCCAGTTCTTCTTTATCTATCTTCTGTATATTCTCTTGTAATAAAGTAATATCATTTTGTATACTTTTGGAAAAATTATTTTCGATAGGATCTTCTAAGGAATTAACGATACTATCTTGATTTAAAGTCATGATGTGTTTTCGTACATCAATTTGTAAGTCACTAAAACCCTTGTAGCCAATTGAATTACAAAAGCGGATAATCATTGTTTCACTAACACCAATAATATTCCCGATTTGTTTTGCTGGATGGATGGCAAAAATAAATGGATCATCTAACAAATAATCGGCTACCTTCTTTAATCCTTTAGTTAAATCAGGAAATGTCTTTTCCGTTTTAAAAATATAATCTGGAACCATTTTATCACCTTCTAAAGTTTTTCCTTTATTTAGTATTGCAATAAAGTATACACTTTATTATAATATGTTACAAGTTAAAATATTTCAGAAAAATAGAAAGTGTCAATCACTGCCAAAATTGAAAAAATAAAACGGGAGGGTATTAAATGAAATTTAAAAATTGGTTCACGAGTTTCTGTTTTGTATTTATGATTTTAATTATTGCTGGGTGCAGTTCATCAAATGAAACAGATAAATCAGTAGATGAGTCAGCTGATTCAGAGGAAATTAAAACAGGTGGAACGTTGGAAATTGCTTATCCAACTCAACCACAGACGTTGGATCCTCATGAAGATACTGCAGAAGCAACGCGTGATGCAGCTAAAGTAATATATGAAACATTGGTGACGATGAATGAAAATTACGAGGTCATTCCTCAATTAGCAGAGTCTTTTGAGGTAAATGAAGAAAATACTTTAGTCACTCTTAAGTTACGAGAAGGTGTTAAATTTCATAATGGAGAAGAAATGTTAGCTGAAGATGTTATAGCCTCAATGGAGAAATGGGCAGTAAACAAACCTGAACTTGGTGAACATGAGTGGGTGGAAGTTGACAATTATACTGTTGAATTAAAAATGTCCGAGCCATCAGCGTTGGTAATGCACTTTTTAGCTGATTACGGTAATATAGCTGCAATTATGCCTAAGGAAGTAGTAGAAGCTGCATCAGATTCTCTTGGAGCCAGTGATTATATTGGAACAGGCCCATTTGAATTCGTTGAGTGGAAACAAGATGAATTAATTCGCTTTAAGAAATTCGATGATTATCATTCTGATTCTAGTCCAACGAATGGATTAGGGGGAAAGAAGGAGGCCTATGTGGATGAAATTAATTGGAATTTTGTACCTGATGCTTCAACACGAGTCAATGGCCTTTTAAGCGGACAATATCATTTTGCTCATATGATTAATTATGATTCCATTCAACAGTTAGAGAGTAATCCACAAATTGTTGTTGATGTATGGCCATATGGTATAGAAGGATTGGTCTTCAATAAAAAAGAAGGATTATTTAAAGATGTTAAGGCTAGACAGGCAGTTAATTATGCTCTGGATATGGATGTTATTATGAGCTCGGCTTTTGCTGGTCAGGAATTTTATGAATTAAATCCAAGTCTATTCCTGTCCTCCCAAACGGATTGGTATAACGATGCGGGTTCAGAGTATTATAATCAACAAAACTTAGAAAAAACAGAGGAACTCCTTAACGAAATAGATTACGATGGTGAGGAAATTGTGATTTTAACAAGTCGTGATTATGAGCATCATTACAATGCTTCTGTTGCTACTCAACAACTGTTGGAAGAAGCGGGTATGAATGTCAAACTTGATGTTTATGATTGGCCAACTTTGTTGGAGCGACGTGACGATCCATCAGCTTATGATATTTTCTTTACAGGATTCTCTACAGTGTCCACTCCACATCAATATGTATTCTTAGATTCAGAAATTGAATGGCCAGGATGGACTAATGATGATGAGATTGACCAATTGCTAGAAAAAATTAATATTGCTGAATCACAGGAGAAAGCAATAGAACTCTATACAGAGTTACAACAAATTTTATGGGAAGAGGTTCCAGTAATTAATATTGGAACAAATTCTCGGGTTTCAGCTTATACGGAAGATTTACAAGGATATACAAGTATGTTAGGACCGAACTTTTGGAATGTTTTTATTAACCATTAATCTGAATGTGATTTGGATATTTTAACTTTCCCCATATATGTATACATGGGGAAAGCTTTCTATCTTAATGATACTCACGAAAGGAGGACTTCCCATTTGAGAGCTTATGTGATTAAACGTATTTTATCAATGATTCCAGTACTTCTAATAGTAGCTATATTTGTTTTTTTTCTTATTCACTTAATTCCTGGTAATCCCGCGGCAGTAATGCTTGGTCCGGATGCTACTCCTAAGGAAATTGAAAGTCTACGAATCGAATTAGGACTTGATCTCCCAATCTATCAGCAATTTTATGAATGGTTTGTAAATGTTATCAAAGGTGATTTAGGTAATTCTTTATATATGAAAATGCCAGTATTACAAGCCTTTGTAGAACATATAGGTCCAACACTTTCCCTTGCAATATTAGCTCAAGGATTTTCTATTTTGATTGCTATCCCGATTGGCATAGTTGCAGCAAAAAGAAAGGGAACGATTGTTGACCGTACATTTATGATTATTGCTATGTTAGGGATGTCTATACCAAGTTTTCTATTGGCATTATTATTGATGATTGTATTTGGTGTTAAATTAAATTGGCTTCCAGTAGCTGGGTACGGCTCATTAAGTGCCGGTTTATGGGAGTATGTGAAGTATTTGATTTTACCTGCTATCTCACTTGGCGCAATTCAGGCTGCAGTTATTTCAAGAATGACACGTTCTTCTATGATTGACATTCTTAGTATGAATTATATAAAGACAGCTAAAGCAAAAGGTGTTAAACAAAAATATGTTATCTATAAACATGCTTTTAAAAATGCGCTTATTCCTATATTAACTATTCTTGGAGAAACATTTGGCTCATTAGTTACTGGGGCAGTTGTTACAGAGACGGTTTTCAATTTGCCTGGATTAGGACAATTAATTGTAAATGCAGTAATACGCAGAGATTATGCTGTCATTCAAGGAGCAATTCTATTAATCGCAGTAATTTATCTCCTGTTAAATTTAATTATTGATTTGTTATATGGTGTTGTCGATCCAAGGGTTCGCTTAAATCGGAAATAGGATGGGAGGGATATCATTGGAAACAAAAATGAATATTGATTTTTCCGATATGATTTTGATGAAGAAAAATATAAAAAAAGAAAAGCGCAAACTTTTTATAAAACGTTTTTTAGCGAATAAATCGATTTTAATAGGGAGTATTTTCCTGGTGTTTTTAGGGTTATTTACATTTATTGCTCCAATGGTCAGCCAATTCACGCCATTGCAAATAGACCCTGTTAATCGCTTATCCCACCCATCTTCTGAACATTGGTTTGGAACAGATAATTTTGGGAGAGATGTATTTGCAAGAGTAGCACATGGTGCTCAAGTTTCATTAGGGGTAGGACTTTCCGTTGCATTACTTACAGGGATTATTGGAATTGTTATTGGTTTATATGCGGCATATTATTCGATTTTAGACCATATACTTATGCGCATTAGTGATGCCCTAATGGCATTTCCTGATATTTTGCTGGCTATTGCTATTATGGCAGTTTTAGGTCCGCAGCCAATTAATGTTGTTTTTGCAGTTACACTTGCTAAAATTCCGGTTGTCGCAAGAATTGTCCGATCGTCTGCTTTAGTGGTTAAAGAACAAACATATATCGAAGCATCACGTTCTCAAGGAGCCAGCTCTTGGAGAATTATTTGGAAACATATTTTTCCTAATACGCTTTCGCCATTGATTGTGCAGATTTCATATGTATTTGCTATTGCTATTATTCTAGAAGCAGCACTTAGTTTTTTAGGTGCGGGGGTACCTGCTCCGGACCCAAGCTGGGGAAACATTTTATTTGATGGAAAAATAGTGATTTATAATGCTTGGTGGATGACTATTTTTCCGGGTACTTTTATTGTCTTAGCTGTTTTAGGTTTGAATCTATTTGGAGATGGTCTTCGTGATTTATTAGATCCACTTTCTAGTAAGGCAATTAAAAAGTAAATCAATGATATTGAGATATATCCTAGGTTTTTAATGAAAAGAATACTTATTCTGAGGGGGGATACCATGGTAAAGCATGCATTACTAGAGGTCAATGAGTTAAGAACAAGTTTTTCCTCCGAGAAAGGGACTATTACTGCAGTTGATGGTGTAACATTCCGTGTTAATTATGGAGAAACGTTAGGAGTTGTAGGTGAATCTGGTTGCGGAAAAAGTGTGACTGCTGAGTCTATACTGCGTTTATTAGACGAACAAACAACAAGCTATAATGGAGAAATTAATTTTAAAGGGAGAAACTTATTATCAATTCCGGAAGAGAAGATGCTTGATATTAGGGGTAATGAGATATCCATGATATTTCAGGATGCAATGACATCCTTGAATCCTGTTTTTACAATTGGACATCAAATCGCTGAATCAATAATAACCCATCAAAAAATAAATAAGGCTGAAGCAATGAAAAAGGCTGTGGAAATGCTGCGAATTACAGGAATTCCATCACCGGAAAAGAGAATCTATGAATACCCGCATGAGATTTCAGGTGGAATGAGACAGAGGGTGATGATTGCTATGGCACTTTCATGTAAGCCCAGTTTGTTAATTGCTGATGAGCCAACAACAGCATTAGATGTCACCATTCAAGCACAAATATTAGAAGTGATTAAAGCGTTAAAAGAAGAATTAAATATGGGAGTAATGATGATTACACATGATCTGGGAGTTGTATCAGAGATATGTGACAGGGTTGTAGTCATGTATTTAGGTCAAGTAATTGAGGAAGCTGATGTGGACACGTTGTTTGAGAATCCCCGTCACCCTTATACGAAGGGACTAATGAGATCAATACCGAAATTAACAGGAAATCGACGAGAAAAATTATATACTATTGAAGGTGTTGTTCCTGCCCTGGATGATATACCAAAGGGATGCCGGTTTGCTCAAAGATGTCCTTTTGCCGACAGCAAATGTTTAAGTGTAACACCAAAACTTGAACAAATAAAAAATGGACAAAAGGTTAGATGCTGGCATCATGACAAACTAGTTAAACAGGAGGGAGAACCGCATGAAACCACAAGCCGTTAAAATGGATAAGAAAGAAACTACTCATAAAGATGGTCCTCTTCTGCAAGTGAAAGGTTTAAAGAAATACTTTCCCATTACTTCTCCATTTGGTCGTACAATAGGGAATGTTAAGGCTGTTGAAAGTATTGATTTCGATTTGTATGAGAAAAAAACATTGGGTTTGGTTGGGGAATCCGGTTGTGGAAAAAGCACAACTGGCAGGTCGATGTTACGTTTGATTGAACCAACGGAAGGCTCTATTATGTATAAAAATAAGGATATACTCCAGCTAAAACGAAAAAATTTTAAAAGTTTTAGGAAAGATATGCAAATGGTATTTCAGGATCCCCATTCTTCACTTAATCCCAAAAAAAGAATAGGTGATTTAATTGAGGAACCTATGGAAATTCATAAAATTGGTTCAAAGGCAGACAGGATGGAAAGAGCTATGAATCTACTAAATCGTGTTGGTTTGAGAGAGGATCAGTATTTTAGATTTCCTCATGAATTCTCAGGAGGACAGAGACAACGTATAGGTTTAGCTAGGGCGCTTGCTGTAAACCCATCTGTTATCGTATTAGACGAACCAGTGTCTGCACTCGATGTATCGATTCAATCGCAAGTACTTAATTTATTACTGGAAGTTCAAGAAGAATTTAAATTAGCTTATTTATTTATATCGCATGATTTGAGTGTTGTCCGTCATATTTCAGATGAAGTAGGAGTGATGTATTTAGGTCATATGGTTGAAAAGACTTCGACTGATGAATTATTTTCAAATCCACTTCATCCCTACACAAAAGCACTTTTGTCATCTATACCTATTCCGGATAGAAATGAAAAAAGAGAACGTATTATCATAAAAGGGGATGTCCCATCTCCAATCAATCCACCAGCAGGGTGTGTTTTTCATACTAGATGTCCTTTCGCAATGGATATATGTAAAATTGAATCTCCAATATTCAAGGAGCATTTATCTGGTCATCAAGTAGCATGTCACTTACATGACTAGAATACTGAATATAAAGATTAGGGAAGGAAGGTTTTATTAAATGTTAATAGAAAAAATCATTTTAAGAAGAATGGAATTGGAATTAAAGAATCCTTTTCAAACGAGTTTTGGGAGCCAAAAGAACAGAGAGTTTTTTATTGTTGAAGCTTACAGTAAAAATCATGTCGGTTATGGTGAATGTGTGGTTAATGCAAGACCGCTTTATAATGAGGAAACAGTTAAAACAGCTTGGCATATTGTTGAAGACTTCTTAGTTCCGGCAATATTTAACAATGGCGAAATGAATCATCCCGACGAAGTTAGTGAAATATTTAAACCTATTCGAAGAAATAATATGGCAAAGTCCTCTATCGAAGGCGCTATTTGGGATTTGTATGCAAAAGAAAACAGTATCTCCTTAAGAGAAGCGTTGGGAGGAAGAAAAAGAAAAATTGATGTTGGGGTTAGTATAGGAATTCAGGATTCCTTAGAAGATTTACTGAAGGTGGTAGATGGTTTTATTAAGGAGGGCTATAAAAGAATAAAAATAAAAATTAAACCTGGAACAGACTTTTCAATGCTTCAAGGAGTTAGGGAGAAGTATCCAGATATTGATATGATGGCTGATGGTAATTCAGCATATACTCTTGAAGATATCGGTGTAATTAAAAAGTTAGATGAATTGAACTTAACAATGATTGAGCAGCCTTTGGCACACGATGATATTATTAATCATGCAAAATTGCAGTCACAAATTAATACGCCAATTTGTTTAGATGAAAGTATTCATTCGTTAGAAGATGCAAAAAAGGCAATCGAACTGGGAAGTTGTCAAATAATCAATATAAAAATTGGTAGAGTTGGAGGGCTAACAGAAGCGAAAAAAATTCATGATTATTGTGCGGAAAAGGATATCCCAGTGTGGTGTGGAGGTATGCTGGAATCTGGTATTGGCAGGGCACATAATATTGCATTGACAACCCTTGCAAACTTTATTTTGCCGGGGGATACTGCAGCTTCGTCCAGATATTGGGAAGAAGACATTATTTCTCCGGAAGTAATCGTAAAAAACGGCACAATTACTGTACCTGATAAACCGGGGATTGGCTATTATCCTGTTGAGACTTTAATGGATAAATATACTTTGGAGAAAAAAGAGTTTTTGAAAGGTAATGTTCTCATTTAAAACATGTATGGAATGGAAGGTTCAATATGAAAATAATAAAATTTGATATTTTTGCAATACAGTTACCATTAAAAAATCCTTTTGTTGTCAGTTATGCCAGCTATGATACGATGCCATCAATTATTGTTAAATTAACTGCGGATAATGGACTTGTGGGCTATGGGGAAGGAGTAGCAGATGAGCATGTTACAGGGGAAAGCTGGGAGAGTACTTTTCATATCTTAAAAACATCGATTGCACCAAAACTAATTGGTGAAAATCCCATGGAGATAGAACGTATACACGAGATAATGGATAAAACAATAAAAAATGTTCCAACTGCTAAAGCAGCAATTGATATTGCTTGCTATGATGTTGTAGGAAAGTATCTTAACACTCCAGTATATTCACTTATAGGAGGACGATATCATGAAAAGTTCCCAATTACACATGTATTAAGTATTGATGAGCCACAAAAAATGGCAAATGAGGCAGAGCAATATGTTTTTGCAGGCTATCGATCATTCAAAATGAAGGTGGGAACAGATTTAACTTTAGATATAGAGAGAGTTAAAGCAGTACGAAATGCAGTAGGAAAAGATATTTCAATAAGAATTGATGTAAATCAGGGATGGGAAAATAGTTCTGTTACATTATTGGCTATAGATAGATTAAGAGATATGTCCCTAGATTGGATTGAACAACCTGTTATAGCAGCTGATATAGATAGTATGGCTGAATTAAGAGTAAAATTAAACACACCTTTAATGATAGATGAAGGGTTGTTAGGTATAAAGGAAATGCGAGAAATCATTGCAAAAAAGGCAGCAAACAAAGTCAATATAAAGTTAATGAAGTGTGGGGGTATTTACCCAGCAACAAAACTGGCACATATGGCGGAAATGGCAGGAATTGAGTGTCAAATAGGTTCAATGGTAGAATCATCTGTAGGTTCAGCTGCCGGGTTTCATGTAGCATTTTCCAAAAAAGTGATTAAAACGGTAGAATTGACTGGACCATTAAAGTTTATGAAGGATATCGGGGATTTACAATTTGATATACCATTTATTCAGTTAGAAGATAAGCCTGGACTAGGCATTTCTATAGATGAAGATGTTTTGAGGGAACTTACTGTATATCAAACATATGTTAAATAGCGTGGAGTTGGTTCTCCTGTTTCACTGTGCCTCGACTTGGACATAAGTGAAACAGGAGAACCGTTCCTCTTTCTCCCCCTATGTTAACAGTTTTTACATCTATTAAACAATCGCCACTGTTTCTTTTTCCTGTCTTTTCCGGGAAAATACTTCTTTAAGAAATGGCAGGATCCATCTGTCCAGTCCATATCTTCCTGCATTACTTCCAGCAATTGCAATGAATACAGTAAGTGCTGCCATTTGGACATCCATTATTCCAGCACCGCTAAACAAGAAGGATAAATTCATAACAATTCCCATTAAAGCTGCAAAATTGGAGAAGATGCCTAAAATTAAAGCGATGCCGACTAATAATTCACCCCACTGGACCATAAATGAAAAGAGTCCTGCATTTGGCAGGGCAACTGTTTCTAAGAATGTTTGCCACCACGCTGGAGTGGCTGTATTATCCGCTGCCATCTTGATAAATCCACTTGCATCAAAACCACCACTAGTAAGTTTTCCAATACTTGCTGTTAGCCAGCGGTAGCCAATATATATTCTCAATATCGTTAAAATCCCTGCGACAACTTTATTACTTCTAAGAAAGTGCATGACCATATCTATCCAGCTCCTTTAATTGATTGTTCATAACTTCACAATATATAATAGCATCAGCTATTCTTAGAAAGTGTGATGAGCATCAAATTTTGAGCTACATTAACAAAGTTGTAATAGAAAATGGATATTTACAAGATAATTATAGTGGAAATGTACCTTTTCTATGTAGTCCCCCTGCAATTCCACTATTTTTGTTCCTGTAACAGTAACCATGCGAGGATGAGGGGCATTACTTGAGATAAAATAATAATTTCCTTTATAATGTAGTTATGTATTTTTAAAGAAGTTGTTTAGGTTTTTCTATAAAAATTCTATCCCAATTTTGCTGGGTTATCATCATCCAGTCCATTTGAGATTTAAATGAATAAGATGGGGCAGGATAGATATTATATAATAATAATAAATGTGATTTAACTCACAATGTATATGCGAAACTTAAGCAGCTCTGACATAGAAAGGAATAGATGTTATGTTAGTTAAATTATTGGAACCATTAAATGTTCCGGATGCACAGATTAAGAAGTTAGCGGAGCCAATTAAACAAAGCGGTCATGAATTTGTTTATTATAATGAAAAAACAACGAAGAAAGAAGAATTAGCTAAACGCAGTGCGGGTGCGGATGTGATTATGATTGCGAACAATCCGTATCCTAGTGACGTGATTAATCAAAATGATAATTTAAAATTAATTAATGTAGCTTTTACAGGTGTTGATCATGTAGGGATTCAAGATGCGAAAAACCAGGATATTCTAGTGTGTAATGCGGCTGGCTATGCAGATCAGGCAGTGGCTGAATTGACTATTGGTTTGGTAATGGACTTGTATCGCCATATCACACAGGGGGATAGTGAAATTCGTGCTGCTCATTATCCAGGAGCTTTCCAGGGCAATGAGGTTAAAGGGAAAACAGCTGGCATAATCGGAACAGGAAAAATCGGCATGGAGGCTGCCCGTTTATTTAAAGCATTTGGTGCAAAATTAGTTGCCTCCAATCAAGCAAGTATTAATCCAAAAGCAGTGAAGCTGGGTGTTCAATATATGGATTTAGATAAAGTATTATCCCAATCAGATATTGTGTCATTACATGTTCCATTGCTGCCAAGCACAAAAGGTCTCATCTCCAAAGAAAGAATACAGTTGATGAAAGAATCAGCTATTTTAATTAACTGTGCACGTGGACCGATTGTTGATAATGAGGCACTGGCAGATGCACTCAACAATAGGGAAATTGCTGGGGCAGGTATAGATGTATTTGATATGGAGCCACCCATTCCTGAAGAATATAAATTATTACATGCTAAAAATATAATTTTAACACCGCACGTAGGATTTTTAACCGATGAGGCAATGGAATTACGTGCTCAAATTGCATTTGATAACACAATGGCATTTTTGAGAGGTAAACCACAGAATATTGTTCAGAGAAATTAATTTAAATGCGGAATCGAACGACAGTTAAAAATTAAATTTAGCTGGAATCAAAAACAGAGCATATAATGGAGGACAATTCGCTTGTCCATATTCAATTGCAGCAGGATGAATTTACTGCTTTTGAAACAATGCTCTCACCAAATTGGAATATTGCTAATCAGAGAGAAACGGATTTAAAATTACATTTGATGTTGTACACAAAACACACGCGCCTTCTTAATTGGTGCATGTGCTTTTGTGTATGATTCACCTTAACTGTTAGCATTGGCAAATTTAGGAGGTGTTCAAGTTTTTCATATTTTGCTAGACTTGCTCCTGAGAGAAAATATGACCATATAGTTAAAACTTCGTTACTTTGGTTACAGTAAGAAGCTGTGAAATACCAATGGATGCTGCCCCTAAAACGGTACAGTCTCCGCCAAGCTTGGAATGTTTTAGCTGAAAATGATGTTTATAATAAAAATTGGCTCTTTTTTCAACTGTATTTACAATAGGTTCATGAATCCATTCGTGACATTCTGCCATTTTTCCGCCAATTACAATTAAGTCTGGACTGAAAATATTCAGCAAATTACTGATGCCAATTCCAATATTTTCTCCAATCTTAGCGAATAACTCAATAACTTCTGTCTCCCCCTGTTCAGCTAGTTGTATAAGATAAGCAATATTAGGGTATGAATTAAAATAATCATCTATACAGCTTAATTTTTTTGCTTCTTCAAATAAAGCTGTCACAGACGCATACATCTGCCAGCAGCCAAAGTTTCCGCAGCTGCATTCGTTACCATGAATATCAATGGACATATGACCAACATTACCAGCAATTCCGTCATGTCCGCTGTAAATTTCTTTATTAATAATATGGCTCCCACCAATACCATGGTTAATACTTAAATATAAAAGATTATTACTGTCTTTGCCAGAGCCAAAAGCTTTTTCTGCTTCGGATCCGACCTTTGCTTCGTTATTCACGATAATTGGCAGTTGATATTGCTTATGTAGAATCTCTTGAAGAGGAACATTTTCCCATTCAAAAGTTGGGGCAATAAGAATATTTCCATTTGAATCAATTGAGCCTGGAAAACCAATACCGATTCCTACTATTCCATACTTACTCTTGGGGGTTTTTGATAGCAGCAGGTCAATAATATTTGTCAGCTTTTCATAAACATAGTTAAAGTTTTTTGCTTCAAGGATTACTTGTTCTCTTTCGATGACATCACCATTTAAATCAGTAATAATTCCTGTGATTTGCTTTATTTCAATGTTTATTCCGAGGGCATATCCAGCCAAATTGTTAAACATTAACATGACAGGCTTTCTTCCACCACTAGATTTTCCAGGTCCCGTTTCATATACAAAATGCTCGTCTATTAATTGGTTTACAATATTGGAGACAGTTCCCTTATGAAGCCCACAAATACGGTTGACCTCGGCTCGTGAAATTGGAAAATGATTTTTTATCGTCTCCAGCACAAGGGATTTATTGATTTCCTTTACTAAATATGTATCCGCTTTAATTACCATTCTTTATAAACCTCCACGATTCATAACTTAAGTCAAGTATATCTATTTTTTAAAAATAAGCAAACTTAGTTTTGGGTATAGACAAAGTTTTTAAGATGTGATACTCTTCCATTAACAAACTTAGTTCGCGACTAGAACAAAGTTTTAATAAAATTTGTTAGCGTTGTCAATGAAATATAGAGAGGCGGAATGTCAGTATGATTCAATTTGGTTGTCATGGCTCTACTTGGGAGTTGGATTATGAAAAGGAAACTGACTATTTGGAAGACATTTTAGATGTTATTCAAGAAAGCGGATTCCTAGCAATCGATGCACAAATTTCATTATTAGGTAAATTTAAGCATGATCCAGAAAATTTGAAAGCAGAGTTGGAAAAAAGGAATTTACAGTTAGCGGCATTAACCCTACCATTTACTTGGGGGCAGGAAAAAGAAACAGAAGAAGAACGTGAACTTGCTGATTACTATATTCATTTTCTCAGCAAATTCCCAGATGCAAAAATGAATATTGCTCCAAGAGTAGGGGCTTCAAGAAGTAACCTATATCAAAGACAAAAAGAGATTGTCAGCTGTGCGAATGCGTTAGCAAAAAGAGCACATGAAAAAGGTGTCATTGCTACATTTCATCCCAGCTCGCCACCAACCTCTTATTTCCGGGTAAAAGAGGATTATGATGCGCTATTTAATTTATTGGATTCACGATATATCGGCTATACGCCAGATGCTGGTCACATTGCCTTTGGTGGAATGAATCCAGTGGAAATATTTGAACAAGCCATGCCATTAATTAAGCATGTTCATTTTAAAGATTGTGCGTATCCTGAAAATTGGAGAAAGATGGGTACAGGTGATATTGACTTTAAGAAAATAGTACAAATGCTTACTGAATCAGGATATAACGGTTGGATTATGGTTGAAGAAGAGACAAAAGAATCTGAAGCAAATCCAAGAGAAGCTATCCTCGATATTAGCAGTTATGTGGAAAATAATTTAAAACCGATTACTAGAAAAGAGGTGTAATGGATGTCTGAAAATGTATTTATCCCATCTCTTCTAGTTACACAAGTTTATTATCCATATTGTGAAGAAAAAGGCGCTACAGCTGAAATTTTGAACAAAGTGGCAAATGACGGATTCTACCAGGCCATTGAAATTGATTGTCATTATGAAGCCGAAGAAAGAGAAAAAATCGGAAGTATTAACAAAAAACAAGGATGGACTGTAACACAATGGCTAACGTCAAAAATTGATAAAGAAAAATTAGATTTATCAGCGCTCGATGAAACAATGCGCGCACAATCTGCCCAAGCAATTATTCGGATGTTGGATAAAGCTGCTGAAATGAATGTTCATAACATTGCTTTCATCAGCGGGCCAAGTCCAGGTGAAGATTTGAGAGAAAAAGCGCTTGACAGCTTTTATCGAAGTTTGTGTGAAATATGTGCTGCTGCCAGAGCTTACAAAATTGGTGTGCTGGTAGAGCCGTTAGATTACAAAGCACATAAACGAAAAGCATTAGGGAAAACTGAGGAAACCGTACAGCTGATTCAGAAAGTAAGAGAAGCATACGATAATTTATATTTTGCTTTTGATACAGCCCACGCAGCTTTGAATGAAGAAGATGTACAAGCAGCAATTTTGAAAGCACTTCCCATTATGGGGCAATTACATTTTTCCAATGCAATACTCGACATCAATGATGCGTTATATGGTGATTATCATTTACCAATCGATATTGAAACAGGCTTTTTAAATCAAGCATTTATAGAGGAGCTTCTGCAATACATTTCTAGGCAAAAAGCAGCTTTAAACGATAAGCTTCGGGTTGCCATTGAAGTTCAGGGAAAAGAAACCCAGAAATTACACGAGAATGAGTCTATTGCTAGAGAACTGTTGCAAAATGGTTTTCAATTTATTGGACAAAGGAGGGTGGCAAGTGAGTAGCATGCTTGAACAATTACATCAAGAGAAGATAGTAGCCATTGTGAGAATGTCCTCATTGGAGGGATTGGAAAAAACAGTCGAAGCGCTTTACAATAGTGGGATTCACTTCATTGAAATCACAATGAATACTCCGGGGGCTTTACAAGGTATAGAACGAGTAAAGACATTATATCCTAAGATGCATGTTGGAGCAGGTACTGTATTAGACAGTGAATCAGCTAGGATGGCAATCTATGCAGGTGCCGATTTCCTATTAACTCCAACATTGAAGAAAGAAACAATTTTAACAGCAAATCGCTATCAGGTTCCGATTATCCCAGGGGTTTTAACGCCAACAGAAGCATTGACTGCGACAGAATATGGGACAGGGATGATAAAAATATTTCCAGCGAGACAAGTTGGACCAAGCTACTTCTCCGATTTAAAAGGACCACTTCCGCATATTTCTACGATGGCTGTGGGTGGAATTGATTTAGATAATGCTGCGATATTCTTGAAGTCTGGAGCAACTACACTTGGGATAGGCAGTTCACTCGTAGATGAAAAGCTTGTGCGCTCTAATGATTTTGAGGAAATTGCAAAAAGGGCAAAAATGTTTGTTGAAATAGTTCAATCAATAAATTAGACAGCTTAGAAGAAGTGGTGTTGAGAATGTATATTATTTTAATTGATTCTGGAACAACCAATACCAGAATGCGATTATTAGAAAAAAGTAGAAAAAAAATATTAGATATAGAAAAAATTCAAGTCGGTGTCCGTAATACAGCCATTGATGGAGATAATGAAAAGTTAAAAAGTCACTTACAGGAGGGAATCAAACGATTATTATTAAGAAATCAGCTAGATACAACGGAAATTAGCTATATTGTTGCTTCTGGCATGATTACTTCTAATCTGGGGATATATGAGGTGCCACATGTCATTGGACCAGCTCAGATTGAAGATTTTGCTTCTCAATCAAAGGTTGTTAAAATGGAAGACTTTTTCGATATAACTTGGGTGTTTACTCCTGGCCTAAAAAATAATATTGAAAGTGACGCGCATGAAATATTAGATAGAATTAATGAATTTGATATTATGCGCGGTGAGGAAGTAGAAACAATCGGCTTATTAGAACAGTTTCAGCTAAAAGGAAGGGGGGTTGTCGTTTTACCTGGATCACATACGAAGTTTATTTTTATTAATGAAGAAAAGGGATTGGAATCCTGTTTATCTACACTGGGTGGTGAAACACTTTTTGCCATTCAGAAGGGAACAATTTTAGCCGATTCCCTGCCTGATGGTTTAGTCGAAACGGCAGATGAAAAATGTTTGATTAAAGGATTTGAAGCAGCGGAAAAATACGGTCTCACAAGAAGCTTTTATCATATCCGCTTATTACAGATGTTTTCTAGTTTAACTGAGAATGAAATTGCAAATTACTTTGTTGGCGCTGTCCTATACGATGATTTAAAATCGCTCGAGCACACAATGAATGAAAATGAAATTAAATGGGCGATTATCGGGGGTTCAAGTCCGCTGCGCAATGCTTTTACACAATTAATAAAAAGAAAATATGCTGCGTGGCATGTTATGGAAGCTGCCGATGAACAGATGGAACGTGCGCTCATAATAGGTCCACAAAAAATAGCAGCAAATATAAAGGGATTTCAAAATGAACAGATGGAGGAATGAAAATGAAAAGTATAAAGAAACAATTTATTTTAGTAGCAGCCGTCATGCTTTTAGCTTTTACTGCCGCATGCAGCAGTAGTGATGATAATAATACTGAAAAGGCGAAAGGGGATTCTGACTTTCCGTCTAAGCCTATTTCCCTAATTGTCCCAGTTTCTTCAGGGGGAGGTTCTGACACGATTGCAAGAGCAATTGCCGCTGAAGCAGAAAAATCCCTTGATGAATCAATTGGTATTGTTAATAAAACTGGAGGCAGCGGTTCCGTTGGTATGACAGAAGGTGCTAATGCGAAAGCAGATGGTTATACGGTTTCGATGGTGTTTGTCGAATTAACGATGTTTGACCATCTTGGTATTTCACCGCTTAAACATACAGATTTTAAACCACTTGGATTAATTAACTTAGATCCTGCGGCTTTAACTGTTGCAGCAGATGCGCCTTATGACACCCTAGAGGAATTCATTGATTACGCGAAAGAGAATCCAGGAAAAGTAAAAATTGGGAACTCGGGAACGGGATCTATTTGGCATATTGCTGCAGAGGTTATCGCTGAAGAAGCTGGGATTGATATTGTAAATGTACCATTTGAAGGTGCAACAGAAGCAGTAACTGGTGTTGTTGGTGGCCACGTGGATGCAGTTACCGTAAGTCCTGCTGAAGTAAAAGCACAGCTGGATGCTGGAAATGTAAAAACATTAGCCATTATGTCTGATGAGAAGTCTGATATTATTCCAGATGTGCCTACTTTTAGCGAAGCTGGTTTAGATGTAGAGTCTGTTGGAACATGGAGAGGCTTTGCAGTACCGAAAGATACGCCAGATGACGTAGCGAAAAAGCTAGAAGATGCATTTATTGAAGCAGCTAATACGGAAAGCTTTAAAACATTTATGGAAAATAACGGATTTGGTATTGATATCAAAAGCTCAGATGAGTTTGAACAACATATGGATGAGAATTACGAGTTTTATGGAGAAGTGCTTGAAGGTCTAGAATTAGAATAAAAAGTGGTATGCAGAGATTACCCAGGTAGTCTCTGCTAAATACTCCTATAGAAATACAAACAAACACTATGAATTTGTGTAAGGGTGTGACTCTAAATGAGATTACCGAATTTGATTATCGGAATAGTTACTACATTGATTGGGATCTTTTTCATAGCAAATACGTTGGATTTTCCCAATTTAGATCTTGAGCCATTGGGAGCGGCATTTATGCCTCGTCTATATAGCATATTGTTAATTTTTCTAGGCTTAATTTTAGTTATGCAGGCCATCAGAGATAAAAAGGAGAAAAAAGAAGCCAAAAGCAATGTAAAATATGCACTTATTTCGATGTTTATCGTGATCGTGTATGTCCTTTTTATTCCTCCTCTAGGCTTTTATATTTCAACGTTTTTGTTTACGTTTATCTTTTTACTTTTTTCTAAAGTAAGAAATAAAATTGTTTTAGTATCCGTTCCAGTAGGGACCGTTTTGTTTATATATATTTGCTTTGATAAAATTCTGAAGGTGGCAATTCCAGCCGGCTCACTTTTTAGCTAAAGGAATGATAAGTTATGGATTTATTTATGGAGGCTTTAATAAATGTGTTTCAGCCAGAGGTTATATTAATCCTTTTAGCTGGAATATTTTTAGGCGTATCCATCGGGGTACTGCCAGGTTTAACATCTACAATGGGAGTAGCTTTAATGCTGCCAATTACATTTGGAATGGGACAAGTTACTGGTTTGTTATTATTAATTGGTGTATATTTTGGTTCGGTTTATGGTGGTTCGATTACCGCTATTTTGCTTAATACGCCGGGGACACCAGCCTCTGCAGCGACTGCAATGGATGGCTATGCACTTGCTAAACGTGGTTACGCTAGAAAGGCTTTAACTACTTCAACCATTTCTTCTGCAACAGGCGGGTTTATAAGTGTCCTTATTTTAATTTTGGTTGCACCACAGTTGGCTAGTTTTGCATTGAAGTTTAGTGCACCAGAATATTTTGCTTTGGCATTTTTCGGTGTTTCTATTATTTCTAGTCTCGCAGCAAAATCGCTTGTTAAGGGGCTAATTATCGGGGTACTTGGTTTACTTGTTGCTACAATCGGTATGGACCCCATGGGCGGATTTCCCCGATTTACATTTGGAAATGCTGAATTAACGAGCGGGATAAACTTTATTCCAGTAATGATTGGTTTATTTGCTGCTTCCGAAGCATTTACATCGATGGAAGATGTTTTTGCGAAAAATAAAATGCAGATTGTTGTTGAAAAAGCAAAATTAAAATGGGCAGAATTCAAATCCATTATTTTCACTATCTTATACTCTGCAGGTTTAGGTTCTTTTATTGGAATGATACCTGGAGCTGGTGCTGATATTGCAGCATTTGTTGGGTATAATGAAGCAAAAAGATTTTCAAGGCATAAAGATGAATTTGGTAAGGGGGCTATACAAGGAATCTCTGCACCAGAAGCAGCCGGAAATGCTGTTACGGGAGGTGCGATGATTCCATTATTAACATTAGGAATTCCTGGTGATGCAGTTACAGCAGTGTTGTTAGGAGCACTTATGGTACAGGGAATTCAACCTGGTCCAATGTTATTCGAAAGTAATGGACCCTTGGTTTATACCTTATTCTTTGGAATGCTGATTGCAAATATCTTTATCTTAATTGTTGGATTGTCTGGAATTAAGTTATTTACGAAAATATTGCTTATACCGAAGTCAATTTTGACTCCGCTAATTTTAGTTCTAAGTGTCATCGGCTCCTATGCATTAGGAAATAATTACTTTGATGTTATCGTTATGCTTGCGGCAGGTATAATTGGTTATTTCATGAAAAAATATGATTTTCCAGTATCACCATTAATTTTAGGATTAATCTTAGGACCAATGATGGAAAGTAACTTACGACGCTCCTTAGTTATGTCACAAGGGGATATATCAATTCTCTTTACGAGACCGATTGCTTGCGTGTTAATAATCCTAGCTGTTATTACATTAGTAACACCGATTATTAAAGGAATCATGGAGAGCAGAAAGGGTTTAAAACAGTGAGGACCAAGCTGAATTTCGAAATATGTGGGGGAATATGATATGAAAATAACCAATTTAGAATGTTTTTTAGTTCCGCCGCGCTGGTGTTTTTTAAAGATAGAAACAGATGAAGGAATTTCTGGATGGGGTGAACCGGTTATTGAAGGAAGCGCTAGTACGGTAAAGGCTGCGGTAGAGGAGTTAAGTGCGTATCTTATCGGTTCTAACCCTTTGAAAATTCAAGATACATGGAATAAATTGTATCGTGGCCGCTTTTATCGTGGTGGTCCGATTTTAATGAGTGCGATTGCTGGTATAGATCAGGCACTTTGGGATATTAAAGGGAAATTTTATCATGCGCCCGTTTATGAATTATTAGGTGGACCGGTTAGAGAAAATATTCGTGTTTATTCCTGGATTGGTGGCGACCGGCCAGCAGATGTTGGGGAAGCTGCGAAGAATGCTGCGGATAAGGGTTTTTCGGCTATAAAAATGAATGCAACGGAAGAGCTGCAATATATTGATTCCTATAAAAAGGTGGATGAAACGATAGAAAGAGTGGCCGCTATTCGTGAAACTGCCGGTCGGGACGTGGGAATAGGAATTGATTTTCATGGCAGAGTGCATAAACCAATGGCAAAGATTTTGATGAAGGAATTAGAACCTTATCGTCCGATGTTTATCGAAGAGCCAGTTCTTCCTGAGAATAATGAGGCTTTACATGAGATAGCGAAGTATGCGCAGATCCCAATTGCTACTGGAGAAAGAATGTATTCGAGATGGGATTTCAAAAAAGTATTACAAGAAGGTATTGTTGATATTATTCAACCTGATTTATCACATGCAGGGGGAATAACCGAGGTCAGTAAAATAGCAGCCATGGCAGAAGCCTATGATGTTGCGCTTGCGCCACACTGCCCATTGGGACCGATTGCGCTTGCATCTTGCCTTCAGGTGGATGCGATTTCCCATAATGCGGTTATTCAAGAACAAAGCATGGGAATTCATTATAATCAGGGGAATGATGTCCAGGATTACTTAATTGATAAACATGTATTTCAATTTAAACAGGGATATGCGAATTTGCCAAAAGGACCAGGCTTAGGCGTTGAAATTGATGAGGACTACGTTAGGGAAAGGTCTCAAATGGGTCATTCATGGAAGAATCCAGTGTGGCGGCATACAGATGGCAGTATAGCTGAATGGTAATGAATGCAGACGAGATTGCAAGATGTTACAAGGCAATAACATATGCGATAGTGTAGCACGAAGGAGAATGAAGATGGGCAAACATCATGCAGTAGTCATTGGGAAATTGCAGGACTCTTTAATTGAGAGATTACAAGAACAATGCGAAATAAAAATATGGGATAAATCAAGCAAAATCCCGCAAAGTTTATTAATAGACTGGTTACAAGATGCAGAGGGATTAATCAGCAGAGGGGATATAGCAGTGAATGAATCGCTGCTATCCCAAGCACCGAATTTACGTGTGGTTGCGCAGTCTTCAGTGGGATATGACAATATTGATATCGATGCCTGTACAAACCATTCCATACCTGTTGGAAATACTCCGGGAGTTTTAGTGGAAGCAACTGCTGATATAGCGTTTGGCTTATTGCTTAATTCTGCCAGGGGGATTCATGAAGGCTGGGAATATGTAAAGACAGGAAAATGGGGCAGCTCCAGCCAATTTCCATTAAAAGTCGACCTGTATGGAAAGCACTTGGGGATAGTTGGAATGGGGAATATTGGAAAGGCTGTTGCGAAAAGAGCGCAGGCAAGTGGAATGAATATTTTATATCATAATCGAGCGCCACGAGAAGAAAATGATAAGCTAGGCGCAACGTATGTCTCATTTCATACCTTGTTGGAGAAATCTGACTTTATCCTTGTTCTTGTTCCGTTAACAGAGCAAAGCCGTGGACTTTTTGGCAAAGAGCAATTTGCGAAAATGAAGTCAACTTGTCATTTTATAAATACATCAAGAGGAGCTGTGGTGAATATGGATGCGCTTTGTGAGGCACTTGTAAATAAAAAAATTGCATATGCTGCACTAGACGTGACAGACCCTGAACCTATAAACATGGAGCATCCAATAATGAGTCTGGAAAACGTATTAATTACCCCTCATATTGGTAGTGCTACTCATGAGACTAGACTGAGAATGGCCACCTTAACAGTTGATAACTTGCTTTCTGGTTTGAATAGAGAGAAACTCCTAACTTGTGTAAACGAAGCAGTTAATAATAACTAACTTAATGAACAGACCGAGCATAGATCAAGTAATTTAACAGGCTGGAGTCCTTTGGCAAGGCTCCACCCAAGCCTTCAATAGTGAGTTTTAGTAAATATGATTTCTTGGACTGTTCCTTTTTACCTTCATCAATAATACGGCAATTTCCCCCCTTTCAATTTCTATTAAATGTGTAAATAAGCGTTTCTTTGTGTTAGAATCAGTCTTAGTTATCGTGAATTCCCTCAGTATGTTTTTGTGTTTTAGTCAATCTAAATCAGGATACTTGAAACCCATCTGAATATGCAAGCAAGAAGAGCGGGACATATCATTGGAGCTGTTATGTTTTTTATTGAAACGAATGAGGAAAGTCTCCTTGTTACTGGAGACATATCATTTGGCGGTGCACGAACTATTCTAGGAGCCAAAGTTCCACAAAATATTCGTCCTGACGTGGTGGTTATGGAATCCACATATGGTAATCGTCTGCATACGGATCGTAATACAGAGGAAAAACGTCTAGCAGGAAATGTTGCTGTTACTGTTGAAAATGGCGGATTTGCCTTGATCCCAGCCTTTGCTCTAGGGCGTGCGTAGGAAGTACTCCTGATTTTACAAGATTATATGAATAAAGGATTAATTCCAACCTTTCCAATATATGTAGACGGTTTGGTAACACCAGTTACAGAAGTTACCTTCATTATCTGAAAAGACCTGTTGCCGATCGGATTCGAACGAGTGGGGATGCATTTTTAACAGAAGGACGTTGTATTACTGGTTACCAGGATGAGGAAAGGGAGGATTCGCTGCTACAAGCTAATATTCTAAAGAAGATCTGGCATCGATCCACCCGGCTATAGTTCGTGATTGAACAACAATCCATCCTCCTACTGCAGCCCAACCCATACCTATAAAGCCTTGAGTACGTGCTTGTGGATTTCCTTGTGCTGTAGATAAACGGATACCTGCATGGATTAAACAAACTAAAAAAACGAAAGCAATTATCAGTATTTTTTTGTTGTTTGCTACTCATGTGGATTGAGTTACCAACCATTCTTCAATAGATACATTTAAAGCTTATCCTATATAATCTTTGTATTGATAAAGCATGGAAATAAAAGTAAAAATAGTAAATACAAGAGAAGTGATAAAAGATGGACCCACTGAAAATTCAAATTTATAGTGTTCCTTCCCTTTAATCCCCGTTGACCCTTGAATGGAACTATCCATATTTCGTGTAGTGAGTCCCCCCTTTGAAGTGAAAAACCAAATAGTTATCGTACACATTGCTCCAACAAAAAATGCGTAATCGAAGAATCCTGAATTTGTAAAATACGATATTCCCAAGCTTAAAAGAATTAACACTAGTAAAGTAATTAAAACACTTGAAAAGACTTTCACAATTAAACGACCTTCCTCGTTTGATTTTTTTGACATTTAAATAGTAACAGGTTTAGCAACTTACAATTTTTACTTAAATAAGAAAACGGAAAAATTAAAGACATAGATCAAGTTTCATATACTTAGCTTTAAAAAATTCATTCTAATTTCTTGTTTAGAATAAAGCGATTTCCTTTTATTTTACTTTTTAATCTTTTTTATTTTTCCGTTTATATACCTGTTCTCAAGAAAAACTTCTTCTATTCCTTTAGTCATTAACTTGAATGCCAAAATAACAAATGTAAAGGAAATAGCTACACTTAAAAAGATCCAGGACCAACCGCTTAAATGGTTAAACCCGTTACCAATCATGCCAGACCATTCACTGGATACAGAAATATATGCATCTTGAGTATCATCCAGTTCGTACACTCTTGTTCCACCAAATAATAAATGAAAAAATCCAAGGTGAATCAATAAAACCAATACCCTAGTAGTTTCCTGTGTAAACTGAATGAGTAAAAGTGGAATCATATGTGGTAGCACATGCTTATGAAGGATATGTAAACGACTCCCTCCAAGTACTTTTGCCGATGTTATAAATTCTGATTTATAAATTTGGTTGAATTGGTTTCCAATCAACAAAGAGGTCGTTGGTATTGCTACTATAGTTAATACAAAAAGCTGGAACATCATTTTTTGTAATATACTATATCCATCCACTTCACCATGTGCAGTCCAAAGTACATCATACAAAAGAATAAAACAAATAAGAGCAGTAGGTATGAAATAAAATCCATTTACTAAACCGCCAATATATCGATTCAATTTGGGCAGGTAATTTTCAAAAAACAAACCAATAATAGCCGAAAGTAACACCCTCAGACCGGCAACAAGTACAGCAATAGCTATAGTGTATTTTGCTCCTTGTATTAATAATACTAAAATATGCCTTCCTAACTCGTCCGTACCAAGTGGCGGTACTTCGAGAGGATTAAATGGAGCAATCGATACAATGGTCCCTTCGCGATCTCTTAAGATATCTGTAACTGGAATCTTCCCTTGAAAAAAGATGGTGTGAATAAAACTGGCAGTTAGTAATGAAAACAGAAACATAAAACCGGATAAAAACAGTGGATGCTTAAATAGATTCTTTATCATAGCTTTAGTAGTCATAAATTAAATCTCCACTTGTTTACCAGTTGTATTTTCTATCACGATCTGCATGGATGCCTGTATCATATAAATAGGAATAAACATGATTAACAATCCTATTGCTAATATATGTGATGAACTATGTAGTATGAACCGCATTAATCCATCTATATTGAGAGCATATTCAATCATAAGTAGATTAGATAGCATAAACCAGATAATAGACTTAGAATGTAGAAAAATATTGATAACTGCATTACGTAATACATGGGAAAATAGTATGGAATAAGTCGACATTCCTTTGGATTTTGCAATATCAACATATTGTTGAGACATTTCTGCTTCAAAATCATAAATCATTGTTTGATAGAAAAATATTGTCGGTAGAATGGAAAGAACAATAATTGGTAAGGCAAATATTTCGTGATCACCAAAAGATGCAATACTAAAAAATGGTAGATTCGTATGTTTACTGATGAAAATAGCACTCAATATCGAAAGACCAATCACAAGTACATCTGGAATGGACTCGCCAACAAAAAGAACTATCCGGATGACTTTACGTATTTTCTTTGAAACAATCATCGTGATAAAAGTTAAACCAAGGGCCAAAAGAAAAGAGATAATAAAGGAAGCTAAAAGAAGAATCATAGAATATCTCCATTGTGACAAAATTCCCGGAAATAAGGAATAGGTTGTTTGGAAATGTTCATATGTTATTGCTGTTGGCTGAAGCAAGCTTGAAATAACAGACCCTACTTCGGAGAGATAAGAAGAGAAATCTAATTTTATTCCATTAAACAGCGCTGGGAGAGCCGAAATTAAGATAATTCCAATAAAAGTTAAAAAGAATTTCGAGGAAATTCGGTAGTATACATTCATTTTTCGTCCTCTCTTTCACACTAATATTTAATAATGGACTATAGACTATTAAGAAACATATTAAGCTACATCATTCATTGAAGCAAAGTAAAACCATCTTATATTTTAATAATAAAATATTTAATTGTCTAGTATAGATTAAACGAGTACATTCTACATTGTTAAATTATAAAATTCCATTAATACATTCTAAAGATTTGGAAGGGAAAATACCTGGATATCCCTTAATAATGTTAATAGATACTGAGTTAAAAATAATTAATCACTCTATTGGAGGAAACCTTTACGTCATTAATAAAATGATAAATAATTATCGAAATATGTATAAAGGTAGTTAGGAATTGTTAATGTAAAAAAAGAATGGGTAGCAACATTTAATGCTTCGTAGTTTAGCGAACTAAGCGCTGTTGAATGAGGACTTACCTAAAACTTCATAAAGCACATCAAATATAATATTAAAATCTAAAATTTAAATAGACAGTCCTCTCTTCGCAGTTGGATGGTCTTCCTGATAAACAGAAGGAGCAAAAACATCTTCTTCCATATACGGCTGAATAAGTGGAAGATGTCCAAGCACTTTTGTTTTCAGTACTTCTGCGAGCTTCTTGCTGCCGCCTTGACCGAAAACATACTCTTTTTCACCAGTAACTTTAACTTTAAAAGTATGACATGTTTTCTATAATTTCATGATCTGTTTTCAATGCCATTTGCCCCGAACGGCTACAGCAGCAAATGCTGCTGTTGGATATGGTGTCGTTGCACATAGGGGGAAGAATTAGCACTCCATGCTAAGAGGATGTTAAAGGAGCAAGAAAAGGTTGCCGAAAAAATCAGTAACATGAAAAATGAAGTTGCTGGTACGATAAGTGTTGGGGTTTCCAACTTTTTTGCTTTAAATAAAATGCCTAAATTATTGCGTCTTTTCCAGGAAAAATACCCTAATGTTGAATGTCAAGTCATCACAGGATGGAGCAGTGAGATACACCGTTTGATTTTAAATCACGAGGTACATATTAGTGTTGTTAAAGGGGATTACCCTTGGAAGGAAGAAAAGGAATTACTTTATGAAGAAGAAATTTGTGTCTTCGCCTTGGGATTTTACTTGGGAAGAGCTACCGACACTTCGACGAATTGATTATTTAACAGATGAATTGATGAAATATTGTTGATAATTGGTGGTATCATCATTACAGTCAAAACCCTTATATTAATATTCAAGTGAACCAAGTTGAAACATGTAAGGAAATGGTAATAAATGGACTTGGCTATGCCATTTTAGCAAAATTAGTTGTCCGTCCTTATCCAGAATTATTTGTAAAACCCATCCATGACGCGTTTAATAAGCCGATTACACGAAATACATGGATGTATTATCACGCTGACTCTTTGCAGCTAAATATCGTTAGCGCTTTTATCAATTTTATTCAAACTTTGGATGTAAAGACATTATAGTATTTGTTTAAAAACGTAAGGAATTTAAACAATCCTTAACCATAAGTCCCTTAAACACCCATAATCCATTAAAATGACAGAAAATCACATTTTTAGAGCTTTGCTATAAAATTTCATCTAATTTATGATACTTCTTATCGGTCGTAAAAATATGTCTGATAATAATTTAAATATGGAAAAGGAGTTTTTAGGATTTATGGAATCACTATGGAAAAAAGGGCTTATTTATATAAGTATGAGTATTCTTGTATTCTTAGGCGCATGTCAGGGAGAAGCTGACAGCAGCAATACTGAAACAAAAGAGGAAGAAAATAATGCAGCTGCTGATCTAAAAGAAATTGTAGGGATTGAGCCTGGATCCGGGACAATGAATATTGCAGCTGAAACAGTTGAAGCATATAACTTGGACTTAGAGTTATTACCAAGCTCCGAACCAGCAATGCTGACAGAATTGCTAGGAGCACTTGAAAAGGAAGAACCAATTGTTGTTACATTGTGGCAGCCGCATTGGATGTTTAGTGAGTATGATTTAAAATTCCTGGAGGATCCGCAAGGCACATTAGGTGAAGCGGAAAACATTCATACCATGGTAAGACATGGCCTTGAGGATGACCAGCCATCTGCATACCAGTTTTTAGATAACTTTTACTGGGAAGTAGACGATATGAATGAAGTAATGGCGAAATTTGGACAAAGTGAGGATGTTGAGCCAGGCGAAGCAGCAGAAGAGTGGGTTGCTGATAACCGTGATAAAGTGGAAGCTTGGATAGAAGGCGTTGAGCCCGTTGAAAATGAGACATTTGAATTGGGTTATGTGAACTGGGAAACAGAACTTTCCTCAGCAAACGTAATTACCTTAATGCTTGAAGAATTAGGTTATACAGTAAAAATGACACCATTAGATATGGGAATTGCATTTGAAAGTCTGTCATTAGGAGAAATCGATGGAATGGCTATTGCCTGGCTACCTGTAGGTGCGGCTTCCTATGCTGAGCAATATAAAGATGATATCGTTGATTTAGGACCAAACTTAGAAGGCGCGCAACAAGGATTTGTTGTACCAAGCTATATGGACATTGATAGTATTGAAGAGCTGCCAACCAAATAATAAATGATTATAGAAGTGCCACAGGAATAGGGTTTGCAGCCAGTGTTCCTGTGGTTTTTTTATGACTTTCGTTACGCTCAATTTATCTTTCCATTTGAAATAATAAAAAGGTTTTGGAATAATGTAATTCAATAACTAGTGATGCTAGATTGGGGAATGCCGCTGCAATAGAATTAAAAAGCGTCTTTTCAAAAAAATGATGAAAGGTGTGTGACGTATTGAAGATTCAAATAAAAGGAGATATTTCACCAATTATAGAAGGATTAAGTGAGCTGCAAGCGGAATATCATTTTAACTTATCCGATAAAGCTGATATTGTGCTCACCTGCAAGCAGCAAACAAGCAATGAAAAATTGCATATTATGTACAAAAATGGTGAAGGGACTATAGGCTATCGTCAAGCCAATCACTTTTTTAGGGCGTTTGGCATTTTTTTGGAACAGCTGCAAAAAGGGGAAAGTCATTTTATCATAGAGGAGACACCGCAATTTAAAACAATTGGTCCAATGCTTGACCTTTCCCGAAATACTGTAATGAAATTAGAAACATTCAGTGAGCTAATTCGAAAGCTGGCGATAATGGGTTTTAATTCTGCAATGCTTTATATGGAAGATACGTATGAAATAAAGAATGAACCTTACTTTGGGTATTTGCGGGGCAGGTATTCTCAGGGAGAGTTAAAAGCAATGGATGATTATGCGCATCAATTTGGCATTGAACTGATTCCTTGTATTCAGACTTTGGCACATTTGGAGGAGTTTTTAAAATGGGATGCAGCATCCGATTATAAAGATACAAAAGGCGCATTGCTGCTGGAAAGCGAGCGGACGTATGAACTGTTGGAGAATATGATTGGTTCGGTTACAGGTCCTTTTCGGAGTATGCAGATTCATATTGGAATGGATGAAGCGGAAGAAGTGGGGCGTGGGCGATTTTTAAATCAACACGGTTATCAATCGCGTTTTGAATTAATGGTCAATCATCTGAAAAAAGTATTGCAAATCACAGATCAATTCGGACTTGAAGCAATGATGTGGAGTGATATGTTTTTAAAACTGGCATCTGAGACAGGAGATAACTATAGTAAGGAAACGAAATTACCGGATTATATTCTCGAACAGGTCCCGAATAATATTCAATTGATGTATTGGCAATACAATTCTGCTGATATAAAGCATTACGATCAAATGTTTAAACAGCATAAAAAATTTGAAAAGATGCCTGCATTTGCAGGAGGAATGTGGATTTGGAACAGTTTTGCACCAAATTATCATCTTTCATTGACAGCGAGTCAGGCAGCATTAACTGCTTGTAAAGCAAATGATGTGGAGGATATTTTTATAACACTTTGGGGTGACGATGGGGCAGAGAATAACGTCTATAGAGCCTTGCTCGGTTTACAATTTTATGCAGAGCATGCTTACTGCAATGATGTTGCTCAAGAAAAGCTAAAGGAAAGGGCAATGTTTTGTACAGGAGTGGATGCAGAATTATCGCTTTTACTCAATGAATTGGATACACCTCCAGGCGTAGAGCAGGGTAATTTGGAGCAAACAAATCCCTCAAAGTTTCTGCTTTGGCAGGATGTGCTGCTTGGTGTATTTGATAAGCATGTAGAAGGACACGACTTACAAACACACTATGAAGCTCTCGGAGAGAAAATAAGAAAACAGAGGAAAATGCATCCTTCGAAATGGGATTTTATTTTTGAAGTGCCAGAAAAGCTTTGTCATGTATTGGCAATCAAAGCTACTATCGGTGTGGAATTAAAGCAGGCATATGACAGTGGAAATCATAAAGCACTTGAAATGCTCGCAAACACACAGCTTCCAGAGCTTATCACTCGAGTGAAGAAACTTCGAGAAGCCCATCGCGATGAGTGGCTGCATATGAATAAACCGTTTGGCTGGGAAGTTATTGATATTCGCTACGGAGGACTTGTGAATCGCCTGGAAACGGCAATGAAAAGAATCAATGATTATTTACAGCATCGCATTGAATCTATTGATGAATTAGCACAGGAACGCTTGTATTATTCTGCACGTGCTGCAGCTTCCAGTGGCTTAGGGTGGTGCAGTTATTATTACCGGATGGCTACACCAAACGCGTTCTTCCATATCCTTCCAATACATTAAATGAAAGGAACTTATAAAAATATGACAAAAAAAACTTATGATATTTTCGTTGGCTGCTATGGAAAGGAATGTGAAGAAACAATCCATTGGCTTGAGTTTAATGCTTTCAATGGAAAGATTCACCATGCTGCCTCATTTTCAGGAGTGGAAAATCCGTCCTATTTAACGATTGACCCTAAGCGGAATGGTTTGTATGTCATTAGTGAAAAAGAACAGGGAGAGGTGTTAAGCTTTGAAATCAATCGCCAGCTGAAAACGATTAATCCGAGGAATCGATTTCCCGCGAAAGGCGGACCGTGTTATATAGAACTAGGGGAAAAAGGTAATTATTTATTTACTGCAAATTACGGTGGTGGCAGCGTGATTGTTCATCAATTAAATCAACAAGGAGAAATAATAAAAGAAACAGATTTTAAAACGTATCATTCTGAAATCTCCAAATTGCATACCATTAGAAGGATTCCAGAAACATCTTTTTACGTCGCAACAGATTTGGGACGTAATAAATTATATTTCTATCGATTTCATGAAGCATCGGGCAAATTACAGCAAATACAGGAAGTAGACACACCAAGTTGTTCTGGTCCAAGACATATTGCATTTCATCCGTTTTTAAATATGTTTTATGTTGTGAATGAATTTGATTCTGCGGTTCTTGTTTACGCTTATGATGCGTCATTGGAGCACATAAAGCTGGAACAAATGATTCCAGCATTGCCAGACTATTTTAAAGGAGAAAATTTTGGAGCGGAAATAACCTTTTTGGATTACTGCGTTTATGTATCCAATCGCGGTCATCACTCGATTGCTGTATTTAAGGTTTTACAAGATGGAAAGCTGGAAGCACTTTCCCATATTGATACTACTGGAAAGTGGCCGCGCCATTTTATTTGCATACCAAATAGTAATTATATAATAGTCGCATATGAGCATACAAATGAATTAGTTGTTATGGAAAGGGAAGAAGGAGGAAACATGAAAATAAATGAAAATCGTTTTTCGGTCGAAAGGCCGGTATGTATACAGTTTCTGGCTTAATAGTGGTTGGGAATTGGTATCTACAAAATATTTTTGTTATAAACATTATAATGTTATGTTGACTTAAGTTTTGAATAGTGCTATTATTTTGGATAAGTTGAAAACGCTTACTAAAAAGTATCAGAAACAGCTTTTGTTTTCTGTTTCTGAAAAGGGGTGATACATAGAAGATTATTGATAGAAAAATAGATTTGTTAAGGGTGGCTCATTGGTTCTTCTTATTTCTATTAGGAGGCTGTTTAAAAGGTCAGGTAAAAATAATACCTTGAATTTCTTGGATCTTTTGAACACAAATTACAAGGAGGGTAAGTTGTGAAGCTAAGAAAATCGTTATTATTCATGATCGTTATTTTATTTGTAAGCGTTTTAGCTGCTTGTAATTCAGATAGCTCAGCACAGGATGATGAAGCAAATTCTTCCGGCGATGTAAACGAATCAGGAATGCCAATTGTTGATGAAGAAATGGAATTAACTTTTTTTGCGAATAAACCTGCTCAGAATGAAAATAATGATTGGAATGACATTCTCATCTGGAACCATTATAAGGACTTATCAAATATCAATGTGAAATGGGATTTGGTTAGTCCCGATGCAATTGAGGAAAAGAGAAATCTGGCTCTTGGTAGTGGAGATTTGCCCGATGCATTTTTCCTTTCTCAACTAACAAACACGGATCTATTAAGATATGGTGGTCAAGAGGTTTTCCTGTCATTAAATGATTTAATTGAAAAGCATGCTCCCAACCTAACGGCTTTAATGGAAAATGACCCAAGCATTCGAAAAGCAATCACGTTTCCAGATGGAAATATTTATTCCATGCCTTCCCTTATTGAGGAGGATTTCCTTTCCTTGCGCCTAAGTGCAAGACCGTGGATTAATGAGGACTGGCTGAATGAATTAAATATGGATATCCCAGAAACAACAGGAGATTTTTACGAATATTTAAAAGCAGTGAAGGAACTGGATCCAGTTGGCGGCGGAAAAACAATACCATACGGTGGAACAGATATTATAGAGCTAGTGCAGTGGTTATCCGGCTCATTCGGTGTAATGAATCATGGACCGGCTAATACAAATTTTGATTTAGATCCGCAAGATGATTCGAAATTACGGTTCTATGTGACAACTGATGAATATAGAGAACTGATGGAATACATTCACAAGCTGTATGACGAAGGATTAATCGACCAAAGTATCTTTACGATTGATTGGGGTCAATTCCTTGCAAATGCATCAGATAATTTATATGGAAGTATGACTTTCTACGATCCAATTGAATTATTTGGTGAAGAAATCGGCTCACAATATAATAATTTAGCAGCATTAGAGGGACCAGATGGTCATCAGCATTACAACAAACTTTCTCCATCTGTTTGGGATACTTCTAATTTAGTCATTACAAATGAAAACCCGAATCCAGCAGCGACGGTAAGATGGATGGATCACTTCTACAGTGAAGAAGGGGCAAAGCTTTATTACATGGGTGTTGAAAACGAAACCTTTGAAGAAAAAGATGGGGAAATTGTTTATATGGATCATATTTTAAACCCGGAAGGCGATATGACGTTTGAACAAGCGATAGCAAAACAGTTAACGTGGTTAGGTTCCATTAACGGAATTATTAAAGCGGATTATTTCCAGGGTGGGGAATCTGCACCACAATCAATGAAAGCTGCAGAGGCTGCAGCGCCATTTGTACCAGATGAGATTTGGGCAAGATTCACATTTACTGACGAAGAAAATAGAATTCTTCAGTCAGTTGGACAAGACGTCAACAGCTATGTAGAGGAAATGACTGATAAATTTATTACTGGGGATGAAGATCTGGATGGCTGGGATAATTATGTCACAACATTGGAGCAAATGGGGCTCGAAGATGTAATTGAAGTCTATCAAAATGCTTATGAGAGATATGTAGAAAATAATTAGCAGAGCTTTCGAGGGGCGGGAGGGGGATGCCCCCCTGTCCTCCTCCCTTTTTAATAAATCAAAGTAAGCAGTGACATACGCTTTAAAAAGGAGGTTCATTCGTATATGGAAATACAGCCACCGTCAAGTCGAAGCAGAGGCTATAGAGTAAAGAAAAACTTGCTGGCAAATTGGCAATTATACTTATTTCTTTTACCAGTTATGACTTATTTTTTTATATTTCATTATATCCCGATGTACGGCATTCAAATCGCTTTTAAAGATTATTTCGCAAACCTTGGTATTAATGGGAGTCCGTGGATTGGGTTTGAGCATTTTGAGAGGTTTTTCAACTCTTATTACTTTTGGAGACTTTTAAAGAATACTATTATCCTGAATCTCTATATGCTGCTGCTTTTTCCATTACCGATTATTTTTGCCTTAGCTTTAAACGAACTGCGAAATGGACCGTTTAAAAAATGGACGCAAACACTTACATACGCACCTCATTTTATCTCCGTTGTGGTTGTTGTCGGAATGCTTGTGGCTTTTTTAGATCCAAACACCGGTCTTGTAAACCATGTTGTCCGTTTGTTAGGTATGGATGCCATTCCTTTCTTGACAAGTCCCGAATGGTTTAGGCATATATTTGTCTGGTCGGGGCAATGGCAATCATTGGGATGGGGAACGATTATATATTTAGCAGCTTTAGCTGGGGTTAACCCAGAATTGCATGAAGCAGCGAAAGTAGACGGAGCAACTAGAATGCAGCGGATTTTGAGGATTAATATACCAAGTATTATGCCAACCATTGTGATTTTATTTATTTTGAATATCGGTAACTTTATGCAGATAGGCTTTGAAAAAGTTTTATTAATGCAAAATAACTTAAACTCAGGAACTTCAGATATCATTCAGACCTATGTTTATGAGACAGGTATTTTGCAAGGGCAATATAGCTTTGCAGCTGCAATTGGTTTATTTGAGTCTGTTATTAATATTATTCTGCTGATTACAGTAAACCAGATTGCAAGAAAAGTAAGTGATAACAGTCTATGGTAGAGAGGGGATGAAACGATGGCGAAGTTTAGTCTGTCAGATAAGGCATTTGATAGGATCAATACTATCTTTGTGCTGCTCATTACACTCATTATTATTTATCCGCTTATTTTTGTGATTAGTGCATCAATCAGTGATCCACAGGCTGTTAATACCGGAAAGATGTGGCTATGGCCAGTTGATGTGACATTTAATGGTTTTGTTCGCGTGTTTCAAAATGCGGCGATCTGGACCGGGTACAAAAATACGCTTATTTATACAGGTGTTGGAATTTGCATTCATTTATTTATTTTGCTTCCTGCAGCATATGCATTATCAAGGAAGGAATTAATGGCGAAGAAGCTGATTCTATGGTTTATCTTGTTTACAATGCTATTTAATGGGGGATTGGTTCCGACTTATTTAGTTGTTAAGGGTCTTGGAATGCTAGATACGATGTGGGCGATTGTTATTCCAGGTGTTATTGGTGCCTGGTCCATCCTTGTTGCGCGTACCTTTTTTCAGCAAACCATTCCAGATCAGCTCGTTGAAGCAGCGAAGATTGATGGTGCAAGCGATATCTATTTATTCTTAAAGATTGTCTTGCCACTTTCTCTTCCAATCATTGCAGTCATGGCTCTCTTTCATGGAGTAGCCCTGTGGAATCAATATTTCAATGCGTTAATCTATTTGTCAGATAAGAGTAAGTATCCACTGCAATTAATACTTAGGCAAATATTAATTTTAAATGAGGTGAGCACAGATAGTGCTGCAAATGCGGCAGGCTCTGCACAATCATTTGCAGATCAGGTGAAAACTGCATCACTTGTAAAGTATGCTGTAATCATTGTGTCTGCACTGCCATTATTAATTGTCTATCCATTTTTACAACGATACTTTGTCAAAGGGGTATTAATTGGCTCTGTCAAGGAATAAAAATATCGTTGGGTCATGATACGATTAATAAAGGAGGCGGCAGACTTGTCCGGGTTCATTAAAGGCTATTATCAATTTTCAGTTTGGGTAACACGACTTGCGTATTTAAACGTATTATGGATTTTGTTTTCATTGCTCGGTTTCATATTATTTGGGTTGATGCCTGCAACTGCAGCAATGTTTGCCGTTGTTCGGAAATGGAATATGGGGGAAAAAGATATTGCTATTTTACCGCTGTTTTGGAAGACGTATAAAGAAGCGTTTATAAAGACAAATGGATTAGGACTTATTTTGTTTGTTGCTGGATATCTGTTAACAGTAGAATTCCAAATTATAAGTACACAAACCAGTCTTGTTTATCTTATTGGCCGCTTTACTATATTGGCTATTGGGCTGTTATATATTATGATTCTACTTTATTTTTTCCCGATTTTTGTTCATTTTGAGTTAAAGACCATTCATTATCTGAAATGGCCGTTTATTATAGGGATTGTTCACCCCATTCTAACCTTATTTTTATTTGCTTGTATTGGTTTGTTGCTTTATATCACGTTTATTACGGTTCCTGCTTTACTCTTCTTTTTTGGGGCAAGTATTTCGGCATTCATTATTATGTGGGGGGTGTCGCTAACTTTTTCAAAGTATGAAGTGAGTACTTAATGTAAGTGAAGGGAGTTTTCTGAAATGGAAAAGATAATTGGCGAATTATTTGTGATTGGTTTTCATGGTAAAAAGGTGCCAAAGGAAATAAAAGAATTGATTCATCGCTATCATATTGGTGGCATTATTTTGTTTACCCGGAATATCGGAACTCCTGAAGAAGTCCTTTCATTAACTGCAGCACTTCAGAGTGAGGCTAAAGCGGCAGGATATACGCAGCCGCTCCTCATTTGTATTGATCAGGAAAACGGGGCAGTGCGCCGTTTAGGAGAAGGGACGACAATTTTTCCAGGATCGATGGCTCTTGGGGCAAGTGACAGTCCGGAAAATGCGTATAATGTAGGTTTTGCAACAGGAAAGGAATTATTGGCACTGGGAATTAACTGGAACTTAGCACCTGTTGTTGATGTGAATAATAATCCTGAAAATCCAGTAATTGGCGTTCGTTCTTTTGGTGAATCACCTAAGAAAGTTGCAAAGCTTGGGAAAGCAATGATGAAGGGAATGCAGGATGCGGGAGTTGTAACAACGCTGAAGCATTTTCCTGGGCATGGGGACACAAATACAGACTCTCATTTATCTCTGCCAACGATTCAGCATCAGATGGAACGCTTGGAAGCTGTGGAACTCTTTCCATTTAAAGAAGGTATCAAAGCTGGAGCCGATCTAATTATGACGGCACATATTCATTTTTCAGCTATCGAACAAGAAAAAGATAAACCAGCAACACTATCAAAAGCTGTAATTACCGGGCTGCTCAGAGAGCGATTAGCTTATTCTGGTGTTGTTACAACAGATTGTATGGAAATGAAGGCAATATCGGAGACGATTGGGACAGAAAAAGGAGCGGTTGCTGCATTGGAGGCTGGAGCGGATATGGTAATGATTTCGCATACACTTGAGCGCCAAAAAGGAGCATTGCAGGAAGTCATGCAAGCAGTGAAATCCGGAAAGCTTGATCAGGCAGCTCTTAGGACCTCTTCCGAGCGTATCAGAAGTTTAAAAAACACCTATTTACACTGGGATCATCTATTTAGCACTCCAAAAGCGCTTGAGGCTGTTGGAACGAAGGAACATGAGGAGCTAAGCTATAACGTGTATCGGGAATGTGTCACACTTGTAAAAAATGAAGGCATTGTTCCATTGACAAGTAAAAATGTCCTTGTTCTGACGCCAGAAGATCATTCTGGAACACCTGCAGAGGATAAAAAATACAGCGGAATCAGATTAGTTGAAGCTATGCGAGCATATTGTCCAGAAGCTGATGAAAAGTATATTTCGGAGCAAATGCCGGAAAGTGAAAGCAGTTCTTTATTAGCAGTTGCAGATTTATACACATGTATAATTGTCGGCACATTAAACCTGGCAGAAAACCCAAAACAGCAGAAGCTCATTCATAAAATAGTGGCAAAGGGGATTCCAGTAATTGCTGTTGCAATGAGAAGCCCTTATGATGTGTCTTATTTATCAGTGGTTCAAGCGTGCATTTGCACTTATGACTATACGTATCCAGCTTTAAAAATTGCTGCAGGTGCTATCTTCGGGAAGGAACAAGTCTCAGGGAAATTGCCTGTTATGATTGAAACACATAGCTGATAGAAAATGAAGTTGTTGTCGGGGTAAAGAAGGAGATTAAAAACATGAGGCAAATTGTAAGAAATGCCAAATTAGTAAGTGGAGACATCATCGATATTATTATAAAGGATAAAGAGATTGAATCAGTCACTAAATCATTCCGAGGTGAAGCTGATATTTTATTTGATGCAGCTGGCATGTATGTTTCACCAGGCTGGATTGATCTTCATACACATGCATTTCCAAAATATGAACCATATTGTGCAATACCAGATGATATTGGCTATAAAACAGGTGTAACGACCGTTGTTGATGCCGGCAGCAGTGGTGCAGATACAATAGATGAACTTTATTCTATTGCCAATCAAGCAAAAACAAGGATATTTTCCCTGTTGAATATATCGCGAATTGGTTTAAAAGAACAAAATGAATTATCTGATATGACCTCTATTTCATTTGAGGCAATTGAAGAAGCAATAGCGAAATATCCTGATTTTATTGTTGGCTTGAAAGCAAGAATGAGTGGGAGTGTAGTATCCTCTAACGGGATAAAGCCGCTACAGCTTGCGAAGCAGTTCAGTAAAAAGTTAAGCTTGCCAATTATGGTTCATGTAGGCAGCTCTCCCCCTGTGCTGGAAGAAATACTGTCATATCTAGAAAAAGGGGATATATTAACGCATTGCTTCCATGAGAAAGACAGAAATCATATATTTCGTGATGACTGGACAATTGAGCCAGCCCTTTTACAAGCAATGAAGCGCGGTATCTATTTAGATATTGGTCACGGGACATCCAGCTTTTCCTTTCAAATAGCAAAAAAGGCAAAAGCGATGGGAATTCACTTTAATAGTATTGGGACAGATATTTATAAGAAAAATCAGCAATTTGGACCTGTTTATGATATGGCAACAACATTAACAAAATTCCTTGTGTTAGGCCATACATTAGAAGAAGTCATTCGGGCTGTCACGGAAACACCTGCAAGGATAATAAAAAGGCCAGAGTTAGGTAAATTGGAAAAAGGCACGCCTGCTGAACTGACCTTTTTTACCGTTGAGAAAGCACAAAAAGAACTCAAAGATGCATTAGGAAATACACTAACTGCAGATGTCGTCATCTGTGAGCAAGCAGTACTTTTAGGTGGTGAGCTAATTGAACTTAAAAAGAGTCATCAATGCTAGCGGCAGGATGAGCAAATTGGGTGTTTCTACTCTTTCCGATAACGTGCTGGATGGAATGAAATATGGTGGCCAGCATTATTTTGATATGGATGAGCTGATGGAGGAATCCGGAAAGCTAGTCGCGCAATATATAAAAACGGAACATGCGCTTATCACAAATTCGGCATCTGCAGCAATTGTGCTAGCAATCGCTGGGATTATTACCAAAGCCAATCCTTCCTTCGTTGAGTATTTGCATGAAGCAGGGGTGACACAGCCTAACGATTTTTTAATGATGAAGGGGCATAATGTCGATTATGGAGCACCAATTGAAGTGATGATGCGACTGGGCGGAGCATTCCCGAAAGAAGCAGGCTATGCTAATGGATGTACCATCATGCAGTTGGAACAGGCAATAACAGATCTAACTGCTGGAATATTATTTGTAAAATCACATCACTGTGTACAAAAGAATATGCCTTCCTTACAAGAAGTAAAACAGCTTTGCGAAAAGCATCAATTGCCGCTCGTATTAGATGCAGCAGCCGAAGAAGACATTCAAGCGTATGCTGATGAAGCGGATTTAATTATTTTCAGCGGCTCGAAAGCAATTCAAGGTCCGACATCCGGAATTTTGGCTGGTAAAAAGGAGTATGTTGCATATGCTTCAGGACACCTGAAAGGGATTGGCAGAGCAATGAAAGTCGGCAAAGAAGCTATCTTCGGCTTATTGAATGCATTGGAGCAATATCATTTTGAAAAGTCAGGGAGCAAAAAGCAGCTAAGGGAACTTGAGAAGCTGAAACAGCTGGAGCTTTTAGAAGGTGTTCGCATTGCAATAAGGAAAGATGAGGCTGGCAGGGATATATATCGAGGGTGTATCTGCATTGCTGAAGATAAAGCAAAGTTAAATGCTGCAGCACTTGTTCAACAATTAAAAGCTGGTAGTACAGCTATTTTTACACGTGATTATCATGCGAACAATGGGAGCTTTGATATAGACCCAAGACCATTACGGACAGGAGATATGGAAGTAATTATTGAAAAAATAAAACATCTATTAGGAGGCTGATGTTTTGCTGGATTCTCACTTTTACCAAGATCGTATCTGTTTGAATGTATTAGCTAAGGATATTGAAAATGCAAAACAAATCTATGAGATAATGAATGGAAATGTGCTGATTGGCATAATATCCAGCCGCTATGAAACAGTGGAGCAGGCACTTGCGGAAATAGAAGACTTTGATAAAGCGGTAGACGCAGCAATTTCAATTGGTTTGGGTAATGGCGATCCTAATCAATGGCGGATGGTTGCCGCTATTTGCCGAGAATACAAACCAAGGCATGTAAATCAAGTATTTTCTAAAGTAGGTTATACGAGGGCTTGTGTGAATAATGATATAAGTTTTATTAATGGACTTGTCAGCCTTGCCGCGAAACCAGGATTTGTCAACATTGCCACGGGACTACTCCATCAACAGCCAATCATCGTTGAAGCAAGAGCAGCGATTCATTTAATCAGAGAGATGGGCGGGAATTCTATTAAAATATTCCCATTGCAAGGTTTAAAAAGGATGGAAGCATATCAGGAATTAATGAAGGTTTGTGCGGAAGAAGCATTTACTGTTGAACCAACAGGCGGGATTAACCTGACTAATTTTAAACAAATAGTGGAAACCGCCTTGCAAGCAGGTGTAAAAAGAGTTATCCCCCATGTTTATTCTTCCATCATTGATTCCTCGTCATGTTTAACAAATGTAAAGGACATAGCCGAATTGTATAAGATGACGAAGGAGCTGGGAGATGCGTATGAAACATAAAATCAAGGCATTTGGTGAAGTCATGATGCGCTTGGATGTTCCAGGGAATCGCAAGCTTGAGCAAACACGTACATTGGACATCTTCTTTTCCGGGACGGGAGTAAATGTATTGAGTGCGTTAAGTAAATATGGGCATGAAACAGCTATGGTGACAACCTTGCCAGCAAATTCAATAGGTGATGCAGCCGTTTCCTTTATACGGTCTTTAGGAATATCAACCACGGATATCAATCGAGACGGGGAATATATTGGGATGTATTTTATGGAAAATGGTTTCGGTTTTCGTCCATCTGTTGTTACATATACCAATAGGGAATCAAGTTCATTTTGTATGTCAACATTATCTGATTATGATTTGGATAATTTGTTAGAAGACACAGGTATGATTCACTTTTGTGGAATTGGATTAGCTATTTCAAAAAATGGACGTGAGCTTATGATTGCTGTTGCCGAAAGGGCAAAGGAAATGGGAATTACCATTGTTTTTGATTGTAATTTTCGGCCGAAGCTCTGGAAAGGCCAACTAGATAGAGCGAAACACTGCTATGAACAAATGCTGGAGCTGGCTGATGTCTGCTTCATGACAGAGAGGGATGCAAAGGCATTGCTTGGAATGAAAACAGATAAAATAAATCGAAAAGAACAAATTGTTGAATTGATTCCCCAGATAGCAAAACGGTATCATATTAAAATAATAGCTGGTACAATCAGAAAAAATACAAAAAACAATGAGAATCAGATTGAGGGATTTTTATTTCAGGATTCCATTTTTTCATTTTCCAGGGCATATACATTTCAAATACTAGATCGTGTTGGTGGAGGAGATGGATTTGCCAGTGGAATAATGCACGGGCTGGTACAGGACCTTTCTATGAATGATATAATAGAATTTTCCATGGCTGCCGGGGTTTTAGCTCAAACGATTCCTGGGGACTCACCATTGTGCACGGACAGTGAGGTTTGGGCATTGGCCAACAACTATAGAACAGATCTGGAAAGGTAGATTACAGATGAAATTAAGTCTAAGACACGGCTCTTTATATCTGCAAGTGAAGGACATTTTAAAGGAACGGATTATCACTGGGAAGTATAAGAAAGATGCATTTATTCCCTCAGAGCCAGAGCTGGAGCAAGAATTTGGGGTAAGTAAAATTACCATTCGAAATGCAGTAGAACAATTGGCGCAGGAAGGGTATGTGGAAAAGAGAAGTGGTATTGGAACAAAGGTATTAGCAAATCAGGTTGTTTCCAAGCTGTCAAAAGGACAGCGGTTTTCTGAGTACTTAGTTGGCGAAGGTCATCAATTGAGTAAGCAGCTAATTCAAGTATCGGTAGTGGATAATCCGGCTTTTCCAATCAGTGAGCTTGGAGGGGATAAAACGCATTGTGTTGAACGGCTTTATACTTTAAATGGAAAGCCCTATATTCATTTTTGCCACTATATCCCAATTCATATTCCTTTGCCTGAGGATACGGAGGAATTTTCCAATTCATTATATGATATACTTTATCATCAAGGAGTCCACCTCTACCGATTTAAAGATGAATTTGGTGTTGCTGTGCCGGAACAGAATATTGCTCATATGTTAGGGGTGGAAGAAAAGGCACTGCTTATGCGCGAGCGTTTTTCGTATGATATAAATGATAAGCTTATTGAGTACTCCGTGGCTTATTATAATACGGATATGCAAAAATATATCGTTAATTTTGACGTGTAATAGGAAAAAAGCTGTTTTACTCTGAATGAGAGAAACAGCTTTTTCTTATTGTATTCACAAGTTATGTTCAGTAAGTATTGTTACAATCTCGTTTTCGATTGCTTGTATGGTTTCATTTGAATCTAAATAATTATTAATGAGGATGGAAAAAATGAATTCCCTTCCATTCGAGGCTGTCGCATAACCTGATAATGCAGACACACCTGTGATTGAGCCTGTTTTTGCCATCACATTATTTTTAACAGGCTCTGCTGTCAACCGATTGCGTAACGTACCACCAACAAGTTTTTCCGTTGCGCCAGCTATTGGGAGGGAGCGCTTAAATGCTTGAAACCAGCTTTTATCCTGAGCTTTATAAAGAAGCTGTGTTAGTTCATTTGATGGAATAAGCGTTTTATGTGACATTCCTGAGCCATCACGAAACAGGACGGTATCCCGATTTATCCCAAAATCCTCTATTACATCATTAATTACTTCAATTCCTTTTTCCCAGCTTCCTTCGCTGTGAACAGCCATGCCCATTTCCTTGGTGAGAACTTCGGCAATGCCATTATTACTTAGTTTCATAAACGGAAGGAGCAATTCTGAAAGTGGGATTGATTCCTTGGCTGTTAGCACATGTGCCTGTGTTGGAGTCACTTTTTCCTTGGTATCTCCAGTAATTTCGATTCCCTGTTCATTTAAGGATTTCTGAAACATTTTTAGCACATATTCAGTTGGATTCCACACCGCGGTCCAAGAACGAGACAGCTCTCCATCTGCCGGCATTGTTCCTTTCACGATAATTTGATTTGTTCCATGTTCCCGTTCTATCTCAATCTGCTGGGACTCTCCCGCTGGTACCATCTTTGTCTGGTTATCGATTGTTACATAATCTGTCTCCGGACTTATCTGGACTTGTGCTTTCTCTTCCGCGGTGCTGGAGGGAGTAACTTCAACGATTACTGTACCTGCATCATAATCCTCATCTGGGGAAAGGGTTAAAGCAGAAATTTGCGCTCCCGTATAAAAAGATTCATCTGACCAGTTTAAATCCTCTGATAATCGAATATCATCATACCATGTGTCATCCCCAATTACATTTCCCTCAATCGTATGGATTCCCAGCGCTTTAATTTCCTTTGCAAAGTGATCCAAATCAGATTTTAATAATGTCGGATCTCCTTTTCCTTTCAAATATAAATCACCATGAAGGGTTGTGCCAATTTGCTTTCCATCTGTTAAAATTTCTGTACGGAAGCGATAATCTGCACCTAGCGTTTCGAGAGCAGCAATACTAGTAACTAATTTCATGTTGGACGCAGGACGAAGGCGAATATCTCCATTGTGAGAATATAGGACTTCACCATCCGCAGCATGCATCACAGTCACCCCAAGAACGGCCCCAGCAAGTTCCTCCTTTTCTAGGATATTGTCCACTTTTTCTGATAGTGATTTATCTTCAGCAAATACCATTGTCGTTTTCTTGGCGGAATCTTGCGGATTCGATAATTCCTCGTGAATTTCTGATGGATAGATAGCTGCAATCACCATTAAAGTTGTCAGCAAAAGGCCCATAAATAAGTATTTTCCTTTCATTTATTCACATCCTTCATCATGGTATTTTGAAAAAAGTAATAGTGCGAAATAAAAGAGGGGAACGGCAAGATATTCATTATTGAATTATATCCATGCCCAGCACTATTTATGAGGGATTAAATAGTGAAACTTGGAGGTCGCGCAGTAGGGAAGTATAAGTGGATTCAATTCTGATTTGACAAAGACTAATGGTTGTGATAGTATTTAAATTCTAGTAACAAATAGATCATTCTGGCATTCTGCAATGTTTTTGAAGATGCTTATTCAAACTGGAGCGACTAAGGGGTCGCAAGGATACAAGAGCAGGTAGGGCTTGTGTTGCTTAAGTTAGAGAACATCCAGTGGGATATGTACCGCGGTTAAAGTGAAATGAAAGATTGTGATTCGTTAAGTAATCTAACAACAATAGAATTTCCCACCCGAGATAATCGGGATAAAATTAAATATTTATATGTTACTGAAAATCAAAGGGGCACTCTGTACATTGAGTGTCCCTTTACCAATATATATGATAAAAATGTTCCTCCATTCCCCCGCTTCAGCAGTGGCTGAAAAGTAAATAAAAATTCACTTATATATTACATTGTGAAATATTGAACAATCTTTTATTTGATGGTATAATGAAGTTGTTAGAAAATACGTTTGGAGGCGATTTTAATGAAGTTGAAAAATAAAGTAGCAGTCGTAACTGGTGCAGGCGCAGGAATGGGAAGAGCTATTGCTTTGCTTTATGCAAAAGAAGGCGCCAAAGTGGTTGCAACTGATATTAATGAAGAAAGTATTAAAAAGGTTACCGAGGAAATTATTAAAGCTGGTGGAGAAGCAACACCACTTGTTGCAAATATTGCTAAAGAAGAAGACGTACAAAGCATGATTGATACAGCTGTTGAAAAATATGGCACCTTGGACATTCTCGTAAATAATGCTGGTATTATGGATAATTTTACTCCTGCTAAGGAAGTGACAGACGATTTATGGGAAAAGATTATGGCAGTAAATACTACCGGAACAATGCGTGCGATTCGTAAGGCATTGCCAATCTTTTTAGAAAAGAAAAGTGGCATCATTATTAATAATGCATCTGTAGGTGGTCTGTATGGTTCTCGTGCTGGTGCAGCTTATACAGCATCAAAACACGCGGTCATTGGATTAACTAAAAATGTTGGTTTCCAGTATGCAATGGAAGGTATTCGCTGTAATGCGATTGCACCGGGTGGAGTAAATACAGAAATAGGAACAACGATTGATAATCCAAGTAAATTTGGTATGGAGCGTGCCACAAGTGGTGCGCAAAATAACCCTCGCAGTGGTGAATCTGAAGAAATCGCAACGGTTGCTTTATTTCTAGGATCTGACGACTCCAGCTTTGTAAATGGACAAGTGATTACAGCCGATGGTGGCTGGACAGCTTATTAGAAAATAGTTCAAGATATTAACCCCGCTGCGATTACGAAACATTCTTTCGTAATCGCAGCGGGGTTTTATTTTAAAAGCGGAAATAAATTTACATATCAAAATAATGTCATGGGAAGTTGCTTTGCTTGCGATATTTGATTTATCCCCGATTGGTTCAACTAACGTTCAGTAGGGGATGAAAAGAAATCCCCACTGAACGCATTTTCACTTTATATAAAAATTAAAATTAATTGACTTTTAAAAATCGTTAAAATATAATGCGGATAATAGAATGAAATGCTGGGTTTGCGTCCATAGAATAATTTAGAGAAATCTGCATTAGTACTGGTAGTAGCATTTGACACAGAGAGGATGAAAAAAGAGGAAACACTTGTCTTTCTGGAAAAGAGACAAGCAACATTCAAAGATAGATAAGAGGAGAGGTCGTTATGGACTTTAGTTTTTCAGAGGATATTGAATTTCTAAGACGAAATATAAAAAGATTTGTACGGGAAGAAGTAGAACCGGAAGCCATGGAAATTGAGGAAAAAAATGAAATTCCAAAGAAGATTATAGAGCAGTCCAAAGCAATGGGACTTTTCAGCTTAGGAATTCCAGAAGAATATGGTGGACTTGGACTAGATATGGTGGGAAAATGTGCAATCTATGAAGAACTTGGTAAAACGCATAATGGCTATACCACGCTAATTGGAGCTCATACTGGGATCGGCTCGGTCGGGATTGTGGAGCTGGGGACAGAGGCACAAAAACAAAAGTATTTGCCCAAAATGGCAACTGGTGAATGGATTGCAGCTTTCGCACTTACGGAGCCCGGTGCTGGCTCAAATGCTGCAAATATGAAAACCACTGCAGTAAAAAAAGGGGATAAGTATATTGTTAATGGGTCCAAACATTATATAACCAATGCTGTGGATGGTCACGTATTCACTGTAATGGCAGTTACAGATCCTTCCAAAGGTGCGAAAGGGATTACTTCTTTCATTGTAGAGAAGGACTTTCCTGGATTTACTCTTGGGAATGTAGAAGATAAAATGGGACTTCGCGGTTCCCACTCTGCAGAGCTATTCTTTGAGAATATGGAGGTTCCTGCAGAAAACGTGCTAGGTGAAGAAGGACGTGGCTATGTGAACGCCTTGAAAATTCTTGCTAATGGTCGTGCAGGACTTGCAGCACGCAACCTAGGCTCATGTAAGCGTCTGCTGGAACATTGTTTGGAATATGCAGAGAACCGTGAACAATTCGATCAACCGATTATCGAAATACAAGCAGTTCAGCATATGCTTGCAGAAATCAGTAAAGAAATTGCAGCGCTGGAAGCTTTAACATATAAAGTAGCTTGGATGACTGATCAAAAACAACGTGTCGTAAAAGAGGCAGCTATTGCTAAATTATATGGTTCTGAGGTATATAACAAAGTGGCTGATCTGGCTGTTCAAATCCACGGTGGTATTGGTTATATGAGAGATTACCCGATTGAGCGCTATTACCGTGATGCACGAATCACTAAAATTTATGAAGGAACATCAGAAATACAAAAAAATATTATTGCTGGTGAATTAAAGCGTGAACAGCAAAGAGGGGCGGCAGTAAAATGAATGAATCATACATCATAGGTTCAGTAAGAACTGCTGTCGGTAAAATGGGCGGGACATTAAAAGATGTTACCGTCGATTTATTGGCAGAAAAAGTGATTCGTGAACTGCTGGGGCGATATGGTTCTAATTTACAAATAGATGAAGTCATTCTTGGTCAGGCAAAGCAAAGTGCGGATACGTCAAACCTTGCACGTCTAGCTGCATTACGAGCTGATTTGTCTGTAAATGTTAGCGGCTATACGGTGCACCGCCAATGTGGTTCTGGTTTACAGGCAATCAACAATGCAGATATGCAAATTAGGCTTGGTTTATCCGATGTCGTTATTGCTGGCGGAGCAGAAAGCATGAGTACTGCCCCTTACTATTTAAGACATGCACGTTTTGGCTATCGAGCGGGAAATGGTGTACTACTTGATCCGAATACGGAAAGTCAACCCTGCTCTCAGCCAACTGAGAAGTATGGGAATCTTACCATGGGGCTTACTGCTGAAAACCTTGCAGAAAAATATTATATCTCCCGAGAGGAACAAGATGCGTTTGCCCACCGGAGTCAGCTGCTCGCAGATGATGCTATTAAATCTGGCCGGTTTGCAAAGGAAATTGTGCCATATGAGATAAAAGATAGGAAAAAGACGGTTATATTCGACACAGATGAACATCCTTTTCTAACATCTCCGGAAAAACTGTCAACATTGCCTGCGGTATTTAAAGTGGATGGCACAGTTACACCAGGGAATGCAAGTGGAAGAAATGATGGCGCCTCTGTTGTACTCATGATGAACAAAGAAAAGGTGGAAGAATATGGCCTAAAGCCAAAGGCAAAAATTATTGGGCAGGCAACGAGCGGTGTATCTCCAGAAATTATGGGAATTGGTCCTGTAGAATCCACGTATAGAGCACTGAAGCAAGCTGGTCTAAATATGAGCGATATCGGACTGATCGAACTAAACGAAGCATTCGCAGCTCAGTCCCTAGCAGTAATTAGAGAAGCTGAAATGGAACGGGATAAAGTAAATGTAAACGGAGGTGCTATTGCCCTAGGTCATCCTATAGGTGCAACTGGTGCTATTCTGATGACGAAGCTGTTACATGAAATGGAACGCAGGCAAGAAAAGTATGGACTTGTTACGCTTTGTATTGGTGGGGGACAGGGTATTTCGACGATTATTGAATACCTGGACAGATAGAACTCCCATCATGGGGATTTTTCTAATGATAATCGAATACTGTTATAATTAAACCCACCAGTTTTACCATGCAATTTTTCCCATAACTACTTCCTTGTTTGCTCCTGTTGCAGATGGGAGATTGTTTGGTTTATTGTGGTAACATAGGTAGCCTAGGCATGCGAAAGCGATTGCTTCTTTCGCATCTGCCTGCATTCCAATTTTATCCGAGCTCACAACAATTACTTTATCAGGAAGATTGGCTTTTATTCGTTGCATTAATGTCTTATTATAGCTTCCGCCTCCACTTATTATTATTTCATGTATTTCACCTATATTAATATATTTTTCCATTTCCATAGTGAGTGTTTTTGCTGTTAGCTCTGTAATGGTTGCAAGCTTATCAATATTGCTTAATGTATTTGCCTGATTCCATAATCTCTTAGCATATTCTATTCCAAATAATTCACGACCCGTACTTTTCGGTGCTGGGTACTTATAATAGTCGTGTTGTAAAAGTTCTTCCAACCACTTTTTATTTACTTTCCCTTTTGCAGCTAAAAATCCATCTTTATCATATGATTGCTTGTTTTCTGTTATGAAACTTGTAAATGCATCAATCATCATATTTCCTGGACCAGTATCATAGGCAATAACTTCTGATCCCTTACAATTTTTCGGTAGAACCGTTATATTTGAAATACCACCGATATTTACCATAATTCTTCCAAACTCTTTTTCTTTGAAAAGCATAAAGTCAGTGAAAGGGACTAATGGGGCGCCTTGTCCACCGGCAGCCATATCGCGAGTTCGAAAATCGCCGACTGTCATTATTCCTGTTCGTTCGGCAATGACGCTAATATCACCAATTTGCAGCGTAGAAGTAATTTCTTTCCCATCTATTGTAGTTGGCTCGGGCTGATGGAAAATGGTTTGCCCATGCGAGCTTATTAATCGTATATCTTCCTTAGTAAGTCCAGCTTCCTTCATCACTTTTAGCGATGCTGCAGCAAATAATTCCCCCAGCAACATATTCATGGAGGAAATGTCTTCAATTTTAGCTTTTTGTGGATTACATAAATGAAGAATCTTTGCTTTTATCTCATTCGAAAAAGGAAAAGTGCTAAAATGAACAGACTCTACCTGAATTTCATCATTAATGTCGATTATTCTTACGATGGAAGCGTCAATACCATCCAAGGAAGTGCCAGACATTAATCCAATAACAAGATTATCACTAGACATTGTATCGTTTTCCTTTCTTTTAAATTTGTGAACGAATGATGTTATGCAGTCTTGGTCTTAACCTTAAAATATGTGGGTGTCGTCCGAAATGTACTCGATTTGTTAAGAGAATGACATGCAGGTTAATGGTTGGATCAAACCAAATACTTGTACCTGTAAATCCTGTATGACCATAAGATTTATCAGAGAATAAATCACCACAGGAAGATAATGCTGGACTATTTAGAACCCAGCCTAGCCCCCTATATTCTTGGTCAAAAGGCGTATAATTTTTTTTAGATAACTCGATGACCGCTTCTGAAAGAATTCTTTTTCCTTTATATATCCCGTTACTTTCAATCATACTTGCATAGTTTTTTAAATCTTGAATGGTTGAAAATAGACCAGCATGACCACTAATGCCGCCCATTGACTCCGTATTCTCATCATGAACAATACCTAGTTTATGTGCATTTATTTTCTTATCAAATTCTGTCGCAGCATAGCGTTCATTTGAAAAGTCCGGTTTGAATCCTGTTTCGGACATTTCGAGTGGACGGAAAAACGTCCTGTTGAGAAAGTCTGCATAATTTTCTTTCGTGACCGTTTCGATAACTTTATAGAGTATAATTAATCCTAGATCGCAGTAAATGACTTTACTCCCTGTCTTATACGCCAACTTTTGTTGATAAATACTTTTTAATATCTCTTCTGTTGACAGGTTATCTTTGTAAAACTGTATATGTGCGGGAAGACCAGATGTGTGTGTCAACAAATGGCGTAGTGTGACATGTTCTTTTCCGTTTTGCGAGAAGTCTGGCAGGAAATATGCGACAGTGTCATCTAAGCGTATTTCTCCTTCCTCTAAAAGCTTTAATATGGATGGAAGTGTAGCTGCAACTTTGGTTAAAGAAGCCAAGTCAAATACGGTGTCTAGCTTCATTGGCATTTTTTCAGGGAATACAGTGCGACTTCCAATGGCTTCCTCCAATATTATTTCGCCTTGATAAGAGACACTTAATACGGCTCCGGGAATATGTTCCAAATCAATTTCCTTTTGGAGAAAGCTTCGAACTTTATCTTTCATTTCACAGTTTCCTTTCGTAATGAAATGTAACTCTTCCAAACGTCAAAGCCTAATTTTTTATAAAAATCAACGAGTCCCGTCCAATCGATAACAATGGAATGGATGTTTCTTTCCCTTAGAAAGTAGATTCCTGCTTCCACAATTGCTAAACCATAACCATTTCCACGCTCTTTTGGGTCAACTCCTAAAGGTCCCAGTCCTCCTAATTCCTCTTTAAATAGTGGTGCCCAATAAACATTCTGTGCTATGAAGGGAGAATTGGCATCATTTATTCTGCAAAAACCAATGATTTGCTCATTTTTTTTGATAACGGCAAATTCTCGTCCTGTTCCGCCTTTTTCAAAATAATGAATTGCTTCATATTCCCATCTTCCAGGAAAGCAACGGTGTAAAAATGCGATTAAATCATCCTTTTCACTTTCTTTTAATATTGAAAAGGTGACATTTTCATAAAGTGGAAGAGGCGACTTCGTTGAAGGAACATAATGATGAATAAGATCAAATTCTTTGCTGAATGATTTATAACCTCTTTTTTCAAACCACTTAGCTGTGTTTCCGGATTGTGTTGGGATGCCAGGAAAATAATGCCATGGATCTCGGCCTAGTAGAATATTTTCTATCCCACTAGTTTTAAATTTTGTTTCAGCATGATGTAATAGTCTTGAGCCAATTCCTTGATTACGATAGCGATGATCAACTAATAATACCTGGATCCAGCCTGTATCTTTAGCCATATCTATATCTAAATTTTCCTGCCAGCGCTTAACTGCAATAAAGCCAATTACATTATCATCTTCATCAACAACGATTTGCGCCCCTTCATCATAAACATTTTCATCATAAAAGCTATTTTGTTTGAATAATTCTTTTCGCATCGGAAAGTCATTTGCTAATTCTTGATTCCAAAGGGTTACAATCTCTGGTAATCTACTACTATTCCAGTGGATATATTTCATATTAATATTCCCCCTCACTTACCTCAAAGTACTGTAAAAAGTTATTAGAGATTTCCATGTTTTCTTCCTTAAATGCTGCAATAACAGCGCCGCCGACAGGTTTTATTTTCGGTATAGAAAGCTTAGCCTCCATATCCTGATTTCTTAACATTTCTTCAATTGTTCCGATAAATAAATCAGCACGATTAAATAATCCACCAGTAAGTACAACAGGAATAGCATCATTTTCTGTGAACATTCGTTTCATTAAACAAGAAATAGATTCCCCCATATACTGTGCGTGTTCTTTAATAATATTTCTAGCAACATGATCACCTTGGTCTGCAGCATTTACAACAATTTTACTTAATGATGCAATCCATTCCTTTGTGTTTTCCGTGTGATAAACTGCAGGAATTATGTCTGGAAGGGATTGCATTTGTAAATGTTCTAGTATCAAGTCATTTAATGCAGTTGCCTCTCCCAGTCCATCATGGGCAATGAATGCTGCTTTTAAGCCATCGCTTCCCAGCGCATAACCACTTCCTTTTTCGCCTAGCAAATACCCCCATCCGCCAGCACGATCGAACGTACCTTTTTTATTGATTCCATAAGTTATCGATCCAGTTCCGGCAATTTGAACAATACCTGGCTTTCCCAATGTACCTGAATAAAGTGCTGTAATTGCATCATTATGAATGGTTATACTCGTATGGGGCAGTAGAGATAGAATGATATCATTTAGTTTGCTTCGTACAGATAGATGGTCTCCTCCTGACATTCCAGCAAAAACATGTTTAATTTGTAAAAATACTTTTTCATTTTGACTGTGTAAGTCATTAAATAATTTTGTGAGTTCTTTTTCAATAGTAATGAGGTTAACACTATTTGGATTTGAAGGACCTACTGTTGCTTTAGCAGCAACTTTACCATTTATGTCAGCAATTACTCCTGCAGTTTTTGTTCCACCGCCATCTATTCCAAGTACATACACGCTGATTATCCCCCTTCTCTTAGGAAATAGTTGATAAAAGAAGCCAACTCAATGTGAGTCAGCTTTTGTTCGATTTATCCCGAATTAACTAGAAGTAAGACCCCTATTTCAAGAATTTGAGGGGAAAACGAGAATTGTAAGTAAGGGACTTGCCAGTAAATCCCCGATTGGTTCAACTAACATTCAGGGGATGAAAAAAACCCCCACTGAATAAAGTTCACTTTATTTAGTATTCCTTTTCCCATTCTTTGTAAGGAAATCTACAGCTTCTCTTGTAGCATTTAAATGTTTAACCGTTGCATCATACTGTAAAGATGCAACTCCCATAAATACGATATCAATTACTTGTAATTGAGCAATCCGCGATGAGGTGGCACCACTTCTGAAAGTAGGTTCTCTTGTCGCAGAAGTATATAGCTTAATATTTGCTTGCTCCGGTACAATAGAGTTCCCATATTTTGACAAGCTAATCGTTTGTGCTTTTTTTTGATTGGCTAATTTAAGAACCTTTGCAACTTCTGCTGTTTCACCAGAAAAGGAAATTCCAATTACGACATCATCCTCAGAAGCGTTTGCAACTTGTGTTGCCGCCATATGCATATCAGTAAAGGCGAAAGCATTTTTACCAATTCTCAGGAACTTTTGCTGGGCATCTTGAGCAATGATACTGGATGCACCTACACCGATAAAGTGAATTCTTCTTGCCTTTCTTAAAACATTCACTGCTTTTTCCAATTCTTCTATATTTAATATTTCCGATGTCTCGCGGATGGTGTAAATGCTATTATTCATCATTTTTTCGATAATAGATATCAGAGGCTCATTTGCCTTAATATCATGGAAGCCCTGCTTATTCTCTTTTTGGAGGTCTCCGGCAATCCGCAATTTTAAATCCTGAAAACCATTTAAATTCAACGACTTGCATAACCGTATGACAGCTGCACTGCTTGTTAAACTTCGCTTACCTAATTCGCTGGCAGTAAGTGAAATAGCTTCCTGAGGATGAGCAATAATATAAGAAGCAATCTTTTTTTCGGAAGGTGGAAGCAATGGTAGCATTTCATTTAGCATTACAATTCCGCCTGTTGTTGATACCACATGATCAACTCTTTTCTATTAGTTTATTTATTGATATGGGATGTTCAAAAAGTCTGGTGAAAATGACACTTCGAACTTCCCGTTTTTGAATACACTTTACTATCTTCTTTTTGCAGTAGATAGTTCAATTGCTTTGCGAACAAAACCATCTGCTTCTTTGATATATTTTTTTGCATTTTCAAATGATGTATCTGCTTTAATCATAACAATTGCTGGTTTCACTTCAAAATTCGTTGTTTCTAAAACTTCTTGTGCCTTTTGGTACGATACATTAGTTATCGTCGAAACGATATTCTTTGCCCGTTCCGCCAGTTTTTTATTGCTTACTTTTAAATCTACCATCAAATTTTCATATACTTTTCCAATTTTAATCATTGATGTTGTTGTAATCATATTTAATATTAATTTATGCGCAGTGGCAGCTTTCATTCTGGTTGAACCAGTAATTACTTCGGGACCGGTAATTACTTCTATTTTTGTATCAGCATATTGGCTGATAGCAGCACCCTTATTACTGGATAAACTAATCGTACTAGCTCCAGCTTCTTTTGCATACTTTAAAGCACCAATAACATATGGTGTTCTGCCGCTTGCTGCTATTCCAATTACAACATCTAAATTCGTTAGATTTCGCTCTTGCAAATCTTGAGCACCTAATCTTTCATCATCTTCTACACCTTCTGCAGCTTTTTCAAAAGCCTGAACACCACCAGCCATCACTGCCTGCACTAAGTCTGGTGGTGTACTATATGTAGGAGGACATTCTACAGCATCCAAAATTCCAATTCGTCCACTTGTACCTGCACCTACATAGAAAAGCTTGCCGCCTCTTTTTAATGAATGATAGACAATCTCGACTGTTTCATTTATTTGGGGTAACACTTCTTGTACACACTTTGCCACAGTCATATCTTCATTATTTATTGTTGTTAGAATCTCCAATGTCGACATATTATCAATATTGGTCGATGTTTCGTTTCTCTTTTCTGTTGTTAAAGTTGTGAATTTGTTCATTTTTACCATCCTATTTGTACAAGTGATATGTTTCTTTATTTGATTCGTACCTCTACGCTTAAATAATTTCTCACCAAAAATGAATTTTCACATTCAAAATTGTATTAGTAGAGTAAATAATCCTTCCGCAATTTTTTAAATTTGCTTATGGCTTCTGGTACTTGTTTAAAGAATTCAACGGTATTCCTACTCGTGATATATTCCCTTAACTGATTTGTACCTGCCAGTAAATCAAGAAAATAATGCTTATTAAATTCTTCATTTCTTATAAATTTTATTTTATTTGGATAAAGTTTATACATAGCATCTAATAAAAAAATACCTATTTCAAAAGCATTCATCTTCGAGCGATCCGCAATATGGAGTTGAATACCTTCACAAACATTTCCTGCATGTTTTTGGTACATTGGTCTAAATACAGTTGGTCTAAATAAAACACCATCTAAATGGCAGGTTTTCAGTTCTTCTGCAAGCTTTTTCCCATTAATAAAAGGAGCACCTATAACTTCGAATGGTTTCGTTGTCCCTCGTCCTTCTGAAATATTTGTCCCTTCTATTAAACATGTTCCGGGATATAATAAACACATATCCAATGTTGTCGTATTCGGTGTAGGTGAAACCCAGTATAGATCCGTTTGGTCAAAATACATATTCCTTGACCAGTCTTCCATTTTTATTACTTCTACATCACATTCGATGTTAAATTCATATTTAAACAAAATTGCTAGTTCACCAATCGTCAAACCGTGCCTAACCGGAATAGGGAACTGACCAACAAATGATTGAAAGGCAGGGTCAACTAAATTGCCCTCTAGATCATTGCCATTTATAGGGTTTGGACGATCAAGAATAACTATTTTTTTATCTTGTTCCCCACATATTTTCATCATATTTGCCATGGAGTAAATAAATGTATAGTAACGCACTCCAATATCTTGTAAATCACAGAATATCACGTCCGCATCTTTTAACATGGTTTTATCAGGCTTCTTTTCCTGATTGTATAAACTGTAAATGGGTATTCCTGTAGCAGGGTCACTAGTGGAGTCGACCCACTCCCCCTCACAAACTTCTCCCCGTAATCCATGTTCCGGACCAAATAGTGTTGTTAAATTTATATCCTTATGTGCATGCATTAAGTCAATCGTTGATTCCAGGTGATGATTTACACCAGTCAAATTTGTTAGTAGACCAATTCTTTCTCCTTTAAACTTTTCAGTATACTTTTCAAGAAATACTTCGATACCAAGCTTCATATTAAAGAACCTCCTACCCTTTAATAGCACCTTTCATTGTACCCCCAATAAAGAATCTTTGGAGGGAAAAGAAAACAATTAGAATTGGTATCATTGATATAATTGCACCTGCAGCAATCAGACGCCAATCGGAAGTAAATGTGCCTGATAGCATATTTAATCCCAGTGGCAATGTATACATGCTCTGCTCATTTACAATAATTAGTGGCCAAAGAAAATCCCCCCATGCTGATACAAACGTAAATATTGTTAATGTCACAATTGATGGTTTTACAAGCGGCATTAATACTCGCAGCCAAATTTGAAAGCTGTTTGCACCATCTATTCTCGCTGACTCATCCAATTCCATCGGAAGGGTAATAAAGGATTGCCGCATTAAAAACACACCAAATGCAGTTGTCACATGTGGTAATACCATACCTAAGTAGGTGTTTTGCAGTCCCAAATTCAGCGATAAAATATATACTGGAATCATTAATAACTGAAATGGTATCATCATTGTTGTGATGATTAACAGAAAAATTATGTTTTTTCCTTTGAAATTCATTCTAGCTAATGGATATGCTGCCAATGAGCAGAATAAAACATTGAGTACAACTGTTAATACAGAGACAATAATACTATTAAATAAATATCTCCAAAACGGGAAGACTTCCATCACTTTTGTAAAGTTTGTTAAAGTGGGCTCTTCTGGTATAAGTTTTGGAGGATATTGGAATATGTTTTCACTTCCAGATTTCAAAGCCGTGGATAAAAGCCATAAAAATGGTCCAATCATAAAGAGTGTGATTGCGATTAAGAGAGCATATAAAGCTATCTTTCTTATTATCTTCCGGCCAACAGATCCAGTTTGCTTCTTCATTCGTTACCCTCCTATACCGTTTTATCTTTATTCATTACTTTTAAGTTAATTAGTGAGAAAATTAATGTTAACAGGAAAAGGATTACAGCTGCGGCACTTGCATATCCCATGTTAAGTCTGTCAAATGCTTGTGTGTATATATAGAAAACCAATGTTTCCGAGCTGTGAAGTGGACCTCCGCCTGTCATAATATAAATCTCTTCAAAAACCTTCATTGCCGCTATTGATGACATAATCGTAACAATCAAGACGAAAGGCATTAACATGGGAATTGTTATTCTTGTTACTTGCTGCCACCAATTAGCACCATCGATCTGTGCCGCTTCGTATAAGCCAGAAGGTATGGACTGCAATCCAGCTAAATAAATAATCATATAATAACCTAAGCCTTTCCATATTGTGACGATGATTACTGCAAATAACGCAGTATTAGTTGAAGTCAGCCATGGTATAGGCTCAGTAATAATTCTCAATAAATCTAACATATAATTCAATAAACCGTTTTCTTTGTAGACCCAATCCCATGCGATACCAGCTACAACAAGCGATGTAACAACTGGAATATAATAAATGGATCGAAAGAAGGCTATACCTCTTAATTGCTGGTTTACTAATACTGCTAAAAATATTGGAATAATTACAAGCGAGGGGACAGCAATTATTAAATAGAGAAGTGTATTCTTAAGGGTTTTCCAAAATAATTCATCCTGAAACAGTTCTTTATAATTACTTACACCAACAAATTGCGGATCGCTTATCATATTATAATCTGTAAAACTCATCCCTATCGCCTGAAGCATAGGATAAAATATGAATGCGCCTAGAATAATACATCCAGGTAGTAAAAATAAATATGGTGTTAGCTTATTTGTTCTCAATCATTCCACCCCATTCCCTTTGGAAACGTTATATTCAGTGAATCTATTTAATTGAAAAGAGGGATGGGTCTCCCTCTTTTCATCCAATTATTTTGCTAAGATTTCGTTCCATTCTTGCTCTGCTTGATTAAGTGCCTCTTGAGCTGTCATTTCACCCAGCATTGCAGCAGATATTGCATCATACATTGCAGTTCTTAATTCATCATAGTTTTCCATTGGTGGTACTAATAATTCTGCTTCATCCAATTGTTCTGCTGATACGATGCGCACGAAGTCAATCGGTTCTGCGTCATCACCAGCATCTGTAAAATAAGGATCTTCCAGTGCCTTTGTAACAGAAGGTAATATTGGTGTTAACTTTGAGAATTCAAGTTGATTCTCAGCGTTTGTTAAAAACAATGCGAACTGAACTGCTGCTTTTTCATGTTCAGTTTGTGATGGTACAACGATGTTTTGAACAGACATTGTTTTCTTTCCGGTATCCCCGGCAATTGCTTTTGATGGTAAGGTATTCTCATAGATTTCTGGAGCATTTTCTTGTACTTGTGTAATAAATTGTGAACCATCAAAGAACGCAACCTGACCAGCTTGATACATATCAATTGTAGCTCGTTGATCACCTGTTAGTGCTTCCCTAGGGATGAGTTCGTCCTCGAATAATTCTGTGAAATATTCAAAGGCATATAAACCTTCTTCTGTATTAAATGCTGCCTTTGTCCCATCTTCATTCGTTAAATCTGCTCCCATTGAGACCATATGCTGCAATACTAAAGATAGGTCAAGAGAAGGAAAGTAACCATATTTGCCTGTTTCCTCTTTAATAATTTTTGCGAGCTCTTTAGCTTCTTCATATGTTTCAGGAGGATCTTCTGGATCTAGCCCTGCTTCCTCAAAAATCAGTTTGTTATTTAATGTAACAGTTGTAGATAGATACCAAGGAATCGCAAAAGTAATGTCATTGATTCTATTTGCTTCCCATGCTCCTTGAACGTATCCGTTTTTGACTTCTTCTGGTACAGCTTCTTCCATATTAATAAGTGCATCCAGTTGAGCCAGTTCAGAAGCAAACGTTGGATTAAGGTTTACAACATCGGGTGCGGTATTGGAGCTAACAGCAGTTAAGATTTTTTGTGAAAGATCTGCTGCTGGGACATCCAGCCATTTAATTTTAATATTCTTATTTTCTTCTTCAAAATCTGCAATGATGCCATTAATATAATCTGTGAAAGTTGGTTGCAATTGCATTGTCCAAAATTCCAATTCAATTTCCTCATTTGAATCACCACTATCATCAGAGTTGCCGTCTCCTTTTGAATTGGAATCTCCATTACTGCATGCAGTGATAAATACGATAACGAGAATTAACAACAAAGCAAGTAAACTACTTTTTCTTTTCATCCTACTTCATCCCCTTTTAGATTATAAAATGATACGTAAAATGTGTTTCTTACATTCCTATGCTTGTATACAACACCTCCCCAAAATATAATATTTGTTTAACTTTGATGCAGAGTTTATAAACTTATCTCTCTATCAAATATTAAACTAGCTGTTGCTTTTAGAGCAGGATATGTGTCTTGCTTTTATGTATTTTATCCCGAATTAACTGCCAGTAAATACTCGATTGGTTCAACTAACATTCAGTAGGGGATGAAAAGAAAAACCATACTGAACGCAGTTACACATTATAGTTAAAAGCGATATAACGCGATTCAAACAAAATGATAACCCTTTCAAGTAACAATATAGCACAGATAATTAAAAGATGAAATATAATATCAATTTTATATTAAAAAATATGTAACCATATTTCATAATTTGTACTTATTTAAAATCTGCTAATGGTATTTTCTATTGCGATTAGAACTATAAAATATCCGCCCAAAAAGAAAACATTGCATAAAAGCAATGTTGGAAAGATCAATATCGTCTTATTTAATTGAGACGATGTTAGTTATTTGTATTGTAATTAGCAAATTGAATGAAGGTATTTTCATCTTCAATTAATCCGCATGTACCGCATTGGATTCTGTATTTTGGTCCATTGTACAGGTTGTGATAGACTTCCACGGGTTCGTTTGTATAGTCTTTCAATACTTCACCTGATTCCGCGTCAAGCATTACTGGTTTTGCTGTTTGCTCGATTATATTAAAACGTGAACGATTTGTTTTGCAATTCGGGCACCGATATGGGTGACTCATTTGGCTACACCTCCTCACTTTATTATTCCAGATTTATGCTTTCTTATTAATATTTATTGGCATTGGTCAATTTTCTATACAAATGCTTATCAGCTTCAAAAAAACTGTATGTTCTTTTCTTCTAAAATAGCGAGTCTTGAAATACTATAGAATAAGGGAAAGTGAAGAAAAGGGGCAATTGTCTGAAATGGAGAGACTAATCCATCGTCCGTTAATTAAAATAAGGCAAGGATGTCCCGAATCAGGAGGTAAAAATGATAAACGTTTCTAATAGAGTGAAAAACCTTCCGCCGTATATATTTTCTGAATTCCAGCGTAAAAAGGCTGAGCTTGAGCGAAAAGGAGTGGATGTGATTGATTTAGGAATAGGTGCTCCTGATTTACCTACACCTGATTTTATTTATGACAGACTGGTGAAGGAGGCAAGGAACCCTGCGAATCATCGTTATTCTCCGTACAGTGGCTGTTCTGAATTTAAAGAAGCAGTAGCAGCATTTTATCAAAAACAGTATGGTGTCAAGCTCGATCCCGAAACAGAGATTTTAACATTAATTGGCTCTAAGGAAGGTATTGCTAATCTTATGCAGGCATTGATTAATCCGGGAGATGCAGTGCTGGTCCCTAACCCAGGCTATCCCGTATACCAGAAAGCTGTACTTTTGGCTGGAGGAGAAACACTGTTATTGCCTTTGGATGAGAAAAAGGGCTACGTGCCGGACTTTGGACAGGTTTCTAAGAAGGAGGGGAAACGAGCCAAGTTAATGCTTCTAAACTATCCAAGCAATCCGACTGGTGCAACTGTTGAATTAGATACGCTTCAGGAAGCAGCTGCATTTGCTGAGAATAACAATATCTGTGTTGTAAATGATGCAGCTTATGACCTTGTAACATTCGATGACTATAAATCTCCAAGTGTACTGCAAGTGCCAAATGCGAGGAATTATGCTGTGGAGCTTGGTTCTTTATCGAAAAGTTTTAATATGACGGGGTGGCGAATTGGCTATATTGCTGGTAATAAACAGGTGATTAAAGCATTAGCTACATTGAAAAGTAATATTGATTCCTCACAGTTTTTGCCTGTACAATTGGCAGCTGCGACTGCGCTTCAGAGTGATTTATCAGCGGTTAGAGAAAATAATGAAATTTATAAAGAACGGATGGAAATTGTTTATAACGCACTAAATGAATTGGGGATTGCTACTAAAAAGGTGAGAGGAACCATTTTTCTATGGGCTAAAGTGCCAGCAGGATTTTCCTCAAGCAGTTTTGCGGAAAAACTGCTTGAAGAGGCGGGGGTAATTGTTACACCAGGAACAGCATTTGGTTCATCTGGAGAAGGGTATATCCGAATTGCCCTAACTGTAAGCAAAGCACGATTAGAAGAAGTGATTAATCGCTTGAGAAAACTTCATTTGAAGGAGGAAAACTGCTAGTGTCTGTTGTAAATATTAAAAAAATGTCTGCAGCACATGCAATTGTCGAATGTATGAATCGAGCATCCGTTCAAAAGGTGTTTTGTGTACCAGGGGAAAGCTATTTACCTGTACTAGATGCTTTATATGATAACAGGTGTATTGATGTCATTTCTGCAAGACACGAAAGTGGAGCAGCTTTCATGGCGGAGGGATACGCAAAAGCTGCAAACAAGCCGGGGATTGTTTTTGCAACGAGAGGAGTAGGCGGTGCAAATTTGTCAATCGGGGTACACACTGCCTTTCAAGATTCTACACCAATGATTGTTTTTCTCGGACAGGTTCATCGTAAATTCAGGGGCAGGGAAGGCTTTCAAGAGGTTGACTTTGCGCATTTCTTTGGAAAAGTTGCAAAGTGGACAGCTGAAATAAATGATCCAGAAAGAATACCTGAAATCGTCGAGCGTGCGTTTCGAATTGCGCAAACAGGTCGGCCAGGACCAGTAGTCATTTCGCTCCCAGAGGATATCTTATCATTGGAAGCGGAAATGCAATTTGGTCCTCTTTTGCAAATTCCGAGACCAGCACCTTCAGCTCAGGATATTTTGCTGATTGAAAAGATGCTTAGGACTGCGGAAAAGCCCATTATCCTTGCTGGTGGTGGTGTGAAAAGTGCCAATGCGGAAGCTATTTTACGAACGGTTGCTGAAAAGTTCAATCTTCCGGTTCTTGCCGCATTTCGAAGGCATGATGTTTTTCCTAATAATCACCCACTGTACGTTGGGCATTTAGGACTTGGGACGGATAAGAAAATTCTGCAGACAGTATCAGATGCAGATGTGGTGATTGCATTGGGCACAAGACTTTCAGAAGTAACGACACAGGATTACTCTATTCTTACTCCAGACAAAAAGCTGGTTCATATTGATATTGATTTTGAGACCTTAGGAAAAGTGTATGCTCCGGAAGTGGGGATTGTGGCAGATGCAAAAGAAGCATTGAAAGCGATGGAGAAAATTTCTGTGAATGCTTCCTGGTCAGCATGGGGGAAAGAGAGAAGGAAAGCATATACGGAAGTTAGTAATTTAGATATAAAAGAGGGGGACCCGATAAATAAACAAATCATTGATGTGCTGGCAAAGAAACTCCCGGATGAAGCAATTTTGACAACGGATGCAGGTAATTTTGCGGGCTGGCTTCATGCTTTTTACTCATTTAAAGAAAAAGGGACGTTTGTGGGGCCGACTTCTGGAGCGATGGGATATGGCATGCCAGCAGCACTTGGCGTAAAGCAGGCATTTCCAGATAAGACAGTTGTCTCCTTATCAGGTGATGGTGGCTTTATGATGACAATTCAGGAGCTCGAAACAGCAGGGAGGTACAACATTCCGGTAATTTGTCTCGTATTTAATAATAACATGTATGGTACGATTCGGATGCATCAGGAATTGCATTATCCGGGAAGAGTGATAGCGACTGATTTGGAAGAAATATCTTTTTCAGACTTTGCAAAAAGCTTAGGCGTGGATGGGTATCAGGTTGCTTCTGCTGAAGCGTTTGAGCATGCTCTCAGTGAGGCTTTAAACAAAAAGAGTGCCGCCGTAATTGAAATTTTAACAGATAAAGAACAGATTTCCGTTTCAACAACGATTACGGAAATACGTAAAAAGGGGCGGGAATAGTTATAGAGTGAAACTGCGATCAGCGGGTTTTTTACTATCCCACTGAACGCAGTTTATTCATGTTGTTTGTGTACCTATATTTACTCTATCCCTATGGATACAAACTTTTGCTCGATATATTCTTCCATCCCATGGTGCCCGCCTTCTTTGCCGATGCCGGATTGTTTGATTCCGCCGAATGGGGCTTCTGGTGTTGCAGGGAATACATCATTCACACCAACAATGCCGTAATCAAGCTTTTCAGAGGCACGGATTGCACGACTGGTATTCTCAGTGAAGATATATGCAGCCAATCCGTATTCCGAATCATTTGCAGCGCGTATAGCGTCGTCCTCTTTGTTGAATGTTTGAATAGGAATAATAGGACCAAATGTTTCTTCACTCATAATTACCATGTCATTGGTGACATTTGTTAGAATCGTTGGCTCGTAGAAGTATCCTTCTAAATCTCCGTTCCAAGGAGAACCGCCACAAATGACTTCTGCTCCTTTTTTAACCGCGTCTTCCAGTTGAGCATGCACCTTCTCAGATGATTTTTTATTAATCAATGGACCAATCTCTGTGTCTTTTTCCGTACCTGAGCCGATTTTTAATTGCTGCACTTTTTCAGAAAGCTTGGCAGTAAACGCTTCTGCAATTGATTCGTGTACATATAAACGATTTGTACAAATACATGTTTGCCCATTATTTCTAAATTTACTTCCTAAAACGAGAGGCACAGCTTTTTCAATATCAGCATCTTCAAATACAATACTTGGAGCATGTCCGCCGAGCTCAAGAGACAGCTTTTTCACATGTTTTGCACTTTCTTTCATCAAGTATTTTCCTACATGCGTTGATCCTGTGAACGTGATAAGTCGAACATCTTTGCTTTCGAGCAGAGTTTTGCCAATTGTATCTGCATCTCCAGTTACCAAATTAACGACGCCATCTGGAATACCTGCCTTTTGGAAAATCTTCATGATTTCAATGGCGGAAAGGGGAGTCTCCGAAGCAGGCTTTAATACGACGGTACAGCCAGCTGCCAAGGCAGGAGCAATTTTGCGTGTAATCATGGATGATGGAAAATTCCATGGGGTAATTGCCCCAACAACTCCAACGGGTTTTGGAATAACAAGCAAGCGTTTGGAATGATTGGAAGAAGGAATCCATTCTCCATACCCTCTGCTTGCTTCCTCTGCATACCAAAGTAAAAATGCTGCAGCACCCATCACTTCACCGATTCCTTCTGCTAAAGGCTTTCCTTGTTCCAGTGTTAAAATTTCACCGAGGTGTTCCGCATTTTCCTGCATTAATTCCGCAGCTTTATATAGGATATAGGAACGTTCACGTCCTGTTGTTTCACTCCAGGAAGAGAAGGCACTTGATGCGGCTTGAATGGCTGCTTCAGTTTCTTCTCGTCCGCCATAGGCGACCTCTGTAATTGGTTCCAATGTAGCGGGATTATAAATGATTTCCGTTTTTCCCTTTACATCCTTCCAAACGCCATTAATCCATATACTTTTCGTTATCTTTTCAAAATTCATCCTTAGACCTCCTATAAATAAAGTAGATTAGGAAGCAGGTATCTTTGGGTAGTGCCCAGGTACCTGTCCTTTGTTTCAATGCTAAATGCTCCTTTCATATATTAAAAAAAGCCAGCTCAAATGATATACAGCAGAGTATAAATCATTTTGCACTGGCTTTTAACTGTTGGATCAACCCTGGCATGGGGCTGTAAACAGATTAGGCAGCTGCTAATTTTAAGCAGTAATTAAGAATATATTAATGCTATTATAGTATATTCCTAATTATTAGTAAACATGCTGCTGGGTGCTTTTCTAATTTTTGCTATACAGTTTTTTATCTGAATAGGGTATGTGTTGTAGAAAAGTGTCTTTTATGATAATATAGTTTTTAATTTATTTTGAATTTACTGGCAGCAAGATCCCCACTTCAAGAATTCGGGATGAAAACGAGAATTGTAAATGGAGGACAACTGCCAGTAAATCCCCGATTGGATCAACTAACAATCAGGGGAATGAAAAAAACCCCTGCTGCATGAAGTTTCATCTTATCTAAATTATCCTTTTAAATGAAAGCGTATTCAACTTAATCTGATTATATGCTTCTAATCTTCTAACCACTAATGATGTCACATATACTTTTTAAAGAAGTTTTATGTTTTTATTTGTAAAAAATATATAGAAGAGAGGTACAGTTATATGTTGAAAGGGAAGTCGTTTTTATCTTTTATTGTAATGGCTGGTTTGCTGATTCTTGTGGCTTGCAGCGGTGGTGGGAAAAATATTGCGATTGGACCACCGGCGAGTGAAACAAATGGTGCATCACAACTGATTCTTGAGGCATATGGTCTATCAGAAGATGATTATACGGCATATCAAGAAGGTTTTGGTGATGCAGCTGATGGTGTACAGGATGGGAACATTGATATATCTATTGGCATATTAGGATTGCCAGCTGGAAGTATTGAGAGTTTACAAGCTTCTGCTGGTGATGTAAGACTGTTGGAACTTTCGGATGAAGCAATCAAGCATATTGAAGAAAATAGTGGTTACAGACGTTATAGCATACCAGAGGATACGTATGATTTCATGGACTCAAGCGTTGAAACTGTGACTGCATATGCCATTCTTATGGCAAATACAGATACGATTTCAGAAGAGTTAGGTTATGAGCTTACAAAAATTATGGTAGAAAATGCAGACGAAAATACACATGCGCAATCTGATCATATGACGATAGAAAATGCCTTGAATGGGGCGGAAGGACTGCCAATTCATCCAGGTGCAAAGCGTTATTATGAAGAACAAGGAATAGAGATTGATAATCCAGTAGCTGAGTTAAATGCTTCTGAAGAAAAATCTCAGATTGTTCTAGGTACAGGAAGTCAAGGCGGCACTTATTATCCGCTAGGTGGGGAAATGGCCAATATATGGAACAATCATATTGATGGGCTAAATATTACAAATACAGAAACAGGAGCGTCTATCGAGAATATGGTGAGCATTCGAGAGGGAGATATGGATTTAGGGATGACTGTTCACGTGCCTGCCAATGCTGCAATAAATGGGGAAGCTGATTTTGAAGGAGCAGCAGTGGAGAATGCAGCATTTATCGGTCATATCTACCCAGAAGTTGTTCAAATTATAACTCGTGAAAATACAGGAATTGAGAGCTTAGATGATTTATAAAGTGACAGAAAATGAACAAAGGCAATAGAGCAGAGGTGATTACTCCTACTTGTAAAATAATTGGAAATCAATTCTATACTTTCTTATAGACCAGAAGCAGTAAAGGGATTCTGAAAGGGTTATCAAATCCCTTTACTATCAATTTTTTTCTTGTGCAATCAGCAAGTTTATTATTTTGATCTATTTCTCTATACTTAAAAAAAAGGAAGTGTTGAAATGAAAGAAAACAAGGAGATGAATACTACTGAAATTCTTGAAAAATACAATAAAGAAAGTAATTACAGGAAAAATATTGGCCGCTGGGCATGGGTCGTTACTCTATTAGGAGTATCTTTAACGATTTTCCATCTCTATACCGGCTACTTTGGTACACTTCCTTCACAAATGCAAGGTGCTTTTCACTTGGGGACAGCTTTAGGTATTATCTTTATTTTATTTCCTGCTAAAAAAGGATGGCATAAAAAACAAAAAACAGTACCTTGGTATGATGTCGTCTTGGCTTTTACCGCTATGTATGTGACCTACCATAAAATAATATTTTTTGATTCAATTTTACAAAGCAGAATTACGGGCTACAGTACACTTGATGTGATTATCTCAATATTAGGGATTCTTCTACTGTTAGAAGCAACACGGCGAACTGTGGGAGTACCAATTGTAATTGTTGCCTCTGTTACACTTCTTTATGCTCTATTTGGCAATATTATTCCTACACAAATTTTATCGCATCCCGGCTTTGCTTTTGAGCGGCTTGCGACGGATATATGGTATAAGGAAAGTGGTGTTTTTGGCACACCGATTCAAATATCAGCCAAGTTCATCTTCCTCTTTTTATTTTTTGGGGTTATTCTTGTAAATACGAAAATAGGTGAATTCTTTAATAATTTAGCATTTGCACTCACAGGACGATTCACTGGTGGCACAGCTAAAGCTGCAGTAACTGCAAGTGCATTACAAGGAATGGTTTCAGGCAGTTCTGTAGGAAATACAGTTGCATCCGGTTCCTTTACAATACCTATGATGAAAAAGTCAGGATTTAAACCAGAGTTTGCGGCCGCTACAGAAGCCTCGGCATCGACTGGTGGTCAAATTATGCCACCTTTAATGGGGGCTGCGGCGTTTATCATGATGGAATATTTAGGTGTATCCTATGCAACGATTATGTTGGCAGCGATTATCCCGGCAATTTTATACTTTACCGGTATTTTCATAGGTACCCATTTTGAAGCTAAGAAGCTCAAAATATATGGCTTGCCAAAAGCAGACTTACCGAGTTTTCGAAAGCTGATGGCTAAAAATTGGTACATGCTTTTACCAGTAGTCGTTATTATTGGTACGATTATGATTGGTTTTACTCCGCAAAGAGCTGCAATTATGGGGATTGTTACATCATTTGTTATAAGTTTTATTCATAAAGAGTCGCGAATGGGCTTTAAAAAAATCATTTATGTACTCGAGCAAGGAGCACGTGTTGCTTTACCGGTAATTGCTGCAGTAGGTACAGCCGGCATTATTGCTGGAGTTGTCAGTATCACAGGACTTGGAGCAAAGTTCGCTTCTGGCATCATTGCACTTTCTGGTGGAATATTAATCTTCGCACTTTTTTTCACAATGATTGCTTGTCTCGTTCTTGGAATGGGGCTGCCAACGACAGCAAACTATGTGGTTACGGCGACTGTTGCAGCGCCAGTGCTAATTAATGAATTTGGTGTTGCTCCAATTGCTGCACATATGTTTGTATTCTATTTCGGAATAGCAGCTGATATTACTCCACCGGTATGTCTTGCAGCATATGCCGGAGCTGGAATAGCGCGGGCTAACCCTTTCACTTCAGGGATGATAGCTGTTAAGCTCGCCATTGCTGCATTTATTGTGCCATATATATTTGTTTATAATGAAATTCTCGTACTCGTGAATGTACAAGTATTTCCGCTTATTTTGGGACTAATAACGGCGCTAATCGGAATGATGGCTGTAAGCAGCGCGGTAATCGGACATTTTATGCGAGATTCCTATATGTGGGAAAGAATGATTTTATTTGCTGCTGGAATCATCCTGATTATCCCGAATATAATCAGCAGTTCCATCGGATTAATATTAGTTCTTGGCATTTATTTCATACAGAAAAAGCGAAAGGATGATTCGGGTAATATGGAAGTGAGGGCATTCTTATAAAACGCTGATTCTTTAATCCTATATGGTTTTCTCGTGCTTTTAGTGTTACGATATTTTTGGGAATTAGGATTCTTGCATTTATTTTTATAGAGCCTATAATGTGAGATAACAAATGAATATTTTAATAATCGACTAGGGGAGCATGTAGATGCTGAGAGATATAAATATCGACCCTTTGAACCTGATCTGGTTAATACTAGCGTAGGGAAGTGGATATAGAACTTTTGGTGAAATTTATTCCAATTGCTAAAACCCATTTCTAGTAAGCTAGTGATGGGTATTTTTTGTATTTGTATGCTTTCCGTTGTCAGAAGAGGTGAGCCTATTCTAAAAGAAGTTTTATTGAATCACACCATTAGAATAATATGAAAGGCGGGTTAAAAATGAGCAAACTTTTTACAGATCAACTATGGGAAAGAGTAGAGCCAATCTGGCAATCTTATTTGGAGCATCCTTTTGTTAAAGGACTTGGTGAAGGCTGGTTAGAGCAAGATAAATTCCGGCATTGGCTAAAGCAGGACTATGTTTATCTAATAGAGTACTCTCGATTATTTGCTTTAGGCAGTGCAAAAGCACCTGATTTAAAAACGATGATGATGTTTGCAAAGCTGTTGCATGGAACACTTGATATGGAAATGGATTTACATCGCCAGTATGCAAGTAAGTTTGGTATTACAAGTGATGAACTTGAATCTACTAAAGCGGCAGCAACTACGACAGCTTATACAAGCTATATGCTGAATGTCTCACAACTGGGAGGGGTTGAAAATGTAGTAGCCTCAGTACTTGCCTGTGCCTGGAGTTATAATTTTATCGGCAAAGAACTTGCAACCTGGTCAGGTGCATTGGAACATGAATTTTATGGGAATTGGGTACAGATGTACTCCTCTGATGAATTTACCGAACTTGCCGCGGACTGCAAAAACTTAATCAATGAGATTGCGAAGGATAAACCAGTGCGTGATTTAAAAGAGCTAGAAGAAATTATCGTGAAGACGAGTTTATTTGAGTATATGTTTTGGGAGATGGCCGAGAAGAGGGAAGAGTGGCCGGTTGGACTGGATGTTACCCAGGGCTAGGGAGATGTATGCTTTAAATTATGCCAAGAACACCCTTGACCACAGTCATTGGTGTTCTTGGCTTTCTATTCTATAAAACCAACCAAAATTACCATATTATATGTAAAATTAAACTATCCCACTTTCCTGTAAGGCGCAACTTGAACGTTACTGAATAAGTTCTTGCACTTTACTTGAGCTATTCATTGTAAAAAAATCAGTACTTTTAAATCATTTTAACCTTTCATGTCAGGAATACTTTCATTAATGTGCATATTATACTTTGATAATATGCACTATTCTACCTTTTCCAGTACTGAGAAAACCAGGACTTATTAATCAATTTCGATTATTTTAATATTAACGACAAATTTCGACAAAATACTATCCTATTTTCCATTATAGTAAAACTACCATCGAAACTAGGATGAGAGATTATCTTTGTTGAAAATTGGGGTTAAAAGGGGGGATATTCTTGATTTAGATGGTAAAATTGAAGGGAGAATAGAGTGTGAACAGAAAAAAGAGACAAGTTCGGGTATTTAGTATTTTGACAATGGTTGCGATGATTTTTTCATTGCTTGCTTCAGAAGGAATAACTTTTGCTGAATCCGATGAGAATGTAAGTTATTCTCTTAATGATACAGATGTAAATGTTTTAGATAAAGTGAGTAGTCAATTACAAGAAGAATTAGAGAACGAGGACGAAGTAACTTTTTTAATCAAGTTTATGGAAACAACAGATGCAAGGACAATTGCTCAGGAAGCAAAGAGTAAAGCACAAAAGGCAAAATATTCACCGCTAGCACAGGAACATGCACAGCGTTCTGCTGTAATTTCGGGTTTAAAGACAACAGCAATGGAATCACAGCAAAAGGTAAAGCAATTCCTTGAGGAGCAAGTGAAGGAAGGGAACGCAGAAGATATTCGCCCTTACTACATTGTTAATGGAATGGCAGTTACAGCTACAAAAGAGGTTGCTGAAAAGCTGGCTACTTTTTCAAATGTAGAAAAACTTTTGCCAAACGAACAGCGCGAATTGTATAGAGCTGTAGATACAGATGATGAAATTCCCGAAAATGAAATAGCAGGTATTGAGTGGAATGTTGATCGTATTGGTGCACCGGCTGTTTGGAATATGGGAATTGACGGTCAGGGAACGGTTGTTGCGAGTATCGATACGGGGGCTGATTGGGAGCATCCCGCACTGAAAGATAAATATCGTGGTTATGATCCTGTAACCGGCGAAGTTGATCATACGTATAGTTTCTATGATCCAGTTAATGGAGAAGAAGCGCCATATGATGATGATAGCCATGGTACCCACGTAACAGGAACCATGGTCGGAAGTGAAGCAGATGGCTCCAATCAGATTGGAGTAGCACCAGGTGCTGAGTGGATTTCTGTTCAGGCCTTTACGGAAGAGGGAGCCTACGACAGTGATTTACTTGCTGCAGCTGAATGGATTTTAGCGCCCGGCGGAGATATAACGAAAGCTCCAGATGTGGTAAATAACTCCTGGGGTGGTGGATCAGGCCTTGATGAATGGTATCGTGATGTAGTTATTGCTTGGCGTGCAGCAGATATTTTTCCTGCATTTGCAGCAGGAAATACAACACTGCTGAATCCAGGTGGTCCTGAATCAATTGCAGTACCAGCAAATTATCCGGAATCATTTGCGACTGGTGCTACGAACGACAGAGATAATTTGTCCAGTTTTTCATTACAGGGACCATCACCATATGACGAGATTAAACCAGATATTGCTGCACCGGGTGAAGGGATTCGTTCTGCTATACCAGGTGGTGGGTACGGAGGGAAAAATGGTACCTCTATGGCGTCTCCCGCAGTCGCTGGGGTAGTGGCCTTGCTAAAGTCTGCAGATGCAGGAATGGATGTAGATACAATGGAAGAACTATTAATGGAAATGGCAGATTCGGAAGCAGGAACAGATGAATCTTTTCCTGATTCCCCGAATAATGGTTATGGATCAGGAATTATTGATGCCTATGAAACCGTTTCCTCTGTAATTTCCGGTGTTGGAACGATTGAAGGTAAGGTAATGAAGAAAGGGGAAGATAATGAGCCCCCAACATATGTTCATGAAGCACCCGCTGAAACTTATGAGGGAATGAATTTGGATTTAACAATTGAAGTGGGTGATAATGTTGGTGTTACTTCTGTAGAATTACATTATAATGATAAAATTGTTGAGGTACCAAGAGTTTCGGGGGATTTTCGTTCTGGTGAGTATGCTGTAACCGTCCCTGGAACAGATATTACCGGAGATACGTTTACTTATTATTTTGTGATTAACGACTTTGGTAATAATCAGGTTAATACGGAAAATTATGTAATAGCTTTAGAGCCAGGTATCACAGTAGGCTATGAAGAGGATTTCGAATCCGATCCTGTAGGATGGACTTCTTCTGGTTTAAACAATACTTGGGAGTGGGGGAAACCTTCCTCTGGACCAGAAAATGCAGCTTCAGGGGAAAAATTATATGCAACGACTCTAGATGGTCCCTATCCTAAACCTTTTGTCGTTGCGGATCTGATGATGCCACCAATTGATCTCCCAGAGGGAGAAACATATCTTCAATTTAAGCAGTGGTACAACTTTTATACGTATAAAGGTTTTACAGCCACACGCGGATATGTAAATATTTCGACAGACCAGGAAAATTGGACTAGAATAGGAGAGTTCGATAGTGAAAATAGTGATGGATGGGAAGATGGTGAATTTAATTTAGGAGAATATGCTGGTCAGCGAGTCTATATTGTTTTCCAGCTTGCGAGTCTTGAGAATGATGACTATTTAGGTTGGTACATTGACGATGTTAAGTTGTCTGATGAGTCATTAAACCTTGATGTTGAAAATACAAGTGAAAATCAGTCCACGAATGAATTATTTGAAGAAAAAATAAATGCCCTGGAAATGAATAGTATTTCAGTTTCTGAAGATGCCAATAATGAGACTGTAGAAGAAGTAGTATTAGGTAAAGAGAGTGGATTACCATTAAATGCACAGATAAATGTTCTTGAAAGCGGGCGTTCCACAAATACAGACCCGCAGAATGGGTCATATACTTTAAGGAATGCTGTTGGCACATTTACTATTGAGGCTGAAGCGTATGGATTTTATCCTGAAGAAAAATCTATAACTGTAGAAGAAGATCGTATAGTAGAAGCAAACTTTACATTGACAGAACTGCCAGAGGGAACTATTGGCGGAACGGTGACGAATGAAAACTCTGGTGCTCCAATTGAAAAAGCAAGGGTTCTACTTGTAGAAGATGCTAATGTTGAACCTGTACAAACGGATGCAAATGGAAATTACGAAATTACCGGATATGAAGGAGAATACACACTAAGAGTTATTGCTGAGGATTTCCACACCAAGGATATTGCAGTTACGATTGATGGATCTGAAATGCAGGATATCGAGCTGGAACCATTATTTACGGTGCCCGGTGAAGAAATCTATTATGATGATGGTACATCAGAAAATGCTCGTGCATTTTATGATGCTGGAAGCAAATGGGCTGTAAAAATGTCTCTCCCTAAAGAGAAGGATACCGCACTAGTGACAGACGGGGTGTTCCAGTTCCACGGTACGGATTTTCCATATCCAGGCGACACATCATTTGCGATTGAAGTTTGGTCAGCTGGCGATGATGGTCTGCCTGACGATAGGCTTGCAGGTCCGATTGAAGCGGAAGCAATCAGGGATTTAAATGAATGGACAGTTGTCGATCTTCGTAGTGAAAGTATTCTTGTAGATGGAGACTTTTTTATGGTTTATGTTCAGACAGCAGATAATCCAGATGTACCTGGACTTGCTACAGACGAAGATGGTCTATATGCTGAAAGAAGCTATCAAGAAGTAGGTGGAACTTGGTCTCCATCCCCTGCTGCGGAAGGGAATTACATGATTCGTGCTAGGGTAGCATATGAAGTGGAAACACCTGTTATTACTTCACCGGTAGATGGACTGAATACAAATGAAGCCGGGGTCACGGTAGAAGGGTCTGCTTCTCCTGAAACAACAATCGAAGTGTTGCAAAACGGTGAGGCAGTTGAAAAAGTTGAAATTGGGCAAGATGGAGGCTTCGCAGTGGATACAGAATTGACTGAAGGTGAAAATGAATTTACTGCAGTGGCTTATGTTAATGGTGAACAAGCTATCGAATCTGAAAAGGTTACTGTGGTTTTAGATAGAGAAGCACCGGAGCTGGATATTAAAAGTCCAGAAGATGGTGCGTATACAAATCATGAAACGGCTACTGTCGAGGGTACGGTAAGTGATGATTACCTTGATACAGTGACCGTTAACGGTCAGGAAACTGCTGTCAAAGATGGTGCCTTTTCACAGCGCATCTTGCTTGATGAAGGTGAAAATGTAATTGAGATTGTGGCTACAGATAAAGCGGGTAACGTAACAACAGAAACAATTACTATATTTTCAAAGTACACTATACCGGAAGTCCTAAATCTAACACCGGCCGAAGATACAGAGCTTGAAACAGGTCAATCCGTATTGATAGAGTTTGAAAGTGAAGCGGAATTAGATGCTCATTTTGTAGTGCATATGCCATTGACTGACATTGGTATACGAATAACTAATGCTACCAAATTGCCGATGATGGAAACAATGGAAGGTAAATATGTAGGCTATTGGACTGTACCAAGCAATGTGTATGCTAAAGGAGCGGTAATCGAAGTAATCGCAAAGGATAGATTCGGCAATGAGGCTCGGGAACGGGCAGATGGAAAGCTTTTTATCAATCTTGAAGAGTAATCATAAGGGTCTTATAGAAGTGAAAAGCTGCAAAAATATAAAAGTGGATTAGTGCATCCGAAGCATTCCTTGTTACTATTCACAGTCAAAATTCTATAGTACACTTTTTCAAGGTCAACACTTATTCACAAGTGGATAAGTGTTGACCTTTTTTTGCTATCCACAGATTTCAATCTGTGGATGCATATGGTTTGAAAATGTGATAAGGTAGCCTTTGAAGAAACATCGAACGGATTTTTTTGAAGAGGAGTACGACTCATGGCTGGTGGGAATTATCACAATCAACTATACAACGACTATGTAAATTTAACAGAAAGATATGAAGCGCTTGTTGTCGAACTAAAGAAACAAACTGCTCAGCATAGAGTGGATTGGGAAGAGATGCAACGATTAACCAAGGCTTTCTTTATCAAGCTAGACGAGTGCTGGCTTTTAGGTGATGAAGAAAACAAAAAAGACGATCATTTCTACTATGCTAAGAAAGAGCGCGCTTTGCTTCATCGTCTCATGAAATACCGGTTGGAGTACTTTACTCCAGATTAAGCCCCACGCTATGCGTGGGAGAACAGAAATGGAAGTGCCTTTACTTATGATAAAAAAGTCCTCCTCTGCTATAATGACAAAGGTTTCGCAGCCAATGTCGCGCAGAGGGGGACATCCACAATGGATAAATCAAGTTTAGCACATACAAAATGGAATTGCATGTACCATATTGTGTTCATTCCTAAGTGTAGACGGAGAACAATGTATGGAAAATCAAGAGAAGATATTCGGGAAATCATTAGAAAACTCTGTGAGTACAAAGGAATTGAAATAGTAGAAGGAAGTGTATCGGCTGACCATATCCATTTATGTATCAAAATACCACTAAAGCTTAGTGTATCAACTTTTATGGGATATTTAAAAGGGAAAATTGCGTTAATGATATTCGATCGACATCCCGAATTCAGAAAAAAGGAAATAGACACTTTTGGGCAAGGGGGGGATATTATGTCGATACTGTAGGTAGAAACAAAGAGATTATTAAACAGTATATAAAAAATCAAACGAATGCAGACATGATAGAAGATAAATTTAACAATTAGAGTTGTGACCGGCTTGCGAAACCACGCCTTTAAGGCGTTGCAAGTACCATGCCCTTATAGGGCTAAGTCAAACCACCCGTTGAACGAGTGGTTTGTGATTTGGGTCTTAGACTTCAACATCCCCTTTTCAAACAATACGAGTGAGCGTAGTTTACGTGGGGTAAAGTCAAAGATGAAAGTCGCCGGACAATTCCATTCGATTACATCTGCAAAAAATTATGCGGTCATTCGAACGTATGCAGAAACCTAAGCGACATGGTATAAATATTGTAGATGCTTTGGAGCGAGTCGCAAAAGGGAATCCATATACATTAAAAAAAAATTTTGGCTAACAAATAGACCAATGAAAAAAATGAGACGTTAATTGGTCTATTTGTCATGCACAGAATAAGTAGACTGTGAATAGTAACCCCTATCGATATAACTTTCAAAAAATATAATAAAAACTGTTGACATAATTATTTAAGATGGTATTATGTTGTGAAATAAAGTTATAATATTATAAACTATTTGGAGGCAATTATGATTAATAAAAATGCGCCATTTCCTTTATACTTCCAAGTTAAAGATTTGCTTGAAGGGAAAATTGTTTCTGGCGATTGGCCAAAGGGATCTCAAATTCCAACTGAAAAGGAGCTTGCAAAGCTCTTTGATGTTTCGACAATTACTGTAAAAAGAGCAGTATTGGATTTGGTTAATGAAGGTTTATTATATCGTCAACGAGGAAAGGGAACTTTTGTAACATCTAAGGTAGAAACAGATATACAGAGTCTCGTAACGCTTAAATATGGGCAGGACGAAAATGTAAAATATCCTCATGAATTATTGGAGTTTGAAAAACAGATAGCTAATCCCCTTGTAAGCAAAGCTCTTGAGATAAGTGAAGAGGATGAAGTCTATAAACTAACTCGATTAAAATTAAATGGTTCAAAGCCAGTGGTAATAGAGTATACCTATCTGGTTGCTGATCGAATTCCGAACTTAACGGAAAAAATGATTCAAGATGAATTGCTGTACAGTGTTTTACAAAATAATTATGCAATAGAATTGGCTCAGGCGCGAATCTATTTTTCGTTATTAAATGCGAGTGCTAAAGAAGCAGCACTGCTCAAGGTTCCTGAAGGAGAGCGTTTATTTGTTATTAAACGGTTTACTCGAACAAAGCAGGGCGAATTGATAGAGTATTCTAGGTTCATAGGAAGTCAAGAGGATTATCAATTTTATATCAATGTTGATATTTAATTTTTTTACTACTAGACATCATCGCTTTAATGTAATAAAGTTATAATATTATATTTTATACTAGAAAGAAAACCATCCTTTTTGCGAATATAATGACTAGTACATATAATTTTTTCACTATTTTATCCATTTTGTATAATTTGAGTATTCTTTAATTACTGAATTTTTTTAGTAAAGAAATTAGCTATATTGCAAAATCCTAATTTAATGTTTTATATTTCTATATTAAGAAAGGAAGATGATTGTGGATCAGGTTCATGCGTATATTAACCAAGAGAAAAGAAAGTACTTGAAATGGCTTGAAAAAGTTTGTAACCAACCAAGTGTTTCTGCCCAAAATCGAGGAATGGAGGAAATGTTTTTAATCTTAAAGGAGCTATTTGTGAGTGCAGGAGCCAGTATACAAAGAATAGAAACTGCTGGATATCCTGTACTAATCGCTGAATTTCAAGGAGAGGCGAGGGAAACACTTGCATTCTACAATCACTACGATGTTCAGCCAGAAGATCCAATTGACGAATGGGAAACGAATCCGTTTGAGACGACTTATAAGAAAGACTTAATTGTTGCTAGAGGGACAGCAGACAATAAAGGGAATATCGTTGCTAGACTTGCTGCTGTCGATGCTTACAAAAAGGTGTATGGAAAACTGCCGATTGGGATTAAATTCATTATTGAAGGTGAAGAGGAGATTGGAAGCCCCCATTTGGAGCAGCTTGCCCGCGAGTATACTTCCCGAATCAGAGCGGATGCAATTCTTTGGGAAGGAGGGCTCAGAGAATATCATAATAAAAGATTGCATGTAGGGCTTGGTGTAAAAGGAATTGCTTATGTAGAGTTAATTGCTAAAGGAGCAAAGCATGATTTGCATAGTTCAGAAGCAGCAATTATTGAAAATCCGGCATGGGATCTAACTTGGGCATTGGCAACATTGAAATCCAAAGATGAAAAGATTTTAATTGAGGGATTCTACGATTCTATTGAACCTTTAACAGAACAATCAAAGCAATTTATTGACACACTGGAATTTGATGAGGAATATACGAAAACAATTTATGAAATAGATGAATTTCTCAATGATGTATCTGGATATGAACTGAAAAAAAGATTAATTTCTAAGCCAACGTGTACGATTTGTGGAATGAAATCAGGTTATATCGCTCAAGGAGCAAAAACGGTTTTACCATCTAAAGCTACAGCAAAATTAGATTTTCGCTTAGTGCCAGGTCAATCACCAGAACATGTTGTAGAACTTTTAAGAAAGCATTTGGACAAGCATGGGTTTGAGCATATTGAAATAAAAAGCCTTAATCATCTGGAACCATATAATACAGACCCAGATCATCCATTTGTAAAATTAGTGTTGGATGCGGTAGATGAGGTATATGAGGAACAGCCAATTATTTATAGTAATCTAGCAGGATCTAGTCCAATGTATAAACTATTATCTAATTGCCCGATGCCTGCTGTTCAAATAGGTGTAGCAAACACGAATTCAAAGTTTCATGCACCAAATGAAAATATTACAGTAGATGACTTTTTCCAGGGAGCCAAAGTTGTCGCAACCATCATTAAAAATTTTAAGGCTTAAAGAAATGGAAATAAGAAAAAATAGGGGGAGAGTTTAAATGAAATTTAGAAATATTTATATGGTTCTTCTTTTGGTAGTGGTTCTCTTTTTAGCTGCTTGTTCAGGAGAGAAGGAAGAAGGTCAAGTTTCTTCCGGAGGAGATGCAAAAGCAACCAAGGATAACAGAGACTTGATTATCGCACAGTCTGCTGACATAACTACTCTAGATCCACAAGATTCATTGGCAACAAGCGGAGAGAGAATCTTCCGTAATATGTATAACCGCTTATTTGCAAGAAATCAAGATATGGAAATCGAAACTGAACTTGTGGAAGAGTTTGAGAATATTGATGACGAAACATGGCATTTTAAGTTAATGGAAGGTGTTACCTTTCATAATGGCGAGGATCTAACTGCTGAGGATGTGAAGTTTAGTTTAGAGCGAGTAATGATAGAGAAAAGTTTAAAAGAATACCCTTATTTTACACAATTAAAAGAAGTCAATGTGATAGGGGATTATGAAGTAGAAATTGTAACAGATGGACCAATGCCTACATTGCAGCATGTTTTAGCTAAAAGCGGTGCTGATATTTTGCCTAAGGATTATATAGAAGAAGTGGGCATGGAAGGGTTTGAGAAAGAGCCGATTGGTTCGGGCCCATATAAATTTGTTAACTGGAATGTAGATAGTCAAGTAGAGTTAGAAAGATATGAAGATTATTATGGTGAAGAACCTGTTTGGGATACGGTAACCATTCGAGCAATATCAGAAGGCTCAACTCGTGTTAGTGAATTTTTAACTGGTGGTGTAGATTTAATTACAGATGTAACGCCAAATGAATGGGAACGAGTTGATGAAAATAAAGGTACTTCTTTAGTAGTTGGGGATACCACTCGTGTCATCTTATTAATGAATCGGATGACGGAAGGATATGCTACCGCTGATGCGCGTGTTCGGGAAGCAATTGATTTAGCGATTGATAAACAAGCGATTGTTGATTCTGTGTTAGATGGTTCAGCTGTTCCAGTTCGATCTCGTGTACCAGAGGGAGTAGAGGGGTACGAGCCGTCATTATATGACACTTCCGTATATGATCCGGAACGAGCAAAAGAGTTACTGGAAGAAGCGGGGTATGGCGATGGGCTAGAGATTACATTTACTTCATCCAATGGACGCTATCCACTTGATAGTCAAGTCGCAGAATTAATTGCTGTAATGCTAGAGCAAGTTGGTATTACTGTTAATCTCGAACTGCTTGAATCTGGAACGTTTATAGACAAATATTCTAATAATGAAAATGAAGAATTGATTATGATTGGGTTAGCTGACGGTCTTTTAGATGCTTCTTACTCTTTAGTGCACTATACAATTGATCGAGCTGCAGGACAAACCGATTACCATAATGAAGAAGTTGATAAGATGTTTAAAGAGGCATCACGTAACTTAGACCGTGAATCGCGAGTAGAACAATTCCAGGAAATTCAGAAAGTAATAGCAGAAGAACGTCCACATACGTTCTTATATCAAGATAAAGTACATTACGGTGTATCAGACGCAATCGAGTTTGAACCACGTTTGGATGAAGCAATGTACTTTAATTATATTTTACCTAAATAAGTGAAAGGGAAGCTTATAAAAATTAATGTATTTATAAGCTTCCTCACTTATTCTAAGTGACAACACATTAAATATTTTTCTAGGTGGGAGAGGGAATGAGTAAATATATCAGTAAAAGACTTCTTGAAATAATCCCAGTTCTTTTCATTATAACATTTGTAGTTTTTATTCTTGTATATCATGCAGGGGACCCTGTTTCGATGATGCTACCTGAGGATGCAAGTCAGGAAGATCGTGAAAGTTTACGGGAAGCACTTGGATTAAATGAGCCATTTTTAGTGCAATATGGAAGTTTTCTTAAAGATATCAGTACAGGTAATTTTGGAGTTTCGACACGCTATAACACGGAAGCTCTCCCACTGGTTTTAGATCGTTTGCCAGCAACATTTGAACTGGCGGGAGCTGCAATGTTAGTAGCACTGATCATTTCTATTCCTTTTGGGATTTGGTCAGCAAATAAGCGGAATACATTTATTGATTTATTTATAACAGGTGGATCCGTATTAGGGAAAGCAATGCCAAACTTTTGGCTTGGAATTATGCTAATTTTAGTTTTAGGGGTGATGATTCCCATATTCCCTGTTTCGGGTCGTGGAACAATCCTGCATCTTATTTTACCAGCTATTACTCTCGGAACAGGAGTGGCAGCTGAGATGACGAGACTTGTTCGTTCATCCATGTTGGACACACTCGGACAGGATTATATTCGTACGGCGATGAGCAAGGGTGTTTCTGATAAAAAGGTCATTTTTTATCATGCTTTTCGTAACACGTTAATTCCGGTATTAACCATTACGACTTTACAATTATCAATTCTTGTCAGTGGTTCTATTATTACAGAATCCGTATTCCAATGGCCAGGTTTGGGCATGCTTCTCGTTCAGGCAGTAAATGCTCGTGATATGGCAGTTGTTCAGGCAGCTGTATTTATCATTGCCATTCTTGTTATTCTTGTGAATTTAATTACGGATTTAATCTATGTGATTATCGATCCGCGTATAAAATATAGCTAAAAAGGATGTTCGAAAGGCTAGATAAAAAGATAAAGCCGTATAACTTTAGCATATTGGTAATCTAAGATGTTAGCGGCGCTAATTATTTCTTAGCTTCTTTTCTAAAAAATATATAATACAGACAGGGAGGTGTTCCATATGGAAGACGCAACAGCGGCACTGAAAGATACAAATGCGAAAGTAAATACAAAACCAAAAGATAAATTTTCCGTTTTTATAAAACTACTTTTAAAGAGTAAGACTGGTATGGTTGGTCTCATCGTATTAACGATAATTACGATCGTAGCAATATTAGCAGATGTTATCGCTCCGCATGATCCTGTTGAACCGAATCTAGCAAATATATTATTGCCACCTGCTTGGCAGGATGGTGGGACGGATGAATACTTGCTAGGGACAGATAATTTAGGAAGGGATATTTTTAGTAGACTTGTTTATGGAACGCGCGTTTCCTTAATTGTCGGCATATTGTCTGTGGTTGTAGCAGGCGTCATTGGGTTATTAATTGGTGTTGCCGCAGGTTATTTCGGCAAATGGGTCGACCAAGTATTGATGCGCATTGTTGACTCGTTTCTTTCTATTCCGAGTATTTTATTTATTATGGTTGTCTTAACTATTTTTTCTCCAAATTTAGTGATACTTATTATCGTAATCGGGTTAACGACATGGGTAAACTATGCCAGAGTTATTCGTAGTGAGGTACTTACACTGAAGGAACGTGAATTTGTTAAAGCCTCTCAAACAATAGGAACAAGTAACTGGACGATTATTCGAAAAAGTTTAATTCCAAATGTTATGTCTACCTTTATTGTTATTTCCACATTGAGTGTAGCAACTACGATTATTTTGGAAGCATCTCTTAGTTTCCTTGGGATAGGGATACAGCCACCAGATATTTCTTGGGGTGGTATGTTGAATGACGGTAGAGATTATTTAGCAACACATTGGTGGATGGGAACCTTCCCTGGTTTAGCCATTACAATTACGGTACTCAGCATCATATTCTTAGGAGATTGGTTAAGAGATGTACTCGATCCGAGATTATAAAAAGGGATGATAAACAATGGATTTACTTGAAGTGAAAAATTTGCATACACATTTTCATACAGATTATGGGTCAATACCAGCTGTAAATGGCGTTTCTTTTTCTGTGAAAAAGGGAGAGGTACTTGGGATTGTCGGGGAATCAGGATGTGGAAAAAGTGTCACATCCCTATCTATTTTACAGTTACTCGGTAATAAGGGGAAAATTGAATCGGGTAGTATTCTATTTAAAGGACAGGAGATATCGACATTTTCTAAGAGAGAAATGCGAAAAGTACGAGGAAATGAAATTTCAATGATATTTCAAGAACCACTTACCTCGTTAAATCCGTTAATTCGCGTTGGCAAGCAAATAACGGAATCTGTTTTGTTACATCGTGATTATACGAAAAAGGAGGCAAAAGAACATGCACTTAAAATGATGAAGATTGTTGGTATCCCACAGGCTGATGAAAAATATAATTATTATCCACACCAGTTATCAGGAGGGATGCGTCAACGAGTAATGATTGCAATTGCTTTAGCTTGTGACCCGGAATTGCTTATAGCTGATGAGCCTACTACTGCTCTTGATGTGACTATTCAAGCGCAAATCTTAGGTTTAATGAAAAAAATAGCTCGTGAGCTAGGCACTTCGATTATCTTAATTACACATGATTTAGGTGTTGTTGCTGAAATGGTTGATAGAGTAGTAGTCATGTACTCTGGTAAGATTATTGAGGAGAATAAGGTAGAGGATTTTTTTGCCAATCCAAAGCATCCCTATTCACAAGGACTAATTCATAGTACACCATCCATTGACCAAGAAGAAAAGCTTGATCCGATTAAAGGGAATGTTCCTGCACCAGCTAATAAACCAAATGGCTGTCCATTTCATCCACGTTGTCCATTTGCGATGGATATTTGTAAAATGGAAGTTCCTAAAGATACGTATTATGGAGAAAATAAAATGGTAAATTGCTGGTTATACGATGAGGAGGGAAGGCTGCATGAGTAAAGAAATTTTAGCTGTCGTAGATAGAGAAAATGAAAAACAATCATCAGTGCAACCGCTCCTCGAAGTTAAGCACTTAAAAACGTATTTCCCAATTTCTCCAGGAAAATTAAAAGGGGAAAGAAAATATTTAAAAGCAGTTGATGATGTTTCCTTTCATGTTAACGCAGGTGAAACACTAGGGATTGTCGGTGAGTCAGGATGTGGGAAGTCAACCACTGGTAACTCAATTATTCGCTTAGTAGAGCCAACTGCTGGTGAGGTTTTTTATGAAGGTAAAGACATTTTAAAGATGAACGCAAAGCAATTTAAACCATACAAGAAAAATATGCAAATGATTTTTCAAGATCCCTTTTCTTCACTAAATCCGCGAATGCGTGTGTCAGAAATCATTGCTGAACCACTTAAAACACACAAGGTTTGTAAAGGAAAGGAGCTTGAGAAACGTGTCAATGAACTTATGGAAACGGTAGGACTGGACACAGAGTTGGCAAATCGCTTTCCACATGAATTTAGTGGGGGACAGAGACAGCGAATTGGAATTGCACGGGCAATCGCATTAAAACC